>NZ_JBTNDP010000001.1:0-943948 GCF_054510925.1 Arthrobacter sp. MDT2-16
GGGGGGGGGGGGACTGCTTTGGGGGGGTGTGGGGTTTTGGGTGGCGGGGGGTGGGTTCCGGGGGCCCCCCACCACCTTCAGGTAACGACGGTCCTCCCCGTTGACCGCGAGCACTACGGCCCGGCGGAGCGGTCGATAGCTCCGCAGCTCCAGGTGTGTCGTCGCTGGATCATGTCCCGGGCCGAAGGCGAAGGCCGTGGCGCGCTCCGCGTCGACGGCCAGGGGCAGTCCTGGCAGCAGCGGATCGGCGGGATGCAGCCACACCGCGAGATCACCGGCGCCGCGGCGGACCACGGCGACGCCGTCGGACGGGAGCGCGACGGAGCCCGAGGTGATGCACGCGTACGCCGGCGCGGGTTCGAGGCTGTCGGGACGGCCCCGCGGGCGGCGGGCGGGCCGGACGGCGACCGAGTACACGCCCGTCACGCCGGCGCCCGGCCGGTGGTGCAGCGATTCGAGCCGCCAGTCCTCGAGCTCCCATCCCCGGGAGGCCAGAACCTGCCGCAGGATGCCGGAGGGCGCGTCCGAGCCGAGGAGCGCCATGGCGTCCTGCTCGCGGAGGATGCGCGCCTCCCTCGCCCTCATGCTGCCTCCCCGAAGGCCTAGGACGGGGTGCCCGCGGAGGGCTCCCCTACCAGGTGGGCCCGGTCAGGCTCGCCGACGCTGCAGCACGTCGTCGAGGTTGATCCGGCCCGTCGCAGGGGCCGCCGTCTCGTGCAGGGTGTCGCGCACCGTCTCCTCGGAGGCTGCGATGCGGGCAGCGGCCTCGGACGTCTTGATCGGCGTCCTCGAGACGGGCTTCGGTGCCTCGGGCAGGTCCAGCGGCGCGGGAGCCTGGCGTTCGGCCTTCGCGGCATCGACATAGGTGGGACGCGGGAGCTGCACGGGTGCCCACTCCGGGGACCCGGGCGGTGCGATGACCGCGGCGTCCGGCGCGGGCGCGCTGCGGACATCCAAAACCGTGGATCCGTGCGCGACGGCGAGTGCCGCGGTCCGCATCTCCATCGCCGTGAGGCGGCGCGCCGGGGTCTCCTCGGCGTCGAACAGGGCGGTGGGACGGCGGGGGGCAGCGGGTGCCGCAGGAGCCGGCTGCGCCAGAGGGTCGGCCGTCCGGACGGGCGCCATGGCATCGAGGAACGCCCGATCCACCCGGGCCCGACGGGAGCGCGCGGCGAGCATCCTCAGCGCCGCGACGGCGGCTGCGGCTACTGCGAGGGTCATCAGCGGGACGAGGAAAGACACGACGCCGAACGCCCCGAGCACGAGCGTCACCAGGGTGGCCGCAAGGGCCAGAAGGCCAACGAGCGCGATGCCGACGCGTCCCCACCGCGGGGCGAAGGCACCTGTCCACGAGGAGGACCCGCTGGAGGGATCGACCGCGGTCCCCGGGATCGGGTGGGAAACCCCTCGGGTTCCGGTGGGCGCATCGTCCTGCGGCGCGGTCATCATCATTCTGCTCCCTCCGGGGCGGGCCCCGGTTGTCCGACATCGAAGAGTGCTTCCGGCAGGTGCCGGCACGGTCCTCCTGGCGACTGCGGGAGCTACCCACACCAGCCACAGTCCCACGATCGCGGCGAGCACCACGGAGCTGTTCATGGAGAAGACCACACCTAGAACCGTAGGAGCAGGAACGGCCGCGCCGACGCATTGGCCGCGGTGTGTCGGCTACGGGTATGCCCGCGACGGCATTCGACCCTTGCGTCAGCCACCGGGCGGCCCCGACCGCTCCAGCCATGGAGCCAGGAGGCCCCGGGGAACCTCCTCGGCCGTGAGGGCGAAGCTCCTGTGATCAGCCCACTGCCCGGCGATGTGCAGGTACCGTGGCCGCAGCCCCTCGTCGCGGAAGTGCAGCTTCTCCACGACGCGGAGGCTCGCGCTGTTCTCCGGCCGGATGTTGATCTCCATCCGGTGCAGTCCGAGGTCCCCGAAGCAGTAGTCGGTGGCGAGCGCCACGGCCGTCGGGGCGATTCCCCTGCCGGCCCGCTCGGCGTCGACCCAGTACCCGAGGGTCGCGGTCATCGCCGACCCCCAGGTGATCCCCGAGACGGTCAGCTGCCCGACCAGCCGGGCGTCGCGCGAACCCGGGTCCTGCTCGGTGATCAGGAAGGGGAGCGCCGATCCCGCACGCGCCTGCGCCGAGAGGGACCGCACCATCTGGTGGTAGGTGGGCAGGAAGCCCTCCGGGTCCGGGTTGGACGCCTCCCACGGCGCGAGCCAGCGGGCGTTGCGGTGTCGCAGCGCCGTCCACGCCGCCTTGTCCCTGTGGCGTATGGGCCTCAGGACGAGGGAACCCGTCCTGAGGCTCACGGGCCAGCTGGTCGCCGACCACATGGCGTGCCGCTCCGTACTAGTCCGGGAGGTTCTTGCTGAAGTCCCTGATCCAGTCGCGCAGGTCGGGGCCGAGGTCGTCACGCTCCGAAGCCAGCGTCACCACGGCCTTGAGGTAGCTCAGCTTGTCGCCGGTGTCGTAGCGGCGGCCACGGAACACCACGCCGTAGACGCCGGAGCCCTCGCCGTCGGCAGCCGCGAGGGTCTGCAGGGCGTCGGTCAGCTGGATCTCGCCGCCACGGCCGGGCTCGGTGGTCTCGAGGACGTCGAACACGCGGGGGTGCAGCACGTAGCGGCCGATCACGGCGAGGTTGGAGGGTGCGTCCTCGACGGCCGGCTTCTCGACGAGCTGGTTCACACGGACGTGGTTCTCGCCGTCAATCTCGGTGATGTCGGCACAGCCGTAGGCGCTGATCTGCTGTGGGTCGACCTCGATCAGGGCGATCACGGAGCCGCCCGTCTTCGCCTGGACCTCGATCATGGTCTCGAGCAGCGGGTCGCGGTCGTCGATCAGGTCGTCGCCGAGCAGGACGGCGAACGGCTCGTTGTTGACGTGGAGCTTGGCGCGGAGCACGGCGTGCCCGAGCCCCTTCGGATCGCCCTGGCGGAGGTAGTGGATGTCGCCGAGCTCGGAGGGGCGGCGCACGGCGGCCAGCTTGTCGTGGTCACCCTTGGCCTCGAGGGTCTGCTCGATGAAGGGCACGCGATCGAAGTGGTCCTCGAGGGCCCTCTTGTTACGCCCCGTGATCATGAGCACGTCGGAGAGGCCGGCGTCGACCGCCTCCTGCACGACGTACTGGATGGCGGGCTTGTCCACGACGGGGAGCATCTCCTTGGGCATCGCCTTCGTGGCGGGGAGGAAGCGGGTTCCCAGTCCGGCCGCGGGGATAACGGCCTTCGTCACACGTGATCGCAAAGTCATGGGCACCACACTACCTAACCTATGCGCCGAGCCCGGGCCGCCCTCCACAATGGTGGAATGACGCTCACCAGCCGTGATACGGGCAAGCACCACCTGCGGGCCTCCCTGCGCGCTGCACGCGCAGTCCTGGATCCCGCCGACCGCATGGATCAGTCCCGCGCCGTCGCCCGGGCCGTCGTCGCGCATCTGACCCGCCCTGCTGCAGTGTCCCCTCCCTCCGATCCCCCCTCGGACTGGGGCTCCCCGACCGCCCGCCCGACGATCGCCGCCTACCTCGGCCGCGACCCCGAGCCCGGAACCGTACCCCTGCTCGAGGACCTGCATCGCCTCGGCTTCGGCGTCGTCGTCCCCGTGTGCGAGCCGGGGTACCGGCTGTCCTGGGTGTCCTGGACACCGGGCGTTCCCCTGCAGCGCTCGGTCCGCGCACCCGTGGACGAACCGACGGGTCCACGGCGCTCCTTCGGGGAGATGACGGACGTCGCACTCATCCTCGTACCCGCGCTGGGTGTGGACCGCGCCGGGCACCGCCTCGGACAGGGCGGCGGCTACTACGACCGCTTCCTCGCGGCCCATCCCCTGGACCGGCCGGGAGCGGTGGACCGGCTCGGCGTCGTCTACCGCTCCGAGCTCCTGCCCATCGGCACCATCCCGGCCGAACCCTACGACCAGCCGCTGGCCGGCGTGTTCACTGCCGATGGGCTGGAGCGCTTCGGAGCGGTGGACGCGGGCGTGTAGACTGGCACTCGACCCTGGAGAGTGCCAAGAGCAGTGGCCGGATCGGCCACCAGGGGACCACGAAGCCCGTCCAGGAGGATTTCCATGCCCATGTACGCCTATGCCTGCAAGGACTGCGGCCACGCCTTCGACATCCAGCAGTCGTTCTCCGACGACTCCCTGACCGAATGCCCCGCCTGCGGCGGATCACTGCGCAAGAAGTTCAACAGCGTGGGCGTGGTGTTCAAGGGCTCGGGGTTCTACCGCAACGACTCGCGGTCCACGACGACGAGCACGGATGCGGGATCGCCGTCCACCTCCTCGACCGCCGCTGCCGGCACCGGGTCCCCGGGCACCGTGGGCGCGGCCTCCGGCTCGTCCGCGGGCACCAGCGCACCCTCCTCGGCGAGCGGGACCGCCGCCGCCTCCTGACGCCCGCGCCCTGCACGGCGACGGGGGTCCGCCGACCGTCGGCGGGTGGCAGTCGGGGGCACTCGGCTCCTGACGCGGGGATCCTGCAGGCCGGAGGGTCTGCAGGAGCCCGTCCGGCTCCGTCCACATAGCTCCTGCGGCAGGCCGGCAGGCGGCAGGGCCCGCCTAGGGTCAGGGCATGACCCCGACTCCGGTCCTCCGGGAAGTTCCACTGCGGTACCGCCTGCGCAGGTTCGTCCATCGCCGCAAGAGGCTCCTGGCCTGCCTGCTCTTCAGCATCGCCGCGGGCGTCGCCGTCGAGGCGGCCGTGGGTGAGGACTACCCGACGACGACGGTGGTCAGCGCGGCCCGGGACCTCGCGGTCGGGACGGTCCTCACGGACGCGGACGTCACAACCGCCAGCATCCCGGCCCAGGCCGTGACGGGTCCCGCGTTCGAGCAGCCCGGCCAGGTGGTGGGCCAGCAGCTCGCCGCTCCGCTGGCGCAGGGCTCCCCCATCCCACCGACGGCGCTGGTGGGCGACGGCCTGCTGACCGGCACCCGCCCCGGTACCGTCGCGGTCCCGCTCCGGCCGGCCGATCCTGCGGTCGTCCGGCTCCTGGCGCCGGGCCAGCTCGTCGACGTGGTCCTCAGCACGGGCGACGGCTACGACGCCCCGGCCGAGCCGACGGTCCTCGCCCGGTCGGTGGCCGTCCTCTGGACGGCACCCGGCGGGACCGGCAGCGCGTGGCCCGGCGAGGCGGGCGACGACGGGCTCGTCGTCGTGGCGGCGGGCGCCGACGACGCCGCCGTCCTGGCCGGATCCTCCAGCTCGGGGGACGTCCACCTCGTGCTGACGACGAAGCCGTGAACGGTCAGCGCATCGCGCCGCCCGGCACCGGGCCGCCATCACCCCCAGTGCGGGGGCCGCTGCTCCTGGAGCCACTCGTCGTGGTCGTCCTCCGCGTCGCCCCAGGAACGGGGGTCGTCCTCTCCCGCCGTCGTGGGCACGATCGGCGTGGAGTCCGCCGACTCCACCGACTCCGCGGAATCCCGACCCGGACCGGTTCCGCTGGCGGGGTGCTGTTCGTCCTCGCGCATCCTCGGGGCGTCCTTCCGTGTGCGTTGCTGGTCGGCGGCATCCCGGGGCGGCAGGCCCAGGATGCCGGAGGCGCGCTCCGCGCACCCGTCGGGGTCCGTGAAGACCTCGATGGTCCAGAGCGGCATGTAGCGCCAGCCCATGCGCTCGAGGACCTGAGGTCGGAGCCTGCTGCGCTCCCGCACCGACATGCCCCCGTAGCGGCCGGTCCCGTCGGACTCGATCGCCAGTGGAGCGGGACGCTCGTCGTGCGCTGCCGCGGCGCTGCCGTCGGCGCGCAGGTCCGCCGGCCGTACCGCGACGATGTCGAGGACCCCCGCGTAGTGGTCCCAGACCTCGGCGCCGCGGAAGCGCAGGCGGTCCACCAGGTCGGCGACGAGGGGATCCTCGTTGCCGCCGCCTGCGGCGGGCGTGTGTCCGGGGGTTCCGCCCAGTTCGCGCTGCAGCAGCTCGAAGAAGTCCAGCGCCCCCGTGGTCAGGCGGTCGGGATCGAGGTCCGACGGCTGGAAGCACGTGAGCACGTGCTGGAAGCGCCGTGCGCGCGTCATCGCCATGACGAAGTTGCGGCGGCCGTCAGGACCCGAGAGCGGACCGAAGGAGTGGAGCGTCCGCCCGTGGGGCGTGCGGCCGTAGCCGAGCGAGAAGATGATGTCGTCGCGGACCAGTCCTCCTGCCCGTTCGACGGGGACCACGCGGAACGCCTCCCTGCCCGGGGTGAAGAAGTCTGCTGCCCAGGGAAACTCCGCCATCTGCAGGCGGATCGCCTCCCCTACCCGCGCCGCGTGTCGGGCACTGGCGGTGACGACCGCGAGCGAGAAGCTCGGACGGCGTCGGATGTGGTCGAAGACCAGCTCGACGACGCGGCTCACCTCGACCGCGACGCTCTCGACGCCGTCGTGCTCCGAGCTCGGCATGCCGGTGCCATTGGGCAGGTACTCGACCACGAGGCCGCGCCCGGCGCCCGTGACCTCGGAGGCCTGCGGCAGGCGGGAGAGCTTGCCGTCGTAGAAGGACTCGCTCAGGTAGGTGTCGAGGCTCCGGTCCACGCCGCGGTAGATCTCCGTGAGTCCGCGTACGGGCAGCACACTGCGCAGCGCGTCGAAGGCGCTGGGCAGGGGCTCCAGGGTGGATGCGCGGTCCGCGGACTGCACCTCGATGCTGAAGCGGGTCGGCCCGGCGAGGCGGTCGTCACCGAAGACCGCCACCTGCGAGGACCGGGCGATGCACGGGACGGCGCTCTGCAGCGACATGGACTCGCCGTCCAGGATCACCGCGGTGTCGAAGGTGTGGCCCTCGGGTACGGCGCCGCGGATGGTCAGCGGGCTCACGGCCCAGATCGGCAGGAGCGCAGCCACGAGCTCATGGTCGAGTCCCGCGAACACCTCGAGGGTCAGAGTTCCGTCCTTGAGCTCCTGACGCAGGCGGGCGGCGTCCCCGGGGTGGTTCTCCACGGCGGCGCGCCAGCGCTCCCCCAGCGTCCACCGGATCCTGGCGGGCCCGGAGGCGATGTGCGCGTTGTCGGCCAGGCGGTACTCCGCCTCGAGCGTGCGCAGACTGTCGCCGTCGGACATGGCGAGGTAGTCGTCGCCGCTGATCATGGCCTCGAGCGCGGACTGCCACCAGGCGAGCTCGAGCTCCGAACCCACGCGTTCGGCGGGGACCTCGCGCTCAGCGAGGTCCGCGAGCAGTTCACCCAGGCCCTGCTCGCGCATCTCGTCGAGCAGCAGGGTGCGCTCGGGCAGTGTCGCAAGGGTCTCCTTGTCCACGGCGAGGTCGCGGAGCAGGGTCTCGAGAGCGTCGAGTTCCAGCGCCGCGAGGTCCGGGTGGTCGGAGGTGGGGCGGAGGATCGCCGTCAGGTCCGTGAGCCGCGCGTCCACGTCGCGGTAGGACGCGTGGATCTCCGCCAGACCCGTCGGGACGGAGGGGTGGCGCTCGGTCAGGGCATAACGAGTCCACAGGGTGCGCTGCTGCTGGACCTCGCGGAGGGAGGTGTGCAGGTCGGAGATGTGCACACCCGGCCGGATGTACTCCTTGGCCACACGCCGCAGGCGGGACCGCGTCATCGAGCTCATCTCGATGTCCCGCTCCTTCCGCCACGAGGACGGCGCCGTGGCGGAGATGAGGTCGGTGACGGGCCGGTCGAAGATGTCCGGCGTGAACTTGTCCAGGCTCTCGCGCACCGCGACGAGGAGTTCGAGCTGCTCGCCCCACTCACCGAACGTCCCGCCGAGCGTGATGTGCGAGTGCTCGGCGACGCGCTGCACCTTGCCCCGCAGCTCGGGGATCTCGGTTGCGAGCTGCTCGGCGAGACCGTGCGCGCGCTCCGTCTCCTTGCGGTTCAGCAGCTGCGCACCGTACCACGGGCTCTCGGTCGAGGCCTTGCTGAAGCTCCCCAGGTCGGCGGCTCGCTGGAGCCGCTCCGTCAGTTCCCTGCGGTCGGTGATGGAGTCCAGGACGCTGCGCTTCAGGCGCACCGTGGTGGACGGCGCCGGGTCCAGGGCCGTGAGGCCGGCAAGGGACTGCATGGCCTGGTAGGGCGAGCAGTCCCACCGGCTGCGGACGTTGTGGAGGCTGCGCACGTGCTCCACGAGCTGGTGCCGGTGTCCGGCCAGTGTGGAGTGGAGCGTCTCGAGAGAGGGCTCGACCGCCTTCTCGTTGCGGACGAGGGCCCGGATGACCGCTTCGCGCAGCTGCGCGGGTCCGGTCTGGCTGCCCAGCTGGAGGACGAGCGAGCCCAGATTGAGCCCGTCGAGGTCCTGTACGAACTCGTTGAGCGTGCCACGGCGCTCCGCCGCGACCACCACGCGCCTGCCCTCGGCGGCGGCCCGCGCCGCGAGGTTCAGGGCGGTCTGGGTCTGTCCGGTCCCCGGCGGCGTGGCGACCACGACGCTGACGCCCGCGGACGCGAGGTCGAGGACGTCCTGCTGGGCCCTGTCGGCGTCGAGGATGAGGAGTTCCTCGGCCGGGTCCCGCTCGTCGGCCGCCGGGAACAGCAGACCGTCCGCAGCACCCTTGAGTCCCGACGCGGCTTCGGCGTCCCCCCTGGCCGACCCTAGAAGGGCGGCCAGGACGGGGTGGTCGGGGCGCAGGGCGGGATCGCCCTTGACCCCGGCGAGGTCGGCAAAGGTGGACACCAGGATGCGGTGCTCGACGGACATGCCCCGGACACCCTCGCTCAGCACCCGCATGCGCTCGAGGACGGGGTGCGGATCGAAGCGGGCGGTGCCGTAGGCCAGCCGTGCGATACGGACGGGATCCACCTCCAGGCCCTGCTGCTGCCTCAGGTGGCGGACCAGCGCGGGGTTCATGCGCGCC
Organism: Arthrobacter sp. MDT2-16; assembly: GCF_054510925.1. Classification (NCBI taxonomy): domain Bacteria; kingdom Bacillati; phylum Actinomycetota; class Actinomycetes; order Micrococcales; family Micrococcaceae; genus Arthrobacter; species Arthrobacter sp. MDT2-16. The sequence continues at coordinate 8,790 of NZ_JBTNDP010000001.1, forward strand.
TGCTCGGTGATCTGCAGCTCGTAGTCGTCCTGCGAGGCGTGCACCGTCAGGGAGATGGCGGTGAGCAGCACCGGGGCGTTCAGCGTCTCGGAGCGTCCGGAGTCATCCACCGACCGCCAGGACGCCGTCCCGGCGGTGAGGTAGCCGACGTCGATCCCGCGTTCGGTGCCGAGTTCGAAGATCTTCGCACGCAGTGCCCGCGCCGCGGCCTTGGCGGCGCTGTACTGGACGGGGTCGCGCAGGAGCGTCGACAGGCGCGTGCGCCGTCCGGCCAGGAGCTGCGCGAGCCCGGAGGGGTGGGCGTGGGTCAGGTCGATGCTCGTGCCGGCCGAGGGCCGGAAGTGCAGGAGCGTGTCGCCGCTGGCCTGGGGGCCGAGCCCTTCGAGCCACGGCACGAGGAAGTCCTGGGCCGAGGCTTCGTCGGGAGCATCGGCGGGCGGGGCCGGACGCTGACGGCCCGGTCCGACGCCCTGCCGGCCCTGCGGCCGATCCGCCGGCGACCCCGCCGTGTCCCGCTGGTCCTGCTCCGGCACAGCCGCCTTCTTCCCTGCTTCGTCACGAGCTGATCTCGACCAGATTGGCATGTCTTCCAAGCTATCCGATAAGCGTTCGGACCCCGCGGATAGCAACGCGGCCCGGGCGGGGGGAAGTGGTTCTGACGCCACCGCCCACTCCGCCTACTCCCATTCGATGGTTCCCGGCGGCTTGCTCGTCACGTCCAGCACCACGCGGTTGACGCCGTCCACCTCGTTGGTGATGCGGTTGGAGATGCGTGCCAGGAGGTCGTAGGGCAGGCGCGACCAGTCGGCGGTCATGGCGTCCTCGCTGGACACCGGCCGCAGGACGATCGGGTGCCCGTAGGTCCGTCCGTCCCCCTGGACGCCCACGCTGCGGACGTCGGCGAGGAGGACCACGGGCATCTGCCAGACCTCGTTGTCGAGCCCGGCCGCGGTGAGTTCGGCGCGCGCGATGGCGTCGGCCCGGCGCAGCAGCGCCAGGCGCTCCTCCGTGACCTCGCCGACAATGCGGATGCCCAGTCCCGGACCGGGGAACGGCTGGCGTCCCACGATCTCCGCGGGCAGGCCGAGCTGGGCGCCGACGGCACGCACCTCGTCCTTGAAGAGGGTGCGGAGCGGCTCCACGAGCTCGAACTGCAGGTCCTCGGGCAGGCCGCCCACGTTGTGGTGGCTCTTGATGTTCGCGGCGCCCTCTCCGCCGCCGGATTCGACGACGTCGGGGTAGAGGGTGCCCTGGACGAGGAACCGGATGGGCTCACCCTCGGCCTCCGCCTCGCGCATGATGGCGCGTTCGGCCTCCTCGAAGGCCCGGATGAACTCGCGCCCGATGATCTTGCGTTTGGTCTCGGGGTCGGAGACGCCGGCGAGCGCGGCGAGGAAGCGTTCCTGCTCGTTCGCGACGTGGAGCTTCACCCCCGTGGCGGCGACGAAGTCGCGCTCCACCTGCTCGGCCTCGCCCTCGCGCAGCAGACCGTGGTCCACGAAGACACACGTGAGCTGGTCGCCGACGGCACGCTGCACGAGCGCGGCGGCGACGGCGGAGTCGACGCCGCCGGAGAGGCCGCAGATCACGCGCGCGTCGCCGATCTGCTCGCGGATGCGCTCCACCTGCTCCTCGAGGATGTTGCGCGTGGTCCAGTTCGGGTCGAGCCGAGCGCCCCGGAAGAGGAAGTTCTCGATCACGGCCTGCCCGTGCCGGGAGTGCTTGACCTCCGGGTGCCACTGCACGCCGTAGAGGCCCTTCTCCTCGTGCGCGAAAGCCGCGACGGGTGCGCCTGCCGTGCTGGCCAGGACGTCGAAGCCCTCGGGGGCGGCCTGCACGCTGTCGCCGTGGCTCATCCAGGCGTTCTGCTGCTCGGGGGTCCCGGCGAGGATGGAACGCGATGCGCCGTCGGACTGCACGTCCGTGGAGCCGTACTCACGCAGCCCGGTCTTCGCGACCGTCCCGCCGAGCGCGTTCGCCATCGCCTGGAAGCCGTAGCAGATGCCGAGCACCGGCACCCCGGCGTCGAACAGGTCCGCGTCGACCCGGGGGGCGCCTTCGGCGTAGACGCTGGACGGGCCTCCCGAGAGGATGATCGCCGCGGGGTTCTTCGCGAGGATCTCCTGCGTGCTGAGGGTGTGAGGGACGATCTCGGAGTAGACGTCGGCCTCGCGGACGCGGCGTGCGATCAGCTGTGCGTACTGCGCGCCGTAGTCCACGACGAGGACAGGACGGTGTTCGGAGCCGTTCTCGGGGGTAGTCACCCATCAACAATAGTCCGCGCGTCCCGGCCACCGCACATCAGGGGACGGGCAGGAACGCCCGTACCCGCGGCGGAGCGCTGTCCTGCGCGGGGTCCGGCTCAGTACCGCGGTGCGGCCTCGGGATGCGCCGCGAGGTCCTCCTCGGCCTGGCGGTGGACCCGCTTCTCCACGAAGAACGACAGCAGCGGCACCACGCCGCCGAGCGCGATCAGGACGAAGCGGCCGAAGGGCCAGCGCATGAGCTGCCACAGTCGGAAGTCGGCGATGAGGTAGACCACGTAGAGCCAGCCGTGCACGATCAGCACGGCCGTGGAGAGGTTGACGCCGCCGGCCGTCTCGGCGACGACCTCGGGCAGGAACTGGAGGACCGCTCCCCCGCCCGCGACGATCTCGGAGCCGAAGCCGTACTTCGCCACCATCTCGACGACGACGAGCAGGAGCATGATCCCTGTCGCGTAGGCGAGGACCTTGTAGAACCTCAGCGCCGAACGGATCTGCGCGTGCGTCCCGCCGAACCGCCGCTTCGGCTTCCCGGCCGGCCCGCGTCCGGCGCCGGTTCGTCCGGCAGTTCCGGCGGTGGGGTCGAGTACTGGCTCAGTCACGGTGGGCACCGCTTTCGTTGGAGGACGTGCCGGGAGTCGACCCGGGCGCAGGATGGGGAGTGGGTTCGGCGCCGGGCGCGACGGGGGACGGGTGGGCGCGGGCCTCCTCCGCGGCGTCCTCGGCGTCCTCGAGGATGCGGCGGTGATCGTCCGCGACCAGGCGCCACCACAGGAAGAACGCGAACCCGGCGAACACCACCCATTCGATGGCGTAGAAGATGTTGAGCCAGTTGATCGGTGTGTCCTGTGGCTGCGGGCCTACGACCACCGGCTCCATGCCCGCCGCGAACGGCACGGCTGCGCCGTCGGCCGTCACCTCGGTGGCGACGACGAATGCCGCGTAGACGCTCGCGTCCCACAGGTTGGAGAGCTCGGCGGTGGAGAGTGTGGGGACCTCGCCCTCCACGGGCTGCTGCACCTCGGGGGCCTCGGGCGGCAGGAGGCGCCCGACGACCCCGGCGGCGCCCTGCTGCACGGCGACGGACGCGGCGTCCTCCGCCTCGGGCACCCAGCCGAGCACGACCGGGATGACGGCGTCCCCGCCGGGAGCGGCCTCGGGGCCGTCACCGCCCGAACCGTCGACCGCGATTCCCTGGACCACCCAGAAGCCCTCCACGTCGTCGCGCAGGCGGTTCTGCACCAGCATCCGCGTGTCCGGCAGGAAGGCACCGTCGAGCGAGACCATCTGGTCGGCGCCCGAGGCGTAGAGCGGCGTGAGGGGGGCGAGAACCCCGGTCAGCGGACGGACGGTCTCGGTGGTGCTCGGTGCGGGCGGCGGAGTCTCCCTGGAGGAGTTCAGCTGCCACTGGCTCAGGAGGACGAAGACCGCGGCGAGCGCCATCGCGAGGATCAGCAGGAGGATCCATCGAGGCTTGAGCGCGGTCTTCAACACCCCTCAACGGTACTTCGTACGCGTGTAGAACAACGAATGGCTCCCGGACTGGACGGGGGCGCTGCAGCGACCCGAAGAGTGATTGGTGAATCCCTATCACTTCGTCGGGATGCGGTCTAGGATGAATCCTCGTGCGTTCCTTTCCCTACTCCCTGACCGGCCCGCCGGACCTGCGCTCCCCCGCGCGGTACCTGCTGTGGCTCGGCGGCCACCAGAAGGCCACCCTGACCGCCGGGATCCTTCTCGGCACCGTCTGGATGGCCTCGCAGGCCGTGATGCCCTTCGTGCTCGGCAGGGCGATCGACGACGGCGTCATCGGGGGCGATGCGCGGGCGCTGCTCGGTTGGGCGGGTGCGCTGCTGGGACTCATGGTGGTCCAGGCCGCCTCGGACACCGCGACGCACCGCGCGGGCGTCAGCAACTGGATGCAGGCGGCGTTTCGGTCCGTCCGCCTCGTGGGGCACAAGATCAGCAGGACCGGCGACGCCCTGCCCACCGCGCTCTCGACCGGCGAGGTGGTGTCCACCGCGGCGTCCGACGCCTTCCGCCTCGGTGAGGTGTATGAGGTCCTCACGCGGCTCGCCGGCGCGGCCGCGGCCTGGCTCGTGGTCACCGTCCTCATCTGGCAGACCTCCCCCGTGCTCGGGGTCGTCGTGCTCGTCGGGGTCCCCGTGTGCTGCGGGCTCCTGCTGTTCGTCGTGCGGCCCATGCAGGCGCGGCAGCGCGAGCAGCGCGAGGCGTCCGGCAGGATGACGGCCGTCGGGGCGGACACCGTGGCCGGCCTGCGCGTGCTGCGCGGCATCGGCGGCGAGCACATCTTCGTGGACCGCTACCGCGACAAGTCGACGGTCACGCGCGACTCCGGCATCCGCGTGGCCCGTTCCCTCGCGGACCTCGAGGCGTCGCAGGTGTTCATCGCCGGGTCGTTCAGCGTGGTCTTCACCTGGGTGGGCGCCTCGCTGGTCCTCTCGGGCGACATCACGCCGGGCGAGCTCGTGGCCCTGTACGGCTTCTCGATCTTCCTCATGACCCCCATCCGGGCGGCAGCCGATTCGGTGGCCCGCTTCATCCGTGCCCACGTGGGCGCCCGGAAGATCATCGCGGTGCTCTCGGTCGATGCGCACGTCACGGAGAGCGCTTCGCCGGTGCCCGCACCGCCGCCGGGTGCTGTCCTCGTCGACGAGCGCTCCGGTGTCGTCATCGAGCCCGGGCTCCTCACCGCCGTGGTCTCGCGGGAGCCCGCGGAGTCCACGGACGCCGTCACGCGCCTCGGCCGGTTCGAGGACGCCGTCCTCGAGGAGGCGACGGTCCGGTGGGGCGCCGCGGACCTGCGGCATGTGCCGCTGGCGGACATCCGCGCGCGCATCGTGGTCAGCGAGGCCGGCCCGCAGCTGTTCAGCGGTCCCCTCCGCGGGCAGCTCGACCCGCACGGCCGGCACGACGACGACGCCGTGCTCGCGGCGCTCGAGGCCGCGAGCGCCCTGGACATCCTCGACGGGCTCGACGGCGGGCTGGATCACGAGGTCACCGAGCGCGGGAGGGGCTTCTCGGGCGGGCAGCGCCAGCGCCTCGTCCTGGCCCGGGCCCTCCTCACCGACGCCGAGAACCTCGTCCTGGTGGAGCCGACCAGTGCCGTGGACGCCCACACCGAGCAACGCATCGCCGCCCGGCTCGGCGATGCACGGCGCCACGACGGCAGGACGACCGTCGTCGTCACCGCGAGCCCGCTCCTGCTGCGCATCATGGACCGCGTGATCTTCCTCGAGGAGGGCCGTGTGGCCGCCCAGGGCAGCCACAAGGACCTCATGACCAGCAATCCCGCCTACCGGAACGTGGTGATCCGCAGTGAGTAGCACGGCAAAGCTTCCCGTCGCCGGGCCCGGGATGGTGCGCGACGAAGCCACCCGCCTGATCCGCCGCCACCGGCGGGGCCTCGGCGCCGTGATCGCGCTGTACGTCGGCTCGGCCGTCGCGGGCCTCGCCGGGCCGCTGCTGCTCGGCATCCTCATCGACGCCGTGTCCGCCGGGACCACGCCGTCCTTCGTGGCCGCCGTGTCCCTCGGGATGCTCGGTTTCCTCGCCGTGCAGTCCGTCCTGCGCCGCTACGCGGTGCGGTCGGGGATGGTGTTCGGCGAGCGCGTGTTCGCCGAGCTGCGCGAGGACTTCATGAAGGACGTGACGGCGCTCCCGCTGTCCACGGTGGAGAAGGCGGGCACGGGCGACCTCGTGGCCAGGACCACGAATGACATCGACGCGGTGTCCCACACGGTCCGCTTCGGCGTGCCGCAGGTCGTCGTGTCGGTGGTGACCATCGTCCTGACCCTCGGCGCCGCCGTCGTCACCTCCCCGGTCCTGTCCCTCGCACTCCTCGTGGGCCTGCCGCTGCTGTGGCCCGTGACGCGCTGGTACCTGCGGCGCAGCGCGGGCGGCTACATGCGCGAGCGGGAGACCTACGCCGTCGTGAACGGGACGATCACCGAGACCATCGAGGGCGCACGCACCGTGGACGCCCTGGACCTCGGCTCCCTGCGTCGCGCCGACCTCGACGCCGCCCTCGGCAGGAGCTTCTCCGCCGAGCGGTACACGCTGTGGCTGCGCTCGGTCCTGTTCCCGGCGGCGGACGTCGCGTTCTGGCTGCCGGCCGCTGCCGTGCTGCTGTGGGGCGGCTGGCTCGCGGGACAGGGCGTGGTCACGGCCGGTGCCGTGGCCGCCGTCGCCCTGTTCGCCGTGCGCCTGATCGACCCCGTGGACCTGCTCATCATGTGGACCGACGAGATCCAGGTCGGGGCCGCGTCGCTCGCCCGCATCGTGGGTATCAAGGACGTCGAGCCCGACCGCGAGGCGACCACGGCGGAACCGGCCAACGAGCACATCGTGGTGTCCGCGGCGACCTATGCGTACCGCCCCGGGCACAATGTGCTGCACGGCGTCGACCTCACCCTGGTGCGCGGCGAGCGCCTCGCCGTCGTCGGTCCCTCCGGTGCCGGCAAATCCACCCTCGGGCGGCTGATCGCGGGCATCCACCCGCCGACGTCGGGCTCCGTCACCGTGGGCGGCGTGCCCCTGGTGGACCGGCCGCTGGACGACCTGCGCCGCGAGGTGGCCCTCGTGACGCAGGAGCACCACGTCTTCGTGGGGTCCGTGGCGGACAACGTGCGGCTCGGACGCGCGGACGCCGGTGACGGCGAGCTCGAGGACGCCCTGCGCAGCGTCGGTGCCCTGGACTGGGTGAAGCAGCTCCCGGAGGGCATGGACACGGAGGTGGGATCGGGCGCCCACGAGCTCACGCCTGCGCAGGCGCAGGAGCTGGCCCTGGCGCGCCTGATCCTCGCCGATCCGCACACCCTGGTACTGGACGAGGCGACGTCCCTGATCGACCCGCAGGCGGCGCGCGACCTCGAGCGGTCGCTCAATGCCGTCCTCGAGGGGCGCACCGTCATCGCGATCGCACACCGGCTGCACACGGCGCACGACGCCGACCGCGTGGCCGTGGTGGAGGAGGGGCGGATCGCGGAGCTCGGCTCGCACGACGAGCTGCTCGCCCTGGACGGCGCCTACGCGTCGCTCTGGCACTCCTGGCGGAGCGAGTAGCCGCGCACGGCACGCCGCGTCAGTGGTCGAAGAACACCAGCGAGGAGTTGATCAGCTCGGCGATCACCTCGGCGTCGTGCGCGCGGCGCAGCGATTCACGGAAGTTCTCCTTGAAGAGACTGCGGGCGATCGTGGCGAGCACCTCGAGGTGCTCGGAGAAGGACTGCGCCGGGGTGGCCATGAGCAGCACGAGCGTGGCGGGGCCGTCGACGGCGCCGAAGTCCAGGCTGTGGCCGAAACGCGTGACCCCGACGGCGATCGAGGTCTGGTTCACGTACTCGCTGCGCGCGTGCGGCAGCCCCACCCCGCCGGGCAGCCCCGTGGCCATCTGGTGCTCGCGGGAGTTCACCTGGTCGAGGAACGCCTGGAGGTCGGAGATGCGCCCGGCTGCGTGCAGGCGCCCTGCCAGCTGCGCCGCCGCGTCCTCCTTCGACGCCGCCTCCATCTCGAGGATCACGAGGTCGGGCGTGGTCAGTTCGGCGTCGTGCAGCTCGCGGGACAGGTCGCTCACGGTATGCCTTTCGGATCAGTCGGTGGAGGCGTAGGGCGAGAGGACCACTTCCACGCGCTGGAACTCCTTGAGATCCGAGTAGCCGGTGGTCGCCATGGCCCGGCGCAGGGCGCCGATCAGGTTGGATGTGCCGTCGGTGTGGTGCGAGGGCCCCCACAGTACTTCCTGGAGGGGACCCACGGTGCCGATATCGACCCTGTCGCCGCGCGGCAGTTCGTGGTGGTGCGCCTCCTGGCCCCAGTGCCAGCCCTTGCCGGGCGCCTCCTCGGCCCGGGCGAGCGCGGAGCCGAGCATGACGGCGTCGGCCCCCATCGCGATGGCCTTGACGATGTCGCCGCTGGCACCCATGCCGCCGTCGGCGATGACATGCACGTAGCGTCCGCCGGACTCGTCCATGTAGTCGCGGCGGGCGCCGGCCACGTCGGCGATGGCGGAGGCGAGCGGGGAGTGGATGCCGAGCGCGCGGCGCGTGGTCGTCGTGGCGCCGCCGCCGAAGCCGACGAGCACACCGGCCGCGCCGGTGCGCATGAGGTGGAGGGCGGGCGTGTACCCGGCCGCGCCGCCGACGATCACGGGGACGTCGAGCTCGTAGATGAACTTCTTCAGGTCCAGGGGCTGCTCGTTCTTGGACACGTGCTCGGCGGAGACCGTGGTGCCACGGATTACGAAGATGTCGACGCCGGCCGCGAGCACGGTCTTGTAGAACTGCTGGGTGCGCTGCGGGGTGAGGGACCCTGCCACCGTGACGCCGGCCTCGCGGATCTCGGCCAGGCGGCTCGTGATGAGTTCGGCCCGGATGGGCGCACTGTAGAGCTCCTGCATGCGGCGGGTGGCTGCCGGGCTGAAACTCTCGGTGCTGAGGCCGGCGATCTCGTCGAGGACCGGCTGCGGGTCCTCGTAGCGGGTCCACAGTCCCTCGAGGTTGAGGACGCCGAGGCCCCCGAGGCGGCCCATGGCGATGACGGTGGCGGGCGACATGACCGAATCCATGGGGGCTGCGACGACGGGCATCTCGAACTGGTAGGCGTCGATCTGCCAGGTGACGGAGACGTCCAGCGGATCACGGGTCCGCCGGGACGGCACCACCGCCACGTCGTCCAGCGAATATGCCCTGCGTCCGCGCTTGCCTCGGCCGATCTCGATCTCGTAAGTCACTGCTCTAGGTTAGCCCAGCGCCGTCGCGCGGCCTCTCATCGGGGCGCCCCCGCGTGCAGGTGTGTGGCCCCGGGCACCCGGGGCGGCAGCGCCCCTGGTACCCGGGCCGTTGCCGCTACCTCAGCTGGACGCGGGCGATGAACTTGTCGGTGCGCTCGCGGAGTTCACCCGCCTGGCGCCGGACGACGACGGCCGGATCCGGGTGGATCTCGCTGGCCGGCGGTTCCCTGCGGACGTTCGACGAGCAGATGAAGTCGGCACAGATCAGCGTCCCGACGGTGTTGCCGTCGCGTCCGGACTGGCCGGACCGGCGGGCCACCCACAGGAGGACGTCCTCCTTGGAGTACACATCGCGGCAGAGTTCGCACAGGACGGAGCGGTTCTTGCGGGCACCGCCCTCGGGAGCCCTGAGCAGGATGCCGGACGGCCCCTGACGACCGGGCACCACCAGGTAGCCGCGCAGCGGCATCTTCTCGTCGCGCCACCCGAGGAAGTCGAGGTTCTCCCAGTCCAGGGTGTCGAGGTTCTTCGGTGGGGTGAGCTTGACGGTCTCGGACCGCGTGGCGTTGATGAACGAGGAGCGGATGTCCTTGATGGAGATCGGTTGCATGGGAAGGGCTTTCGGCAGACGGAGGATCGGAGGGAAGGGAGCTCTGCCGGCTCACGTCCTAGGGCGCGACCGACCGCGTGGGTGCCGCGGGCCATGCACCACGGGGTGCAGGCGTGCGTCAGGCGGAGGAACTGCCCTTCATGGAGGAGGCCGGCCGGGGCGCGGGCACACAGCAGGCCATGACGGCCGCCCCGCTCTCCGCGGCCGTCCGGGCCCGAAAGGTCCGCAGCATGCTCATCCGTCCCTGATCCGTGATCCTCGTGCTTCGTGCCGGGCCATCCTCGCAGGAACACCTGCCTCACCGCAAAGCCGTACCGGCCGCCGGGCGTTGCCGGCACTCCTCCGGAGAGGCAGGGGTTCTGCGAACGGAGCCCCCGGGTCTGGTTAGTCTTGACCCGGACCATGACGGACCACGACCGACCACGACTCGAGGGAACATGATGACGGCAGCACCACCAGCTTCGGCAGTGCAGTTCACGACCCATGAGCTGCTCGCGCTGCTGGCTCTGAACCGTGGCCCGTCCGAGGAGGCATCGCGGTCGATGCTCAAGCTCGCCGACCTTCCCGACACCTCGGAACTGGTGCGCGCGGGGTTCTCGACGCTCTCGGTGCGGGAACTCCTCGATCGGAAGGGGGACGAGGTCACCCCTCGTGGCCCTGCCAGGGCGCTGGCCCGGATCCTGACCAGTGCCACCCTGTGGATCGATGCCACGGTCGCCGTCGCACGGCAGACCTCCGTGACGTTCCTCGTCGAGTCTCCTGCCGGGAAGGCGGCCCTCTTCGCGCGTCCGGGAAGCATCGTGCTGTGTGTCCCGCTCGAAGCGTCGGTGGACTGCTCGCAGATGGCGCTCGAGCTCGCCTCCGCCGGCTTCTCCTCCGGCGGTCAGGACACCCTGGTGTCGCTGCGGCGGCGCACGAGCGACGTGCCGTCCAGGACGGCGAACGTGCGCCGCACCGCCGAGCGTGGCTGGGAGGTCGCACGCACCCCCGCCGGTGGGGACGATCTCGAGGTGATGCCGTACGCGGACGAGGCGCACGCGTTCAGGGCGCTGCGCGCCGCGCTCGGCCTCCCCGCCGGGGCCGACGGCTGATCGCATCCACCGGGGGCCCTGGCCACAGGACGTGCCCTGCCCCGCATCACCGTGAACCGTGCGCCGCGGTCCGCCGTCGTGATCGCGTCCTGGCCTGGCCGCCCTCGGCCCCCTCGCCGCATCCGGGCTGCGCCGACGATCCGGCAGGGCTCAGGTGTCCGGCAGCTGGCTCTCGAACATCCGGTAGTAGCGGCCGCGGAGCGCCACCAGCTCCCGGTGCGTCCCCGACTCCACCACGCGCCCGTCCTCGAGCATGTGGATGACGTCCGCCTTCTCGATGGTGGCGAGCCGGTGGCTGATCGCGATGATGGTCCGTGAGCGGTCGGCGAAGAGCCGGGTGAAGATGCGGTGCTCGGCGAGCGCGTCGATGGCCGACGTCGGCTCGTCCATGACGATGAAGGGCGCGTCCCGGTAGAAGTTGCGGGCCATCGCGAGCCGCTGCCACTGCCCGCCGGAGAGGCCGCTGCCCTTCCGGCCGCGCGGGTCCTCCATCCAGTTGCTGACGTAGTTCTCGAAGCCGTTGGGCATCTTCTCGATGAAGTCCGCGGCCTCGGCATCCCGCGCCGCCCGCCGCACGCGTGCGTCGTCACGCGGATGGTGGACGTCGCCGAAGTAGATGTTGTTCTCCGCCGTCGCGAACTCGTACCGCAGGAAGTCCTGCGACATGACGGCCAGGTGCTGGTGCCAGTCGTCGATGCGGATGCCGCGCAGGTCCCGTCCGTCGAGCAGCACCTCTCCCCTGCCCGGCTGGTAGAGGCCGGCGAGGACGCGGATCAGGGTGGACTTCCCCGCGCCGTTCTCGCCCACGATGGCCACGTGCGTGCCGCGCTCGAAGGACATGGAGATGCCCCTGAGCACCTCCTCCTCGCCGCCGGAGTACGTGAAGTGGATGTCGCGGAGCTCGACGACGGCGGGAGCGGCTTCCAGCCGGCCGGGAGCGCCGGTGGAGAGCGGGAAGTCCATGAACTGCTCGTAGTCCTTGAGGTTCGCGAGGTCCTCGTCGATGGAGCTCAGCGAGGAGACAAGGTTGTTGGCGGTGCTGAGCGCCCGGCTGACGATCTGCTGCACGTACAGGAACTGGCCCACCGGCTGGGCGCGGGCGATGATCTGGCCCACGATCCACACGAGGGCCAGCAGTTCGGCGCCGTACTGCAGGGCGTCCGCGAGGAGCTGCTTCGGGATGTACCGCTTCTGGAAGTCCAGGCGCCGCTTCTCGTCGGCGTCGCGCAGGGTGGAGCGCAGGTCCATCAGGTGGCGGACGATCCCGTAGAGGCGCATCTCGGCGATGTGCTGCGGCTTCATCAGGTTCGTCTCGATCATGCGCCGCTGCCGCCGCGAGTCCACCTGGGTGTTCCAGTGCGCCATCTGCTCGCGGGAGAGCCGGAACTGCAGGTAGACGCTGGGGATGATGGCCACGAGCACGATCAGCGCGATCCACCAGCTGACGAGCAGCAGCGCGCCGATCGCGAGCACCACCGAGACCAGCTGCGTGAAGATGGCGGCGATGCGGTCCAGGACCCGCGCGTAGGAGTCGGAGAACCGGCGGGCCCTGTCGTACAGGTCCACCGTCTCCTTGTCGTCGTACCGCCAGAACTCCAGCGCCAGGAACCGCTCGTACATGCGATCCCCTACGATCGCCCCCACGCGGAAACTCAGGACCTGCTGGATGTAGCGGTCCACGCTCGTGAACGCACCCCACAGCAGCCCGAGGACGGCCGTGACGATCACGTAGACGAGCGCGGAGCGTCCGGCGTCCGGGTCACCCGCGTAGGCCGCGGCCAGCGCCGTCGTGGTCAGGGACGCGAAGTAGGTGGTGACCAGGGGCAGCACCGCGGAGATGAGCGAGCCGGCCACCTTCATGGCGACGGCGCCCGGCGAGGCCTTCGCGCTGAGCACGAGGACCTGCCCGACGGCACGTGCATACGGGCCGAGCCGGAGCTTGCGGCGCGCGGCGGCTTCGGGCTGCGGGAGTCCGCTCATGCCGGAGCCGCCGTCGGAGCTGAGCTGGGAAGATCGGCGGCCAGGAGGCTCCGGCCGGTCACCGGGGGCTGCAGGCGTTCATCGGGCGGCTCGCCGGGAAGCGGACCGCGCCTACTTGGAGCCGTAGTTGGGTGCCTCGACCGTCATCTGGATGTCGTGCGGGTGCGATTCCTTCAGTCCGGCGGCAGTGATGCGGACGAACTTGCCCTTGGCCTTCAGTTCCGGGATGGTGCGCGCCCCGGTGTAGAACATGGTCTGGCGCAGGCCGCCGACGAGCTGGTACGCCACGGAGGCCAGCGGGCCGCGGTAGGCGACGCGCCCCTCGATGCCCTCGGGGATCAGCTTGTCGTCCCCCGAGACGTCGGCCTGGAAGTAGCGATCCTTGGAGTAGGAGGTGTTCTTGCCGCGCGTCTGCATGGCACCCAGGGATCCCATGCCGCGGTAGGTCTTGAACTGCTTGCCGTTCACGAAGATCAGCTCGCCCGGGGCCTCGGCCGATCCGGCCAGGAGGGATCCGAGCATCACCGTGTCGGCGCCGGCCACGATGGCCTTGCCGATGTCGCCCGAGTACTGCAGCCCGCCGTCGGCGATCACGGGGACCCCGGCCGGGATGGCGGCCTTCGCCGACTCGTAGATGGCGGTGACCTGCGGCACGCCCACGCCCGCGACCACGCGCGTGGTGCAGATGGAGCCCGGGCCCACGCCCACCTTGATGCCGTCGGCGCCCGCGTCGATCAGGGCCTGGGCGCCCTCGCGGGTGGCGGCCTGGCCGCCGATGATGTCCACGTGCGCGGCGGACTTCTCGGCCTTCAGGCGCGCGATCATCTCGAGCACGCCGGCGCTGTGGCCGTTGGCGGTGTCGACGAAGAGGGCGTCGACGCCGGCCTCGACGAGGGTCATGGCGCGCTCCCACCCGTCACCGAAGAAGCCGATGGCCGCACCGACGCGCAGGCGTCCGTCGTCGTCCTTGGTGGCGAGCGGGTACTGCTCGGCCTTCGTGAAGTCCTTGACGGTGATGAGGCCGCGGAGGACCTCCTCGTCGTCGACGAGCGGGAGCTTCTCGATCTTGTTGGTCGCGAGGAGGTTGATGGCGTCGTCGCCGCTGATGCCCACGTGCCCCGTGACGAGCGGCATCTTGGTCATGACGTCACGCACGAGTGTCCGCGGGAACTCGCGCTCGAGGACGAAGCGCGTGTCGCGGTTGGTCACGATGCCGAGCAGGTGCCCGGTCGGGTCCACCACGGGCAGGCCGGAGACGCGGTAATGGCCGCAGAGCTCGTCGAGTTCCTGCAGGGTGGCATCGGGGCCGATGGTCAGCGGATTGGTGATCATGCCGGACTCGCTGCGCTTCACGCGGTCCACCTGGTCGGCCTGGTCCTGGACGGACAGGTTGCGGTGGATGACGCCGAGCCCGCCCTGGCGGGCCATGGCGATGGCCATGCGGGACTCCGTGACGGTGTCCATGGCGGAGGAGAGCAGTGGGGTCTTGACGGTGATGCGCTTGGAGATGCGCGACGACGTATCGGCCTCCGAGGGGATCACGTCGGTGTGGCCGGGGAGCAGGAGGACGTCGTCGTACGTCAGGCCGATGAATCCGAAGGGGTCGTGGGTCTCGTTCTGGCCGGACTGCTGGCTCACTGCTGCGCCTCTTTCGGTGGAACCGGGTGGGGGTAGGGGCCTTCGGCGGGTCGCGCCCGCGGGCCTTGCCAGTCTAGAACCATGGCAGCAGTGGCCCTATTCCGGTGATGACGCTCACAGCCCTGCCCGGCAGGGCCGGAGCAAATTCCCGCTCGACCGTTCCGTCGCCTCCCGGGCAGCACCGGACCGCGGACGCCCGAGGACCGATCGATCCGCCGGGGCGCGCGCGAACCACGTACTCTTGGAGAAGCATGTTCCCGGGGACACCGGGGACCACCGGACCGGAATTGCCGGATCTGCCGGCCCCGACGACGTCCGTCGGACGGCCGCCGCCCCGCCTGCCGCATGAATGAGAGAAACCTGATCTGTGAATAAGAGACCTGCCGCACTGAAAGCACCACGGGAACTGGCCAAGGGGGCCATGCGCATCGTCGCGCTCGGAGGTATCGGTGAGATCGGCAGAAACATGACCGTCTTCGAGTTCGACGGCAAGCTGCTGATCGTGGACTGCGGCGTCCTGTTCCCCGAGGAACACCAGCCGGGCATCAACGTCATCCTCCCCGACTTCTCCTACATCCGCGACCGCCTCGACGACGTCGTGGCCGTCGTCCTCACCCACGGCCACGAGGACCACATCGGCGGTGTCCCGTATCTCCTCAAGGAGCGCGCGGACATCCCCCTGGTCGGCTCCAGGCTCACGCTCGCCTTCATCGAGGCCAAGCTCAAGGAACACCGCATCACCCCCAAGACCGTGCAGGTCAAGGAGGGCGACCGCCGGACCATGGGTGGCTTCGACCTCGAGTTCGTCGCCGTGAACCACTCCATCCCCGACAGCCTCGCCGTCGCCATCCGCACCGCGGCCGGCATGGTGCTGCACACGGGTGACTTCAAGATGGACCAGTTCCCCCTCGACCGTCGCATCACCGACCTCACCGCCTTCGCGCGGCTCGGCGAGGAGGGCGTGGACCTGTTCCTCACCGACTCCACGAACGCGGACGTCCCCGGCTTCACCACCTCGGAGAAGGACCTGGCGCCGGCCATCGACGCCGTGTTCCGCACCGCACCGCGCCGCATCATCGTGTCCAGCTTCGCGAGCCACATCCACCGCATCCAGCAGATCATCGACACCGCGCACACCCACCGCCGCAAGGTGGCGTTCGTGGGCCGCTCGATGGTGCGCAACATGACGATCGCGGCGGATCTGGGCTACCTCAACATCCCGCAGGGCCTGCTCGTGGACTTCAAGAAGCTCGAGCGCAGCGACGACCACAAGGTGGTCCTCATCTGCACCGGCTCGCAGGGCGAGCCCATGGCGGCCCTCTCGCGCATGGCCAACAAGGACCACGCCATCCGCATCAGCGAGGGCGACACCGTCCTGCTGGCCAGCTCGCTCATCCCGGGCAACGAGAACGCGATCTACGGCATCATCAATGCCCTGACCGAGATCGGCGCCAACGTGGTCCACAAGGGCAACGCCAAGGTGCACGTCTCCGGCCATGCCAGCGCCGGCGAGCTCGCCTACTGCTACAACATCGTCAAGCCGCGCAACGTCATGCCCGTCCACGGCGAATGGCGCCACCTGCGTGCCAACTCGGAGATCGCCGTCGCCACCGGCGTCGATCCCCGCAACGTCGTGATCGCGCAGGACGGCGTGACCGTGGACCTCGTCCGCGGACGCGCCACCCTCTCGGGCAAGGTCGAGGCCGGTCTCGTGTTCGTCGACGGCGACAGTGTCGGTGGCATCACCGAGGAGGACCTCGTGGAGCGCCGCCGCCTGGCGGAGGAGGGCGTCGTCACCGTCCTCGCGATCATCGACCCGGACAACGGGGACATCGTCGAGGCGCCGGAGTTCTTCACCAAGGGCTTCTCCTGCTCCGACGAGGACCTCGACAAGGCGGGCGCCGCCGTCGAGAAGGCGCTCCGCGATGCGGCCTCCAACCGTCAGGGCGGTCGCCGCCAGGATCCGGAGGAGATCATCGAGCGGGCCACGGCCAACTGGATGCGCCGGTTCTACAACCGTCAGCCCGTCGTGACCGCGATCGTCGTCGACGCCTGATCCCCGGTTCTCACCAGGTAGCCCCGGTGCCCCTTCGGGCGCCGGGGCTTCCTCGTCCCTGAGCATGCCGCTTCCTCCCACTCCGGCTGCCGGTGGGATGGGCACACCCGGACACTCCCATGTCCCGGGGTCATGCAATGGGAGGAAGCCCGACCGCGTCGACACCCCGGGTGCTCGCCTTCCGAGCCTGCCCGTCAGGGCGTAGCGGCGCGCCCGGCGGGCGCCGGCCGGGCGGGAAGGATCTCCGCCCGGACGAGGGAGCGGTCATAGGCGATCCTTCCCTCGTTCTCGAGGATCAGCTCCTCGGAGATCTCCCGGCCCGTCCGCTTGTCCCGCTCGATCCGGTAGACCCTGTTGTGCCGGAAGACGTCGTCGCCCTCCTCGTAGAAGTAGGCGTCACGTTCGCGGATATGGAACTTCGTCGGCAGGTCGTGATCGGCCCGCAACTCCCCACGCAGGTATTCGTCCGTCGTCGAGGTCCGGAACTGGAACGTGACGTCGGTCCTGTTCTCCACCCGGTAGTCGAGGTAGTTGAAGGCGATGGACGTGCCGGTGCCCCAGGGGATCTGGCGGTCGTAGTCGGGGAAGAGGTCGAGGCCGTTGTGGTGGTGGTGCTCGACGACAGTGAGGGGGCTGTGCAGCACCATCCAGTGCAGCAGATTGGTGAACTGGCACATCCCGCCTCCCATGCCCCTGGCCGGCCTGCCGTTGCTGATCGTCAGGCCCTCCCTGTAGCCCTCCTTCGCGGAGCATCGACCTGCGAGGTGCCAGAAGGAGAAACACTCGCCCGGGGCGATCAGGATGCCGTCGATCTTCGGAGCGGTGAGGCCGAGGCTGACGGCCTTGTTGTCCTGCAGTTCCGTCTCGACATCGCCCAGACGGCGTCGGATCAGCGAGTTGTGCCGGTACACCGTGACCGGCAGGGACTCCTCCGAGCGGGTCGAGGCGAGCGTGCCGCGGTTCCGGAGGTTGCGCAGGTGCCGCATCAGGATCATGCGCTCACTGGCGAGGCGGTAGGTCAGCGGCGAGATCTCGCCGAACAGTCGTCGAGTCACGTTCACCCCCCGGGATCGTTACGTGCCCAGGATAGCCGCGAGCAGCCGGCGTTCGATACACGAGGAGGCCCCGATACCCGTCGGGCGCCGGGACCTGCCCGCCCCGTGAGCATGCCGCTTCCTCCCACTCCGGCTGCCGGTGGGATGGGCACACCCGGACACTCCCACGTCCCGGCGTCATGCAAGGGGAGGAAGCCCGACCACCTCGACACCCTCGGACACGGCAGCACCCCGGCTCCGAGGAACCGGGGTGCTGCGTCAGGCGATGGGCGGGAGCCCGTGCGTCCTAGTGCGAGTGGCCGTGGCCGCCCTCGTCGTCGGACTCCTCGGGCTTCTCCACCACGAGGGTCTCCGTGGTGAGCACGAGCGCCGCGATGGAGGCGGCGTTCCGCAGGGCGGAGCGCGTCACCTTCACGGGGTCGATGATGCCCGCGTCCACGAGGTTCTCGTACTCGCCGGTCGCGGCGTTGAAGCCGTGACCGTCCTCGAGGTCCGAGACCTTCGCGACGACCACGTAGCCCTCGTGTCCGGCGTTCTCGGCGATCCAGCGCAGCGGCTGGGCGAGGGCCCGGCGGACGAGGCCGACGGCGGTGGCTGCGTCGCCCTCGAGTGCCAGCACGTCGGCGTCGGTGTCCAGCGCCTTGCCGGCGTGGACCAGCGCGGAACCGCCGCCGGCCACGATGCCCTCCTCGAGAGCGGCACGCGTGGAGGACACGGCGTCCTCGATGCGGTGCTTCTTCTCCTTGAGCTCCACCTCGGTGGCGGCGCCGACCTTGATGACGCCGATGCCGCCGGCGAGCTTCGCGAGGCGCTCCTGGAGCTTCTCGCGGTCCCAGTCGGAATCGGTGCGCTCGACCTCGGCGCGGATCTGCGCCACGCGGTCGGCGACGTCGGACTCGCTGCCGGTGCCGTCCACGATCGTGGTGGCATCCTTGGTGACGGTGATGCGGCGGGCGGACCCGAGCACCTCGAGGCCCACCTGGTCCAGCTTGAGGCCGAGGTCCGGCGAGACGACCTGCGCACCCGTGAGGGTGGCGATGTCCTGCATCATGGCCTTGCGGCGGTCACCGAAGCCGGGAGCCTTGACGGCGACGACGTTCAGGGTGCCGCGGATCTTGTTGACCACGAGGGTGGAGAGCGCCTCGCCCTCGATGTCCTCGGCGATGATGAACAGCGGCTTGCCGGCCTGCAGCGCCTTCTCGAGCAGCGGCAGGAATTCCTGCAGCGAGGAGATCTTGCCCGAGTTGATGAGGATGAGCGCGTCCTCGAGGACGGCTTCCTGGCGCTCGGGGTCGGTCACGAAGTACGGCGAGAGGTAGCCCTTGTCGAACTGCATGCCCTCGGTGAGGACGAGCTCGGTCTGCGTGGTGGAGGACTCCTCGATGGTGATCACACCATCCTTGCCGACCTTGTCGAACGCCTCGGCGAGGAGGTCACCGACCTCGGTGCTCTGCGCGGAGATGGAGGCCACGTTGGCGGTCTGCTGGCCGACGACCTCGCGGGCGTTCTCGAGCAGGCGCTTGGCGACGGCCTCGACCGCCACCTCGATGCCGTGCTTGAGCTGCCCGGGGGCCGCACCGGCCGCCACGTTGCGGAGGCCCTCCTTGACGAGTGCCTGGGCCAGGACCGTGGCGGTCGTGGTTCCGTCACCGGCGACGTCGTTGGTCTTGGTGGCGACCTCCTTGGCCAGCTGCGCGCCGAGGTTCTCGTACGGGTCGTCGAGCTCGACCTCACGGGCGATCGTGACGCCGTCGTTCGTGATGGTGGGGGCGCCCCACTTCTTGTCGAGCACGACATTGCGTCCGCGGGGGCCCAGCGTCACCTTGACGGTGTTCGCGAGCTTGTCCACGCCGGCCTCGAGGGCACGGCGGGCGGCGTCGTTGAATTCCAACTGCTTTGCCACTGTTGGTTCCTTTCAGGCTTGGCGAGGAAAAGCCCCGGCCGCTACGGGCCGGGGCTTCTCCAGGGGTACTACTTGACGACGATGGCGAGGACGTCGCGCGCGGAGAGCACGAGGTACTCGGTGCCGCCGTGCTTGACCTCGGTTCCGCCGTACTTCGAGTAGATGACGACGTCGCCCTCGGCGACGTCGACGGGGACGCGGTTGCCGTTGTCGTCGACGCGACCCGGTCCGACTGCTACGACTTCACCCTCCTGGGGCTTCTCCTTGGCGGTGTCCGGGATGACGAGGCCGGAAGCAGTGGTCTGCTCGGCTTCGAGGGGGCGGACAACGATGCGATCCTCAAGGGGCTTAATAGAGACCGACACTCGGGCTCTCCTTTGCGTTCGATACCAATGGAAAGGGGGCCGTCGGGCTGGGCGTGGACCGTCGTCGCGGTGCCGATGCACGCTTCCCTCGGGATTAGCACCCGCTATGAGCGAGTGCCAAGTCCGACTGTATGCAAGGGCTGGCACTCGGTCAAGGCGAGTGCCAGCGTTGACACTCGTCCTCCCCGGCGGGCCCCGGTAGGACGCATTAGGACATGCTTCGGTTGCGTAATTCGACGGACTACGGCTAGATTCGATCTAGGTAAGGATCTCCTTACTTCGATTCACGGCCTGTGCAGGCCCCTTCCCCCCGGAGTTCACCCATGGCACACGTGCGCCTCGCCGTCCTTTCCGCAGCCGCTGCGGCCACCCTCGCCCTGACGGCCTGCGGCGGTTCCTCCGAAGCTGCCGGCGAGGCCGAAGCGGCCGCGACCGTGTCGGTCGAGCACGCGCAGGGGACCACCGAGGTACCGGTGGACCCCGAGACGGTCTTCACCTTCGACCTCGGCGCCCTCGACACACTCGACGCCCTCGGCGTCGACGTCGCCGGTGTCCCCCAGGGGACGCTGCCCGAGCAGCTCGCGGCCTACGAGGGCGGCGACATCACGAACATCGGTTCCATGAAGGAGCCCGACTTCGAGGCCATCGCGGCCGCCGCCCCGGACCTGATCATCATCTCGGGCCGTGTGGCCGATTCCTACGACGAGCTCGCGGAGATCGCCCCGACCATCGACCTGAGCGTCGACGCCGCCGATCCCATGGCGAGCTTCATCGGGCACACCGAGTCGCTCGGACGGATCTTCGGTGCGGAGGACGAGGTGGCCGACCGCCTGGCCTCGCTCGACGCCAGGATCACCGAGACGAAGGACGCTGCCGCGTCCGCCGGCAACGGCCTGGTCCTGATGACCAGTGCCGGTGAGGTCACCGCCTACGGTGCCGGCTCCCGGTTCGGCCTGATCCACGACGTGCTCGGCGTCGAGCCCGCCTCCGAGGTCAAGAGCGAGGGCACGCACGGCGAGGCCGTCTCCTTCGAGTACATCGCCGAGATCAACCCGGCGCACCTGTTCGTCATCGACCGCGATGCCGCCGTCGGTGAGGCCGGCGCCGCCGGAGCCGCCGTCCTCGACAACGAGCTCGTCAACGGCACCGACGCAGCGAGGAACGACGACGTCACCTACCTCGACTCGGCGAGCTGGTACCTGATCGGATACGGCCTGAACAACCTCGACGCCATGGTCTCGGCCGTCCACGAGGCCGTCGCGGCCTGATCCGTTCCGCCGCTCCCGCGGCGGGCGCCCCCCATGGCAGCACTTCCCCTCCGGCCGCAGCGGCCGGCACAGCAGCCCGGCCCCACGCGGTCGCCGGCCCTCTGGTCGGCCGCCGGGGCCGTGCTGCTGCTCGCCCTCGTCAGCCTCTTCGTGGGCGTCTCCGAGATCTCCCCCGCCGATCTCCTGCGCGGTAACGCCACCGTGATGCAGACGTTCGTCGTGAGCCGGGTCCCCCGCACACTCGCGATCATCCTGGCCGGCGTGGCCCTCAGCATCTCCGGGTTCATCCTGCAGCTGATGGCGCGCAACCGGTTCGTGGAACCGTCCACCGTGGGCACGGTGGAGTCCGCCACCGCGGGGATCCTCGTCGCGACGCTCCTCCTGCCGGCCGCCCCGCTCGTGGCGAAGATGGGGATCGCCGCCGTCTTCGCCCTGGCCGGGACCGCGCTTTTCCTGACCGTCCTGCGCCGGATCCCGCTGCGGAACACGCTGATCGTCCCGCTCGTGGGCATCATGCTCGGCGGGGTCATCGCCGCCGTGACCACGTTCTTCGCCTACCGCTTCGACCTGCTGCAGACGCTCAACACGTGGATGATCGGTGACTTCTCGGGCCTGATCCGCGGCCGCTACGAGTTGCTGTGGATCGTCGCCGTGCTCGCCGTCGTCGGCTACGTGTGCGCCGACCGGTTCACCGTGGCCGGGATGGGCGAGGAGTTCACCACGAACCTCGGCCTGGACTACCGGCGCACCATGAACCTCGGCCTCGTCCTGGTGAGCCTCATCAGCGCCGTCGTCGTGGTGGTCGTGGGAGCCATCCCCTTCCTCGGCCTGATCGTCCCCAACCTCGTGTCCCTGCTGATCGGCGACAACGTGCGCCGCGCCGTCCCGTGGATCGCCCTGTTCGGCGCCGGGTTCGTCCTGGCGTGCGACATCCTCGGCAGGGTCATCCGCTTCCCTTACGAGATCCCGGTCGGCGTGATCGTCTCGGTGCTCGGCAGCGCCCTGTTCATCGCCCTGCTCGTGAGGAGGACCACCGGTGCGCGCTAGGACCAGTCCCCTGCCCGACGCCGTCGTGCAGTCGGTCCGGAAGCCGATGACAGCGCTTCCGCCCGCCGCGTGGCTCGTGGTGCTCGGCCTCGTCGCCGCTGCCCTCATCGCGGCGTTCCTGCTCGTGGACCTCGACGGCAACCTCGCCTACGTCCTGCCGCGGCGACTCAACCGTATCGGGGCCATGGTGCTGGTCGCCGTCGCCGTCGGGGTGTCCACCGTGCTGTTCCAGACCGTGACCGGCAACCGGATCCTCACGCCGTCCATCATGGGCCTGGACGCGCTCTACATCCTGATCCAGACCGTCCTGGCGTTCGCGCTCGGCGCCTCCACCCTGCTCACCCTCGGCGCGCCGATCCGCTTCGCCGTCGAGGTCACGCTCATGGTCGGCTTCTCGTGGCTGCTGTACCGGTGGCTGTTCACGGGCCACGGCCGCAGCCTGCACCTGCTGCTGCTGGTCGGAATCGTGTTCGGCGTCTTCTTCCGCGGGGTCTCGTCGCTGCTGCAGCGCCTCATGGACCCGAGCGAGTTCATCATCCTGCAGGACCTGTTCTTCGCGAGCTTCAACCGCGTGGATCCGATGCTGCTGCTGATCTCCGCCGTCACCGTCACCGTCCTGTGCGTCCCCGCCTGGCGCCTGCGCCACCGCCTCGACGTCCTGGCCCTCGGGCGCGACACCGCCGTCGGCCTCGGCGTCGACTACCGGCGCACCGTGACCCTGGTCCTCGTGATCTGCTCCGTGCTCGTGGCCGTCTCCACGGCACTGGTGGGGCCCGCGACGTTCTTCGGCCTGCTCGTCTCGGCCCTCGCGTACCAGCTGTGCAACCACTTCCGGCACGCCGTCGTGCTGCCCGTCGCCGTCCTCCTCGGGGTGGTGGCCCTCGTGGGAGGGCAGCTCGTCCTCGAGCAGGTCTTCGCGTTCGACACCGCCCTCAGCATCGTCATCGAGTTCACCGGCGGCCTCGTCTTCCTCGTCCTCCTCCTGAAAGGCCGCATCCGGTGATCACCATCAGCCACGCCACCAAGCGCTACGGCGCCGCCACGGTGGTGGACGACGTCACGTGCACGATCCCCGGCGGCGGCGTCACGTCGATCATCGGCCCGAACGGTGCCGGCAAGTCCACGCTGCTGTCCCTGATGAGCCGGCTCCTGCCGCTGGATGCCGGCCGGGTCGAGGTGGACGGGCTGGACGTCGCCACCACACCAGGGAAGGACCTCGCCCAGACCCTGTCCATCCTGCGGCAGGAGAACCAGCTGACCGTCAGGCTCTCCGTCCGGGACCTCGTGGGATTCGGCCGGTTCCCCCACAACAACGGCCGCCCCACGGCGGCGGACCGCGAGCACATCGAGCGGGCCCTCGAGTACCTCGACCTCACGGACCTCGCCGACCGCTTCGTCGACGAGCTCTCGGGCGGCCAGCGCCAACGGGCCTTCATCGCCATGGTGCTGGCACAGGACACCGGCACCATCCTCCTCGACGAACCGCTCAACAACCTGGACATGAAGCACTCCGTGGACATGATGCGCCTGCTCCGCCGGCTCGCCGACGACCTCGGGAAGACCGTGGTCCTCGTGATCCACGACATCAATTTCGCCTCCTGCTACTCGGACACCATCCTCGCGATGCGCGAGGGCGCGCTCATCCACCAGGGCACACCCGAGGAGATCATGACGCCGGAGGTGCTGCACCGGGTGTACGACGTCGAGATCCAGGTGGAGCAGATCCGCGGCAACAGGATCGGCGTCTACTTCGCCTAGGCTGACTGCATGGCTTCGGAGAACATCGCGGACATCCTGACCCCCGAGGGCTGGGAGCTGCTGAACTCCCTCGGGCCGTACACCGAGGCCGACAGCCTCCGCCTGACCGGGCAGCTGCGCAAGGCGGGACACTCCGCGCAGGTGGTCGCCGCAGCGCTCACGCAGTCGCGGCTCCGCGCGAAGGCCTCCGCGAAGTTCGGGGCGTTCGCCGAGCGCATGGTCTTCACCGCGGCCGGCCTCGAGCAGGCCACGCGCCTGACGGTCGCCGCACGCCACGCGCAGCGCTTCGTCGACGCCGGCCTCGTGAGGGTCGCCGACCTCGGTTGCGGTCTCGGCGCCGACAGCATGGCGCTGGCCACCCTGGAGCGCGACGTCACCGCCGTCGAACTCGACGAGACGACAGCCGCCGCCGCGACGATGAACCTGCTGCCCTTCCGCAATGCGCGCGTCGTCAACGCCGACGCCTCCTCCGTGGACACCGGGGCGTACGACGGCGTCTGGCTCGATCCCGCGCGGAGGACGACCACGACGTCGGGCACCTCCCGCCTCTTCGACCCCGAGGCGTTCTCCCCTCCCCTGTCCTTCGTCCAGCACCTCGCCGACGGCGGGAAGCCCGTGGGCGTGAAGATGGGCCCGGGCATGCCCCACGCGGCGATCCCGTCCACCTGCGAGGCGCAGTGGGTGTCCGTGGGCGGCGACGTCACCGAGGTGGCTCTCTGGTTCAACACCCTCCGGCGTGACGGCGTCCGCCGGGCGGCGCTCGTCATCGGTCCGCAGGGCGCCGCGGAGCTGGTGTCCGCGGCGGATTTCGGGGAGGGCCCGACGGCGGCGGTCGGCGCGCCGGGCGGCTACCTCTACGAGCCCGACGGCGCCGTCATCCGGGCCGAGCTCGTCGCTGACCTCGCCGCGCAGCTCGGCGGGCACCTGCTGGACCCGATGATCGCCTACATCTGCGCACCCTCGTACACGGACACCCCGTTCGCCCGCGCCTACCGGGTGCTCGAGGTCCGTCCCTACAACGTGAAGGCCCTGAGGTCGTGGGTGCGCTCCGAGGGGATCGGCGTGCTCGACATCAAGAAGCGCGGCACCGCCGTGACGCCCGAGGAGGTGCGCAAGCAGCTGCTGACCGGGTCCGGCAAGGGCCGCGGGAAGGCCACCCTGGTGTTGACCCGCATCGGCGACGAGCGCGTGGCGATCGTCGTCGAGCCCGTGGCCGGTGTCTAGCCCGTCCTGCCCGCGGCCACACTTACCCGCCGGCCGCAACCGCGCGAACGCCGCCACGGACGTCGCTCCCCGTTCCTAGACTCGATGGGGAATCGAGTCCAGACACGCGGAAAGGCGGACACCTTGGCAGACGGCACCACGGAATCGACGAACGGACGGCACGGGGTGCTGTTCGATGTGGACGGCACGCTCGTCGACTCCAACTACCAGCACACCCTCGCGTGGTGGCAGGCGTTCCGCCGGTTCGGCCACGACGTGCCCGCGGCGGAGATCCACCGCGCCATCGGCATGGGCGGGGACAAGCTCGTGGAGCACCTGCTCGGGGACGACCGCGACGCCGACCAGGACGACGAGCTCGACGCCACGCACGGCGCCATCTTCTCGAGCTACTGGCCGGGCCTCCGCGCGTTCGCCGGCGCTGCCGACCTCGTGCGCCGGTGCGCCGACGACGGCCTGACGGTGGTCCTCGCATCCTCCGCCTCGGAACAGGAGCTCGGCGTCCTGCGGGGGATCATCGACGCGGACGCGTCCATCAGTGCCGCCACCAGCTCCTCCGACGCCGAGAACAGCAAGCCCTCCCCCGACATCCTCCAGGCCGCGCTCGACGCCGGCGGGCTGGAGGCGGAGAACGCCGTCTTCATCGGCGACTCGGTGTGGGACGTCCTCGCGGCCTCCGAGCTGAAGATCCCGACGATCGGACTCGCCTCGGGCGGCACCAGTGAGGCCGAGCTGCGTGACGCCGGGGCGGTGGAGGTCTACAAGGACATCCGGGCCCTGCTCGACGCGTTCGACGACGGCGCGCTGCATGCGCTCGCCTCGTCGTCGTCCTCCGCCGACCATCCCTGAGCGGGAGGACGGCCGCTAGTCCTCGCTGCTGAGGAGCCGCCGCCGGGCGCTGAGCAGTTCGATCTCCGGCCGCGCGGCGACGTACCGCTCCGCGCGGTCGAGCACGTCCACGACATGCCGCCGGTCACCGCCCACCAGGCCCGCGCCGACGACGGCGCGCCGGTGGAGGTCCTGGTGGCCCACCTCGGCGACGGACAGCTCGAACTTGCGGTGCAGGTCGGACACCAGCGGACGCACCACCGACCGCTTGCCCTTCAGCGAATGCACGTCGCCGAGCAGGACGTCGAACTCGATGAACCCGATCCACATGGCGTTCTCCTCATCTCGGGCGCCCGCCCGGCCTGCGGGCGCGTCAGGCCGAGTCGCGCCAGACGACCGCGGTCTCGAGCACCTGCACCGGGCTCGGCAGGCCCCTGATCTGGGCCAGGACCAGTTCGGCGGCGGTGCTGCCGAGCAGGTCCGCGGGCTGCCTGACGGTGGACAGCTGGGGCCTGGTCCGCAGGGCCCAGCTGCTGTCGTCGAACCCGACGATCCCGACGTCGTCGGGCACCTTCCTCCCCGACTCCTGGAGCGCGGTCATGGCACCGGCGGCGACGGCGTCGGATGCGGCGAACACGCCGTCGATCTCCGGGCAGCGCCGCAGCAGTTCCTGCATGCCCTCGAGCCCGGCCGCATAGGTGTAGAGCGGGTACTCGACCACCAGCGAGGCGTCGAAGCGCGGGCCCATGGCGTCGCGGAAACCCGAGAAGCGGTCATGGCCGGAGTCGCGGTCCATGGCACTGGCGATCATGCCGATCCGCCGGCGGCCCGTGTCCACGAGGCGGCGGGTGATCGCGCGGGCCGCGGCCACGTTGTCGATCGCCACGTAGGGCAGGTCCGGCGTCCCGGGCGGATGCCCGACGAAGGCCGCGGGCACCCCGATGTCGCGCACGGCGGAGGCGATCGGGTCCGACGCGCGGGCCGAGACGATCACCGCTCCGTCCACGAGCCCGCCCCGGAGGTAGTCCGCCACCCTGCGGCTGTCCCGGTCCGAGTCGATGATGAGGGAGACCAGCTGGTAGTCGGCCCTCGACAGGACGGCGTTGGCACCGAGGAGGATCGACCCGATGTTCGGGTCCTCGAACAGGAGCGAGTGCGGCTCGTGGATGATCAGGGCGATCGCCCTGGATTCCTGCGTGACGAGGTTCCGTGCGGCCGAGTTGCGTACGTAGCCGACGCGGGCGATGGCCTCCTCGACGGCGGTGCGCGCCTCGTCCGAGACGTAGCGTTCGCCGTTGACGACCCGCGACACCGTACCCCGCGAAAGCCCGGCCGCGGTGGCGACGTCGTTGATGGTCGCCCGGCGGTTCCGGGTACGCGTCGGGGGCATACGTGTACTGTAGCCGAGCCGCCCCGCACCATCCGCGCCGGGGAGGAGTAGGGTGGGGGCAGTTGTCTAGAAGAAGGCGGCTGCCTTCGGTTCTTCTCGTCGCTGCCCCGCCCCTCGCGCCGGGTACGCGACAGCAGAGCACCATCCCCGGAAGGGGCGTGCACCATGAACGGCCAGGAAGCCTCTCCCCCGCAGCCGCTCGCAGGCGGTCCAGCGACCCACCCGATGTGTCCGAGCCCCGGCGTACGCCCGCCCGTCTGACGACCCGTCACCCCGCGGCGCCTTCGCGCGCTGACGCGGTGGATGCCCACCAGCGCATCCTCACCGCACCGACCGCCTCGAGCGAGTCGATCCCGCCGGCCCCATCCCTCGCCGGCCCCGCTTACGAGCACCTGCAAAGGATCATCACCATGACGCAGCACACCGAAGACTTCCTCCGCGAATGCATCACCGTCACCGACGACGGTTCTCTCGCCACCCTCGACGAGGTCGAGGGTCTCTACCTGTACTGGTGCTCCCTGCACACCGGGGCCGGAACGGACACCGGATCTCTCCTCGAGACGCTCGTCGCCCACGGGGCGGAGCCCGTGCAGCAGGACGGGGTGGACTACCTCGAAGGGGTGATCCTGGCGGGTCCCGTGGTGGCTGACTTCATCACGTCCTGCGATTTCGCGGGGGCCTGGGGCCACCCCGACCCCCGCATCTCGGAGCTCCTCCGGGACGTCGCCACGGCGTCGTAGGACCTGGAGGAGCAGGACATGGTGAGGAGAGCCGCGGATGCCGCAGGGACCCCGGCCCTTGCCGCACTTTCGGCGGCCGGTATCGCCTACACCGCCCGCCCCTACGAGCACCGGCCGGGCGCCCCGTCCTACGGGCTGGAGGCCGCGGCAGCCCTCGACGTCCCGCCCGCGCAGGTCTTCAAGACGCTCATGGCGAGCGTCGACGGTACCCTCGTGGCCGCCGTCGTGCCCGTCACCGGTTCCCTGGACCTCAAGGCCCTCGCCTCCGCCCTCGGCGGGCGGAAGGCGGCGATGGCCGACCCCGCTCTCGCACAGCGCCGGACGGGGTACGTCCTCGGCGGGATCTCCCCGCTGGGGCAGCGCCGACCGTCACCCGTGGTCATCGACGCGACCGCGCTCCACCACCCGACCGTCTTCGTGTCCGGAGGCCGGCGCGGGCTGGACATCGAGGTGGCGCCGGCCGACCTCGTCCGCGTGACGGACGCGATGACGGCACCGATCGCGGGACCCTGACTCCGGGCCTCGTCGCTCGACCCGGCGGGCGCCCTAGGCGCTGATCGGCACCGCGCCGCCGGAGACCGTCAGGCCACCGGTCGGCGCGATACCCACCGTGATGAGCGAGGGACGTCCGACATCGGCCCCCTGATGCACGGTGAGCATGGCGGGCGGCGCCACCTCGCCCCGCGCCCGGAGGTACGCGCCGAGCGACGCCGCTGCCGACCCCGTCGCCGGATCCTCCCGCACCCCGCCCGGCGGGAACGGATTCCGCGCCTCGAAGACGAGCGGCCCCAGCCGGTGCACGACGGCGATCGTGGCTCCCCACCCCTGTGCGGCCATCAGCGTCTTCAACCCGTCGTAGTCGTAGTCGAGCCCCCGGAGGACCGCCGCGGTCCGCACGGGCACGATCGGATGGATGTTCCCGGCGAAGGACAGCATCACCGGCAGGTCGGCCGCGAGGTCCTCCTCGGTGAGCCGGAGGTGCCGCAGGAGCTCGATCCGGACCTCGACGCCGATCTTCCCGACCCACGGCTCGACGGTCACGAGGGACGCGACGATGCGGTCGCCCACTGTCTCGGTGCTGAGGTCTACCGGACCCACGGGCGTGGACAGGACCAGCGCTCCCGGCCCCTCGCGTCCGGCGAGCGCGACGCCGGTGGCGATCGTCGCATGACCGCAGAACGGGATCTCCGCCTCCGGTGCGAAGTAGCGCACAGTCGCCGCTCCCGGCGACCGATGCGACACGAAGGCGCTCTCCGCGTAGCCGAGGTCGGCGGCGACGGCCTGCATCTGCGCGGGGGTGAGGGCATCGGCGTCGAGCACCACGCCTGCGGGATTGCCGCCGTCGGGCCGGTCTGTGAACGCCGCGTAGCGGAGGATCTCCATGGTGCGATGCTATCGGCCCGCAGGGATCAGGATCAGGCGTCGATCGCCGTCGGGTCGCCCGCCCGCGTGTTGGTCCGCCGGTTGATGAGCCATGTGACGACCCAGAGAACGACGCCGATCGCCATGAGTCCACCGGCGATCTGGTACTGCACCGCCGGGCGGCCGACCCAGGGACCGGCGAGGAACGCGCACAGGAGCGCGGCCACGATGGGCAGCGGGCCGGGAGAGGTGAAGAACACCTTGCGATTGACGTCCCGCTTGCGCCGCAGCACCACGCAGGCGACGTTCACCACGGTGAACACGCACAGGAGCAGGAACGCCGTGGTGCCCGAGAGGTTGGCGACGATGTTGCTCTCGGGGTCGCTGGTCACGTAGAGGATGAGGCCGAGTGCCAGGAGCGTGGAGAAGGCGATACCGGCCCAGGGGGTGCAGCGGACGGGGAGCACCTTCGCGAGCGGGCGGGGCAGGACGTCCTGCCGAGCCATCCCGTAGATCAGGCGGCTGGCCATCAGCATGTTGATCAGTGCCGTGTTCGCCACGGCGAAGACGGCGAGGAACGGGAAGATCCTGTCGATCGGGAAGTCGGGCGAGCCCTTGTGGACCACCTCGAGCAGGGCCGCGCCCTCGGCCTCGCGGATGCCCTCGAGCTCGGTGGGGCTGAGCACCGTGACCACCGAGACGGCCACCAGCATGTAGACGACGACGGCGATCCCCAGGCCGGTCAGCATGGTGCGCGGGAAGATGCGCTCGGGGTTCTGGGTCTCCTCCACCATGTTCACGGAGTCCTCGAAGCCCACCATGGCGAAGAACGCGATGGAGGTCGCCGCGGTCACCGCGAGGAAGAGGCCCTTGTCCTGGTAGTCGTTGAACACGAAGATCTCGCCCACGTTGCCGTTGCCCTGCGCCATCACGAAGAACCCGACACCGATCACGATGCACAGCGCCACCACCTCGACGAGCGTCAGCACCACGTTGAACTTCACGCTCTCGCCCACACCGCGCAGGTTGATCACGGCCAGCAGGAGCATGAACCCGAGGGCCACGGCCGTGATGACGCCCTGACCGGGCACGGCCATCCAGCCGTTGACCTCGAGCCCCCCGAAGAAATTCTGCGCCAGCACGTTCGCCGACGTCGCGGCGCTCGTGATGCCCGAACAGACGACGGCGAAGGCCACCAGGAACGTGACGAAGTGGATGCCGAACGCCTTGTGCGTGTACAGGGCGGCTCCGGCCGCCTGCGGATACTGCGTCACGAGTTCGAGGTAGGAGAACGCGGTCATCGTCGCCACCATGAAGGCCAGGAGGAACGGCAGCCAGACCAGCCCGCCCACGGTCCCGGCCATCGTCCCGGTCACGGCGTAGACGCCGGCGCCGAGGATGTCCCCCACGATGAACAGCAGGAGCAGCTTCGGCCCGAGGACCCGCTTGAGTTCCGGTTCTCCGGTGGTGGTCGGTGCATCGGACGCATGTTCGGCAGAAGTACTCATGGTCGGCCTCCCCTGGGGTTTTCCCCCTTACTGTTGCCCTGTTGGGCCCGCTTAGCAAGGGGTGGACAGGAAGAGGTGGGGCACCGATGATTCTTCAGGCGGGCCTGCGTCCAACAGGTACAAGGTTCGGCAGCAGCTGCCGGAACACCACCCAGGAACAGGAGAACGGCCATGGCCACGAACGTCTTCATCAACCTCCCCGTCAGCGACCTCGCACGGTCCAAGGCCTTCTACACCAGCTTCGGCTGGACGCTGAACCCGGACTTCTCCAATGACGACGCCGGTGCGGTCGCCATCAGCGACACCATCTTCCTGATGATCCTGACCCACCAGCACTGGGCGCAGTTCACGGACAAGCCCGTCGCCGACGCCCACGCCACCTCCGCCGTCATCAATGCCATCAGCGTGGACGCGCCCGAGGACGTCGATGCTCTCGTGGGCCGGGCCGTCGCGGCCGGTGCCGTCGAAGGCAGGTCGCAGGAACTCGGCTTCATGCGCTCGCGCTCCTTCGCCGATCCCGACGGACACACCTGGGAAGTGATGTGGATGGATCCCATCGCCCAGACCGGCGACTGGGAAGCCGTCGGCGCCAAGTACGGCGACCAGCAGCCGGCCTGACGCATGCCCGGGACCACCACCGGCACCGATGCCCTGTGGGAGATGGCCCACGCCGAACGGGCCTCCCTCGCCCGGGACCTCGCCGCCCTCCGACCCGAGCAGTGGCGGGCACCCACGCTGTGCGGCGAGTGGGACGTCGAGGACGTCACCGCACACCTCTCGGCCGCAGCATCGGTGGGCCGGGGGCGGTGGATCAGGAGCATGCTGCTGGCCGGTTTCCGCCCGGGGGTACACAACCGGCGACGCCTGGCCGAACACCGGGGCGCCTCACCCGCCGGCACGCTCGAGCGGTTCCGGGAGGTGATGGACCTGTCGATCGCGCCGTCGTCGGACATCCCCGCCTACCTCGGTGAGGTGGTGGTGCATGCCCAGGACATCCGGTCGCCGCTCGGTATCCCGACCCGGCCCGGCATCGAGGCGCTGCTCCCCGTGGCGGAGTTCTTCGTGGCCAGGAACTTCACCGTCCCGAGTCGCCGGAACGCCGCGGGCCTCCGGCTCGTCGCGACGGACGCTTCCTTCACCGCGGGCGAGGGTCCGGAGGTGAAGGGCACGCTGCTCGCACTCGTGATGTGCCTTGCCGGCCGGGCCGCCTACCTCGACGAACTCGACGGCCCGGGCATGCCCCTGCTGCGCGCGCGGATCGCGACGGAAGGCTAGCCGCGCGGTCGGACGGCGCCGTCGAGCGTGCGGAGCAGCAGTTCCAGGGCGTCGTGGCGTGAGCTTCCGTGTTCCTGCATCCAGGCCCACCCCGAGTAGAGCGAGCACCACAGGACGTTCACCAGCCACAGGGCGGGCTGGCCCGGGTCGAGGCTGCCGTCGTCGTGCCCCCGCTCGCAGACCCGCACGGACAGCCCGGCCTCGTCGTCGGGCAGTGCGCCGTCGAGCTCCACGACGCCGTTGAACACGAGCGCCAGGACGTCGCCGAGGTCGAAGTACTCCCGGCACAGTCGCAGAAGTGCCTCCCGCCCGGTGCCGTCGAGGAGCCGGGCGCGGGCATGGGCCGCGGCTACGGCCCGACCGCATTCCTCCGTGACCCCGGCCACCAGGTCCGAGCGTTCGGCGAAGTACCGGTGCAGGGTGGTGCGGCCCACGCCCGCCGCGTCCGCCACGTCCGCCAGGCTCGCCGACGGGTCCGAGGCGAGCGTCGTCACCGCCGCGGCGACGATCGCCTGACGGGTGCGGGAGCGTACTCCGGTTGCTGGTGCGGTCACGCGAGCGACACTACTCCATCCCGATTCGAGTAGTCGCTGACTCTGCAGACTATTGACCAGACTGGTACACCGATGTTCCATTGTGGAGCATGAGGCTCCGAATACTGCTCACCCTGCTGTCTCCGCACCGCGCCACGTTGCTCGTCGGCCTCCTGCTGGGCCTGCTCGCCAGCGCTGCGGGTCTCGCTACTCCCCTGGTCACGAAGTGGGTGCTCGATTCACTGGCTACGGCCGACACGGCCGACACCCTGGTGAGCCCGGTGGTGTGGCTGCTCGCACTCGTGATCGCCGGGGCGGTGGTCTCGTTCGCCCAGTGGATCCTGTTCGGGAGGCTGGGTGAACAGGTGGTGCTCGCCGCCCGCCGGATGCTGGTCGGCACGGTGCTGCGGGCGCGGGTGGGGTCGGTGGCGCGAACGCCGTCCGGCGAGGTGGTCACGCGGGTCACCAGCGACACCGGCCTTCTGCACCAGGCCTCGGCCAGCCTCGTGGGACTCGTCAACGCCGTCGTGATGCTCGTCGGGACGCTCGTGCTCATGCTCGTGCTGGACCCGCCTCTCCTTGGCATCACGGTGGTGGCCGTCGGCGTGGTCACGGCCCTCATGGTCCTGCTGCTGCCGCGCATCGCCGTCGCCGAGGCGAGAGCCCAGGAGGCCGTGGGAAATATCGGGTCCACGCTGGAGGGCGCCGTCCGTGCCATCCGCACGGTCAAGGCGAGCCGGGCGGAGGCCAGGATCCTCGACAGCATCGGCTCCCACATCGACACCGCCGCCCGCTTCGGGGTGCGGTCAGCGGTGACGCAGGCGTGGGTCTGGACGATCGCGTGGACGGGACTGCAACTCGCGATCATCGTCATCCTCGGCGTCGGTGCATGGCGGGTGGCGCAGGGCGACATGCCCGTCTCGACGCTGATCGCTTTCCTGCTGTACGCGTTCGGGCTGATGGGACCGCTCACGGAGCTGACCCAGAACCTCACGGCTCTGCAGTCCGGTATCGCGGCCGCCGAGCGGATCGGTCAGATGGACAGGTTCGAGCCGGAGCCGACCACCGTTCCCGACGGACCGATGGCACCGGCGGATGCGGGCACCCCCTGCATCCTCGAGTTCGACGACGTCAGCGCGCGGTACGGCCCGGACGCCGGCGAGGCTGTCGCAGGCATCACCCTCGGGATCCCGAGGCGGGGTCACCTCGCCATCGTCGGCCCGTCCGGCGCCGGCAAGACCACCCTGCTCTCCCTGCTGCTGCGTTTCCTCGAACCCTCGGCGGGCGGGATGGTCCTCGACGGGAGGCCGTACGCGCAGTGGACCCCGCAGCAGGTGCGGGCGCGGCTCGCCTACGTGGAGCAGGAGACGCCCCTCGTGCCCGGCACGGTGCGCGAGAACATCACCTTCACGCACCCGGACGCCTCGGACGAGGAGGTCGCGGCCGCGCTGGCGGCCGTCCGCCTCACCGACGTCGTCGCCGCCCTGCCCCATGGGCTCGACACCTCGCTCCAGGCAGGCCAGCTGTCGGGCGGCCAGCGTCAGCGGGTCGCCGTCGCACGCGCGGTCCTGCGCACACCCGACGTCCTGATACTCGACGAGGCGACCGCACAGGTGGACGGCGTGACCGAGCAGGCGCTGCAGCGGTGCATCACCGACGTCGCCTCCGGCGCCGCGGTCGTCACCGTGGCACACCGCCTCTCCACGGTCCTCGACGCCGACAGGATCGTGGTCATGGACGGCGGGCGGATCCGGGACATCGGGACTCACGAGGCGCTGCTCGGCCGGGACGCACTGTACTGCGGACTCGTCGTCGCGCTTCGGATCCACGACGACGCCTCGGACCATCCCGGACAGTCCGCCGACGGTGTCCGACGGTCTGCCGGGACCAGCGCCTGAGTCCACCGCCTCCGGCGCGCCGAATCAGCCTGGCCGCTTCCGGTCGCCGTTGACACCGAATGTGGCCGGCATTACTCTGGGAGCGTTCACACATTCTCGATGGAGAGTACGCCGCCCGGTTCTGGGAACGTTCACAGAACTGCGCCGTGGTCTGTTCTCCGGCATCGCCCGAGAACAGGTACCGCAGCATGAGGAGCAGGTTTGGCACCCACAACCACCGTCGCAGGACTGTCCGGCAACGGAGAGCTCGTCTACGGGTGTGACTACAACCCCGAGCAGTGGGACGCCGCCGTCTGGCGTGAGGACGTCCGACTCATGAAGGAAGCCGGCGTCAACCTCGTGGCCGTCAACATCTTCGGGTGGGCGGAGCTCGAGCCGGAGGAGGGAGTGTTCCGGTTCGAGGACCTCGACGCCGTCATGGACCTCCTCGCCGAACACGGCATCGGCGTGAACCTCGGCACCGGCACCTCGTCCACCCCCGCCTGGCTCACCACGGCCCACCCCGAGATGCTCCCCCGCACCGCCGACGGCACCAGCCGCTGGCCCGGCGGCCGCCAGGCGTTCTGCCCCAGCTCCCCCGTCTACCGGCGGCACGCCCTGGCCCTGGTGGAGCAGGTCTCCGCCCGCTACGGCAGCCACCCGGCCCTGCGCCTGTGGCACGTCTCCAACGAGCTCGGCTGCCACAACTCCCTGTGCTACTGCGACGTCTCGGCCGAGGCCTTCCGGGGCTGGCTCCGGACCCGCTACGAGACCCTCGACGCACTCAATGCCGCCTGGGGCACCGCCTTCTGGAGCCAGCGGTACTCCGCGTGGGAGCAGGTGCTGCCCCCGAGGCTCACCCTCTCGGCCCTGAACCCCACGCAGACGCTCGACTTCCACCGCTTCAGCTCCGACGAGCTGCTCGCACACTACTCGGCCGAGGAGTCGGTCCTGCGTCGCAACAGCACCGTCCCGGTGACCACCAACTTCATGGTCGCCGCGCACATCCGCGACCAGGACTACTGGTCCTGGGCGCCGGAGATGGACGTCATCGCGAACGACCACTACCTCGACCACCGTCTCGGCGCGCCGGACGCGGAACTCGCGTTCGCCGCCGACACCACCCGCGGGCTCGCCCAGGGACTGCCCTGGCTGCTCATGGAACACTCCACGGGTGCCGTGAACTGGCAGCCCCGCAACATCGCCAAGGGTCCCGGGGAGATGCTCCGCAACTCCCTGACCCACCTCGCGCGGGGTGCTGACGGCCTGTGCTTCTTCCAGTGGCGCGCGTCGCTGCAAGGGAGCGAGAAGTTCCACTCCGCAATGCTCCCCCACGCCGGCACCGATTCGCAGGTCTGGCGCGACGTCGTCGAACTCGGCGCCACGCTCGGAAGACTCCGGGAGGTCGCGGGCACCACGGTGCACGCCGACGTCGCGCTCGTCTTCAGCTGGGAGGCATGGTGGGCGCACGACCAGGAGTCGCACCCGTCGGGCGACGTGCGCTACATCGAGCAGGTCCACGCCGCCTACAAGGCCCTGTGGGACGCCGGCGTCACGGTGGACATCGTGGCTCCCGGCGCGGATCTCTCCGCCTACAAGCTCGTGGTGGTGCCGAACCTCTACCTCGTGCGCGACGAGCACGCCGCCGTCATCAGCGACTTCGTGACGAACGGCGGCTCCGCATTCATCACGTTCTTCAGCGGCATCGTCGACGAGAACGAGAGGGTGCGGCCCGGCGGTTACCCGGGAGCCTTCCGTGACCTCCTCGGCATCCGTTCCGAGGAGTTCTTCCCCCTCGATCCCGCGCACCCCCTGACCCTCGACAACGGCTCACCCGCCACGCTCTGGTCCGAGTCCCTGCGCCTCACCTCGGCCGAGGCCGTCCTCAGCTACGCGACCGGCCACCACACCGGGACACCGGCCGTGACCCGCAACCGCGTCGGAGCGGGCGAGGCGTGGTACGCCGGGACCGTGCTCGACGGCGGCGTACTCAGGGACCTGCTGCTCCGGGCAGCGGTCACCGCCGGCGTGGAGGTGCCCGAGGCGCAGTCCGGCCTCGAGGTCGTCGCGCGCCGCGGCGACGGGCGCGAGTACGTCTTCCTCATCAACCACACCACCGAGGACCGCAAGCACCGGGTCAGCGGTCTGGAACTGCTGACCGCCGAGGCCGTGGCCGACGTCGTCGTGGTTCCCGCAGGCGCCGTCCGCGTCGTGCGCACCACTCCAGCAACCACCGACACCGACGGCTCGACCCAGGGCCGAAAGGATGCAGGCCATGTCAGTTCTTAGCACTCCGGCCGAGGCCCCCAAGGCGGCCCCGGTCTCGAGGAGGACCCGCTCGTCGGGAGCGCAGCGCCGCGCCGTGGCGCTGTTCATCGCGCCGTTCGCGATCCTCTTCCTCGCCTTCTACGCGATCCCGATCGTGTACGCCGTCGTGCAGTCGCTGCTCACCGTGGAGCGCGAGGGCACCTTCGGCAGGCCCCGGCAGGTCTTCGGGGGCTTCGTCCAGTACGAGCAGGTCTTCCAGAACACCGCGTTCTGGGAATCGGTGGGGCGCGTGCTGCTCTTCGGCGTGGTGCAGGTGCCGATCATGCTCGGCCTCGCCCTCCTGTTCGCGCTGCTGCTCGACTCGCCGCTGCTGAAGGGCAAGAAGTTCTTCCGGCTCGCGTTCTTCGCCCCCTACGCCGTCCCCGGCGTCATCGCGGCCATCATGTGGGGTTTCCTGTACTCGCCGTCGCTCTCGCCGTTCGGCGCAGTCACCTCGAACGTCGACCTGCTGGGCGGCAACCTCGTGCTGTGGGCGATCGCGAACATCGTCACCTGGGTCTACGTGGGCTACAACATGCTCATCATCTACTCGTCGCTGCTCGCGATCCCCACGGAGATCTACGAGGCGGCACGGCTCGACGGCGCCAGCAACATCCAGATCGCCTGGCGCATCAAGATCCCCCTGGTGATCCCGGCCATCATCCTGACGGCGGTGTTCTCGATCATCGGCACGCTCCAGCTCCTGGCCGAGCCCCAGACGCTCCGCAGCTTCAGCTCGGCGATCAACAGCACGTTCACCCCGAACCTCGCGGTCTACACGACGGCGTCGGTGCCGAACTACAACCTCGCCGCGGCGTTCTCGGTGGTCCTCGCACTCGCCACCTTCATCCTCTCCTTCGTCTTCCTCAAGTCCACCCAGCGGAAGGTAACCCAGTGACGGCAGCCCCAGCCACCGCGTCCAAGCGCCATCGTGGCGGGAGTTCGACGGCGGACAGCGCCGGCAGGCATGCCCGCGGTCCCCGTCAGAGCATCATGTCCCGCAGTGCGGCGATGCTCATCATGGGTGTCTTCACCCTGTACTTCCTGACCCCCATCTGGTGGCTGCTCACCACGTCCACCAAGACGGGCGGCGAGATCACGTCCACCGCTCCCCTGTGGTTCACGGGCAACTCCGCCGGGACCTTCTTCGCCAACCTCGGGCGCCTGTTCAGCTACGGCGACGGGCTGTTCGGCCGCTGGCTGCTCAACTCCGCCCTCTACGCGGGTGTCGGCGCCCTGATCGGCACGATCATCGCGGCGATGTGCGGGTACGCCCTCGCCAAGTACGAGTTCCGGGGGCGCGAGGCGATCTTCAACATCGTGCTCAGCGGGGTCCTCGTGCCCGCCACGGCGCTGGCTCTCCCCCTGTTCCTCATCTTCAGCCGCGTGGAGCTGACCAACACCATGTGGGCCGTGTTCCTGCCGAGCCTCGTCAGCCCGTTCGGCGTGTACCTGGCCCGTATCTACGCCGCAGCCAGCGTGCCCAACGAACTGCTCGAAGCGGCCCGCCTGGACGGCTCGGGTGAGATCCGCACGTTCTTCACGGTGTCCACGCGCCTCATGGCACCGGCCCTCGTCACGATCTTCCTCTTCCAGTTCGTGGCGATCTGGAACAACTTCTTCCTGCCCCTGATCATGCTCCGCGACCAGGTGCTCTTCCCCGTGACGCTGGGTCTGTACGCCTGGAACAGCCAGATCAGCCAGATCCCCGAGCTGCGCTCCCTCGTGATCGTCGGCGCGCTCGTCTCGATCCTCCCGCTGATCATCGCCTTCCTCGCACTCCAGCGTTTCTGGAGCAGCGGCCTCGGCGCAGGCGGCGTCAAGTAGCACCCCAGTCTCCCGACCAGCACCACAGGTGCACGGGCGACCGCCCCTGCACCGCACTACCACCGATAGGAAAGACAATGCGCGCGCATTACGGAAAAGTCACCGCGGCCTTTGCCATGATCTCTGCGCTGGCTCTCTCCGGCTGTTCAGCCGGCGGAGACAGCACCGAGGCAGGAGCCGAAGCGGCTCCCTGCGAGGCCTCCGAGGGCCCTGTCACCCTGAACTTCACCACGTGGGTCCCCGGCATGGACGAGGTCGTCAAGCTGTGGAACGCCGAGAACCCCGACATCCAGGTCGAGGTGCAGACCGGCCCCAACGGCAACTCGGGGACCTACCAGAACTTCTTCAACCAGATCCAGGCCGGCAACGCACCCGACCTCGGCCAGATCGAGTACGACGCGCTGCCGAACTTCCGTGTCCAGGACGGACTGGAGAACATCGCAGCGTGCGAGGGCGTCGCCGACGCGCAGGACAAGTTCGTCGACTGGACCTGGGGCCAGGTGACCTTCGGCGAAGAGGGCTCCGTCTACGCCGTCCCCCAGGACAGCGGCCCCATGGCCATGTACTACCGCGCCGACCTCTTCGAGGCCGCCGGCATCGAGGTCCCCACCACCTGGGAGGAGTACGCCGCGGCAGCCGAGCAGATCAAGGCGCAGGGCTCCTACATCACCAACTTCCCGAAGCAGGACGTCAACTGGTTTGCCGGCATGGTCTGGCAGAACGGTGGCCAGTGGTTCGCGAACGACGGCGAGAGCTGGGACGTCAACCTGACGAGCCCCGAGTCCGAGGAGGTCGCCACCTACTGGCAGGACCTGCTCTCCAAGGACCTCGTCTCCACGCTGCCGTCCTTCTCGGACGAGTGGAACGCGTCCTTCAACCAGGGCCAGCAGTGGACCTGGGTGTCCGCCGTGTGGGGCGCGACCACCCTCTCCGACGGGGCTCCCGACACCGCCGGCAAGTGGGCCGTCGCCCCGATGCCGCAGTGGGAGGACGGCGGGGAGACCGCCGGTAACTGGGGCGGTTCGTCCACGGCGGTCCTGAAGGGCTCCGAGCACCCGGCCGAGGCCGCGAAGTTCGCGCTGTGGCTCAACACCGATCCCGAAGCCCTCGCGCTCGCCAACGAACTCGGCGGCATCTACCCGGCAGCGAAGTCCGCGACCGAGCTCGAAGCCTTCGCCGGCGGCGTCGACTACTACGGCGGACAGAAGATCTACGAGGTCTTCGCCGACGCGTCCTCGAACGTGGACCCGAACTTCACCTGGGGCCCCACGATGACGCAGACCTACACGGACGTCTCGGACGGGTTCGGTGCAGCCATCGGCGGCTCCGGCACCCTCATGGACGCCCTCGAGAACGGGCAGCAGAAGACGATCGACTCCCTGAAGTCGCAGTCCATCCCCGTCTCGGAGTAGCACGGAGCAGCACCTCGCTCCATCGTGTTGCCCACTGTTGCTGACAGGGCGGGCACTACGGAGAACGAAACAGGAGCCGGCCCCCTCGCGGGAGCCGGCTCCTGTTCTGCAGGTGCCCTAGTTCCGAACGAGGTAGTCCGCGAGCCAACCCTGCACGACGGGGATGTCCACGCGCTGGTAACCGCCGAGGTAGCGGCAGTTCGCGGTGTACCCGTAACTCGTCACGGCCACGAGGTAACCGCCGAGGAAGACGGGCCCACCCGAGTCCCCGAAACAGGTTCCGCCTCCCCCTCGGTTGTCGTTCGGGTTGCCCTGCAGCTGCAGGATCTGCGGGGTCAGCTTCTGGCCCGGCGACGTGGTGTTGCGACGGATGAGCGGATACGACATGGGCTGGGGCTTCTGCGGCCCGGCCTCCGGCTTGCGCACCTCGGTGCCGTAACCCACCACCTCGAACAGGGTTTTGTTGAGTACGGGAGACCCGAACTGATCGAGGTATCCGATCGGGGCAACCTTCGCCGGCTGGATGCCGGTGATCGCCCCATCCAGGACGATGACCCCGACGTCGTTCCAGTTGGACAGGTCCGTGAAGTCCGAATAGGCGGGGTGGGTAGCCGCACTTCCCGACAAGTAGCCTGCGCGGGCGATTTCCGCGTCCGTGTACCCGACGGAGGGGTCCGCTGCGAAAGGGAACGGTGACGGTGGCGCCTCGGCCACCACGGAGTCGAACGTGACCAGGGTGCTCCCTACGGTCCCATCGGTGCAGTGCGCGGCTGTCAGGAGGATCGTCGGCTCGATCAGGGTGGCCGAACAACGAAACCGCTGGCCGTCCTCCCCATAGGCCAGGATCAATCCGACATTTGGATGTTCTTCGCCATCTGGCTCGCCTCCCGTGATGGCCGAGGCGGGGGTTGTCCCGACGACGGACAAGGCAATCGCCATCGATGCCAGCAAGGCGGAACTACGGAGAAAACGTCTCATCATTGCGACCTTTCCAGGGATGTGGTGGGAGGAGACTACTCCCACGCCGGCGATGGAGCCACCATTCCCCCTTTCCGGACAGCGGTACGCGTTGAAGCACGCACGGGGCGGCCCGCCGAGCCCTGCCCGACTGCAATAGGCTTGCCGGATGAGTTCTCCGCACACCCTGCCCGAGGGTCGATTTCGGGCAGCGCTCGAGTCCGCACGCCGGCAGAGTACTACGGACGCCGATTGGGAGTCGTTCCGGGCACGCTTCGGCGCGGAGTTCCCGCGCCTGCGGTCGCTCTTCCACAGGATCTACGGACCCGGCTCGGACGACGAGCTGCTGCAGGTGGTCCTGGACGCGGCCACCTCGTGGCAGGACCGGCCCGCGGATCTGAAGGCCCTCGACGCGGACCGGGCGATGACATCCGACTGGTTCTCCTCCCACCGGATGCTCGGGGGTGTCTGCTACGTGGACCTGTACGCGGGAAGCCTCGCACGGCTTCGCGAACGCATCCCCTACTTCCGGGAGCTGGGGCTGACGTACCTGCATCTGATGCCGTTGTTCCTGGCGCCGGAGGAGAACTCCGACGGTGGATATGCGGTCTCCAGCTACCGCGACGTGGACCCCGCACTCGGCACCATGGACGAGCTCGCGGACCTCGCCCGGGAGCTGCGCGAGAGCGGCATCGCCCTGGTGGTCGACTTCATCTTCAACCACACCTCCGACGAGCACGAATGGGCCCGCAGGGCGGTCGCGGGCGATCCCGACTACCAGGACTTCTACTGGATCTACCCCGATCGCGACATGCCCGATGCCTACGAGCGGACGGTGCGGGAGATCTTCCCCGACGACCACCCGGGCTCCTTCGTGCAGCTCGAGGACGGCCGGTGGATCTGGGCCACGTTCCACTCCTTCCAGTGGGACCTCAACTACGGCAACCCGCGGGTGTTCCGCGCCATGGCCGGCGAGATGCTGTACCTGGCGAACCAGGGCGTGGACATCGTCCGGATGGACGCTGTCGCGTTCATCTGGAAGCAGCTGGGCACCACGTGTGAGAGCCTGCCCGAGGCCCACCTGCTGCTGCAGGCGTTCAATGCCGTCTGCCGACTCGCCGCCCCGTCGCTGCTGTTCAAGTCCGAGGCGATCGTGCACCCCGACGAGGTCGTGCAGTACATCGACCCCGGAGAGTGCCAGCTCAGCTACAACCCCCTGCAGATGGCGCTGATCTGGAACTCCCTGGCCACCCGGGAGGTGTCCCTGCTCGCCCAGGCCCTCGAACGCAGGCATGACATCCCCGAGGGCACCGCGTGGGTGAACTACGTGCGCAGCCACGACGACATCGGGTGGACGTTCTCCGACGAGGACGCCGCGGAGTTCGGCATCGACGGCTACGACCACCGCCGGTTCCTCAACGCCTTCTACGTCGACCGCTTCCCCGGAAGCTTCGCGCGCGGCGTCCCCTTCCAGGACAACCCCCGCACCGGCGACTGCCGGATCTCCGGCACCACGGCCTCACTGGCCGGCCTCGAAGCAGCAGCCATCCCGGGACTCGACCAGGGAGACGACACCTCGGCCGCGGCAGATGGCGCTGCAGACACCGCAGCCGATGCGGCGGTGGCGCGGATCCTCCTGGCGCACTCGATCATCCTCAGTACCGGCGGGATCCCGCTGCTCTACCTCGGCGACGAGGTGGGCCAGCTCAACGACTACTCCTACCTCGACGACCCTGCCAAGGCCGGCGACAGCCGCTGGGTGGGGCGCCCGGTCTACCCGGCCGAGGCCTACGCGCAGCGCAACGATCCGACCACGCACGCCGGTGCGGTCTTCACCGGACTCACCCGCCTGATCCAGGTCCGCAAGCACACCCCGGAATTCGCCGGCGGACGGCTCGTACCCTTCCACACCCGCAACCCGCACGTCCTCGGCTACCAGCGCCCCGGCCGGCCCGACAGCCGGTCGGACAGCCGGGAGTCCACCGTCGTCGTGTTCGCGAACTTCGCCGACACGGCGCAGGAGATCACGGCCGAGACGCTGTCCGGGCTGCCGGAGTCGGCACTGGAACTCATCACCGGCGAGCGCGAGTTGCTCCGCCCGGGACTGACGCTCGAGCCGCACGGCGTGCGGTGGTACCGCCTGTAAGCGTGCGAAGGGATGCCGGTGGCTCCGCACGCCGCGGTGCCGTCCGGCCTGCCGGCGGGAGAACTCCCCCCGTCGTGCCGCTAGGCCTGCTGGCGGGAGAACTCCCCCGCGGCGCGTACCTGCTC
This sequence comes from Arthrobacter sp. MDT2-16, assembly GCF_054510925.1. Lineage (NCBI taxonomy): Bacteria > Bacillati > Actinomycetota > Actinomycetes > Micrococcales > Micrococcaceae > Arthrobacter > Arthrobacter sp. MDT2-16. The sequence goes on from NZ_JBTNDP010000001.1 coordinate 52,084, forward strand.
CGGCGTGGGCCGCACCCCGGTGTAGAGCACGAACTGCTCCTCGGCCTGCAGCGCCACCACCTCGGCACCCGTGATGACGGGTTTGCCCGCCTCCCGGGCAGCCAGGATCAGCGGCGTCTCGGACGGCGAGGCGACGACGTCGAACACCACCTGCGCGGCGTGGATCGCCGCCTGCGGGAAGGCGAGGACGTCGGCGTCCGCGCCGGCCATGCCCAGCGGCGTGACGTTGAGGATCAGGTCCGCCGTCGTGTCCCCCACCTCCTGCTGCCACCCGAAGCCGTACAGGTCGGCGAGCGCCCGCCCCGTGCGCTCGTTGCGGGCAACGACCGTCACCCGTTCGAAGCCCGAGTCCCGCAGGGCCGCGACCACGGCCTTGGCCATGCCTCCGGAGCCCTGCACGAGGACCGAGTGCGTCGTGGGCACGGCGTGCTCGCGCAGCAGCCGCTCCACCGCGAGGTAGTCGGTGTTGTAGGCGGTGAGGACGCCGTCGTCGTTCACGATGGTGTTGACCGAGTCGATGGCCTTCGCCGACGGGTCGAGGTGGTCCACCAGGGCGATCACGTCCTCCTTGAACGGCATGGAGACGGCGCAGCCCCGGATCCCCAGGCCGCGCAGGCCGGCGATGGCCGAGGGCAGGTCGGTGGTGGTGAAGGCCTTGTAGATGTAGTTCAGCCCCAGTTCCCCGTACAGGTAGTTGTGGAAGCGCGTGCCGATGTTGCTGGGGCGCGCAGCCAGGGAGATGCAGAGCGTCATGTCTTTGTTCAGGATGGGCATCCGGCAATTCTGCCCGTGAGAGGCGCGAACAGCCAACGTGACCCAGGACGACCGATCATGCAATCGGCGGTGCATCCTCATTAGACTTGACCTCGGTCCCGCGACGGCGCGCTGCCGAGATACAACGGATTCCACCGCCCACACCGTCCCAGGAGCACGCCCTTGAAGATCGATTTCGCGCAGTCGGCCCAGTCCACCCTCGGCGTCGAGTGGGAATTGGCCCTCGTGGACCGCTACAACGGCGAACTCGTCTCCGTGGCGAACGAGGTACTGCGCGGTGTCAGCGCGAACCACCCCGAGCTGCAGGACGACGACGAGCACCCGCACATCAAGCAGGAGCTCCTGCTGAACACGGTGGAACTCGTCACCGGTGTCTGCACCACGGTCGCGGATGCGAAGGCCGACCTGTCCCGCTCCCTCGCCGCCGTGCGGGAGGTCACGGACCCCATGGGCGTGGAGCTCTTCTGCGCGGGCTCGCACCCCTTCAGCGCCCCGCGCGCCCAGCAGGTCACGGACAAGGACCGGTATGCGAAGCTCATCGACCGCACGCAGTGGTGGGGGCGGCAGATGGTCATCTACGGGGTGCACGTTCACGTGGGACTCGACCACCGGGACAAGGCGCTGCCCGTGGTGGACGGTCTGACCAACTACTTCCCGCATTTCCAGGCACTCTCCGCCTCGTCCCCGTTCTGGGGCGGCGAGGACACGGGGTACGCCTCGCAGCGGGCCCTCATGTTCCAGCAGCTGCCCACCGCCGGGCTGCCGTTCCACTTCGACGACTGGGCCGGCTACGAGTCCTACGTCCAGGACATGTCGACTACCGGCGTCATCGACACCGTCAGCGAGATCCGCTGGGACATCCGCCCGGTGGCGAACCTCGGCACCGTGGAGATGCGTGTCTGCGACGGGCTCTCGACCCTGCAGGACGTCGGCGCCGTCGCGGCCCTCACCCAGTGCCTCGTCCACGAGTTCTCGGACACGCTCGACGGCGGCGGCAGCATCCCCACCATGCCGCCGTGGCACATCCAGGAGAACAAGTGGAGGGCAGCCCGCTACGGCATGGAGGCCATCATCATCCTCGACGCGAAGGGCAACGAGCAGCTCGTCACGGAACACCTCGTGGAGGTCCTGAACCGGCTCGAACCGATCGCCGCGAAGCTCGGCTGCAGCAGCGAGCTCGCGGACGTCGAGGGCATCCTGCAGCGCGGCGCCGGGTACCAGCGCCAGCGCAGGATCGCGGAGGAGAACGACGGCGACCTCCGCGCCGTCGTGCTCGACATGGTGCAGCAGCTGCGAGCGTAGGCGCGACCACCTCGGGGCGAGAGGGCCGGCGCCGGCCCGGGGCCGCGGAGGAGGACGACTGCGACCTCCGCGCCGTCGTGCCCGACCAGGTGCAGGAGCCCGCGCAGGCGCTCCCGGGTCAGGAGCCGCCCGTGAAGTGGTCGTCCCGCGTCGGGTTGTCCGCGGAGCCTTCGAGGCCGAGATTCCCGGCGAGTGTCTCCACGGACGGATCGCCATCGGGCACGGCCTGGTTGGAGATGAGGTCCACTTCGTCAGCGGCGGTGAGTGGGCCGTCCTGGATCTGGCCCACGTCGGTCGGGTCGATCCCCTCCGCGCTGCCGAGGTCCTTCAGGTGATGTTCTTCGGTGGGCTGGTCCATGCACCCGAGCGTAGGCCTGCCGAGACCGTCCTGCTCTCGCGGCGCGGACTCGTCCGCGGTCTTGCAGGTGTCCGCAGGGCGGTGTAACGGTCTCCTACCGGGGGTTCCGTCTGCAGGACCGTGACCAGGTGGCGGGACGAGGACGGCGGATCCGGGGCTCAGGCGTCGGTGAGGACCAGGGCGTAGCCGAAGGGCTGCAGCGAGACCTTGCTGACGGCCCGGCCGTCGACGGCGTCCAGGCCCTGAACCTCGACGTCGACGGCCTCGTCCCCGTAGTTGATCACCGTGAGCAACCGCCCGCGCCGGATAGCCTCGACCGTCGGTGGCAGGCCCGGCAGCACCGGCTGCACCTGTGCCGCCCCGAACAGGTGCTGCAGTACCTGGCGTGCACCGTCGTCGTCCGGCACCGTAGCCAGATAGTAGGCCGAGCCTGCACCGCGGCGGCGCGACGTCAGCGCAGGCATGCCGTCCTGACGCCCACCGTCGAAGCCGGCCAGCACCTCGGCGTCGACAGCCTGCACCTCCTCGGCCAGCAGGGACCCCGGGAAGGCGAATCCTCCACCGCTGACCTGGACCTGCTGCTGACCCGGGCCGGATAATGCGGGGGCCACCAGCGCGCCGAAGTCCTCGACGACGACGCCCAGGAGCCGGCGCAGTTGCGTGCCGAACCCGCCGGTCCGGAAGCGGTCGTTGGTATCGACGACGTCGGTGAACGCCGTGACGAGCAGGTGTCCTCCGCCGTCGACGAACCCTGACAGGTTCGCTGCGGCCTGCTCCGTCAGCAGGTAGAGGTGCGGGGCGATGACCGCGCGGTATCGGGAGAGGTCGGCGGTGGGCGGGACGAGGTCCACCTGTACGTGGAGGCGGTGGGCGGCGTCGTACCAGCCCCGCACCAGCGACAGGTAGTCCAGCGAGGTGGGATGGTCGGGGTTCTCGATCGCCCACCAGTTCTCCCAGTCGAGCAGGATCGCGACCCGGGCGGAGCCGTCGTCCGCGGGGAGTGCGGGAAGGCCACCCAGCGTCCGGCCGAGCGCCACGACCTCCCGCCAGGTCCGCGTCTCCGTCCCTGCGTGCGGCAGCATCCCGGAGTGGAACTTCTCCGAGCCGGCGCGGGACTGCCGCCACTGGAAGAAGAGGATCCCGTCCGCACCGCGGGCCACGGCCTGCAGGCTCTGCGCGGCGAGTTGCCCGGGAGCCTTGGGGGCGTTGCTGGGCCGCCAGTTGACGGCGTTGGATGCCTGCTCCATCAGGAGCCAGGGGGTCCCGGGCTTGAGGGAGCGCATGAGGTCGCCGTGGAACGCGCCCTCACGGAAGCCCTCCGGATCGTTCGGGTCAGGGTAGAGGTCGTCGCTGATCACATCCAGTTCCGCCGCCCACTGCGCATAGTTGACGGGCTTGAACGCCCCCATGAAGTTCGTGGTGATCGGCTGCAGGGCACCGGCCGCACGGATGATGTCCCGCTCCATCCGGTAGCACTCGAACAGCATGTCGGAGGTGAACCGGCGGTAGTCGAGCAGCTGTCCCGGATTGTGGCTGTAGGGCGCGTGCCGCGGCGGGAAGACCTCGGCGAAGGATCCGTAGCGCTGGGACCAGAACATGGTGCCCCACGCGTCGTTCAGCGCCTCGACCGATCCGTACCTGTTCTGCAGCCACGAGCGGAAGGCGTCGCGCGCCGCATCCGAGTAGTCGATGTTCAGGTGGCAGCCGTACTCGTTGTTAACGTGCCACAGGACCACGGCCGGATGCTGCGCGTAGCGCTCGGCGATCCTCGTGACGAGGGCCGCGGCCAGCTTCCGGTAGGCGGGCGAGGACGGGGCGTAGTGCTGGCGGCTGCCGTGCCAGTAGGGCGTGCCGTTCTCGTCGGCGGCGAGCATCTCCGGATAGGCGACGGTGGCCCAGGGAGGAGGCGACGCCGTCGCGGTGGCGAGGTCCACCGCGATACCGCCGTCGTGCAGCAGCCCGATGATGCGGTCCAGCCACTCGAAGTCGAACTCGTGCTCGGACGGCTGGATGCGCGCCCAGGAGAAGATGCCGAGGCTCACCATCGTGACACCGGCCTCGCGCATGCGGGCCACGTCCTCCGGCCAGATCTCCTCGGGCCACTGCTCGGGGTTGTAGTCGGCGCCGTAGTGCACGGGATCTCCTGGGTCGGTGGGTCGGCGGGTCGGTGGGGAACGCGTTCAGGAGCGGGAGCCGCGCTCGCGCACCGACGTCGCGAGCGCGGCGAACACCAGGCAGCCGATCCCCGGGACGATGAGCGGCGGAAGCTGCCAGGCGACCATCGCGGTGAGCACGACGGCGACGACGAGCCAGAGGACGCCGCTCGGGTCCTGCTGCGCGTCCCGCAGCCACAGGCGGGCCGCCTCCCGCCAGGAGCGCGTCAGCTGCCAGCGTGCCGTCGTCCCTGCCAGGCATGCCAGCAGCCCGATCAGCAGGACGACGCCGGCCGCCAGGACGAACTGCCCGCCCGGCAGGAGTCCGGAGCCCGCGACGACGATGTCCAGCAGGATCAGTGCCGCGGCGACCGCCACACCGAGCCCGACGAGCCAGCCCGTCCGGAGCGCCGACGTGAAGTCCATGGTGAACCGTCGGAGGCTGGAGTCCTCTGCCCGCAGGAAGCGGTGCAGGTGCGCCGAGCCGGCGGCAAGGGCCGCGGGGAGCGTGACGAGCCCGAGACCGGCGACGCAGCAGAGCAGACCGACCCAGAGGACCTCCCCGAACAGGGCGAACCTCGCCGTCGCGCCCGGCCAGCGCAGCGTACTGCCGTCGCGGGCGGCGGACTGCCTCCCGCGATCGGCCCCGCCGCGCCGGCGCGGGCTCATCCCTTGAGGCCCTGCGTCGCCACGCCGTCGACGAGGAAGCGCTGGAAGATGATGAAGAACAGCATCACAGGCAGCAGGGCCAGGACGGAGATGGCGATGGTCGCCCCGTAGTCCGAGGTGCTCGTCTGGTCGTTGAAGATGCGGAGGGCCAGCGGCAGCGGGTACTTGTCCGGCGAGTTCAGGTACAGGAGCGGGCCGAGGAAGTCGTTCCAGCTCCAGATGAACGCGAAGATCGACGACGTGATGAGGGCGGGCTTGATCAGCGGCAGCGTGATCGAGAAGAAGATCCGGGCGTGCCCGCAGCCGTCGATGCGCGCCGCCTCGTCGAGCTCCCGCGGCAGGTTGCGGATGAACTGCACCATGAGGAAGACGAAGAACGCCTCGGTGGCCAGGAACTTGCCCGCCAGCAGCGGCCAGAAGGTGTCGATCAGGCCGAGGTTCCGGAAGATGACGTACTGCGGGATGATCAGCACGTGGAACGGCAGGAGCAGGGTTCCGATCATGGCTGCGAAGAGGATCTTGCTGCCCCGGAAGTTGATCCTCGAGAACGCGTACGCGGCCATGGACGAGGAGATGACCGTGCCGATCACCGCACCGATGCCGAGCAGGAGCGAGTTCAGGAAGAACTTCCAGGTGGGGATGCCTGCGATCCCCTGCATGACCTTGACGAAGTTGTCGAAGGTCGGGTTCTCGGGGAGGAAGCCCTGGTTGCTGCCGAACTCGGAGTTGGGCTTCAGCGAGGCCGAGAACATCCACAGGAGCGGGTAGAGCACGATCGCCGTCAGGGCGACGATCGCCACGATCCAGAGGGCGGTGGGCACGTGCCGTCGCAGGGGGCGGCGCCGCGGCCCGGGCCGCAGATCGTCCGGGTTCCGCGGGACGGGAACGGCGGGGTTCGATTCGATGGTGGTCACTTGGAGTCTCCTGCGTAGTGGACCCAGCTCCTGGAGGTACGGAAGAGGATGAGGGCGAGGACGCCCACGGCGAGCAGCAACACCCAGGCCATCGCCGAGGCGTAGCCCATCTGGTTGTTGGCGAACGCCCGCGTGTAGAGGTACACGGTGTAGAAGTTCGTGGCTCCGCCGGGTCCGCCTGTCCCCGACCCGATGATGTACGCCGAGGCGAAGACCTGGAACGCGTTGATCATCTCGAGCAGCAGGTTGAAGAAGATGACCGGCGAGAGCATGGGCACCGTGACGCTGAGGAACTTGCGCCAGGCCCGGGCGCCGTCGACGGACGCGGCCTCGTACAGCTCGGCCGGGACGCCCTTGAGGCCGGCGAGAAAGATCACCATGGGGGCGCCGAACTGCCAGACGGCCAGCAGGATCATCATGGGCATGATCAGCGAGGGGTTGCCGATCCAGCCGCCGAGGTTGATCCCGAAGAGGTTCAGGGTGCCGTCCACGGGACCGTCGGTGGAGAACATGGCCCGCCAGACGATCGCGATGCTGACACTGGCTCCGATGAGGCTCGGTGCGTAGAACGCCGAGCGGAAGAAGCCGGTGCCCTTCGCCTTGTAGTTCAGGAGCATGGCCACCGCGAGGGCGGCAGCCAGCTTGATGGGCGTGCCCACCAGGACGTAGATCAGGGTGATCCTGACCGATCCCCAGAACTTCTCGTCCTCGGCCATGCGCCCCAGGTTCTCCAGTCCGGTCCATTCCGGGGCGGTGAAGAGGTTGTAGTCCGTGAACGCCAGGTACAGCGAGGCGAGCATGGGCCCGAGCGTGAGGCCGATGAAGCCCAGCAGCCAGGGCGAGAGGAAGACGTAGCCCGCGAGCGAGTCCCGGTTACGGGGACGGCGGGGCCGTGACGCGCCCGCCCGGCGGCTGCCCGCCGGGTGGGCGCCGGATTCAGCGCTGCGTTGTGTTGACGGCGCGTGCGCCGAGTCCGTGGTCACGGTCAAACTCCTTCGTCTGGTCAGCTGCCGAGCGTCACGGCGGCTTCGTCGAAGAACTGCTTGGCCGCCTCCTCGGGGGTCACGGTACCGAGACCGATCGACTTGCCGAGGTCCCAGAAGGTCTGCTCGATCGCGCCGAAGCCGGCCACGGGTGCCGCCGGGGCCTCACCCAGGCGGTCGGAGATGGAGTCGAGGTAGTCCTGGACGGCCTTGTCGGGTCCCTGGAGATCGGCGCCCTCGAGCTGGGTCTCGGATGCAGGGATGCCGAGGGTGGCACCGAAGATCCCGCCGACCTCGGGGCTGTTGATCAGGAAGTCGACGAACGCCGCCGCCGCCTCGGGGTGCTCGGTCGAGGCGGAGGCCGCCTGCATGAGTCCCACCTTGCGGTAGAGGTCCTTCTCGTCCGGGTTGCTCGTCGGAGGAGCGACGATGGTGATCTCCTCGGCACCGGAGTCACCCAGGTAACCGCCGAGGAAGTTGCTCCAGCTCATCTCGCTGGTGGTCAGGTTGGCGCCGAAGCCGGAGACGGGGCTGATCTCCTCGAGCTTGCTCTGCGGCACGGTGACCTTGTCGCGGTTCGCCTGGCCTTCCTTCCAGTGGTCGGCGAGCTCCTCCTGCGTGAAGTTCAGCTCGCCCTCCTCGGTGAACAGCTGGCGGCCGTCCTGGCGCAGCTTCAGTTCCAGGTCCTGGATCCGCTGCGTGGTGTCGGTGCCGCCGTAGACGGTGCCGCCCGTGGCGTCGGTGACGGACGCCATGTAGGTGTTGTACTCCTCCCAGCTCGTCCCGCCCGCATAGGGCTCGACGCCGGTATCTGCGAGCAGGCCGGGGTTCTGGAAGACGGACCATGCGCTGTAGCCCGTGGGAATGGCGAAGGTGCCGTCCTCGAGCTTGCCGGTGGCCAGCAGGCTCTCCTCGATGGCGTCGGTGGTGATGCCGTTGCCGAAGTACTCCTCGAGGTTCAGGAGCAGGCCGTTGTCGCCGTACTGGCGCAGGTAGGTGTAGTCGAACTGCATGACGTCGGGGAGCCCGCCGCCGGCCGCCTCGGTCTGCCGCTTCTCCCAGTAGGAGGGGTAGTCCGTGAACGTGTCGTTGATCGTGATGTTCGGGAACTTCGCCTCGAACGCCTCGATGGCCTTGTCGTAGCGGGCGGCGCGGTCGTCGTTGCCCCAGAACGTGTAGTTGAGCGTGATCTGCTCTTCGGTGTCGAGGGCTGCGGGTTCGTTCCCGCCACCGCCACAACCGGTCAGGGCGAGCCCTGTCGCGGCCAGGGCTGCAACGCCCGTCAGGGTGCGCCGTGAGAGTATGCGGAACATCTTTGTCCTCCTGGAAAACATCTTTGTCGCCGTCGTGGGACGCCCTTGGGAAAGCGTTATCCCAAAGGGTAGGTTGAATCGTATCAATGGTCAACAGCCCGGTCGCCACCGGCGGGTCCGCGCTCCATTTTCCCCTACCGCCGCCCTGAGAGGATCCACGCGTGACTCACTTCGACCTTCCACTGCCCGAACTGCGCGAGTACCGCCCCGAGCGGGACGAACCTGCCGACTACGACGCGTTCTGGGACCGGACGCTGTCCGCACAGCGGGCGCACGTCACCGCCCCCTCCTTCCAGGAGGTCGACGCGGGCTACTCCCAGCTGGTGACGGAGGACGTCACCTTCGCCGGATACGACGGACACCCGATCAAGGCCTGGATGCTCAGGCCCCGGCACCTCACGGGCCCCCTGCCGGCCGTCGTCACGTTCATCGGCTACGGAGGCGGACGCGGCCTGCTCGGTGAGTGGACAGCCCTGCCCAGCGCCGGCTACGCGCACTTCGTCATGGACCTCCGCGGGCAGGGCTCGGGGCACCGCGTGGGCGACACAGCCGACGGCGCCCTCAGCGGTCCGCACCACGGAGGCTTCATGACCCTCGGCATCGGAAGCCCGGAGACCTACTACTACCGCCGGCTCTTCATCGATGCCGTCCACGCCGTCGAGGCCGCGCAGGCGCATCCGGGCGTCGATCCTTCCCGGGTGGTCATCTCCGGCGGCAGTCAGGGCGGAGGCATCACCCTCGCCGCGGCAGCCCTCACCCAGCGGGTCAACGGCACGCCGCCGGTCGGCGCCATCGTCGATGTGCCGTTCCTGGCCCACATGCGCCGTGCCACCGAGATCGTCGACACGGCACCGTACTCGGAGATCGCGCGATTCCTCGGCACGCGGCGGAACGACGTCGATGCCGTCTTCAGGACGCTCAGCTACTTCGACGGCGTGAACTTCGCATCCCGCAGCACCATGCCCGCACTGTTCTCCGTGGGTCTCATGGACGACGTGTGCCCCCCGTCGTGCGTCTTCGCAGCCCACAACCACTATGCGGGGCCGGCGCGGATGAAGGTGTACCCCTACAACGGTCACGAGCAGGGCGGGGCCTTCCAGGACGCCGAACACCTGGCCTTCATCCGGGAGCTCGTCGGCACCTGAGTCCCGCGGCGGACGGAGCCTGCAGGCCCGGGTCTGCAGGCTCCGACCAGGCCGGCGAGGCTCTGCCGTCCTGTCCCGGCGGGCTTCACCGCCCCTGGCCCGCCCGGTCCTGGAACCAGCGGATCAGCTCGCGCAGGGCGGCGAGCGAGCGCTGCGGGTCGCCGTCACCCTCGCCGTCGTCCATGACGTCGGAGAACGTGGCGCGGTACCCGGGGATGTCGTCCGGGTGCGAATCGGCGGCCGGTTCGAAGGCCATGGTCCACTCGGGGAACTGCCGTTCGTCCACGGTCTCCTGCAGGAGGATCCGGACGTCCAGGTGGCGGGGGTCGGCGGCGATGACCGACATGCGTTCGCGCAGCAGCTGGGCGGGACCCTCGAGGACCTGGAGGAACCGCCCGCTACGGTACAGCAGCATCCCCGTCAGCTGCGTGCGGGCGTTGTTCTCCCTGCTGGTGTCCAGCAGCGAGCTCAGCTCCTCGTCCGTGAACGGGTGGTCCGCGGTGCTCGAGTAGACGATGGACAGCAGATCGTTGGGGAGGTTGCTCACCCCTTCAATCTACCCAAGATGCGGGGCCCGGACCCGCGGCTCCTCGCGCACGGAGCCGGCGGGACCGCACGCCCGTCCGCGTGCGATCCTGCCGGCTGCCGGATCACTGCAGCGCCGTGAGGATCCCCCTCGCCTGGTAGTCGAGTGCGGCCCGGGCGCCGTCCGTCACCGTGCCCGGCTTCTTCTGCGCGAGCCGTTCCACGAATTTGCTCATCGCCCTGGCCGCCTGGTCGGCCCGGTCCCGCTCCACGGCACGCTGCGCCTGATCGAGGGAGGCCCGCAGCTGCTGCACGGCCGGCCCGGACACACCACCGGAGGCCACCAGCTGCTCGAAGTGCCGCTGGAGGGCAGGGAGTGCGCCCGGGAGGAAGGCGGAGGGTACCGGGACGTCCGTGAAGTCGGTGTCCGAGGCCAGATAGAACCCCGGGTACGCGGGCTGGTTGTAGGACGTGTTCTGGCGGGCGATCTCCGCGCGGTACTGGGGATCGTGCATCAGCGTGTAGAGCTTCCGGTCCGTCACCTCGGTGCTGGTGAAGATGCGGATGGCCGAGCTGTCCGCGGTGCGGACCAGCAGCTCCTCCCGCCAGTCGCCGAGGACGTCGGCCACGAGCGACGGGTTGCCCTTGGTGCCGTTGTTCGTGCGGGTGCCGGTCGCCGTCAGCAGTCGCCCTCGCCTCGCATCGTCGATGGTGGGAGTCTGCTCGCCGGCGCCGTTCACGAGCTGCGTGGTGCCGTCCGCCGCCCAGCGGATGCTCATGTTGGTCCCGTAGCCACTGCCCGGCAGCACGGCGCCGGAGGCCGAACGCAGGCCCACGGCCCAGTTCTCGATCCCGCGCACGGTCGGATCGACGTCGCCGATCATGCCGCGGCCGGTGTCCCTGCCCGTGTAGCCGCCGAAGAGCACCTCACCGTCGGCGGCGTCCCTCATGGCCCATCCGTAGGGTGCGCCGGTCGCACCCTCGTGGACCGAGAAGATCTCGAGGCCGGGACGGTCGGGGTCGATGTCCGTCACGTGGATGGCGTCGCCGTGGCCGAGCTTGGCCTCCGTACCCGGTGCCGAGCTTCCGACGGGGAGCGTGTCGAAGGAGCTGTAGAGGAGGGACCCGTCGTCGTCGATCGTGGCGCTGCCGTACACGATCTCCTGGCGGCCGTCGCCGTCCACGTCGGCGGCGCTGAGCGAGTGGAAGCCCTGCCCCGCCAGGGCACCGAACTCCTCGCTGCTGCCGGTGCCACCGTGCGGGCCGTCGTTGAACGGGTTGGACATGGGGACGTGCCCGGAATCGACCGTCCAGTCCTGCGTCAGCCGCTCGCCGTCCCAGGTGTAGGCGACGATGTTGGCCCGGGTGTAGTAGCCCCGGGCGAAGACGGCGGACGGGTGCTCCCCGTCGAGATAGGCGACGCCGGCGAGGAAGCGGTCCACCCTGTTGCCCGGCTCGATACGCGACATGGCGTAGTCGCCCCAGAGCAGCCCGTCGTCTCCGCGGCCCGGCTCGTAGGGGACGGTCCCGAGTTCCGCTCCCGTGGCTCCCTCGAACACGGTCAGGTACTCGGGTCCGCTCAGGATGAAGCCCTCGAAGGCGCGGAGATTGTTGCGGGCGCTACGCGAAGGCGCGTAGACGTCCATGAAGTAGTCCGCCATCGCGCGGGCGTCGGCGTCGGACAGCGGGTATTCGTAGCGCTGCTCTGTGCCGAAGGCCTCCTCGAGGGTGGCGGGCCAGTTGCCGGCGGCGACCTCGGGATGATCCTGCCACCCCTTGAAGAGCTCGACGACGTGCTCGTAGTAGCCGGCCGCGCCGAGCCGGTAGTCGTCGCCGTTGTCGGTGCCTGCGGCGACGTCGGCCGCGGGCAGCGTCACGTACCTCTCGTCGAGGATTTCGCCGCTCGGGCCGTAGGTGGTGGTCTTCGTTCCCGGAGCGGTCTTGAGCATCATCTCGGACCGGCCGTCGCCGTCGAAGTCCGACACCATGAACTGGGTGTAGTGCGCGCCCGAGCGGATGTTCACACCGAGATCGATCCTGCTCAGCAGGCGCCCCTCGGCGGTGTAGGTGTCGATGTAGGTGTTGCCCGTGTAGCCCACCTGCGAGACGTCCTTCGCGTTGGACGGATCCCATTTCACGAAGTACTCGTACGACCCGTCGCCGTCGACGTCACCGACACTCATGTCGCTCGCCGAATAGGTGTAGGCCTCTCCGGTCGGTGTCACGCCGCCCGCGGGCTTCACCAGCGGCAGGTCCCTGGACGCCTGCGCCCAGGGTGTGACCTCGATGCTCCGCTCCACCTCCACCCCGTCGACGACGGCTCCCACGCTGTACCGCGCACCCGTTCCGGCGGCACCCGTCGCGGCCGCGTCGAGGTAGTTGGTGCTGTCGGTGACGGTGGCGATCGCTACGCCGTCCCGGTAGACCGTGAAGTCGGTCCCGGTGAGGCCGTCGGTGGTCGCGCCCGTCGCCTCCGTGGCCTTCAGTCGCCAGCTGAGGAAGACGCCCTGGGGGGTCGCTGCGGCGACGAGTCCGCGGTCCAGGTACTCGAGTTGCACTCCCCCGATCGTCCCCCGCTGCGCCGGGCCCTGGTCCGGCCCCTGGGCAATGGCAGGGACGGCCAGACCGCCCACGGTGAGGAGAGTGCTCGTGGCGAGCGCCACGCATGCCGAGACCGCTGTTCTCTGAGTCGAACTCATCATTGAATCCTTCGTTTGGAAAACGCTTTCCTTAACAAACTATGAGGGGGTACCCGGTTCGTCAAGGGAAACGGAGAAGGGAGCAGCCGGAGCTGCTCCCTTCTTCGCGATGAGTCCGCGACGCGTCCTCGGTGCGTCGGCTACACCCGGCCGTGCCCCGGTGCGTGCTGTGCGACCAGGTCTCGCACCGGCCCGTACAGCGGGTGCTCCGGTTCCAGGCCCGTGATCGACGTCGTCGCCTCGCCGGGTTCCCGGGTCGCCAGGATCTCGGCCAGCGCGGCGACCTCGGCGTCGTCCGGAGCCGAGAAGGACAGCGCTGCCTGCATCGCCTCGAGCAGTGCGGCCGGATGGATGCCCGCTTCGGCCAGCTCGGCGGCCGGTCCCACGAACCTCTCCTTCCGGCCCAGCTTCCGCAGCGGCGCCCTGCCGACACGCACCACGGTGTCCGGCAGGTGCTGGTTCGAGAAGCGCCGCAGGATCTTCTGCACGTAGGCCTCCTGCTCCGCGTCGTCGAACCCGTGCTTGGCGACCAGCAGCCGCTTCGTCTCGTCGAGCACGGCGCCGACCTTCGCCGCGATGCCCTCGTCCGCCATCGCGTCCGCGATCTTGTCGACGCCGGCCGCATAGCCGAAGTAGGCCGCCGCGGCGTGACCGGTGTTCACGGTGAAGAGCTTGCGCTCGATGTAGGGCGCGAGGTCGTCGACGTAGGTCGCTCCGGGGATCTTCGGCGCGTCGCCCTTGAAGGGCGTGCGGTCGATCACCCACTCGAAGAAGGTCTCGACGGTGACGTCCAGTCCCTGGCCAGCGGCCTGGTCGGGCACGATGCGGTCGACGGCGGTGTTGGCGAAGACGGCCCTGGACGCGAGGTCCAGGGAGGGTCCGTCGTACGTCCGCTCGACCTCGGCGTGCAGGATGTCGGTCGCGTTGATGGCGTTCTCGCACGCCATCACCTGCAGCGGCGGAAGGCCGTCCTTGCGTCGGGCGATGGCCCGGGCGATGACGGGTGCGACGAACTTCAGCACGTTCGGCCCCACGGCCGTGGTGACGATCTCCGCCGTCGCGATCTCGGCGATGACGTCGTCCTCGTGCGACGCCGAGTTGAGGGCACGGTAGTTTCCGACCGTCCTCACGGCCGGCTCCTCACCGACCTCGTGGACGTCATAGCTGGGCGTGGAGGCCAGCTGGTCGATCAGGGCGTCCGCGACGTCCGCGAAGACCACCTCGTACCCGGCCTCGTGGAGCAGGAGCCCCACGAAGCCGCGTCCGATGTTGCCGGCACCGAAATGTACTGCCTTCACTACGCATTGACCTTTCCGAAGAGGGCGAGGACCTCGTCCACGGAGGTCGCCTGGTCGAGCTTGGCCACCTGGTCCTTGTCCGAGAAGACGCGGGCGATCGCTGACAGGATGGACAGGTGCTCGTTGTTGACGCCTGCGACGCCGACGACGAACTTCACCTGCTTCCCGTTCCAGTCGATGCCCTCGGGGTAGCGGACGATCGACACCGCGGAGCGCTTGATCAGGTCCTTCGCCGCGTTGGTGCCGTGCGGGATGGCGAGGAAGTTGCCCATGTAGGTGGGCACAGACCTCTCACGCTCGTGCATGGCGGCGACGTAGCTGACATCGACGGCGCCCCGGTCCACCAGCAGGCGTCCTGCCTCGTCGATGGCGTCCTGCTGCGTGGTGGCCCTGCCGTCGAGGACCACGCTCTGGTGGGCGAGGACATCGGAACCGGCGTTGCCGCTGCCTTCGTCCTCCGCACTCCCTGCGCCCGTGTCGGCCGCTACGGCGGCCGGCATCGGGTCCTTCGGATCGACCCCACCCTCCGCTGCGGCGCTGGCGCGCACCAGCTCGACGATCTCGTCGTAGCGGGGGCTGTTCATGAAGTTGTCGACCGAGACGTGCGTGGCGCTCTGCGTCAGGGGCTCGGCGCGGGCGGCGAGGTCCTGGTGCGTGACGACGACGTCGTAGTCGTCCTTCAGGCTGGCGATGGCGAGGTTGCTGACCTTGACCTCAGGGAAGCCTGCTGCCTTGATCTTGTTGCGGAGCACCGAGGCGCCCATGGCGGAGGATCCCATACCGGCGTCGCAGGCGAAGACGATGTTGCGGATGGGGCCGTCCGTTGCGGACGTGGAGCGGAAATTGCCGGCAACGGAGCTCTTCTTGCCCTTCAGCCCCTCCATCTTGGAGGCAGCGGCGGCGAGATCGCCGTCGTCCTGGTTCTTGCCGGTCTTGAGGATGACCGCGGCGACGAGGAAGGACACGGCCGTGGCGAGCACGACCGACAGACCGACACCGAAGTAGCTGTCACGGGCTGTCTGGGCGAGCACCGCGAGGATGGAGCCCGGCGCGGCCGGTGCGACGAGGCCGGCATTGGTGATGCTCAGGGTTGCGATACCGGTCATGCCGCCGGCGATCGCGGCCAGGATCAGCAGCGGGCGCATCAGCACGTAGGGGAAGTAGATCTCGTGGATACCGCCGACGAAGTGGATGATGGCGGCGCCGGACGCCGAGGCCTTGGCGGCGCCGCGACCGAAGAACATGTAGGCGAGCAGGATGCCGAGGCCCGGGCCCGGGTTGGCTTCGAGCAGGAAGAGCATCGACTTGCCCTGCTCCAGCGACTGCTGGACGCCCAGCGGAGTCAGGACGCCGTGGTTGATGGCGTTGTTGAGGAAGAGCACCTTCGCGGGCTCGATGAAGATGCTGGTCAGCGGCAGCAGGCCGTTGTTGACCAGGAACTGCACCACGTTGCCCGCGGCGGTGCTGAAGGCCTGCACGAGCGGCGCGACACCGTAGAAGCCGAGCAACGCCAGCAGCGCGCCCCAGATCCCGGCGGAGAAGTTGTTGACGAGCATCTCGAAACCGGGCCGGATCTTGCCGTCCCAGATCGCGTCGATCTTCTTCATGGTCCAGCCACCGAGCGGACCCATGATCATGGCGCCGATGAACATGGGGATGCCGGCTCCGACGATGACACCCATCGTCGCGATCGAACCGACGACGCCACCGCGGACGTCGTAGACCATCCGTCCGCCCGTGTAGGCGATCAGCAGGGGCAGCAGGTACGTGATCATGGGACCTACGAGGCCGGTGTTGGCCACGCCGTCGGTCTCACCGAAGCCGCCGAGCTGCGGTACGGGGAGCCATCCCTTCTCGATGAAGAGCGCCGTGATGAGCCCCCACGCGATGAAGGCGCCGATATTGGGCATGATCATCCCGGACAGGAACGTCCCGAATTTCTGCACGCGGACCCGGGCGCTGGTGCCGGATCGCGCTTCTACTTGAGTTGCCACATTCTTTCCTTAGCGTCGTTCCGCAACATTGCGGAGGGGTGGACTTGCCGGGAAGCGTCAGCTTCCCGACCGGCTGGAGATGCGCTGGAGCCATTCGAGGAAGAGCTTCAGTTCGGAACTGGAGAGCTGGTCGGGGTGCGAGGACTGCAGAGCGGCGTTGAGTGCTATCGCGGCCACGACCACCGAGGGTGATCCCTCCGTGTCCGTGGTGGGATCGGCCTCGGAATCCGTGGCGACCGCAGAGATCACGGCCTCCCGCGTCATCGCGGAGAGCTCGAGGTTGCGCTTCGCCGCCGGTTCCGCGATCAGCATGAGCGTGACGCCGATGTTGGCGGCGAGGATGCTGCGCGCGGCCTCCCGCGGCGTCACCACGAGGCGGGCCGCCGCGGCTGCCCGCACCAGGACCTCCTCGAGGAAGGCCTCCGCACTGGCCACCATCGATGGCCGGTGCTCAGGGCGGATGTTGCCGAACATGACCAGGTAGAGGTGCGGATGGTCGAGGCCGAACTGCACGTGGTTGTCCCAGTGCATTCGGAGGTCCTCCACCGGTTGTCCCGACGTCGGGAGGTTCCTCTCGGCGTCGAGGTACTCGGAGAAGCCTTCGGCGACGACGGCATCGAAGAGGCCTTCCTTGTCACCGAAGTGGTGATAGAGGGTGGGTGCGGTGACGCGCGCAGCCTGGGTGATCTGCCGCGTCGAGACGGGCTCGCCGTTGGACTCCGCGAGCAGTGCCGCAGCGGCCCGGAGAAGCCGTGTCTTAGGCGTGGGTTCGCCTACCTTCTTCATGGCTGCTACCGTAGCACCTATAGCGGTGTTATATGAACTGAGTCACACGATTTTCCTGCCGGAGGCGGCACAATGGAAGACCGAGACGACTACCGGCAAGAAAGCGAGGACGTTCAATGGTGAATTTCGCAGGAGTCGGAGTAAGCCCCGGGCGCGTGATCGGCCCGGTGCGCCACATGCCTGCATCGGTCGGCGAACCGCCGGCCGGTGAGCGTCACGACTCCCCCGACGCGCCCGAGCAGGCCGTCGCCGCCCTCAAGGCCGCCTCCAAGGTCGTCCAGGAGGAGCTCAAGCGGAGGGCCGGGATCGCCAAGGGGGACGCCCAGGCCGTCCTGCAGGCGACCTCCCTCATGGCCGCCGATCCGATGCTGCTGAAGTCGGCCACGAAGCTCATCAACAACGGCACCTCCCCTGCCCGTGCCGTATGGGAGGCCGGCGCCTCCGTCGCCGAGATGCTGCACAACCTCGGCGGATACATGGCCGAGCGGACGGCCGACGTGCTCGATGTCCGCTCCCGCATCGTCGCTGAACTGCGGGGACTCCCCGCGCCCGGCATCCCGTCGTCGGACACCCCCTTCATCCTGGTCGCCGAGGATCTCGCCCCGGCCGACACCGCCACCCTCGACCCGGCGATGGTGCTCGCCCTCGTCACGTCCGGCGGCGGTCCGCAGTCGCACACCGCGATCATCGCCCGCTCCCTGGGCCTGCCTGCCGTCGTCGCCGCCTCCGGTGTCGACGACATCGACAGTGGCACCCTCGTCTTCGTGGATGGCGCCGCGGGCACAGTGGCGCTCGATCCGGGGGCCGAGGAGGAGGCGGCGGCGGAGTCCTACCGCGCGGCCGCTGCGGCGCTCACGACGTTCGACGGCGTCGGTGCCACCTCCGACGGGCACGAGGTCCCCCTCCTGGCCAATGTGGGCGGCGCGAAGGATGCCGTGAAGGCCGCCGACGCCGGAGCGCAGGGCGTGGGCCTGCTCCGCACGGAGTTCTGCTTTCTGGGCCGTGACACGGAGCCCACCGCCGAGGAGCAGGTCGAGGCCTACAAGGGCGTCTTCGACGCCTTCCCCGGCAAGAAGGTGGTGGTGCGCACGCTCGACGCCGGCGCCGACAAGCCGTTGCCCTTCCTCACCGACACGACCGAGCCCAACCCCGCCCTCGGCGTGCGCGGCTATCGCACCGACCTCTCGTCCCCCGGCGTCCTCGAACGCCAGCTCGAGGCCATCGCCGACGCCGCTTCGCAGGCCACCGCTGACGTGTGGGTCATGGCCCCGATGATCTCGACCGCCGAGGAGGCCGCGGACTTCGCGAAGCTCTGCAGCAACGCGGGCCTGCAGACCCCGGGTGTCATGGTGGAGGTGCCGTCGGCAGCGCTCATGGCCGAGGCGATCCTCGGCGCCGTGTCGTTCGCGAGCCTCGGCACCAACGACCTCACGCAGTACACCATGGCCGCGGACCGGCAACTGGGGTCCCTGGCCGCGCTCAACAACTCGTGGCAGCCGGCGGTCCTGCGGATGGTCAGGCTGACGGTCGAGGGATCCCTCGCGGAAGGCCACGCCAAGCCCGTGGGCGTGTGCGGCGAGGCTGCGGCGGACCCCGCACTCGCCGTCGTCCTCGTGGGCCTCGGCGTCTCGACCCTGTCGATGACGCCCCGCGCGCTCGCCGGGGTGGGCGCCGTGCTCAACAGCGTGACACTCGCCGAGGCGCAGCGGATCGCGGAGATCGCCGTCGCCGCGCCGACCGCTGCGGAGGCCAGGGCACGCGCCCGGGCCGAACTGCCCGCACTCGAGTCGCTCGGCCTGTAGGCCATCCGGGACCTGACCCGGTGGAGGGACATCCTCCGGGTCAGGTCACGGGCGGGGCCTGAACCTCCGATGGAGGCCGAACACGCGTCGCAGGGGATGCTGCCGCCGCGAAGGCGTCCTCATCGACTGCTTCATCCGCGACCAGGAGCGACCATGCCCAGTCCAGGGTGCCTCCGGCCTCGAGGTGCAGCTTCCGGTGGAAGAAGGGGGCGGCACACAGCATGGGCGTGCCGCTGCTCCGGACGAACCACGGGGACCCCTCCCCCGGATTGTCCGCCGCCGGGACCATGAGTACCGACGCATCATCCGACCTCATGCCGAGCCAGGGTCGCGTGCTGCCCATGGCGTCGGCCTCGGTGACGGTCGCCCCGGCGCTGCCCTGCGGATCGCCGGCGCGTGGCGCGACGATCTCGGCGCCGTCGAAGGACGGGGCGAGGCGGAGGAAGAACCCACCGTAGCCGGCGTTCGGCCGTCCCGCCGTCGTCGGGCTGCCGAACGCGAGCGGACCGTCGCCGGTGTTGACCCACCTGCTGCGGACGCTGATCGCCGTCCATTCCACATCGGCCGTCCGGACGGAGCCGGAGATCCAGCTCCTCTCCTCGGTCAGGACGACGGCACCGTCGGCCGCGCGCCAGTCGAGGTGCTGGAGGACTCCGCCCTCCCGTCGCTCGCCGGCACGGACCTGCTGGGAGCCGTTGTTCGGCAGGTGCACGTAGCCGTGCCCCTCGCGGTACGTCGGGCCGCCCCACAGGTTGACCGGCAGGTCCTGGCCCGCGACGTCGATGTTCGAGACGGCGATACCGAGCCCCCAGTGCCACAGGTGGTCGGCGGGGCGGTAGTCGCTCACGGCCAGTCCCCGCGGCGTCAGGACCGGATGCAGGAAGGGCCGCGGTGCGTGCCCCTCGGGCTCGTCGGCGCCGTCGTGGAGGATGCCCGCCGTCCGCCCGTCGGGCGTCAGCAGAGGATGCCGGTCGCTCATGCGGATCGGCGGGGGCGGGCATCGATGATCGGTCCCGCCAGGGAACCTCGCATCCCGGGTCCTGCGAGGTCGGACCGGGAGATCCAGCGGGCGTCCCGTGCCGAGGCGTACATCGCCGAGACGATCTCGAGTGCGCGCGCCGGGTGGCCGACGATCTGCGGCATCCCGTGTCCTCCGAGGAGCGAGGCATAGACCTCGGCGAAGAGCGCATCGTGCCCGCTCGGGACCTCGCGGTCGGGCAGTCTCCAGGACTCCGCGGTCACCGCGTCGACGTGCTCGGCCGGGGTGATCCTCCAGTGCGCGTGCCCGTGTCCGTACAGGTGCTCGAGCTCGATCGTTGCGTTCTCCGTATCGATGCGGAGAAGGCTCGACTGCCGGGGTGCCAGCACCGTCGAGACCACCGAGGCGACGGCGCCGGACTCGAAGACGAGGGATGCGTGGGAGAGATCCTCGGTCTCGACGTCGTGCTGCAGGCGCCACATCGTGGCATGGACGGCGCTCCACCCGCCCAGCAGGTAGGCGAGCAGGTCGATCTGGTGGCTGCCGTGGCTGAGCGTGGTGCCGCCGCCCTCCGACGCCCAGGTGCCGCGCCACGGCACGGCGAAGTAGTCGGCCGTGCGGTACCAGTGTGTCTGGCAGAGCGCGGCCAGGGGTCGACCCAGCGCGCCGGAGTCCAGCAGCCCCTTCACGTGGGCCGCGGCGGAGCCGGAGCGCTGCTGGAAGACGACGGCCAGACCACGTCCTGCCGTGCGGCCGGCATCCGCCATGAGGTCGAGTTCGGCCAGGCTCAGGGCCGCCGGCTTCTCGACGACCACGTGCGCCCCCCGGGCGAAGGCCGCGACGGTCTGCTCCGCGTGGCCGGCCGGTGGGGTGCAGATATGGAGGACGTCCACCTTCTCCGCCGCGAGCAGATCCTCCAGCGCGGCGTGGCGGCCCTGGATGCCGTAGGTCTCGGCGAAGGCCACCAGCTGCTGCGCGGTAGGATCCGCGGCTGCGACCAGCTCGACGCCGGGGAGATCCCGCAGCGCGGCTGCATGGAGATGCGCGACGCTCCCGGTACCGAGGATCGCCGCCCGGAGCGGCTCCCCCGGCTCGGCAGCGGACCCGGCGGGTGACGCGGACTGGGACACGGTTCCTCCGACTCTGGACGGGAAGGCAGTGGAGGAAACGGTAGCAGAGAAAGCGCTTACCGAACCGTGCTTCCACCCGTTCGACGCTGACGGACCCGTGCGAGAATGGCCCTTTCCGAAGAAAGTCCAGGGCAAGGCCGGTGGCCGCTGCCCGCACCGTCAGGAGTGGAAGCGATGTCTGCACCGGCCAGCAAGAGCCCTGCGACGCTGCACGACGTGGCGAGGGAGGCGGGCGTGTCGCTCGCGACAGCGTCGAGGTCCCTCAACGGGAGCGCCCGGAAGGTCAACGAGGCGTACCGGGAGCGTGTTGTCGAAGCGGCGCAGCGGCTCGGCTACACGACGAACCTCTTCGCGCAGGCGGTGGCGAAGGGAAGCACCACCACGGTCGCCCTCCTCGTGGCGGACATCGCGGATCCGTATTTCTCCAGCATCGCCGCCGGTGTGATCGATGCGGCAAGCGAGGAGAACCTCGTGGTCACCATTGCCGTGACGGGCCGCAACGCGCAGCGGGAACTGGAGACCGTCAGAGCGCTGCGCGGGCAGCGTCCGCGCGTCATGATCCTCGCCGGTTCGCGGCCCACGGCGTCGGCGTTCCAGGAGGAGCTGCGCGCGGAACTGACAGCCTTCGAGGACACCGGGGGCAAGGCCGCCTTCATCAGCCAGGATGCGCCGCCCTTCGCGACCGTCCTCCTCGACAACCGCAGGGGCGCTCATGACCTCGCGGTGTCCCTGGCCGAACTCGGCTACCGGGATGTGGCGGTCATCGCCGGACCGTCCGAGATCAGGACCGCGGAGGAAAGGCTCGACGGCTTCACTGCGGGGCTGGCTGAACATGGCATCCTGTTGACGCCCGAACGCATCATCCAGGCGGACTTCACGCGCGACGGCGGCTACCGCGGCGCTCAGGAACTCCTGGCGTCGGGACTCGCCGTGGACCTGATCTTCGCCGTCAACGACGTCATGGCCGTGGGCGTCGTCTCCGCCCTGCGCAATGCGGGAGTCGTGCCCGGGGAGGAGATCGGCGTGGCGGGCTACGACGACATCCCGACGGTCCAGGACATCACGCCGGCACTGACCACGGTGCGCATCCCGCTCGAGGATGTGGGGCGTCGCGCCCTCCGGCTCGCCACGGGCTCCGCCTCCAGCGGTGCCGGCACGGAGGCGGGCGACGGGCCGGGGACGATCCCCATGAAGACGATCCTGCGGGAGAGTACCCCGCGCCGGCAGGCCTGAGTCAGAAGGGCAGGACAGGGTCCGGGCTGGCGTCCTGGGTAGCGAGCTTCACGACATCGTCCAGCGGCAGCTCGGCGACCTCGGCGACGACGTTGATGTCCTCACCGTGGCTGAGGGCTTCGGAGACTGCCTCCTGCAGGACCAGCTCAGCGCGGTCGAGCTCGAACTCGACGTCCTCCTTGTCGGCCGCTGCAACACGGATCTTCTGCAAATCATCATTCGTCATGGCGCTGAGGGAACCTCACACTTCGCGGATCGGCGGCGTGACGCAGGCGCATCCGCCGTCCGCTGGTGCCAGGGGGCAGAGCGGCTGCGGCCTCGTCGGGACCATCGTAACCAGACGTACGCCCGCGCGGGCGGAAATATGCGCGACATCCCGGCGACGCCGCGATGAACGGCCCGTCGCCCTCCGCCACCTGCACCGGCCGGAAATACCTGCCTCCACGCGGCGTGAGATCTTGTGGGAGGTGGAGCGTCGCCGGATCGGGACGCCGCCCTTGCCCGACCTGCTGCACGATGACGCGCCCGGTGCAACAGCCCTGCCACGTCCATGCGGGATGCGCTTCCGCACGGCTAGGATGAGTCCAGCGGATCGTCGGTAACGCGATCGAGGTCTAGCAGAAGGCCCGTGGCGCCAGGATCAGATCTGGCTTGATGTTCGAGGCTACTGATGGACCCATATCCCCCATCCAGCGAGTTGGGTACGACGCTCGGCCGAATCCGGGGCCTGGCACTCACGCAGGAAACAGCGCAGCACGCGGTCGACCTCCTGGCGCGGATCACGCAGGAGACGACACCGAATGCCTTCGGCGCGGGCGTCTCCCTCATCCACCAGGCACAGCGGGTCAGCGTGGGAGCGACGGACGACCTCGTGCGCCTCGCCGACGACCTCCAGTACCGCCTGGGTGAGGGGCCATGCCTGACGGCGTGGTCCGCCCGCGGACCGGTGATGGTCGACGACACGAGCACCGACCAGCGTTTCCCGCGCTGGAGCGCCGCCGCGGCGGATGCCGGGGTGCTCTCGTGCTTCAGCGTCCCCCTCCTGCGCGGACGCGACTCGATCGGTGCCATGAAGATCTACTCGACGATGCCGGCGACGTTCGGCGATGCGGACCGTGCCCGCCTCGCAGGGATCGCCGTCGCCGCCGCGGCACTGCTCGGCCACGTCCAGACGTCGGAGACATCGACCCGGATCAGCAGTGAGCTGCGGGAGTCGCTTCGCTCACGCGACCTCGTCGGTATCGCCAAGGGGATCCTGATGGAGCGGGACGGCCTGAGCGAGGCCGAGGCGCTCACGGCCCTGACCGTCCGCGCACGCACCCGGGGTGTCCCCTTCCGCAGGCTCACCGCGGACCTCGTGAGCGACCACGATGCGTCGGAGCGAACGGAACCGTCATGATCTCGTTCCCCTATGCGGAGGAACAGCGGGCGATGACCCATGCCGCCATCGCGGAGTCCGGCTTCTCCGTGGGCGAGGTGTGGCTGCGCTACTTCTCCCTGAGCGGCGATGTGGACGAGTACGAGGTCGAGGCGTATCTCGCCGGGCTCATGCCCATGCCCGCGCTCGAGTGCGATGTGCTCGCCCTGGCGGTGAACGAACTGATCGACGACCTCCCGCCGAGGAGACGTGCGCCGTTCAGCGACGAACTGCTCCAGGCCCACGCAGCCTCCGACGGCGCAGGGTAGCGCCGGCTGCAGGGCGAGCGCTGGCGGCACGTCAGGTTGTCGGACCTGCTGCATACCCTCGGTGCATGGCAGAACGACCGGGATGGCACGGCATCCCACCCAGCGCCGACAGGTACGTCCCACCTCTTCAGCTCGACGCGCCTGCGAGCGGTGTCGTCGAACCGCAACGCTCCCCCGCGCTGTGGGTCGACCTCGACTATCCCGACGGCTCCCGGCGCACCATGAAGGGTTTCGCGATGGCCTGGACGGACACGGCGGTCCTGGCGCAGTGGATCGAGTATTCAAGGGCGCGGGAGGCGTGGGTCGATGCCGGGCACTGCCGGCGTCGGGCTCTGAAGCCGCTCGCGTCCCACGCCGCCTGACGAGTTCCATGCGCGTCGAGTGGGACCTCGCCCCGGCCCCCCACGAGGTGGGCCCACCCCACGGTCCCGACCTGCCGACGCCGGGCCATGCCGCCCTCGTACAGTGGTGGCATGACCCGGTCCGCATCCTGTGCCACCCCTTGGGCGTGCCCGCATGCGTAGGGTGGCCGGATGGCACGGGGCGCCTCCGACGACCCATGGATTCGTCCCACCGCTCCAGCTCGAGGCACCCACCCGCGGGATCACCGAGTCGGCATCGCCGGCACCGGCACTGTGGGTCGAGCTCGAGTACCCGGACGGCGCGCGGCAGACCGTGCGCGGATTCGCGATGGCGTGGACCGATACGGCGGTGCTGGCGCAGTGGATCGAGTTCTCGATAGCCCGCGAAGCCTGGGTGCGTCCGGACCAGTGCACTCGCCGCGAACTCCCCCGCAGTTGACCACCGGAGGCTGCCGCCTCCCCCTTATTGCCCCTCCCTGCTTCTTCCCCTACACTCTCGGTAAACGCTTTCCAATCGAGCGGTACCGCCGGAATCTAGGAGCATCAATGTCGACGAAGACAATCGGGATCATCATGAACGGCGTCTCCGGGCGCATGGGCTACCGGCAGCATCTGGTCCGTTCCATCCTCGCGATCCGCGACCAGGGCGGCGTGCTCCTCTCCGACGGGACCCGCGTGCAGGTCGAACCGATCCTGGTGGGCCGCAACGAGGCGAAGCTCGCTGAGCTCGCCGCGAAGCACGGCATCGAGCACTACTCCACCGACCTCGACAGCGTCCTGGCGGATCCGACCTGGGAGGTCTACGCCGACTTCCTGGTGACGAAGGCACGCTCCGCCGCCATCCGGAAGGCCATTGCCGCAGGCAAGGCCATCTACACCGAGAAGCCCACCGCCGAGACCGCGGCCGATGCCCTGGAGCTGGCGAACCTCGCCGAGGCGGCCGGGATCAAGAACGGCGTGGTGCACGACAAGCTGTACCTCCCCGGCATGCAGAAGCTCAAGCGCCTCGTGGATTCCGGGTTCTTCGGCCGCATCCTCTCCGTGCGCGGCGAGTTCGGCTACTGGGTCTTCGAGGGTGACTGGCAGGACGCGCAGCGTCCCAGCTGGAACTACCGCGCGGAGGACGGCGGCGGGATCGTCGTCGACATGTTCCCGCACTGGAGCTACGTGCTGGAGAACCTCTTCGGCAGGGTCGAGTCCGTCTACGCGCGGGCCGTGACGCACATCGACGAGCGCGTCGACGAGCAGGGCCATCCTTACCGCGCGACCGCCGACGACGCCGCCTACGCCGTCTTCGAGCTCGAGGGCGGCATCGTCGCACAGCTCAACTCGAGCTGGACGGTCCGTGTGAACCGCGACGAGCTCGTGCAGTTCCAGGTCGACGGCACCCACGGCTCCGCCGTCGTCGGGCTGTTCGGCTGCAAGATCCAGCCCCGCAACGCGACGCCCAAGCCTGTGTGGAACCCCGACCTCGAGGACACCCACGACTACGACGGCGACTGGATGGACGTTCCCACCAACGAGGTGTTCGAGAACGGCTTCAAGACACAGTGGGAGGACTTCCTGCGCCACGTGCTCGAGGACGCGCCGCACCCGTACGACTTCCTCGCAGGTGCACGGGGCATGTACCTCGCGGAGCAGGGCCTCGAGAGCTCCCGCTCGGGGCGACGCCTCGAGCTGGAGGACGTGCGCACCACCGTCCTCCCCCGCGAGGAGGCGGACTCGCTGGCATGATCACCCTCGTCGATGCGGCGGGGGCCACCTCCGCCGTCGAACTCAACCCTGCACCGTCGTTCTCGAAGCCGGCCGTCCCGCTGGCCAGCCGGACGGTCTACGCTGCAGCGCATGTGGTCCCCCGCACCACGGCCGAGAACGTCCCCGGGGCGCCGGCCGACCTGGACTGGGACGCGACCCTCGCCTTCCGCCACCACCTGTGGTCCTGGGGACTGGGCGTCGCTGATGCCATGGACACCGCGCAGCGGAACATGGGACTCGACGCCGCCGCGACGCGCGAGCTGATCTCCCGCAGTGCTGCAGAAGCGCGGACCGTCGGAGGCGCCCTGGTGGCCGGCGTGAACACCGACCACGTCGGGGAGTCCGTCATCTCCCTCGACGCCGTCATCGATGCCTACAAGGAGCAGCTCCACTTCACCGAGGATGCGGGCGCGTCCGTGGTCCTGATGGCGAGCCGCCACCTCGCCCGCGCCGCACGGACGGCGGAGGACTACGAGCGTGTCTACTCGGAGGTCCTGGCCGCCGCCGGGGCGCCCGTGATCCTGCACTGGCTCGGCAGCGCCTTCGATCCCGAGCTGGGGACCTACTTCGGGGCCGCGGACACGGAGGTCGCATCCTCCACGCTCCTGAAGATCATCGCCAACTCCCCCGACAAGGTGGCCGGCGTCAAGATGAGCCTGCTCGACGCCGACTCCGAGCGGTCCGTGCGCGCACGGCTCAACGAGCCCGCCCGTATGTTCACGGGAGACGACTTCAACTACGTGTCCCTCATCGGTGGGGACTCCTCGGGCTATTCGGATGCCCTGCTCGGAGCCTTCGCAGCCCTCGGCCCGCACGCCTCCGCCGCGGTCCAGGCCCTCGA
The DNA here is from genome assembly GCF_054510925.1 of Arthrobacter sp. MDT2-16. Lineage (NCBI taxonomy): Bacteria > Bacillati > Actinomycetota > Actinomycetes > Micrococcales > Micrococcaceae > Arthrobacter > Arthrobacter sp. MDT2-16. The sequence continues at coordinate 78,785 of NZ_JBTNDP010000001.1, forward strand.
CGCCGGTGACGGCGAGGCCTACGAACGGATCCTCGGTCCGACCGAGGCGCTCTCACGCCAGATCTTCGCGGCACCCACGTTCTACTACAAGACGGGTGTGGCGTTCCTCAGCTGGCTCAACGGTCACCAGGCCGGCTTCTCCATGGTGGGCGGGCTGCACGCCGCGCGCAGCCTGCCGCACCTGTCCGCGATCGTCCGCCTCGCCAATGCGTGCGGAGCCCTCGAACAGCCCGAGCTGGCCCGGAACCGATGGCACGCGCTGCTGGGCACCTGCGGGGTGACCCAGTGACGACGCCGGATCCACGGTTGTCCATCAACCAGGCCACGATCAAGTACGCGACGCTCGAGGAGGCGCTGAGGACGACGGCGGACGCCGGTATCACCAGCATCGGCCTGTGGCGCGACTCCGTGCAGGCCGCCTCCCTCGTCGGGGCCGCACGGCTCCTCGCCGACTCGGGGCTCCGCTTCTCCAGCCTGTGTCGTGGCGGATTCTTCACCGTCCCCGAAGGCCGGGCTCGCAGGGCCGCGATGGACGACAACCGCAGGGCCATCGAGGAGACCGCCACCCTCGCGGCCGCGGGAGCCTCAGGCTCGTCGTCGGTCCTCGTGATGGTGGCAGGCGGCATCCCGCAGGGCTCGAAGGATCTCGTGGGCGCCCGCTCCATGGTGCAGGACGCCCTCGCCGAACTCGCGCCGGAGGCACAGGCGGCCGGAGTGACCCTGGCCCTCGAGCCGCTGCACCCCATGTACGCCTCGGACCGCGCCGTCATCTCGACACTGAAGCAGGCGCTCGACCTCGCCTCCCCCTTCCCCTCCTCGGTGGTGGGCGCCGTCGTCGACACGTTCCACGTGTGGTGGGATCCGGAGCTGTCGGAGCAGATCGCCCGGGCCGGCCGGGAGGGCCGCATCGCGAGCTACCAGGTGTGCGACTGGGCGACGCCCCTTGCCGCGGACGTGCTGCTCTCGCGCCACTACCCCGGGGACGGGGTCATCGACTTCGGCGCCATCACGGCCGCCGTGGAGGCCACCGGGTATGCCGGTGACATCGAGGTGGAGATCTTCAACCAGGAGGTCTGGGACACCGCGCCCGCCACCGCGATCGCGCGCACCATCGAGGGGTTCGGGGCGAACGTGGCAGCCCACCTCCGAGGTCCGGGCGCCGTCGTCGGCCGGTAGCATCGGCGCATGGAGTCTACAGAGGTGGTCCGCCGGTACTGGCAGTCGGTGTGGAGCAGGGATTGGAACGCCGTGGGACGGACGCTCGCCGAGGACGTCGAGGTCTTCTGGCCCGTCACGCGCGAGATCATCCGCGGCAGGGACAACATGGTGGCGGTCAATTCGGAGCACCCGAACGGGTGGAGCATCGACGTCCTGAACGTGTACGACGCCGGGGACGTCGTCGTCTCAGAGGTCCAGGTCCCGCAGGAGGACGTCGGGATCTTCCGTGTCGTCTCGATCTGGACCGTGGACGACGGCGTCATCACCTCGGGCCGCGAGTACTGGACCCTGTACGGCGGGGAAGAGGGGCGCGACTGGCGACGCCGGTACGCGAGCGTCGGGGACCTGCCCTCCTGACTTCACGGGGACGGTGCTGGTCACAGCCCGGTCCGCACCATAAGCTAAGCATGCTGATGATGCGATCAGTGACCGTATCCCCAACCCTCAGGGAGGCATGATGAGCACGAAGGTCGAAGAAACCGTTGTAGTGAATCTTCCAGTGACGACCGTGTACAACCAGTGGACGCAGTTCGAGGAGTTCCCGCACTTCATGGGCGGGATCAAGCAGATCACCCAGCTCAGCGACGACCGGCTCGAATGGGTTGCCGAGATCGGCGGGATCCGCCGGCAGTGGGAGGCCAAGGTCCTCGAGCAGGTCCCTGACCGCAAGGTGTCCTGGGCCGCCACGGAGGGGGCGACCAACGCCGGCTCGGTGTCCTTCGAGGACCTGGGAGGCATCACGCGCGTCAACCTCGTCCTCGAGTACGAGCCGGAGGGCCTCGTCGAGAAGGTCGGCGACAAGCTGAACGTCGTCGAGAACCAGGCGAAGGCCGACCTCCAGAAGTTCAAGGAGTTCATCGAGTCCGAGAGCTACGCGACGGGCGCATGGCGCGGTTCCGTAGCGGGCACGGGCACCACGAGCACCCCCACCGCCGAGGACGCTGCGGAATCGCGCGGTGACAGCGGCAAGGCCGGCGTGTCGGGCAAGTTGGCCGCCGGAGTCGGAGTGGCAGCGGCGGCTGCCGTGGCCGGGGTGGCCGCAGCGGCTGTCAGCAAGAAGAACGAGTCGGACGAGACCGTGGACGCCGTAGAGACCGTGGACACCGTGGACACGGTGACCACGACGAACGCTGCGCCCCTCGTCCCCGAGAACACCCCGATCGTGGACGAGGTGGACGTCATCGACGTCGATCCCGTACCTGCCGTGGACGGCGTCCCGGGAACGGGTGTCCCGTCCGAGAGTCAGGGCTTCGAGAACGACCCGTTGGCCGACGGTGACCCGACGGACCGCCGGGGCACTCTCTAGGCATCACGCAGGTGATGCAGCGGGCCGGACTCCCTCGGGAGTCCGGCCCGCTGTCGTTCCGTCTCCAGGATCCCTGACACGTCCCCCGCCCCCAGCGCTCGAAGGGCTGGAGGGCTTGGCGACGGTCGAGCAGCCGGCGACCGCCATGCTCCCGCAAGCAGGACCTGACAGCGCGCCCGGCGCCGGTACCTGCGCCCGGCGGGAACTAGGCCGCGCCGTCCTCACCGGACGCGAGCACGATCTCCGTGACGGGCAACGAGGGGTTCGTGCCGAAGGACACTCCACTCGGGGCGCGACCCTCCATGACGATCTGCGCGCCGAGCGCAGCGACCATGGCTCCGTTGTCGGTGCAGAGCGACGGCGCCGGGACCGTCAGGGTGATGCCCGCGGCTGCGCACCGTTCTCCGGTCACTTCGCGGAGCCGGCGATTCGCGGCCACGCCTCCCCCGAGCAGGAGTTCGGTGATGCCGTGCTCCCGGCAGGCGAGCACGGCCTTCGAGGTGATGATGTCCACCACCGCCTCCTGGAAGGAGGCCGCGATGTCCGCCACGGGCACCTCCATCCCCGCTGCCTCGTACTGCTCCACGCTGCGGGCGACGGCGGTCTTGAGACCGCTGAAGGACCAGTCGTACCGGTGCGGGCCCGGTTCCTCCGCCGTGCCCATGTACTTCGGCTGGGACAGGCCGCGGGGGAACCGGATGGCCTTCGGATTCCCCTCTCGCGCCAGCCGGTCGATGACGGGACCGCCCGGATAACCCAGGCCGAGGATGCGGGCCGTCTTGTCGTAGGCCTCGCCGGCGGCGTCGTCGATCGTGGATCCCAGCAACTCGACGTCGCTCGCGATGTTCCCGATCCGCAGGATCTCGGTGTGCCCGCCGGACACCAGGAGCGCACCGAGGTTCGCGGGGAGCCCGTCGGCGAAGGTACCCCCGAGCATGCCGACCCCCACGTGCGCCACGAGATGGTTGATGGCGTACAGCGGCTTCCCCGTGGCGACGGCGAGGGCCTTGGCGGCCGACACCCCCACCATGAGCGCGCCCGACAGCCCCGGACCGGCCGTCACGGCGATCGCATCGATGTCCTCGAGTGTCACGCCGGCGTCGTCGAGGGCCGTGCGCAGGGTCGGCACGAAGGCCTCCAGGTGAGCGCGCGAGGCAATCTCGGGGATGACGCCGCCGAAGCGCACGTGCTCGTCCATCGAGGAGGACACGGTGTTGGTCAGCAGTTGCGTGCCGCGCACGATCCCGACTCCGGTCTCGTCGCAGGAGGACTCGATGCCGAGCACCAGCGGTTCCCCGCGCGTCATCGTGTTCCTCCGTCCGCGGCCAGGACGAGTCGCATCACCCAGGCGTCCACGCCGTCGCGGTAGTACCTCTTCCGGGTGTGGATCTTGACGAAGCCGAACCGCGAGTAGAGCTCCTGCGCTCGCGGGTTGTCCGCGCGCACCTCCAGCATCACGGTCTCCGCGCCGCGACGCCGTGCCTCGTCGAGCAGTTCGGTGAGCAGGGCGCGTCCGATCCCCTGTCCCTCGAAGCGCGGCAGCACGCCGATGGTCTGGATGTCCGCCGTCGTGTCGATGACCATGACACCGGCGTATCCCACGGGGACGCCGTCCACCTCGGCCACGATGTACCGCCGCGTCTCGGGCTGGAAGAACTCGGTGTAGAACATGTCGAGCGGCCAGGCGTCGGTGGGGAACAGTTCGTCCTCCAGCCGCCCGATGGTCTCGATGTCCTCGAAGGTGAGGCTGCGCAGGGTGAAGCTCACGCCGTCGCCCGCTTCCGTGGCCCTGGCACCTTGGCATCGGATTCGCGCAGGTACAGCGGCGCGGTGTCGAGGAGCGGCTCGCCCGCGAGGAGGCGCAGCCGGGCGACGCGGGCGAGGGATGCCGCGTCGGGGTCCGACGTCGCGAAGGCCGGGAGCCCGTCCAGGTCATCCGGGTACAGGCTCGCGGCGCGTCCCGCGAGGGGCTGATCCTTCGGCAGGCTCGCCGCGGTGCCGACGTGCGGTCCGTCGAGGAGTTCGGGCAGTGCGTCCCCGGCTGCCCGGTAGGCGGCCCAGTAGACCTCCCCGCGGCGCGCATCGGTGCCGACGAGGAACGCGCTGCCGGCCTCGACGGCGTCGCCGGCGACGGCATCGAAGGCCAGGGCGTCCAGGCTCAGGACGCCGAACAGCGGGACGTCCCAGACGAAGCCGAGGGTCCGGGCCGTGACCAGTCCCGCGCGCAGTCCCGTGAAGGGACCGGGGCCGACGCCGGCGACGATGCCGTCCAGGTCCGCCCCCGGAACGCCCGCATCCGCGAGGATGCCCTGCACCGCGGGAGCGAGGACCTCGGCGTGGGAGCGGGTGTCCGCGCTGCCGAACCGGCCGACGACGACGTCGTCACGCAGGAGCGCGACGGTGGCCGCGGCGGAGGTGTCGAGGGCGAGAAGGAGCACCTGTCCAGCCTAGTCGAGCGGGAGCGGGGGTTGCCGGGCGTGCCAGCGCGGACCGAAGCCCGCGAGGGTGACGGTACGCACCTCGTCCTCGCCGTCGTCGTCGAACGCGGTGACCGGTCCGCCGGTCGCGGCGATCTGCAGGACGCCGACCGGCCGGAGGATGTCCACGCGCAGCCAGCTGTCGCTGAGGTGCTCCACACGGCCTGCTCCCCATTCGACGACCGTGACGTTCGCTGCCATGCCGGCCTCGAGGTCGAGGTCGTCCACGGCGGCCGCGCCGTCCAGGCGGTAGGCGTCGACGTGGACGAGGCCGGGCCCGCTGCCGCCGGCGGCATGCTGGCGGACGAGCACGAAGGTCGGCGAGATGATGCGGTCCGTGACGCCGAGACCACGCCCGAGCCCCTGCGTGAACGTCGTCTTGCCGGCACCCAGCTCACCGGACAGGACCAGCAGGTCCGCCGCGCGCAGGTGGGGGGCCAGGGCGGCGGCGAGGGTCTGCAGCTCGGCGGCCGATCCGACGTCGTGCACCACGGTCCACTCAGGCAGGACGGTCATCACGCGCCTCCTGCGCTGCATCCACGTACACGCGTTCCACGCGGCCGCTGATCCGGGTGACCACCTCGTAGTTGATCGTCTGGGCCGCTGCCGCCCAGTCCTCCACAGGGGGTGAATCGGTGCCGCCGAAGAGCACCGCGCGCTTGCCGAGGGGGCTGTCCGGCGAGCCGACGAGGCCCGTGGTGCCGAAGTCGATGACGAGCTGGTCCATCGCGATGCGCCCCACCACCGGGTAGATGCGGCCCCCGACGAGGACCGGCGCTCCGGTGGCGATGCGCGGCACTCCGTCGCCGTAGCCGACGGGGATGAGTCCGAGCGTGGTGGGCTTCTGCGTGCGGTAGGCGTAGCCGTAGGAGACGCCCTGTCCGGCGGGCACCTCCTTGCAGTTCGACACGGTGGTGCTGAGGGTCATGACGGGCCGCAGGCCGAGGTCGGCGGAGCCCTGGTCGGAGAAGGGCGAGAGGCCGTAGATGCCGAGGCCCACGCGTACGAGGTCGAAGTGGCAGTCGGGCCGCGAGAACGCGGCAGGGGTGTTGGCGAGGTGCCGGACCTCGACGTCGATCCCGGCGTTCTCCGCGGCGGCGACGGCCTCGCGGAACGCCTGCACCTGCAGGTCGGTCTCGGGCCGTGCAGGCTCGTCCGCGACCGCGAGGTGGGAGAAGATCCCGACGACGCGGATCAGCCCCTCCTCCTGGTGGGTGACGGCACGGCTGAGCAGGGAGTCCCACTGCTCCGGTGGACATCCGTTCCGACCGAGGCCGGTGTCGATCTTCAGGTGCACGATGGCGGGGCGCTCCAGTTCGCGGGCCGCCGCGACCACGTGGTCGAGTTCCCACCCGGAGATCCCGAGGTCCAGTCCGTGCTCGACGCCGGCGGTGAAGTCGGTGCCCGCGGTGTGCAGCCACGCGAGGATGGGAGCCTCGATGCCCGCTTTCCGCAGGGCGACGCCCTCGGCGACGTGGGCGACGCCGAGCCAGGCGGCTCCCGCCTCCAGCGCGGCCCGGGCCACGGGGACGGCGCCGTGGCCGTAGGCGTCGGCCTTCACCACGGCCATGACCCGGGCGGGGTGCGCGATTCCGCCCAGGTGCCGGATGTTGTGCCGCAGGGCGTCGAGGTCGATCTCTGCAGCGCGTTCGGAGGAAGTCACCCGTCCCATTCTGCCAGCTTGGTCGCCGTCATCATCGCTTGCCTGTGCCCGGGGAAGGGGGAACAATCGAAGCCGTGTTCGATTCCCTGCCCGCCGGTCCGGGGTGCGTGCTGCCCGACGACGACGGGCAGACGTGCGGCAGGGAGACCGGCGAAAGTCCCTTCCCGCTGTGCCCGGCGCACGTGGCGGTGGTCGCCGAGTGGGCGGAGGGCTCCTGGGGCGTCACCGACCTGCTGCCGGCGCCATGCGCGGCGTGCGGCTCACGGGTGGGTGTGCGGTATCCCTCCGGCTGGGTGTGCGCGGCATGCGAGTGGCGGGTCGGGGACGTCCTCGACGACGGCCTGCCGCCGCCGCGCGTCGACGTCGTCTACTACCTCCGGTTCCGAGACCGCATCAAGATCGGGACGACGGCGAACCCGCGGCAGCGGCTGGCCAGGATCTGGCACGACGAGGTCCTCGCGTTCGAACGCGGTGACCGGCTCGTCGAGCGACGTCGGCACGAGCAGTTCGCGGACTCGCGCCTCGACCGCTCCGAGTGGTTCGAGGCGGCGCCGGAGCTCGAGCAGCACGTCGGGCGGCTCGCCGCGGGCGTCGGAGACCCCTGGGCGCTGTACGCCCGCTGGCTCGGAGAGGCTGCTGCGCTACGCGGTTGACGGCCCGGGGCCCCGGCTCGCCGGCGTTTCCCGGCGACATCCCATCAGCGCGAGCAGTTCTCCCGGTCACTCGCCGACTCCTCGGCAGCCCCGTCCAGGTCCCCGCCGACGTCGGACGGGCGGAACGAGGGCGACGCGTCGGAGTGGCGGGCGATCGTGGCCGTCGCCCGGCGCACCGCCTCCGTGGGCACGTCCGACACCAGGTCCTCCAGAAAGGCGTACCGCCGCACCCACTGCCGCCGGATGCCGTCACGGCCCGCGTTGACCGAGTGCCACCAGTCGGCGATGTCGCCCCATCCGGGTGCGGCCAGGGAACCGCCCACGTGCTGGACGGAGAGTGAGGCGCAGAGATTCGCGAAGCGGAGGCGGTCGGCGAGCGGGAAACCCGCGAGGTCGCCCATGACGAACGCCGCCCCGAAGCAGTCGCCCGCCCCGGTCGGGTCGTAGGCGGACACGGGCAGGGCCGGCACCCACTCCTCCTCACCGGTCTGCGAGTCGATCGCCATGGCGCCCTGCTGCCCGACCGTCACCACGGCCACGGGGACGCGGTCAGCGAGCGCGTACAGGGCGGCCCACGGATCGTCGGTCCGGGTGTAGGCCATGGCCTCGGCGGCGTTCGGCATGAACGCGTGGAAGTGGTCGAGCGTGGCCAGAGTCTCGGGTGCCCACTCCCCTGCAGGGTCCCAGCCCACGTCGCCGAACAGCTTGGTGCCATTGGCCGCGGCAGCCTTGGCCCAGGGCTCTACCTCGCGGTCCAGGCTGACGATGGCAGCGCGGCACGACGGCGGCGCACCGATCAGTTCGGAGGCCCGTAGCGGAGATGCGTGCCCGTGCGTGATCATCGAGCGGTCCTGATGCACCGAGAGGGAGACCGTGACCGGGGAGTGCCACCGCCCGAACACGCGCGACCGCGAGAGGTCCACGTGCTCCTGGTCCTGCAGCACGTCCCAGTTGAACTGGCCGTACCCGTCGTCGCCGAAGGCGGCCGCGAGGGTGGTGCGCAGGCCCAGCCGGCTCGCGGCGATCGCCTGGTTGGCGATCCCGCCCGGACCGGAGCCCATCCCCTCGGTCCACACCTCCGTGCCCGGCGACGGCAGCTGCTCGAGGCCCGTGAAGATGATGTCGAAGAACACCTGGCCGGCGAGGAGGAGGTCGAATTCGGGCCCGTCCGGGCTACGGGTGGCCGCCAGCGGATCGAAGCGGTGCTGTTGGAGCATGTACGGCAGAATACGTGCAAGGCGCCGGTCGCGCAGCGGCTGTGTCGCCGAGGAACCGGTCGGACGCCCGATCACGGCGCAAACGGAAGTGGGACGAACCATGCCCGAGACGGTGGGACCCGGCGCACGCCTCGTCATCGTGGGCGGCGGGGGCTTCCGCGTCCCGCTGGTCTACCGTGCGCTCGCCGACGGTCCCTTCGCCGGGCTCGTGTCCGACGTCGTCCTGCTGGACGCCCGGCCCGAGCGGGCCCACGCGATCGCCCGCGTGCTCGACGCCGTGCCGCTGCACGGGGAGCATCCCGCGCCGTCGGTGCGGGTGGAGGACAGGCTCGAGGACGCGCTGCAGGATGCCGACATCGTGTTCGCGGCGGTCCGTAGCGGCGGGGCGGAGGGGCGGGTCCTGGACGAACGCGTCGCCCTGTCCGCCGGGCTGCTCGGCCAGGAGACCGTAGGTGCCGGCGGCATCTCCTACGCCCTCCGTTCCATCCCCGACATGATGCGTGTCGCCACGGCGATGCGCGCCGTCGCGCCGGACGCCTGGCTCGTCAACTTCACAAACCCTGCCGGGATGGTCACCGAGGCGCTCGCCACCGTCCTGGGACACCGGGTCGTCGGGATCTGTGACTCGGCGTCGGGCCTCGTCACCCGTGCGGCACGGGCGGCACGCGTGGACCTGCGCGGTACGCTCGCCGGCGTCGACTACGTGGGCCTCAACCACCTGGGCTGGCTCCGCAGGCTCGACGACGGCGGAACCGACCGCCTCCCCGCACTGCTCGACGATCCGGTGCGTCTCGCGGGCTTCGAGGAGGGACGGCTCTTCGGTCCCGACCTTCTCCGGGTGCTCGGCTCCCTGCCCAACGAGTACCTTTTCTACTACTACTTCCATCGGGAGGCCCTTCGCTCGATCGGCGGTGCGGACAGGACGCGCGGGGAGATCCTCCGCGACCAGCAGCGGGACCTCTACCCGCGCCTCCTCGCCGCCGATGCCCCGTTCGCCGTGTGGGAGGCCGCGCGCCGCGAGCGCGAATCGGGATACCTCGCCGAGGCCCGCTCGGAGGACGAGGAGCGCGACGAGGCGGACCTCGCCGGCGGCGGCTACGAGCGGGTGGCCCTGCAGGTCATGCGCGCGTTGCTCACGGGTCGGCGTGCCGAGCTGATCCTCAACGTGCGCAATGGCCCGACGTTCCCCGGGCTGCCGGAGGACGCCGTCGTGGAGGTGCCGTCCACGGTCGACGCGAACGGCGCCCGTCCCCTGCCCGCGGCGCCCCTGACGTCGCACCAGCTGGGACTCATGTCCGCGGTCAAGGCCGTGGAGCGGGACACGGTGCAGGCGGCGGTCCACCACGACCGCGACGCCGCCCTGCGCGCCTTCGCCGGGCATCCGCTGGTGGACTCGTTCCACGCGGCCGCGAGGGCGCTCGCGGGCTACGAGGAGGCGTTCCCCGCACTGCGGGCGTCCTGGGTCTGAGTCGATCCCCCGGACCGCACCCGCCGGCGCACGTCCTCGACCCCGAGGGTCACCAGTGCGGCGTCGGTGGTGGCGGCGATCCACCGGAAACCGGCCGCAGCGAGCAGCACCGCCCGCTCGGGGGTACCGGCGTAGGCGCCGGCGGCGATCCCGGCACGCGTGCAGGCGCGGGTGATCCGTGCGAGAGGCGCGTCCTCGTTACCGTGCGACGCGAGGAGGTGGTCGACGTCCGTCCCCAGTGCGAGCGACAGGTCGAACGGGCCCACGAAGATCATGTCGACGCCGGGTACGGCGGCGATCGCGTCGACCGCGGCGAGCGCGGCAGCGGTCTCGATCATCACGGCGCACAGCGGTACCGCGTGCCTGCCGCCATCGGAGCCGGGGCTGTGGACCGGATCGCTGCCGGGCAGCGGCCCCCAGCTGCGCCCACCATGGGGAGGGTAGTGGCTTGCTGTCACCGCTGCCTCGGCGTCGGCAACGCTGTCCACGAGGGGCACGACGACGCCGTCGGCTCCCGCGTCGAGCGCCCGACCGATCAACGCGGCGTCGTTCGCGGCGACGCGGACGAGCATCGGTGCCGCTCCCTCCGTCCGGTGGCCCAGCGCGTCGCGGAGGGCGCGGTCGTCGAAGTGCCCGTGCTGTGCGTCGAGGCCTACCCAGCCGACGCCCGATCCTGCCAGCGCAGCGGTCAGGCGCGGTTCGCCGAGCGTGGCCCAGACGCCGAGGAGCGGATCAGGGACGGGTGTCGTGGCACTCATGCGCCCATTGTGTCCCGGAAGTGCGTCCTCGAGCGCGATCGCCGTCCGCTTTCGGCCCGACTGCTTCCGCCCTGTCCCGCCAGCGGTGTTGCCGCACCGGAGCGTGGCGGCGACGGGTGGTCACCTGCGGAGGGATGATCGGCTCCACCGAGGCCCTGACGTCCGGGGCCTCCTTGGCCGCACCGTCGGGCGTTCCGCCGTTCCCGACCGACCGACTCACCGAGTGGGCTAGAGCGTCCCAGGGATGGCGCGTCCCGGGAAGAGCGTGGAGTGCTGTCGCCGGTACATCCTGCGCCCGACGAGACGGTAGGCGAGGCGGACCGGCGGTGGGATCTCCCTGAGGAGTTCCTTCTGGTCCGCCGGCGGATTCGTTGCCAGCACCATCCCGAGGTTGCCGACCAGGAATTTCTTGTCCAGCCGGTTGATCCCGTGCTGCCCGGCTCCCTTGAACTCCCGCTCGGTCAGCACCCGGTCCACGACCGGCATCACCTCCGTGACTTCGCGGCGCAGGTGCACCTGGAGAACGGCGGACAGGTCCGTATAGCGCTGGGCGAGGTCCTCCCCGGCCTCAGCGTCCGCCGTGGTCATCCAGCGCAGGCGGACGGGCTCGATGGCCTCGAGGCGCTGTGTGACCTGCCGGTGGTGCTCGAGCATCTGCTCCACGTGCAACGCGCACGCCGGTGCCCGCTCCGCCAACTGCGGGTACATGAGCACGTCCTCGCCCTCGTGGTGGAGGTGGAGCAGCTTGTCGAAATTCCCGAGCACCTCGCCGACGTACTCTGCTCGGGTGGTGTCGTGCGGTTGCACGGATCGCACCAGGCCGGGCGCCTCGTCGTACGCCCAGAGGAAGAACCGGTGGATGCGGCGCATCGTCGCCGACCCGGTGCACAGGACCGGGCGGTCCGGTAGCGGAGCAGCAGTCTCGCCGGGCTGCATGGTGAAGAAATCGGTCATCGGACTACTCCTGACGGAGATCGGGTGAGACCGGGACCCTCCCCGGGCATCATGCTAACTTTCGCGTTCATGTCGCACAACGGCTCGGGTCGGCGGACCGGGTGGCCCTCCGGCACGATCGTGGACCAGCCGCTGATCCCGCCCCGGCCCAGGTCCGGCGGATCGCGCCCGCAGCTGTTCGGACCCACCGTGAACGGGCGGGGCCATCCACCGGGCAGGATGGCGTCCACCGCCGTCCCGCCCCTTCCGCATCCGGATGGCGTCCGGATGGCGTCCGCCGTCGCCCCACCCGTCTGAACCGGCGTCGTCATCGGCGGGCAGGAGGACGACCGGCGTCGTCCTTCCCCTTCCATGTTCCGGCGGTGAGCCGGCCTCAGAGGAACCGATGCATGATGTGGAGGCCGGTCGGTCCCGCGGACGGGTGCACGAATGCGCCGGGCACGGTCCCGATGATCGAGAAGCCGAGTGAGATCCACAGGGCGACGGCCCGCTCGTTCGTCTCCACGACGGCGTTGAACTGCATCGCGGTGTAACCCGCTGCTCGCGCTTCGTCGAGCACGTGTCCTGCGAGTGCCCGGCCCACACCCCTGCCCCCGGCATCGGCGGCGACGAGGAAGGATGCGTTGGAGACGTGTGCGCCGTTGCCGCCCCGATTGGCGTGCAATTGTGCCGTACCCACCACACGGTCAGTGCCCGCCTCCACGGCCACGAAGACGACGAGCGTCGGATCGGACCCGGACGTACCGGGAAGCCATTCCTGCCGTCCCGCGGTCTCATCGATGGATGTGTCCCAGCAGTAGGTCTCGCCGGCTCGGGCAACCGGCTTCATGATGGCCCAGATGCCCGGCCAATCGTCCGGGGCGGCTTCTCGGAATCGCAGCATCAGGTGTCCTTCGTATCTCGGACCGGCTCTCCGTCGAGGAGCCGATCCAGGTGTTCCGTCCTGACCGTCTCGGGCAGGGAGATGGTGTGCGTCACCCGGGCCAGGTCCGAGGAACAGACCCGGCCATCCGATGCCGCACCCATCCAGATCACCATGCCAGAGGCCTGAAGGAATCGGAGTCTTCGAGAGGTGGACGAGTCCCGGTCGGGTCGGAACGTCCGCCGCCTCGTCCTTCGCGCACGATTCAAGCAGAACAACGCCCTGGAGCACCGCCGGAGGTGCGGTGCAATAGTCGCCTTCCCCGATTCCCTCAGGGATTTGGTCCGAGGTGCTGAGCCGGTCAAGGAAGCGGATTCTCCGGGAAGGGAACGTCCGGCAACGAGTTGTCCACATAGCGTTCGATGAGCATCAATAGTACATAGATCCTAATAAAGTCGAGTCATGTCACTCGCACTCGTGGACCCCGCAGCCGGCATGCAGGACTCCCTCACCGCCCTCGCACCGAGGTTGACCATGGTGGGGCAGCGATTCGCCGCCGAGGCGGATCTCCTTCCGGTGGCCGAACTGGTGGCGTCGCTGGCAACGGTGGAGGCCCTCGCCCGCACGGTGGAGTACCTGCAGGTTGTGGGAGCGGCCGCCGCGGAACGGCAGCGCATCACGAACGTCGCGGAGAGTTCAGCGCCGCTGTCGTGGTCGGGCCCTGTCTCGACGGGCGGCGACACCGATCCACGGGAGCAGGCCGAGTTCAAGGACACCGCCGACTTCCTCCGGGCTCGGCTTCGTATCACCAGGGTCGAAGCCCGACGGCGGGTGCGACTCGGACTGGCCGTCACGGAACAGCCGACCCTGACCGGCGACCGGTGTCCGCCGCGCTACGGGGTGCTGGCAGCAGCATTCCGAGCCGGCGAGGTCGGAGCATATGCAGCCACGCAGATCAGCAATGGTGTGGATCGGGTCCGCACAAGTGCCACACCGGCAGCAGTGCGCGCCATGGAGGACAATCTCACAGCCCAAGCCATCGAAGCCGATGGCGACCTACTTCAAACGGTGCTGCGTCGGTGGGAGTCTGTCCTGGATCCGGACGGTGCCGAACCCACGGAGAAGACGCTGCGAGCTCAGCAGGGCGTCTTCCTCAGGGGGAGGCGACGCGGGTTGCAGCGGCTCGAAATAGCGGCTGACGACGAGCAGTTCGAGTACCTCGTGACGGTGATGAACACCGCCGCCAATCCCCGATTGCGGTCAGATCACCCGGGGCAGGGCAAGAATGCCGTAAGCCCTCACTCGGGTTGTTCCGAGGCTCATGACCGTGCTGAACCCGATTCTGCACCCGCGCCCGCCACCGAGATCCTGGCCGGTGACCCTGCTGGACCGGGATCCGTCCCCATGCCGGTCCGGGAGGCGCGAACAATCTCCCATGACGCGGGCGCCGATTCGTTCGAGAGGAGAACGCGTCCTCAACTCCTGCTCGACGGGCTCGTGGGAGCCTGCCAGGTCGCCCTCGCGACCGATACCCTGCCTGCGACGGGTGGTCATCGTCCTCAGGTCATGGTCACCATCGACTACCGGTCTCTCGTCGGACAGGTGCAGCAACGAGTTCACCACTGGGCGGGAAGCACCTACGGCGAGCACGGTCGGAGGAATGAGACCCCCGGCGAGCCAGGAGTGGACAGCCGGTCGCGCAACGCCAGTGCCCTGGCTGAAACCATCGGCTACCCCGACAACCCGGGTACATGGCCCGGAGGGCACAGCCCCTCGCGCGATGTGGGCGCCCCATCCGAAAGCATTGGATACCCCAGCACCGTGGATATCGGGCGCGAGCATGTGGGAGAGTCACGCTCCTCGACCGGCGAAACCTGGCACCGATCGGCCATCGGCCCTGGGGCGGGCCATAGCGTCTTCGGTGGTCCCGTCAGTGCGCGGGTGGTGAGGAAGATGGCCTGCGATGCGGACATCATCCCGGTCGTCCTGGGTGGTCACGGCGAGATCCTCGATGTCGGCCGCGCACGTCGTCTTTTCTGGGTGGCTCAGCGACGGGCCTTGGTTGCACGTGACAAGGGTTGTGCCTTCCCCTCCTGCACCATCCCGGCGGTCTGGACCGAAGCGCACCACATCACGCCCTGGATGGACGGCGGACGAACAGACATCTCGAACGGGTGCCTGCTCTGTTCTTTCCACCACCGGCTCGTCGAGCAGGGAAACTGGACCATCGACGTGAGGAACGGTATCCCGTGGTTCACTTCCCCGGCCTACGTCGATCCCCGGCGGGTGCCACGTCGCAACGAGCACAGGGAGCTACTGTGCTGACTCTCGACGGTCCACGGCGGACGGCGCAATGTCGAGACGACCGACGACCGACGCGACGCGACGCGACGACCGACGGTGAACGCGTACTCAGACGCTCACTGAATCGTCAGGGGTGTCCGTCGAGGAGCCCCGCTCCTTCTCAAGGGCGGGCCCGATCGCCCGCATCGAGCGGTCCCGACCGCTGGCCTTCGCTGCATACAGCGCGCGATCGGCAGCAGCTATGGCGGCGTCGAGGTCGTAGTCGACAGCCTCGATCGCAACGATCCCGTAGCTGACGGTCGGCAACTCGAACCCCCCGGGAGTCGAGTATCCCCGGAGAGCCATGCTGACATCGCGGGTGATGTCCTCGCTCCGGCCCACCGAGGCGCCCGGCAACAGGAAGATGAACTCCTCACCGCCGTAGCGCCCCACGAGGTCGGTGGACCTCACCGTCTCCGTGCATGCCTCGGCGAAGGCTTTCAGAACCGCGTCTCCGGCCGCATGTCCGTGGGTGTCATTGACGGACTTGAAGTAGTCGAGGTCAGCGAGGATCAGCGTTCCCGGACGGCCCGTGCGCTCCAGGCGGTCCGCCTGGGTAACGGCGACGTCGAGGAAGCCCGATCGGTTGAGCAGGCCTGTCAGCGCATCCCGATCCGCGCGTGCCCGCAGATCGGTGGCGATCTGCTCCGCGCTCAGCGCCGCAGCACTGAACGACACGACGACGAGCAGGAGCATGGTGACCAGAGTCGTGATCCCGGAGCCGAAGAAGGTAGTGAAGAGGTAACCGTTCTGACCACCCACCACGAACGCGATACACCGTGCGAGATAGAGGACCGCGAGGAACCCGGAGGCCATCGCCAGAGGAACCTGCACCTTGCTGTAGCTGCTTGGTAGACGCCATAGTTCCCAGGACGCGAGGCCTATGGTCAGCGACATCATGCCGAGCAACACGGCGCCGCCGGGCCATGTGTCGGTGGCCGGATCGCCCAGGAACGACGCGAACAGCGTCAGCAGCGGCGCTGCCGCCAGCTGGAGCCACGCCGGCCTGCTCGTGCGCAGCGTTCGCGCTCCCGCCCAGACACTGACCGTACCCATGACCAGCAGGGTATTTCCCAGTGGGTTGGCCCATACCTGATGGACCGTGCCGTCCAGCAGGAACGCGGAAGTCCCCGTGAAGAAGAACCCGATGGCCGCGCACCACCAGGCACTGTAGGCCGAGCGGGTCTGGCGGAACGAGACCGTATAGAACAGGACGAGGAGGGTAATGGCGATGGCGCCGAACGCTATCCGCAGTGTCGTGATGTCCAGGGTCATGCCGTTGTCGCCACCTCGTTCTTGCCGGGTCCCGCTCCTGATACGTTCGGGTCCAACCGCCTTCGGCGGCGGGACCTCATCTCCTCAGGGAAGGGCATTCGGCCCAGTATGGCCGAAGGGAACGAGCGGGTTGCTCCTCCGGCGCCAGTCCTGTCGGAACCCTTGCACAGTCCTGCCCCATGCCTCCGTCCTGCGCCGAGCAGAAGCAACCTGTGGGACGGGATCACCCTGCTGCCCTACACCGCAGCCCGCCGGCGGATGAGCCTCGCGCCCGCCGGAAGACTCGGCTGGTCCGAGGACGGGCGCGATGCACGACGGAAGGCCTAACTGCCCGGCACCCCAGCTCAGGACGAGTACGATGCTGGACGGAAAGCTGGTCCAGTCCTACGCCGCTCGCCTGAGGACCAACGACACGGAGCACGGACGCATAGCCCTCCACGGCCGCCCGCCTGACGACGCGCGACGTGCAGGACAGAAGCCGGTCCTGCCCTACGCCGCCGTCGGCTTGAGGACGAGTGACGCATGGGGCGGGAGCTGGACCGTGTCGGCGAGCAGGCCCACACCGTCCACCGTGGACAGCAGGACTTCGGCGTCGGCGCCGCGGACCGGCACGGTCACCATGGCATCACTCAGGTTCAGGATGACGTCGGTGCTGCCGCGATGGAGCACGATCCAGCGGTTCTCCTCGTCGAAGTCCACGGAGATACTGCCGAAGTCGGCGTCCCGCAGTTCAGGGTGCGACCGGCGCAGGCGGATGAGTTCCCGGTAGGTGGAGAGCAGCTCGGCGTGGTGCCCCTGCTCCACCTCGGACCAGTCCAGCTTCGCCGACGCGAACGTCTTCGGGTCCTGCGGGTTGGGGACGTCCTCGGGACGCCACCCCATACGCTCGAACTCCTTCAGGCGCCCCTCCGCCGTCGCCTTCCCGAGCTCCGGCTCGGGATGCGACGTGAAGAAGGGCCACGGCGTCGAAGCGCCGTACTCCTCCCCCATGAAGAGCATGGGGGTGAAGGGACCGAGGATGGTCAGAACCGCGGCCTGCGCGAGCTGCGCCGGGTTGAGGGTGGCGCTGATGCGGTCACCGGCTGCGCGGTTGCCGATCTGGTCGTGGTTCTGGGCCGCGACGACGAGTTGCAGGGGCGACACCCGCGACGGGTCGATCTCCCGGCCGTGGTGCCGTTCCCGGAACGACGAATAGGTGCCGTTGTGGAAGAACCCCTTCTCGAGGACCTTCGCGAGCGCACCGACGGAGTCGAAGTCGAGGTAGTACCCCTCGGTCTCACGTGTCAGGTTGACGTGGACCGCGTGGTGGAAGTCGTCGCTCCACTGCCCGGCGAGGCCGTACCCACCGGCGTCACGGCTCTGGATGAGGCGCGGGTTGTTGAGGTCCGATTCGGCGATGAGGAACAGCGGTTTGCCGAGTTCCGCGGCGCACTCGTCGGTCCGCGTCGCGAACTCCTCGAGGATGTGCACTGCACGCTCGTCGTGGAGTGCGTGCACGGCGTCGAGCCGGAGTCCGTCGACGTGGTAGTCGCGGAACCACATCAGCAGGTTCTCGATCACGTAGTCGCGCACCTCGTCCGACTGCGGTCCGTCGAGGTTCAGGGAATCACCCCAGGTGTTCGACATGCCCTCGGTGAGGTACGGGCCGAAGAGGCCGAGATAGTTGCCGCTCGGACCCAGGTGATTGTGGACGACGTCCTGGATCACCCCGAGACCCTTCTGGTGTGCCGCATCGACGAAGCGCTGGTACGCAGCCGGCCCACCGTACGTCTCCTGGACGGCGTACCAGAGCACGCCGTCGTAGCCCCAGTTGTGGGTGCCGTTGAACGCGTTGACCGGCAGCAGTTCCACGAACTGCACACCGAGGTCCACGAGGTAGTCGAGCTTCCCGATCGCCGCGTCCAGCGTCCCCTCGGGGGTGAAGGTACCGAGGTGCATCTCGTAGATGACCCCGCCGGTCAGGCCCGGAGACTGCCAGGACTCGTCCTGCCAGGCGTGCGCTGCCGGATCGAAGGTGCGGGACAGCTTGTGCACACCCTCGGGCTGCCGGCGCGACCGTGGGTCGGGCACCGGGGTGTCCGACCCGTTGACGAGGTAGCCGTAGGAGACATCCGACGACGACGGCGGATCGGTGGGATGCCACCATCCGCCTTCGCCCTGGGTCATCGCGTACTGCGTGCCGTCGGCCACGAGGATCAGGGACTCGGCGCGGGGGGCCCAGACGTCGAAGATGGAACTCATGAGGCGTCCTCCTGGACGAGTAGGGCTGCAGGGTAGGTGGAGAAGATGTCGGCTGCACGCGCCGTGCCTCCGGTCACCGCGGTGCCGGTGAGTGCACACGTGTAGCTACCGGCCGGCAGTTCGAACGTGGTGTCGCCCCAACCCCCGCGTTCTGCGAGTCCGTACGGCAGGCGGGTGATGAGCGTGACTGCGCCCCCGCGGTCGAAGCCGAAGACGTGGTCGGCAGCTTCACCGGTCGCAGCCACGGCGGTGTAGCCGGAGAAGAGCTCGGGCCGGTCGCGGCGCAGCTTGAGGGCACGCGAGACCACGAGCAGCTTGGCGTGCGCGTCCGACCCGAGCTGGGGCAGCGCCCCGAAGTTCAGATCGGTCAGCACCTGCCGGCGTGCGTCGTAATCGACCTCGCGCCGGTTGTCCGGGTCCACGAGGGACGTGTCCCAGAATTCGGTGCCCTGGTACACGTCGGGTACGCCCGGCATGGTCAGCTGCAGCAGCTTCAGTGCGATCGAGTTCGACCAGCCGGCTGCCTGGATGCGCTCCACGAGGTCGGAGATGATGCTGGTGACGGCGTCGTCGTCGAACGCGGCGTCGACCGCGGCATGCATGCCGCGTTCGAACTCCTCGTCCGGTGCGGTCCAGTGGGTGCTGAGGTCGGCCTCGCGCGACGCCTTCTCGGCGTACGCGTGGGCACGTTCCCTGCTCAGCGGCCACGCACCGATGAGGGACTGCCAGAGCAGCGGCGCGAAGGTGGGGTCCTTGATGGGTGCCAACTCCTCGAGCTGCCCAAGGATGCCCGTCCACTCCTCGGCGATCTCGGACAGCACCGAGATGCGCGTCCGGGTGTCCTCGCTGCGCTTGGTGTCGTGGGTGCTGAGGGTGGTCATGGCCAGCGGGCTGTCCGTCTGACGCTCGAGCAGTCGCCGGTGCAGTTCCAGCGGATCGATCGCGAAGATGCCCGGGTCTGCGCCCACCTCGTTGAGGGAGACGAGCCGCGAGTACCGGTAGAACGCCGTGTCCTCGACGCCCTTCGCCATGACCATGCCGGAGGTCTGCTGGAACCGCTGCGCGAGCTCCGTCAGCTCTCCCGGGCCCCCGTCCAGGAACGGGTTGAGGAGCGGGTGGAGCGCGGTGATGTTGTCCGCCAGGTCCGGCCGACGCACCTGGGCGTCCCGTACCGCCTCGGCGAGGTACTCCGCGCCACCGGGCAGGTAGCTGCGGTACACCGGGAAGCAGGTCAGCAATTCGGCGATCGCATCCGCTGCGGCGCCGGCGTCGAGCCCGGCGTCGGCGGGGACGAGCCGCGCGATCCGCAGCACTTCCGAGCGCAGGATGCCGTCCGCGATGCCGCGCTTGGTGCCGTGGATCATCTCGTGGAAAAGGTCCACGGGGACCGACGCTGTGAGGGCGTGCTCCCCGGCAGGGTCGGTGAAGAGCCGGTCGATGTCCGCGAGCGCGTCGTAGCCGGTGGTGCCCTGGGTGGCCCAGTCCTCCGGCATCTTCTCACCCGGCTCGAGGATCTTCTCCACGAGCACGTAGGCACCGCCGGTGAGGGAGCGGAGATTCTCGAGGTAGCCCTTGGGATCGGCAAGGCCGTCCGGGTGGTCGATCCGCAGGCCGTCCACGAGTCCCTCGTCGAACCAGCGCTTGACCTCGCTGTGGCTCTCCTCGAACACCCAGGGGACCTCGACGCGCAGGCCCGCGAGGGTGTTCACGGCGAAGAAACGCCGGTAGTTCAGCTCGCTGTCGGCGCGACGCCAGTTGACGAGTTCGTAGTGCTGGCGGGCGTGCACCTCGGCACCCGTGTCCCCGGGGTGCGCCGTCCCCTCGGCGATCGGGTACCGGTTGTCGTAGTAGCGCAGCTCGCCGTCGACCACCTCGAGCTGGGCCAGTTCGTCGTCGCCGTCACCGAGGACGGGCACGCGGACGCGCCCGTTCCCGGCTTCCCAGTCGACGTCGAACGCATCCGCCATGCGCGAGGTGCGGCCCTCCTTCAGAAGCTGCCACCACCAGGCGTTGTCGGCGGGCGTCTCGATGCCCATGTGGTTCGGCACGATGTCGACGAGCACCCCCATGCCCGCCGCCCGGGCGGCCTCGCTGAGAGCGGCGAGGCCGTCCGGGCCACCGCGGTCGGGATCGACGGTGGCGGGGTCGGTCACGTCGTAGCCGTGACCGGACCCCTTCTCCGCCGTCAGGATCGGCGACAGGTACACCCAGTCCACCCCGAGGTCGTGCAGGTAGGGCACCAGGGCCGCGGCCCGCTGCAGGTCGAACTCGCTCCGGATCTGCAGCCGGTAGGTGGATTTCGGTGTCAACACGTGGGGGTCCTCCTGGGACATGGACTGGAGCGGATGGGGCTGTGCGGGTGGTGCTTAGGGGGTGCCGGTCTTGGCGGTGACCTCGTTGGCGAGGATCGCCAGGGACGCCGCGACCGAGTGGTCCAGGTCCTCGACCTCGGAGTGGGCCCGCAGGACGACCATGGACTTGCCCTCGACCGAGAGGGTCGCTCCGGCCGGGATCGCGGCGGTGTCGGCGTACCTTCCGGCAGTGTCGATCACCTCGTCCCACGACGTGCCGTACTCGTCCGACGGCACCGTGAAGTCCACGGCCTCGTCGTGCGCGTTGAAGTACAGCAGGAAGTTGGCGTCCACGATGCGCTGTCCGCGGGCGTCACGGCCCTGGATGCCCTGCCCGTTGAGGAAGACGCCGATCGAGCGCCCGAACCCGCTGTCCCAGTCCTCGGGAGCCATGAGCTCGCCGGAGGTGTCCAGCCAGACGATGTCCGGCAGCGCCTCGCCCTCGCCGCGGCGCACGGGGCGCCCGTCGAAGAACCGGCGGCGGCGGAACGTGGGGTGCTCCGAGCGCAGGCGGTTCACCGCTGCGGTGAATTCGAGCAGCGGCTGGTCCATCTTGTCCCAGTGCACCCAGCTGAGCTCGGAATCCTGGCAGTAGGTGTTGTTGTTGCCGTCCTGCGTGCGGCCGAGCTCGTCACCGTGGAGCAGCATGGGGACACCCTGCGAGAGCAGGAGCGTGGCGATGAAGTTGCGCTGCTGGCGCACGCGGATCGCGAGGACGTCCGGATCGTCGGTGGGTCCCTCGATGCCGCCGTTCCAGGAGCGGTTGTGCGATTCGCCGTCGTTGTTGTCCTCGCCGTTGGCCTCGTTGTGCTTCTCGTTGTAGGACACGAGGTCCCGCAGGGTGAAGCCGTCGTGAGCGGTGACGAAGTTGATCGATGCCACAGGGCGCCGCATGCTGTGCTCGTAGAGGTCGGCCGAGCCGGTCAGGCGCGAGGCGAACTCGCCGATGCTGGAGGGCTCGCCGCGCCAGAAGTCGCGGACGGTGTCGCGGTACTTGCCGTTCCATTCCGTCCACTGCGGCGGGAAGTTGCCCACCTGGTAGCCGCCGGGTCCGACGTCCCACGGCTCGGCGATGAGCTTGACCTGGGAGACGATGGGGTCCTGCTGCACGAGTTCGAAGAACGCCGAGAGGCGGTCCACCTCGTAGAACTCGCGGGCGAGGGCGGAGGCGAGGTCGAAGCGGAACCCGTCGACGTGCATCTCGGTGACCCAGTAGCGCAGGGAGTCCATGAGCAGCTGCAGGGAGTGCGGGTTGCCGACGTTGAGCGAGTTGCCGGTGCCCGTGGTGTCCATGTAGTACTGCTTGTCGTCCTCCACCAGGCGGTAGTAGGACGCGTTGTCGATACCGCGCATCGAGATGGTGGGGCCCATGTGGTTGCCCTCGGCCGTGTGGTTGTACACGACGTCGAGGATGACCTCGATGCCGGCGAGGTGCAGCTCGCGCACCATGGCCTTGAACTCCTGGACCTGCTCGCCCTGGTCACCCGTGGAGTTGTACTTGTTGTGCGGGGCGAAGAACCCGATGGTGTTGTAGCCCCAGTAGTTCGAGAGGCCCTTCTCCTGCAGGGTGCTGTCGTTGACGAACTGGTGCACCGGCATCAGCTCGATCGCCGTGACGCCGAGCTTCTGCAGGTGCGCGATCACCGACGGGTGCGCGACGCCCGCGTAGGTGCCGCGCTGCTCCTCGGGGACGTCGGGGTGCAGCTGGGTGAGGCCCTTGACGTGTGCCTCGTAGATCACGGACTGGTGATACGGCGTCCGCGGCATGCGGTCGCCGTCCCAGTTGAAGAAGGGGTTGACGACGACGGCGAGCATCATGTGTGCTGCGGAGTCCTCGTTGTTGACCGAGTCGGGATCGCCGAAGTTGTAGCCGAACAGCGCCTGGTCCCAGTCGAGGTCACCGGAGATGGCCTTCGCGTAGGGGTCGAGGAGGAGCTTGTTCGGGTTGCAGCGGTGTCCCTCAGCCGGGTTGTTCGGGCCGTGGACACGGTAGCCGTACTTCTGTCCGGGGGTCACATGGGGGAGGTAGCCGTGCCAGACGTAGCCGTCGACCTCCTTCAGTTCGATGCAGGTCTCAACGCCTTCGTCGTCGAAGAGGCACAGGACAACGGAGTCCGCGATCTCGCTGTAGAGCGCGAAGTTCGTTCCCGTGCCGTCGTAGGTGGCTCCCAGGGGATACGCATCGCCGGGCCATAGTTCCATCAGTTCTCCTTGATTCTCTTCCGTGGACGCCGTCGAGGCGTCCTCGGGTGGTGCTCGCCGGCATCGGGGTCCTGGTGCCCCGGCCGCTTGTTCCATACATAGCGCATTCAGCTGTCGGTCAGGTTAATTGCGTCGCGTGCTCCTCATGTCGCCCCGGCCAGGCGACGCTCCTCGACCAGGCCTGCGATCACCGCGCCGATGTGGGCGGGGAGACCGGAGACGACGACGGGCCCATGCCGGGCCGCCAGCACGCCGGCCCTGCCGTGGATCAGGGCTCCGGCCGCGGCCACCGCGGCCCAGAGGTCCTCCTGCGCGACCCCCACCCGCCTTGCGGCCCCGTCGTCCTCCGCCAGGGTCGCGGCGAGGGCCCCGATGATCCCGGCGAGCGTGTCCCCCGCTCCCGCCGTGGCGAGCCAGGGTGTGGCATCGGTCTGGGCGAAGAGGATGCCGGAGGGCGCGGCGACGACGGTGGTGAACCCCTTGAGCAGGACCGTGGCGCCGGTCAGCTCCGCCACGCGCAGCGCGTAGTGCGCGGGCTCTGCCTCGATCACCGATCGCTCGACGTCCACCCCGCGGGCGGCGAGCACCTGGCGGAGCTCGCCCGCATGGGGTGTGAGGATGACCTGGGGACCCACACGCTCGGGCACCTCGGTGAGGGCACCGGCGTCGACGACGACGGGCAGGCCGGACGTCACGGCGTCGACGGCGCGCCGGCGCTGGTCGTCGTCGTCCACGGCGCCCGGACCCACGAGCCATGCCTGCGAGCGCGCATCGGGGACGGAGCCGTCGGAGGCGACCACCTCGGGGTTGCGCGCATGGATGAGGGCGGCGACCGCGGCGGGACCGAGGTAACGCACCATGCCGACGCCGGTCGCCAGTGCGGCGCCGACGGCGAGCACCGCGGCACCGGGATAGCGCGCGGATCCGGCCGCCACGCCCAGCACCCCGCGCGAGTACTTGTGGTCCCGCGCGCCCGGGAGCCGCAGCAGCGCCGCGGCATCGGCGTCGAGGAGGGTGCGCGCCGCGGGCGTGAAGGGCGAGAGGTCCAGGCCGATGTCGACGACGTCGAGCTCACCGGCCGCCACGGCGCCATCACCGATCAGCAGGCCGGGCTTCGCAGCCCCGAAGGTCACGGTCGCGTCCGCCTGGAGCACCGGGCCCTCGACGAGCCCGCTGTCCACGCCGATTCCGCTCGGCAGGTCGCAGGCCACGACGAGCGTGGAGCGCCGGCCGCGGGGGCCGGCGGTCTCGTCGAAGCGCTGGACGAAGGATGCCGCGGTGCCCCGCAGGCCCCCGCTCGCCCCGGTTCCGAGGATACCGTCGATCAGGACGTCCGAGGATGCCGCCTGGGCCACGAGTCCGGGGAGGGTTGCGTCGTCGAGCCTCACGCTCGTGCCGCCGGCGGCCACGAAGGCGTCGAGCGATGCGGTGTGGGTCCGCTCGGACGTCAGGACGGCGGTGACTCCGACGCCCCGGCGCAGCAGCCGCTCGCCCGCGTACAGCGCGTCCGCGCCGTTGTTGCCGCTGCCTGCGAGGACGACGGCGGTGGCTCCGTAGATGCCGCGCCCGGCGTCGCGCAGCAGGCCGAGAACGACGCCGAACAGTCCGTGGGCAGCCTTCTGCATCAGGGCATCACCCAGCCCGGCGTCGATGAGGGGGGCCTCCGCAGCGCGGACGTCACCACCGGAGAAGGCTGGGAGCATATGGTCCAGCCTAGCGGTAAGCCAGCGAATTATCAGTATGGTTACTATCCGTTGCCGGACGGTCCCCGGCCTTCCGCTACGACCATCGCCGTGGCAAGCCCGCCGTCGTGACTGATGGACAGGTGCCAGGTCTCGACGCCGCGCGCCCGCGCGGCGTCGGCCACCGTCCCGTCGACGACGACGGAGGGCGCGCCCGCCTCGTCCACCTCGATGGTGCAGTGCTGCCAGTTCATGCCCACGGGGGCACCGATCGCCTTCGCGATCGCCTCCTTGGCCGCGAAACGGGCGGCGAGCGACCGCGTGTTCAGGTGGCGTTCGGAGGGGACGAAGAGCCGCTCCACCAGGGCGGGGGTGCGTTCCAGCTGCTGCCGGAAGCGTTCGATGTCGACGACGTCGACACCGATACCGACGATCACGCCGCGCCCCCGCTGGGTGCCGCCGCGCAGCTGCGCGACGGCACCCGGCGGGTACTACTCAACCGTGACCGACTTCGCCAGGTTGCGCGGCTGGTCGACGTCGTAGCCCTTGGCGCTGGCGAGGGCGAGCGCGAAGATCTGCAGCGGCACGGTGGTCAGCAGCGGTGCGAGGAGCGTGGGGGACGTGGGCACGTAGAACACGTGCTCCGAGTACGCCTCGACGGAGGTGTCGCCCTCCTCGGCGATGACAATCGTGATGGCGCCACGCGCACGGATCTCCTGGACGTTCGAGACCACCTTGGAGTGCAGCGAGTCCCGGCCACGGGGGGACGGCATGACCACCACCACGGGCTGTCCCTCCTCGATCAGGGCGATCGGGCCGTGCTTCAGCTCACCGGCGGCGAAGCCCTCGGCGTGGATGTAGGCGAGCTCCTTGAGCTTGAGCGCACCCTCCATCGCGACGGGGAAGCCGACGTGACGGCCGAGGAAGAGCACCGACTTCGCGTTGGACATGTCGGCGCCGAGCTGCTTGACCTTGTCGGCGTCGTCGAGGATGGCCTGGATCTTGGCGGGGATCGCCGAGAGGTCGTTCAGCACGTCCGAGATCTCGTCACGGTACTTGTTGCCGCGCAGCTGCGCCAGGTACAGGCCCAGCAGGTACGCCGCGGTGATCTGGGCGAGGAACGCCTTCGTCGAGGCGACGGCGATCTCGGGGCCGGCGTGCGTGTAGAGCACGGCGTCCGATTCGCGCGGGATCGTGGACCCGTTGGTGTTGCAGATCGCCACGACCTTGGCGCCCTGCTCCCGGGCGTACCGAACGGCCATGAGCGTGTCCATGGTCTCCCCGGACTGCGAGATGGCGACCACGAGGGTCTTCTCGTTCACGATCGGGTCCCGGTAGCGGAACTCGTGGGACAGCTCCACCTCGGTGGGGATGCGGCACCAGTGCTCGATCGCGTACTTGGCCACCTGCCCGGCATAGGCGGAGGTGCCGCAGGCGAGCACCACGATCTTGTCGACGGAGCGCAGGATGGACTCGTCGATGCGCAGCTCGTCGAGCACGAGGTTGCCCGAGGCGTCCGAGCGCCCGAGCAGGGTCTGGGCCACGGCGTCCGGCTGGTCGTGGATCTCCTTCTCCATGAAGGAGTCGAAGCCACCCTTCTCGGCCGCGGCGGCGTCCCAGCTGACGTGGAACTCGGTGCCCTCGGCGGGTGCGCCGAAGAAGTCGGTGATGACGACGTCGTCGGGTGTGATCGTGACGATCTGGTCCTGGCCGAGCTCCACGGCGCGGCGGGTGAAGTCGATGAAGCCGGAGACGTCGGAGCCCAGGAAGTTCTCGCCGTCGCCGAGACCGACGACCAGCGGGGAGTTGCGGCGGCCCGCGGCGACGACGCCGGGCTGGTCCTGGTGCATGGCGAGGAGCGTGAAGGCACCTTCCAGGCGCTGGCAGGCCTGCTGCAGGGCAAGCGTGAGGAGGTCGCCCTCCGCGCCGCTCTCGACGAGCCCCCGGTAGAGGTAGCCGACGAGGCCTGCGGCGACCTCCGTGTCGGTGTCGGAGATGAAGGTGAGGCCCTCACCCGTCAGCTCGGCCTTCAGCTCGGCGTAGTTCTCGATGATGCCGTTGTGGATCAGGGCCAGTCGGCCGTCGTCAGCGAGGTGAGGATGGGCGTTCCGGTCGGTCGGCCCGCCGTGCGTCGCCCACCGGGTATGGCCGATGCCCGTCAGCGAGCGCGACAGCGGATCGGCGGCGAGCTCCTCGACGAGGTTGCTCAGCTTGCCGGCCTTCTTCCGCGACTGGATGCCGGCCGGGGTGATGACGGCGACACCCGCTGAGTCGTACCCGCGGTACTCGAGGCGCCGGAGGCCCTCCATGACGACGTCCAGGGCGCCGTGCTGCGCCTCGGACGATTCGTGTTCGTACGCCGGGGCGACTGAGTCAAGCGCCGACGATCCCTGGCCGTGGTCCCGGCCTACATAACCCACAATTCCACACATGTCACCAGAGTACCGGTGGCCGCGTTTGTTAATGCGCAAGCCACCCGGCAGAATCATGAGGTGAGTGACACGAGCACGGGGACGCAGCAGGCCACCAGTGCCGAATCCGTCACACCCTTCGTCGAACTGGACCGGCAGATGTGGTCCCGCCTGGCGAACGAGATCACGAGTCCGCTGAACGTCGAGGACGTGCAGCGCCTGCGAGGCCTCGGGGACGCTCTGAACCTCGACGAGGTGCGCGAGGTGTACCTTCCCCTCTCCCGCCTGCTGAACCTCTACACCGCCGCCGCGGGACAGCTCCACGCCGCGACGAACACCTTCCTCGGGGAGACCACCGCCAGGACGCCCTTCGTGATCGGCGTCGCCGGTTCGGTGGCGGTGGGCAAGTCGACGACGGCGAGGGTGCTGCGCGAGCTCCTGCGGCGCTGGCCGGACACCCCGAACGTGGAACTCGTCACCACCGACGGATTCCTCTACCCCAATGCGGAACTCGAACGGCGCGGCCTCATGCAGCGCAAGGGGTTCCCCGAGTCCTACGACCGCCGGCGCCTGCTGCGTTTCGTCAGCGAGGTCAAGAGCGGCGCCGCCGAGGTCCGGGCGCCGTGGTACTCGCACCTCACGTACGACATCGTGCCCGGCCGGGAGGTCGTGGTGCGACGCCCGGACGTCCTGATCATCGAGGGCCTCAATGTCCTTGCACCCGCGCGTCCGCGGACGGACGGCATCACGGGACTGGCCGTGAGCGACTTCTTCGACTTCTCCATCTACGTGGACGCGAAGACCACGCACATCGAGCAGTGGTACATCGACCGTTTCCAGTCGCTCCGCTCGAGTGCTTTCGCCGATCCGGAGTCCTACTTCCACCGGTACGCCAACCTCAGCGACGAGGAGGCACGGCGTACCGCCCGTGGCATCTGGGAGCGCATCAACGAGCCCAACCTGGTGACCAACGTGCTCCCCACCCGCGGCCGTGCCCGGCTGGTCCTCACCAAGGACGCCGACCACTCCGTGCGTCGCATGCTGCTCCGGAAGACCTGATCATGCGCGTCACGACGTTCGCGGCGAGCGCGCTCCTCGTGGTGGCATTGTCGGCGTGCTCCGGCCCTGCCCCGACCGCGGCGGCCCCGACCGGCACGGCCGCGTCGTCGGTGGGCATTCCCGGCCCTGCCCCGACCGCGGCGGGGCCGACCGGCACGGCCGCGGCGTCGGCGGGCGCCCCGGAAGCGACCCCGGAGTCAGGGCCGGGTGCTACATCGGATCCCGCCGCTGGGCCGACGCACGGCGGGCTTCCCGCTCCACTCCAGCGCGAACCGGCACCCGCTCCCAGCACCTCGGGGGCGGCGGCGAGCCCGGAGGCGACTCCCCCGGCCACCGGTGCGCACGCCGATCCCCGTGCCGTCGACGTCGTGGTCAACAAGCGCCGCCCCCTCGTGCCCCTGGACTTCGCACCCGCCGAGCTGCGCCGACCCGGCGTCGCGACAGCCACCGACAACGCGCTGCTGCGCCCCGACGTCTCCACGGCCGTCGAGGAGATGTTCGCGGCGGCCGCAGCGGACGGCGTCGGCCTGACTCTCGTCAGCGGCTACCGTTCCTATGCGAACCAGGAATCCACGTACGCCTCGTGGGTGGCCCAGTACGGCGACGCGGCAGGAGCCGACACCGTCTCGGCGCGGCCCGGCTACTCCGAGCACCAGACGGGCCTCGCGTTCGACGTCGGGCAGGCCGACGGCGCGTGCACGCTGGTCCTGTGCTTCCGCGACACCCCTGCGGCCCAGTGGGTGGCCGCCAGGGCCGCCGACTACGGATTCATCCTCCGGTACCCGCTGGGCTACCACGAGATCACGGGCTTCTCCGCGGAGTCCTGGCACTTCCGGTACGTCGGCAAGGACGTCTCACTCGCCATGAAGGCAGCCGGCACGCAGACGCTCGAGGAGCACTTCGGGCTTCCCGCAGCACCCTCGTACTGACCGGCATCCCTTCACCTGCCGGGCAGGGCCACCCCGGTCTCCCCTGCCAGGGTCCGGAGCAGACGGTCCTGGAAGTGCTCGTCATGCACGGCCCCGTGGGGCTCGCGCCGTTGCCGGTGATACCAGTACCCGCCGCTCGCGAGCACCCCGGGATCATCGCTCGTCGCCAGCCAGATCTGGGTCTCGTGGCCGAGGTCGAGGTCGTCGGGCGCATTCGGCCCGCCCATCCGAGTGGGCACCCATCCGGGGTCGACGGCGTGGACCAGCAGATCCGGACGCAGCCGTGCGAGGGCTGCGACGAGCGTGGTGACGAAGAGTTTGCTGTCGCCGTAGGAACCGGCCGTGGTCCCGCGCCAGTCCACGCCGTCGAGCACCGGGTGTCCGCCGTAGTGCGAGCCGCT
Organism: Arthrobacter sp. MDT2-16; assembly: GCF_054510925.1. Lineage (NCBI taxonomy): Bacteria > Bacillati > Actinomycetota > Actinomycetes > Micrococcales > Micrococcaceae > Arthrobacter > Arthrobacter sp. MDT2-16. The sequence goes on from NZ_JBTNDP010000001.1 coordinate 108,255, forward strand.
GCTGAGATAGATGTGCCGGCGCGGGCCGTCGATCAGCGCCGTCAGGAGGTACGGCGCGATCACGTTGACCGGCATCACGGCGCGACCGGTATGGACGCCGGCATTGTGGATGATGGCGTCCAGCGGATCCTGCTCGGTCAGTTCGGCCGCGATCCGCACCACGGCCTCCCGGTCCTCGAAGTCGCCCACCACGAGACCTGCTCCCCGTGCTGTCAGCGCGTCGAGGGCAGCCGCACGATCCGCGGTGCGGGCGTGCGCCACGACGTCGTGTCCTGTCGCCAGGAGGGTCTCCACCGCCGTTCGCCCGAGACCGTCGGTCGAACCCGTCACCAGTATCCTCATGCTCTTCCCTCCTCCTGGGACCGGGCATCCTCCGAGCGTCGCCCACCCCGCCGTCGGATGCCCGCCTCGGGCCCTCGCGTGGGCACCCTGCGCCCAGCATCGTCCGCCACCGGAGAGTCCGCAACACAGTACTGCTGCCGGATTCCCGCCACCCGCGACGCCGAGCCGACCTCACGGCGCCGTCCGGGCACCGATAGGTGAACGTCACGGGACGTTTACGCAGGACGCCGCGGACGGAAACGCGCGCTCACTAGCGTCGGGGGAAAGCAGCCACACCGGCCCCTGGAGGACTCCCGTGAGCATCGACGAAGCAGCATCCCCCGCTCTGGCGACAGCGGCTCCCGCACCTGCCCCGAGCGCACCGCCCCTCGCCCACCGCCCCGGCCGCTGGATCGACAACTGGGACGCCGAGGACACCGACCAGTGGAACAGCGTCGGCAGGCCCATCGCCCGGCGCAACCTGCAGTGGTCGATCGCCTGCGAGTTCCTCGGATTCGTGGTCTGGCAACTGTGGTCGATCGTCGTGGTGTACCTGCCGGCGGCGGGCTTCACCTTCTCCACCTCGCAGATCTTCTGGCTGATCTCCATGCCGTCCCTCGTCGGGGCGACACTGCGCATCCCCTACACGTTCATGGTGCCGAGGCTGGGCGGCAGGAACTGGACCATCGTCTCCGCCCTGCTCCTGCTGATCCCCACCATCGGTCTCGGGCTGTGCGTCTCGAACCCGGAGACCCCCTTCGGGGTGATGCTCACCGTGGCGGCGCTCGCAGGATTCGGCGGCGGCAACTTCGCGAGCTCGATGGCGAACATCACCTTCTTCTACCCCGCCCGCGAGAAGGGATGGGCACTCGGCCTGAACGCGGCGGGCGGCAACCTCGGCGCCGCCGTCGCGCAGCTGGTGGTGCCCATCGTCATCGCCCTCGGCGCTGCGGCGACACTGGACCTTCCCCTCGCCGGCTGGATCTGGGTGCCCCTGATCCTCGCCGCCGCCTTCGGTGCCTGGAGGTTCATGGACAACCTGTCGAGCGCCAGGAGTGATCTCGCGGGGTCGCTCGCGGCCGTCCGGGAACCGCACCTGTGGATCATGGCGCTGCTCTACATCGGCACGTTCGGGTCCTTCATCGGATTCGCCGGTGTCTTCCCCAAACTGATCGTCGACTCCTTCCCCGCCTTCTCGACGATCGCCATGGGACCTGCCACGCTGTCCCTCGCATTCCTCGGTCCCCTGGTCGGATCCCTCGCCCGGCCCTTCGGCGGACGCCTCGCCGACCGCTTCGGCGGAGCGGTGATCACCGTCTGCGCCTTCGCGGTGATGGCCGCGATCGCCCTCTCCGTCGTCTGGACGCTCCCCCTGGCGAACTTCTGGCTCTTCCTCGGCCTCTTCCTCGTCCTCTTCGCGGCGGCCGGTGCGGGCAACGGAGCGACCTACCGCATGATCCCGGTCATCTTCGCCCGGCGGGGAGCCGCAGTGGGCTCCGAGCTCCGCGAATCGGTCAGCACCGCCCGCAAGTCCGCCGCTGCCCTCGGACTCATCTCGGCGGTCGGCGCCTACGGCGGCTTCCTCATCCCGCAGGTCCTCAACGCCTCGAAGGGCGCCTCCGGCAGTTACGACGGAGCGTTCTACGGCTTCGTCGGCGGGTACGTCCTGATGCTCGCCGTCACCTGGTTCTTCTACCTCCGCCGCTCCTCGACACTCGGCAAGGTCTGACCGATGCAGCAGGCAGGGACCGGACAGCCCACGCACTGCCCCTACTGCGCCCTCCAGTGCGCCATGACGGTCACCGCAGGCTCGCACGACGGCGGCGCCCGCGTCGATGCCCGCGACTTCCCCACCAACAGGGGCGGGTTGTGCCGCAAGGGCTGGTCCGCAGCCGAGCTGCTCGATCACCCGGACCGTCTCACCGCGCCGCTGGTCCGCGGTGCCGGCGGCGTCCTGCGGGAGGCCTCCTGGGACACCGTCCTGCGCCTCGTCAGCGACCGCGTCCGGAGCATCCAGGCCCGGCACGGCCGGGACGCCGTCGCCGTGTTCGGGGGCGGCGGGCTCACCAACGAGAAGGCCTACACGCTCGGCAAGTTCGCCCGCCTCGCACTGCGCACCTCGCGGATCGACTACAACGGCCGATTCTGCATGTCCTCCGCCGCGGCCGCCGGCAACCGGGCGTTCGGCGTCGACCGGGGACTCCCCTTCCCCCTCGAGGACCTCGGCGCCGCCTCCGTGGTCCTGCTCCTCGGCTCCAACGCGGCGGACACCATGCCGCCCTTCATCCAGCACCTGCGGGGAGCGCAGGCCGCGGGCGGGCTGGTGGTCGTCGACCCCCGGCGCTCCGCCACCGCCCGGCTCACCGACCAGGGCCGGGGCGTCCACCTCCAGCCCACGCCGGGCACGGACCTCGCCCTCCTCCTGGGCCTCGCCCACGTCGTGGTGGCGGAGGGCCTGGAGGACCGGCGCTTCCTGGAGGCGCGCACCACAGGGTACGACGACGTCGCGCGCGGCCTCGCGCGGTGGTGGCCCGAACGCGTGCAAGGCGTCACGGGTGTTCCCGCGGCCTCCCTGCGCGCGGTGGCGAGGCTCCTCGCCGAGGGCGCCCGGCGCGGAGCGGACGGCGGACCCGGGGCCTACATCCTGACGGGGCGCGGGATCGAGCAGCACGCCGACGGCACCGACACCACGACCGCCGCGATCAACCTCTCGCTGCTCCTCGGGCTGCCGGGCACAGCGCACAGCGGCTACGGGACGCTGACGGGCCAGGGCAACGGGCAGGGTGGCCGGGAGCACGGACAGAAGTCCGATCAGCTGCCCGGATACCGGAAGATCACCGACCCCGTGGCCCGCGCCCACGTCGCCGCCGTCTGGGGCGTCCCGGAGGAGTCGATCCCCGGGCCAGGCCTCCCCGCCGTCGAACTCCTCGGCACGCTCGGGAAGCCGGGCGGCACGCGCTGCCTGTTCGTGCACGGGGCCAATGTCGCCGTCTCCGCGCCCGACGCCGCCTCCGTCATCGACGGCCTGCGCTCCCTCGACCTCCTCGTCGTGTCGGACTTCTTCCTGTCGGAGACCGCCGCGCTGGCGGACGTGGTCCTGCCGGTCCTGCAGTGGGCGGAGGAGGAGGGCACGGTGACGAACCTGGAGGGCAGGGTCCTGCGCCGGCGCGCGGCCGTCGAACCGCCCCCCGGCGCCCGCAGCGAGCTCTGGATTATGCAGGAACTCGCGCGGCTGCTGGATGCACCCTCCCTGTTCAGCGAGGACCCGTCGACCATGTTCGACGAGCTCACCCGGGCGAGCGCCGGTGGCATCGCGGACTATTCGGGACTCGACTACCGCGTGCTCGACGGCGGTGCCCCGGCGTACTGGCCGTACCCGGCGGGCAGCACGGGCACGCCGCGGCTGTTCCGCGACGCCTTCGCCCACGCCGGCGGGCGGGCCGTGCTGGTCCCCGTCGTCCCGCCGGCCGACGCCGCCGCGGCCCGCGGACCGGCGCCGCTGCTCCTGGCCACGGGCCGGCTCCTCGAGCACTACCAGTCCGGTACGCAGACGCGCCGCGTTCCGGCGCTGCTCGCGGCACAGCCGTCCGCGCGACTCCAGATCCATCCGTCGACCGCACAGGACCTCGGCATAGCCCAGGGCGACCCCGTCGTCGTGACGAGTCGCCAGGGCGAGGCGCGCGCGCTGGCGGATCTCACCCCCGAGATCCGGCAGGACACGGTCTTCCTGGCCTTCCACTTCGCCGATGCCGGCTCCGCGAACCGCCTGACGGGGAGCACCACCGATCCGGTGTCGGGCATGCCGGAGTTCAAGACGACGGCCGTCAGCGTGGCACGAGTGGTCCCCGCCGACCCGGTGCGCGCCGTCGGACTGGAGGTCGTCGCATGAACGGCCCTGCTTCCTCCCTGCCGTCCCGCGTCGTCGTCGTCGGCTTCGGACCCGTCGCGGCACGGCTCGTCGAGCACCTCGAATCGCTCGTCGCCGCGGGACTGGTCGCGCTGACGATCATCGGGCAGGAGCCCGACGCCGCCTACAACCGGGTGCTCGTGGCCGATCTCGCCGTCGGCCGCACCCGGGAAGCCGCCATCCGGCTCGCGGACGCCCCCGCGCTCCGGGCCGCGGGCATCGACGTGCGCCTGGGAGCCCGCGTCGTCCGGGTGGATCGGCCCTTCCGGCGCGTGTTGCTGGACGACGGCGCGGCCATAAACTACGACCGCCTGGTCCTCGCGACCGGGTCGCGGCCCGTCCGCCCGCGCCTGGACGGGTTGGAGACACCCGCCGGGCGGGAGGAGTCCGACGACGCGCTCCTCCCGCCCGGTGTCAGCTTCCTCCGCGACCTCTCCGACGCCCGTGCGGTCGCCTCCGCGCTCGCCGCGCGGCAGCGGATCGTGGTGCTGGGCGGCGGCATCCTCGGCATCGAGGCCGCCCTCGCAGCCGCGGAGGAGGGCGGGCGGGTGACCCTCGTCCACACCGGCCGTTCCCCCATGGAACGGCTCCTCGGGGTAGGCTCACGGGTCCTGGCGACAGCACTGCGGGAAGCCGGCATCACGGTCGTGGCCGGTGTCTCGGCAGGGATCGATCTGGAGGACGGACGGTTCGCGGGCGTCAGGCTGGAGGGGGGCGCGCGGGTCGACGGCGGTGCGCTCGTGCTCGCCTGCGGCGTGCGCCCGCGCACGGAGCTCGCCGAGGGCTGCGGCCTCGCCGTCGCGGACGGTGTCCTCGTGGACCATACGCTGCGCGCCGTCGGCACGGACGACATCTGGGCGATCGGCGACTGCGCGGAGGTGTGCTGCCTCCGCAGTTCCTGCACGGTGTGCGCCGGCCCCACCGCGCCGCAGGGCCTCATCGGCCCGGGCTGGCAGCAGGCGGACGAGCTTGGTGCCGCGCTGGTCGCGGAGCTGTCGGGGAACGGTACCGGGGCCGGCAGCACGCGGAACAGGCACATCGAGCCCGTCGGACGGCGCGAGCCCGTCATCGTGCTGAAGGCCCGGGGCGTCGACGCCGTCGTCGCGGGCGAGACGGACGCCGACCCCTGGACGGTGGAGCCCGGACTCACCGTGGCGGAGTGGGCCGACCCGGGACACGGACGCTACGCGAAGATGGTCACCCGCGACGGCGTGCTCACCGGACTCGTCTGCGTGGGCATGCCGCGCACGGGTGCCGAACTGGTGCTTCTGTTCGAGCGCGGCAGCGAGCTCCCCGCGGACCGCTCCAGCCTGCTGCGCCTCGACAGCGCCGAAGGACTGCTGGCCGCATCGCCTCCCGGACCGGCCGCCACCCTGTGCCGCTGCGCGGGGATCACCCGCGGCACGGTGCAGGAGTCCGTGGCCGCGGGCTGCGCCTCCGTGCGGGACGTCTCCTCGTCCACCCGGGCGGGAACCGGGTGCGGCGGGTGCCACGAGGACATCCGCGCCGTCATCGAAGAGCACTTCGCAGCGCCGGTGGCGTCATGACGCGGACATCGTCCGAGGGTCCACGACGCGGCAGCGCCGGTGCGACGCCGGTTGCCGCCCGGCCGCCCGTGGGACGCGGCAACCACGCCATGACGCCGGTTGCCGCTCGGAACCCCGTGCGCCATGCTGAGGACCGCGCGGACGGGCACGCCCGCTGCGTCCGACACCTGCACCCCTGCAGAATGCCCACAGGGCCGGAGTCGCAGGAACCCGGCGCTGCCGGCGTCAGACGTGCAGCCGGTACCCGCGTTTGACGACCGTCTCGACCAGGGCCGGGTCGGGCAGCGACTTCCGCAGGCGGTTCACGCTCATGTCCAGTGCATGGCCTGCACCGGCCGGGGCGAGGAGGGTGGTCAGTGCCTCGCGGCTGAGGACCGCCCCGCGCGCCGACAGCAGGGCCTTGAAGAGCACCAGCTGGGCGGGTGCGAGGTCCACCTGGACGTCATCCACCCGGACCGACCGGCCGCGCACCTCGACGTGGCCCGAGCGTGTGCGGAGCTGCTCCACGTGGTGCTCGGCGAGGTGGTCGCAGACGAGCCGGATCAGGGCGCCCATGCGGAACCGTTCGGGGACGAGCGGCGTGATGCCGGCGTCGAGCAGGGGCTGGGCGGTCACCGGTCCCACGGCGGCGGCGAGGACGCCCTGCCGGAACCGCTGGACGAGGTCCTCCTGCATGCCCTGCTCGGCGGCGGTGCTGAACAGGGCGTCCACCGCGGGCGCGCTGGTGAACGTGACACAGTCGAGCTGCCCCGCGCACACCGCCTCGATGAGGCGGGGCAGCCGTTCCGAGCCCTCCGGTTTGATCCACCGGTAGGGCGTGACGGTGAGCAGAGTGGCGCCCGCGTCCCGGAGCCGTTCGAGCTGGTGTTCGTCCGCGTAGGCGTGCAACTGGACGCCTACGGTGAGTCCCGCGAGGTCCTCCTGCAGGAGCTGGTCCACGAGGGTCGCCGTCGTCTCGTCGGAACTGATGCCGACGTCGTCCAGGCCGGCCGCCCGCACCGCTCCCCTGGCCTTCGGACCACGGACGTGGATCCTGCCGCTCCCGAGCACGTCGAGGAGGTCGTCGCCCAGCCCCGCGGCGTCGGCGGCCTCGAACCAGCGGCGCATCCCGTACGCGGTGGTGATGACGAAGAGATCCGGTCGGGCGGACACCATGGCGGCCGTGTCCGCGAGGAGGGCCACGTCCTCGGCGATCGGGGCGATCTTCAGCGCCGGCGCATGGAACACCGACGCCCCTCGCCGCTCGAGCGCGTCGATCAGGTCACCCGACCGGCGGTCCGAGGTCACGCCGATGCGGAAGCCTGCCAGCTGACCGCCTGCTCCGTCGGGACGGATGGTCTCACTCATGATGCGAGCGACTCGGTGAGTCGCGCGAGGTGTGCGGCGCTGCCCTGCAGCTCGAGCCCCACGCGTACCACCTCGCCGATGACCAGGACCGCTGGCGACTGGCAGCGTGCGGTGCCGGCGTCCGTGACGATCGTCGCCAGGGTCCCCGACGTCGTCCGCTGCGATGCGCTGTACCCGCGCTCGACGACGGCGACCGGCATGTCGGGGCGCATCCCCGCCCGGCCGAGACCTGCGACGAGCTGTGGCAGTGTGGAGACGCCCATGAGGACCACGATGGTCCCGCCGAGGCCCGCGAGGTGGAGGTGCTCCTCGTCGGTCAGGGGCGCATGCCCGGACGCCACCGTGAACAGGTGGCTGACCCCCCGGTGCGTGACCGGGATGCCGGCGGCCGCCGGGACGGCGATCGACGAGCTGATGCCCGGCAGCACCGTGCAGGGCACGCATGCCTCAAGGCACGCGGCGAGCTCCTCGCTCCCGCGTCCGAACACGAAGGGGTCGCCGCCCTTCAGCCGGACGACGTGCCGTCCGGCGCGGGCGTGCTGCACCAGCAGTGCGTTGATGCCCGCCTGCGGCACGCGGTGGTGGCCGGGCAGCTTCCCGACGTCGACGAGCTCCGCCGACGGTGCGATCTCGGCCAGCGAGTCCGTGGGACCGAGCCGGTCGTAGAGGACCACATCGGCGTCCCTCAGCGCGGCGGCCGCATCCAGGGTCAGGAGTCCCCGGGCCCCGGGGCCGCCGCCGACCAGGCTCACGTGACCGGTGTCGGATGCGGCCGCTTCCCGGATCAGGAGTGCACCGGCGTCCCGGCACCGCTGCCGCAGGACCGTATCGGCGTCGTCCCCGGGGCTCGGCGTGCCCGTGCCCGCCACCCTGACCACGAGGGTGGCGCCGTCCAGCGCGCTGCTGGCCGAGGGGAGCGTGTCGAAGCGATCCACGTCGGCTCCCGAGGCGCGATACCGGGCGACGACGCGCCGCGACGCGCCGGGGTGTCCGAGGACCACCACGCGGCGTCCGGTCAGGTCGATGTCGAGGTGCACGGTTCAGTCCTCCAGGCTTCCTGGTGCCGGTCCCGTCGGGACGCGCACGGGGATCACTGCTCCCAGGCCCACGCGGGCGGCTCCCGCGTCGATCTCCTCCTGCGTGGCGGGGCGGCGCTGGCCGCGCTCCTCGACGAGCACGATCGACTGGTCGGCGGCGTCCGGGGCGTTGACGAAGGACCGGAAGCGGCGGAGCCTGTCCGGGTCCCTGAGGGTGGCGGCCCACTCGTCCTCGTAGTGCTCGACGTGGCGGGCCATCGCGGCCTCGAGGTCCGCGGCGATCCCGAGGGAATCATCGATGACGACGTCGCGCACGTGGTCGAGGCCCCCCTCGAGGTCGTCCATCCACCGCGCGGTCCGCTGCATCCGGTCGGCGGTGCGGATGTAGTACATGAGGTAGCGGTCGATGTACCGGATGAGGGTCGGCCCGTCGAGGTCCTGTGCGAGGAGCTGGGCGTGCGCGGGCTGGAAGCCCCCGTTCCCTCCGACATAGAGGTTCCAGCCCTGATCGGTGGCGATCACGCCGACGTCCTTGCTCCGGGCCTCGGCACACTCGCGGGCACACCCCGACACGCCCATCTTGAACTTGTGCGGCGCCCGCAGCCCGCGGTACCGCAGCTCGAGGTCGATCGCCATCGCCACGGAGTCCTGCACCCCGAACCGGCACCAGGTCGACCCCACGCAGGACTTCACGTTCCGCAGCGCCTTGCCGTAGGCCTGCCCGGACTCGAACCCGGCCTCCACGAGGATCTTCCAGATCTCGGGCAGCTGCTCCAGCCGGGCGCCGAAGAGGTCGATCCGCAGTGCGCCCGTCAGTTTCACGTAGAGGCCGAACTGCTCGGCGACCTGCGCGATGACCGCCAGCTTCTGCGGGGTGATCTCGCCGCCGGGGATGCGGGGCACCACGGAGTAGGTGCCATTGCGCTGCATGTTCGCGAGCGCGCGGTCGTTCGTGTCCTGCAGGGTCCCCCGTCCGCCGTCGAGCACGTACTCCCCCCGCTGGGTGGCGAGGATGGAGCCGATCGCCGGCTTGCAGATGTCGCAGCCGTGTCCGGCCTTCGCCTCCTCCGACGCCCCGAAGCGCAGCAGGATCTCCTGGAAGGATGCGAGGTCGAGGGCCTGGATGGCCTCGAACAGTTCGGGCCGCGACATCGCGAAGTGCTCGCAGATCCCCTTGGGGACGGTGCGTCCAGCCTTCGTGAGTTCGCTGTCGAGCAGCTTCTTCAGCATCGGGACGCACGAGCCGCACTGGGTCCCGGCACGCGAGCAGGCCTTCAGGGAGGGCATGTCGAGCGCCGGCTCCCCCTCGGAGCCGTCCGTGCCCAATCCGTGGACCGCGGACCGGCAGGCGCCGGCCGTCACGTTGTTGCAGGAGCAGAGGATGACGTCGTCGGGCAGTTCCGACGGCGGGGCGTCGCCTCCGCCGGCCGACGAGAGGTAGGCGCCGGGTTCCGCGGGCAGTTCACGGCCCAACAGTGGCCGCAGGGCGGAGTACGGCGCGGCATCGCCCACGAAGATGCCGCCGAGGAGCGTCCTCGCGTCGTCGGTGACCACGAGCTTCTGGTAGAGCCCCCGGGCAGGGTCGGCGTAGACGATCTCGAGGCTGCCCTCGGACTCCGCGAGCGCGTCCCCGAAACTCGCGACCTCGACGCCCGAGAGCTTGAGCTTGGTGGCGGTGTCGAAGCCGGGGAAGGTCGAGACCCTCCCGAGGATGCCGTCCGCGCAGACCTCGGCCATGGCATTCGCCGGAGCCACCAGGCCCATGCTGACGCCGTCGTAGCTCGCCACCTCCCCGATCGCCCACACGCCGGGCATCGATGTCTCGCAGGCCGCGCTGATCACCACACCGCCGCGGGGCGCAACCTCGAGCCCTGCGGCACGGGCGAGCTCGTCGCGCGGCCGGATGCCGACGGCGAACACCACGAGGTCGGACGGGAGGACGGTCCCGTCACCCAGGGCCACGCCCGTGACGCCGCCGTCGTCGTCCGTCTGAATGGCGACGGGCGCTCCTCCGCAGTGGATCCCCAGCCCCTTGGCACTGATCAGCCTGCCGAGAGCCTGGCCGCCGCCCTGGTCCAGTTGTGCATTCATGAGCCAGCCGGCTCGGTTGACCACGGTGGACGCGGCGCCGAGCTGCTGGAGCCCGCCGGCGGCTTCGAGGCCGAGGAGCCCGCCCCCGATGACGACTGCGCGGGGTTCCCTGCCGAGGCCTGCCGCGAGCCGGGACGTCTCGGAGCGCAGCCACTGCACGTCGTCGAGGGTCCGGTAGACCGCGGCGTGCTCAGCACCCGGCAGGGGCAGGCGCACGGCGTCCGATCCCGTTGCCAGCACGACGTCGTCGTAGGCATACTTCTCACCGGACGCCCCTTCGACGCACCGTGCCGCGACGTCGAGGCGGACAGCCCGCTCCCCTGTCACGAGCCGGATCGCCGGCTCCCGCCACATCAGCGGCTCCCCGAGTCCGAGGTCCACCTCGCCGGTCAGCGCGGTGCTCAGCGCGACACGGTCGTAGGGGGCATGGGCCTCCTCGGCCAGCACGGTGATGTGCAGCCCGTCCATGCCGCGCCGCCACAGTGCCTCGACGAACCGATGGGCAGCAGGCCCACCGCCGACGACGACGACGCGCCGCGGTTGCGACGCGGCACCCGTCTCGGCGTGCCGGGCTGATCGGGTCTCGCTCATGGAGTGCCTTCCGTCCGGACCGGGGAGCTCCCGCTCGTCCCTCCACGGTACGAAGGGCCAATTTCCCGCATGTGTCGCCGATGTGTCGCGAGGTTAACTTCGGGCTCACCGGCCGGAGCGTCCACCGTGAGGTGGTCGTTACCGGGGGGCAACAGCGCCGGGACGTCGACGACATATCGACGGCCTAGCGTTGAAGGAACTCATCCGCCACCGAGGAGAACGCCATGACCGAGCTCATCCTGCAGCGTCCTGCCCCCTCGAGCACGAGGTGGGCGGCCGTCTGCCGCCTCGACGACCTCGAGGAGTGCTGGGGCGAGGCCGCGCTGGTGGGCCGGGAGCAGATCGCCCTGTTCCGGCTGCCCGGGGATCAGGTGCACGCCGTGGGCAACATCGATCCGCGGACGCGGGCTGCCGTGATGGCTCGGGGGATCGTCGGGTCGCGGGGGTCACTGGCGACGATCGCCTCGCCCCTCCACAAGGAGGTCTACGACCTTGCGAGCGGAGCGTGCCTGTCAGGAGGCGAGGGTCTCGGTGCCTATCCGGTGCGGTGCGTCGACGGCGTCGTCGAGGTCTGTATTGCCGCCTGAGCCGTGCACGGTGCTTCAATGGCTGCCATGACCGCGAACCCTGCGCCGGGCGCCCTCCCCGTCCTCATCGCCTGTTCCCACGGCACCGACAACGCGCAGGGTCGGCGTGAGATCGACGCGGTGCGCGCACGGATCCGTGCGCTCCGTCCGGATGTGGAGGTACTCGAGGCCTATGTGGACGTGCAGGAGCCGGACCTCGTGCACGTGGTCGCCTCCCTTCCGGCAGGTCGTCCGGCCGTCATCGTGCCGCTGCTGCTCTCCGTCGGCTACCACGTCAAGGTGGACATCGCCCGGGCCGCGGGCGGCAGGCCCGGCACGGTGTCAGCTCTTCCGCTGGGCCCGGATCCGCGCCTGGCCCGAGTACTGCAGCAGCGGCTGACCGAGGCAGGGGTGGCCGACTCGGACGCCGTGGTGCTGGCCGCCGCGGGATCCTCCGACGCCTGTGCCGCGGAGGACGTCGCCGAGGTTCGGGCTGCGCTCACCGGGCTCAGGACCGGCCGGGTACGCGCAGGGTTCGGCTCGAAGGCGGTCCCGTCCGTCCCTGACGCCGTGACGGCCGAGCGAGCTGGCTCGATGCAGTCGCCGGTCGCGGTGGCGTCCTACCTGCTGGCTCCCGGCTACTTCCACGACCAGCTCACGAAGGCCCGCGCCGACGTCGTGACTGCTCCGCTGCTCCCGAGTCCGGTGATCGCGGAGATCGCCCTGTCACGGTACGACGACGCCGTCCGGCGCCTGCTCGCCGGGTCTTCCCACGGTGCGGGCGACTGCGACCGGCCGTGCCGGGCCCTGGTCTCGTCGTGCGTGCGCAGTGGCGCCTCCCTGGTGGGCTGACGGCTCCGGGTGGAGCAGTGGGCCCCGAGGTCGGCGTGACCGTCGGGTCAGACCGCCGGCTCGAGCGACAGCCGCTCCTGGACCGTCGCGGCGAGCTCTTCGGCGATGCGCTGGGCCGTCGCGGTATCGGCGGCCTCGACCATCACGCGCACCACGGGTTCGGTGCCGGAGGGACGCAGCAGCACCCTCCCGGTCTCGCCCAGGACGGCTTCGGCCTGACGGACGGCGTGCTGGACACCCTCATCCGTGCTGGCGGCGCTGCGATCCACGCCCCGGACGTTGATGAGCACCTGCGGGAGCTTCGTCATGACGGCGGCCAGTTCCTTGAGGCTCTTGCCGGTCGCGACGATGCGGGCGGCGAGCTGGAGGCCCGTGAGAACGCCGTCGCCGGTGGTCGCGTACTCACCGAAGATGACGTGACCGGACTGCTCGCCGCCGAGGCTGAAGTCGCCGTCGCGCATGCCCTCGAGGACGTAGCGGTCCCCGACGGCGGTCTCCTTGAGGTTGATGCCCGCTTCCCGCAGGGCGATCTTCAGTCCGAGGTTGCTCATCACGGTGGCCACGAGCGTGTCGTCCTTGAGCTTTCCCGCATCCCTCATGGCCAGGGCCATGACGGCCATGATCTGGTCGCCGTCCACCACGGTGCCCTCGTGGTCCACGGCGAGGCAGCGGTCCGCGTCGCCGTCGTGGGCGACGCCGAGGTCGGCCCCGTACTCGAGGACCGCGGCCTGCAGCTTCTCCAGGTGGGTGGAGCCGTAGCCGTCGTTGATGTTCACGCCGTCGGGATCGGCACCGATGACCACGATCTCCGCGCCCGCGTTCCGGAACACCTCGGGCGAGCAGCCACTGGCCGCGCCGTGTGCGCAGTCGAGGACGATCGTCAGCCCTTCGAGCCGGTTGGGCAGCGTCTGGAGCAGATGGACCACGTAGCGGTCCTCGGCGTCGGCGAAGCGCTTGATGCGTCCCACGTCGCCGGCCACCGGGCGGCGCACCACACTGGCCATCTCGTCCTCGATGGCGTCCTCGAGTGCGTCGCTGAGTTTGTTGCCGCCCCGGGCGAGGAACTTGATGCCGTTGTCCGGTGCCGGGTTGTGGGAGGCGGAGATCATGACGCCGAAGTCGGCGTCGAGATCGGCGACGAGGAAGGCCGCGGCCGGCGTGGGCAGCACCCCGGCGTCGTAGACGTCGATGCCGGAACTGGCGAGGCCCGCTTCGACAGCGGCCGCGATGAACTCGCCGCTGATGCGGGGGTCGCGGGCGATGACGGCGGTGGGGCGGCGCCCGCCCTCGACGGCGTTGTGGCCGAGGACGACGGCTGCGGCCTGGGCCAGCTGGAGGGACAGTTCTGCCGTGATCAGGCCGTTGGCCAGGCCACGCACGCCGTCGGTGCCGAATAACTTGCTCATCGTTGATCATCCTAAGTGGAAAGCCTGAGACCGGGTGGGCCTCCTACAGGTTAAAGCAAGAAGCCCGTCCGGGAGCCCGGACGGGCTTCTGCGCGTGTCCCCTGTGACGAAAAATTGAGACCCGGCCCATGCTTTGGAGCATGGGGCCAGGCGCCGAATCCTGCCGCGAAGCTCCACGGAGCGTGGAGCCGAGCGGCAAATGCCGCTGAGGGGACCCGGAGAAGATCGCGCCGGCGATCTTCTCCGGGGTAAGCGGCAGTTACCGCTTGGAGTACTGAGGGGCCTTGCGTGCCTTCTTGAGACCGGCCTTCTTGCGCTCGATGACGCGGGCGTCACGGGTCAGGAAGCCTGCCTTCTTGAGGGCGGGGCGGTTGTTCTCGCGGTCGATCTCGTTCAGCGTGCGCGCAACACCGAGGCGGAGGGCACCGGCCTGGCCGGAGGGTCCACCACCGTGGATGCGGGCGATGACGTCGTAGGCGCCGTCGAGCTCGAGGAGCTTGAACGGGTCGTTGACTTCCTGCTGGTGCAGCTTGTTCGGGAAGTAGTCGGCGAGCTCGCGCCCGTTGACGATCCACTTGCCGGTGCCGGGGACGAGGCGCACGCGGGCGACAGCTTCCTTGCGGCGTCCGACGGCTCCGCCGCCGACGGTCAGCGCGGGACGCTCCTTGACGGCGGTCTCGCCACCTTCGGTGGACTCTGAGGTGTAGCTCGTGAGCTCCTCAGTAGGGTCGTTCAGCTCTTCAGTGTTCTCAGCCACGGTTCTCCTTGAAGTGATTTCTTAGTACTGGTGGCCAGGACTACTGGGCGACCTGAGTGATTTCGTACGTGGTGGGCTGCTGCGCAGCATGGGGGTGCTCGGCGCCGCGGTAGACCTTCAGCTTGCCGATCTGCTGGGCGGCGAGCGAGTTCTTGGGGAGCATGCCACGGATGGCCTTCTCGACTGCGCGCTCCGGGTTCTTGTCCAGGAGTTCCACGTAGCTGGTGGACTTGAGGCCGCCCGGGTAACCCGAGTGGCGGTATGCCCGCTTCTGCTCGAGCTTGGAGCCGGTGAGGGCTACTTTTTCAGCGTTGATGATGATGACGAAATCGCCCATGTCCATGTGGGGAGCGAAGGTCGGCTTGTGCTTTCCGCGGAGCAGGATTGCGGTCTGGCTGGCAAGACGGCCGAGGACGACGTCGGTTGCATCGATTACGTGCCACTGGCGGGTGATGTCGCCTGGCTTCGGGGTGTACGTACGCACGGTTATGGCCTTCGTTTCTATTTCGGTGTCGCCCGCGATTCCGGAGATCTCCGTACCCGCGGGCTCAGCTTATTCATGCGCTACCGGAACTTCAGGTGAGGGCTGAAATACGACCAGTCATCCCGTAAATCTCGGCTCCGCCCCCGGGCCAGGTGGTTCTGCAACTGAACCGCTCCGTGGGGCGCAGACGTATCGAGCTGGGATACGCACAACGACTACCAAGAATAGCGTGCCGTACGGTGCCCGGTCAAAACAGAGCGGCGGCGGCGATCAGCCGGCGGCTGCCGGCTGCGTCCGGCCTGCATCCGGACGGCTCATGCCCCCTGTGAGCCACGCACCGGCGTCCCCCACATGCATGGGGCGAGCCCAGAGGAAGCCCTGCGCCGCACCGATCTCGAGCCGCTCGAGCTCGCGGAGCTGACCCGGCGTCTCCACTCCCTCGGCGACGACATCGAGGCCGAGCGCCGAGGCCATCATGGTGATCGCGGCGACGATGGGTCGTGCGTGGAGGTCACCGCCTCCCAGACCGTCCACGAAGGAGCGATCGATCTTCAGACTGGTGACGGGGAGCCGGCTGAGGTAGCTCAGCGACGAGTATCCGGTGCCGAAGTCGTCGATCGACAGCCCTACGCCCAGCGCGCGAAGCCGTGTGAGCGTGACCATCGAGCATTCCACGTTCTTCAGCAGCGCTGACTCCGTGATCTCGAGCTCCACGGCCGACGGATCGATACCGGCCTCCGTGATCGCGTCAGCCACCGTGTCGAAGAGACAAGGATCCTGCAGTTGACGTGCCGAGAGGTTGACGGCGACGCGCAGCCCGGAAGCTCCCGGCACCTGGGACCGCCAGTGCTGCGTCTGGGCGAGTGCGTTGACCAGCACCCACCTGCCGATGGACACGATGAGCCCCGTCTCCTCGGCAACCGGGATGAAGTCGCAGGGGGACACCAGCCCGTGTCTGGGGTGCCTCCATCGAAGGAGAGCCTCGAAGGCCAGGGGCACCTCCCTGACCACATCGACGATCGGCTGGTAGTACACCTCGAGCTCGCCGCGCTCGATCGCACGCGGTAGCTGCGATCCGATGTCGAGCCGAGCTCCGGCGCGGCGATGCATCGAGCTCTCGAAGACGACGCCGTCGATGCGACCGGTGTCCTTCGCGGAGTACATCGCCGTGTCCGCCTGATGGAGCAGTGCTTCCGCGGTGTCCGCACTCGAGGACAGCGCGATGCCGATGCTCACGCTGACGAACAACTCATGGCCGAGCAGATCGAACGGAACCTGGACCTCGGCCGCGATCCGCCGGGCGAGGTCATGGACCTCCCCCTGGCCCACGCCGCTGCAGACGATGACGAACTCGTCGCCGGCGAAACGAGCGAGCGTGTCGGTGGGACGCACGGCGCTGCGAAGACGGGCGGCGAGCTGGATGAGGAGGCTGTCACCTGCAGCATGCCCCAGCCCGTCATTGACCACCTTGAACCGGTTGACGTCGAGGAACAGCACGCCCACCTGGGTACCGTTCTGTCGGGCCTCCTCCAGCACGCGCTCGATGCGGTTCGTCAGGAGCGCCCGATTCGCCAGGCCAGTCAACGGGTCCTGGAACGCCTGACGTTCGAGGGCTTCCTCGGCGAGCTTCCGCTCGGTGATGTCGACGACGGTCTCGAGGAGCCGGACCAGGACACCGTCCCGGTGTTCGGCGGCGGCGCTCGTGTGGACCCAGCGCACCTCTCCACTCGGCCGCAGGATCCGGTGAACCAGCTTGAAGGGTGGCCCGCCCGACTCGAGGTCATGCCAGACCTGCCGCACCCGCTCCCGGTCCTCGGGGTGCAGCACCGAGAGCCACAGCTCCTCGGTCGGGTCCGGGATGATCGGGAGGCCGTGAATACGGAAGTACTCGTCCGACCACCACCGGTGTCCGGTCAGCATGTTCAGTTCCACGGACCCGACGTGCGCCAACTCCTGCGCGAAGGCCAGTCGATCCCGTTCGTGTTCAGCGGCGGTCCGTTTCCGCTGGGCCTCGGTGATGTCACGTGCCACTGCGGAGGAGCCGATCACTCGGCCGTCGTCGTCGAGGACCGGAGAAAGGGTGAGGGACAGCTCGATGAGCGAGCCGTCCCGGTGCCGCGCGACGACTGCCTGCCCGATGATCGGTTTTCCGCCGGCCAGCCCGGAGCGCAGGGTGCCTTCGACGTCCATGGCTCCGGTGGGCGTCAGCATTCCGACGCTGCGGCCGATGGCTTCCTCGGCCGTATACCCGTAGATCTTCTCGGCGCCCGCGTTCCAACTGGTGATGATCCCGTCCAGGTCGGCACCGTTGATCGCATCGTCCGACGCCTCCACCAGCGCTGCGAGCAGGCGCACGTGCTCGAGCTCTGACGCAGCATCGTTCGGCGTGGAAGGAGAGACCATTCCGCCAGTGTAGGTGGGGTGCAACTCGTCTCAACGGGTGCGTCGAGTTCCTTGGCAGAACCGGTGTCTTGCAGCGTTGTCCTCGCTTCGACCTGCGTTCGTACGTCGGTCGAACGCAGCGTTGGCGCAGGAAAACTGCAGGCAGGGCAGGCTTGGCGCAGGATCAGGGATTTGTCGGTATAGCGGCTTGCCGAGGCGCTAGTTTTTGAGCACATCCGGCGCTGGGCCGGAGATACCCCGTCACTCAGGAGTTCCTCATGTTCGCTCACCTTGCAGCTAGCCTGCACACCCTCGGTTTCACCGTCCAGGCCCGCCTCCGCCGCGACGAGGCCGGCGCCACCGCGGTCGAGTACGGCATCATGGTCGCGCTCATCGCCGTGGTCCTGATCGTCGGAGTCGGCGCTTTCGGCACGTCTCTGAACGGGTTCTTCTCTGGACTCTTCACAAAGCTCAAGCTCTAGCAGGTATCCAACGGAATCGTAGTCACACGCACTTGGCGGCGACCGTGAGGTTGCCGCCAAGTGCTCCGAAGGGACAACCATGCTACTGAAGACAAGCCAGCGCGGCGCCGTTGCAGTCGAGTTCGCCCTGGTTGTTCCGCTACTCATCCTTCTACTTCTTGGCATTATCGAAGTGAGCCGAGCTTTCAATGCGCAAGCCACGCTCGCCAGTGCTGCTCGGGAAAGCGTCCGCGTCGTAGCAATTGGAAAAAACGACTCTGATGCAGTCAACATCGCTATATCGGCGGCAGAATTTCTTACTCCCGACCTAGACGCTTCAAATATCGCCGTTTCGCGCTCCCCGGTCGGCGCATCGAACACCTGCCCATCAGGGAGTACGGCCACCGTGACGATCACCTACACGATGAGCACCTTGACCGGTATCGCTGCCCCTTATTCCGTAAAGGGAAAAGGGGTCATGCTATGCGGAGGCTGAAGCGCGGCAGGATCACAAGGGGTAGTGACGAGAAGGGTGCCATCAGCGTCCTCGTAGCCGTACTGATGATAGTGCTGCTTGGTTTCGCTGCACTGGCCATCGATGTGGCCATGATCTACTCCGAGAGGACGCAGCTGCAGAACGGCGCTGATGCTGCGGCCATCGCTACTGCGCAAAGATGCGCAGAGAATGCGTCCAACCCTGACTGCACGGCGTCCTCAAACATCGCGCGGAGTCTCGCAGACGGTAATGCCTTGGACTCCAGGAGCAATATCAAGGAAATCAGCATCAACGGTTCTGTCCGGAAAGTCACCGTGACGACGGGAGCGCTCGAAGATGGACAAATGCCGAACCGTGTCTCCCTGATCTTCGCGAAAGCACTCGGATTTGCATCGACGGAAGTGACTGCGTCATCCACCGCCGAGTGGGGCAGCCCGGTCTCGGGACCGGCGCCGTTCCCTATCACCTTCTCGGAATGCGAACTCAAAGACGGACCCGGCTGGCAAATCGTCGAATACCGCAAGAAGTCCGATGGCACCGCTGCGTGTGCCGGTGGGCCTCCTGGCGGGTTCGGCAGCTTGAATCAGGTTCCGGGCCAATGTGAAGCCATCGTCGACATGAGCAAGGCCGCGTCGGGAAGCAACACGGGTAACAACGGGGCACCGTCGAACTGCGAATCCCTGCTCGGCGAATGGCGGTCCAAGATCGAGGCTGGAACTCCTCCGGTCGGTTTGTTCCCGATCTACGACATGGTCACCGATAGCGGCTCGAACGGCACCTACCACCTCATCGGCTTTGCCGCCTTCGAAGTGCACGGTTGGAAATTCAAGCAGGAAGGTAGTTCTGTCTTCCCGGACTCATTTCGTGACAACTACTACCCGGGCTACAAGTGCAGCTCCGTGAAGTGCGTCGGCATTATCGGCCGGTTCGTGACGATGGTGTCTTTAGATGATGCCTACAAGCTGGGAGCGTTCGACCCGAGCATGCGCACCGCGGTCGTCCGTCTCACCCTCGAGAAAGCAACACCATGAAATCCCGCCTCCTGGCCGGCGTCGCCGCTGTCGTTCTTGGGCTCCTCGGAGCAATGATGCTGTTCGGCTACGCGCAAGACGCAGAAGCACGGGCCGTCGAGGGCCTTAACCCCATTGACGTGCTGGTAGTGACAAAAGAGGTTCCCGCAGGAACACCGACCGCGGATCTCATGCCGTCTCTCATTAAAAGGACCTTCCCTGCCACGGCCGTGAATCCGTCGGCGTTGAAGGACCTCGATTCGTCCGGCGGGAAGGTCACGTCGGCCGATCTCCTGCCCGGTGAACAGTTATTAGCGGAGCGCCTCGTCAATCCAAATGATGCAGAACTGACGGACCGCCCCGACATACCCGAGGGCCTCCAAGAGGTCTCCTTCGCCCTCGATCCGGGCCGTGCATTGGGAGGCAATGTCAAGCCGGGAGATGCGGTCGGCGTCTTCATCTCCACTTCGCTGGACCCGGCGCCGGAAGGACTGGAACCGCGCGTAACCCAACTGGTGCTGCACAAGATACTTGTCACCGCTGTGCAGCGAGCCCCTGTTGAGGCCGCCCTCGATCCGGCTGCCACGCCAGAGGAGCAAGCCCGCGCAGAGGCAGAAGCGCTACCGAGCGGCTCACTAATGCTGACGGTGGCCGTGACTCAGGAACAAGCAACCAAGATTGTCTTCGGCAACGAGTTCGGCACTATCTGGCTCAGCAAGGAGCCTGTTGGAGCTACTGAAAGCTCTGAACCGATCACCATCCACGACAAGGTCCTGTACCGATGAGCAGATTCGTCCTGATCACGCCCAGTTCTGACTTCGAGCAGAAGGTCCGCCATGCCGTCGCCGGTGGTCTCCAGGGTCATGTGAAGAGCCTGCCCTCGACCGTCCTGGCCGGCGACTCGGACGCCATCCTCGACCAGCTGGCGCTGGAACGCCCCGAGGTGCTCATCTTCGGCCCGGGCATCGCCATCGAGGACGTGCTGCGCCTCGCCATCATCGTGGACGTGAAGTTCCCCGAGGTGAGCGTGGTGCTGGTGCACGAGGACCACCCCGAGATCGCCCTGCAGGCCATGCGGGCCGGCGTCCGGGACATCCTCACGCCACTGGCCGACATCGCGAGCATCCGCGCCCAGCTCGAACGTGCCTGCCAGGCCTTCGCGACACGCCAGCGGACCGATGCGCAGCTCCCGCACGAGAAGCAGAGCGGACTGGTCATCGGTGTCTTCTCACCCAAGGGTGGTGTGGGCAAGACGACCATCGCCACCAACCTGGCCGTCGGCCTGGGGAAGATCGCACCACTGAGCGTCGTCATCGTGGACCTCGACCTCCAGTTCGGTGACGTGGGCACGGGCCTGTACCTCAACCCCGAATACTCGGTGCTCGACGCCGTGTCCGGTGCCGCCACCCAGGACTCCATGGTCCTCAAGGCCTTCCTGACAGCCCACCCGTCGGGGATCTACGCCCTGTGCGGCCCACGCAACCCGGCCGACGCCGACCGCATCAGCTCCGAGCAGGTGACCCGCCTGATCCGGCAGCTCGCCCTCGAGTTCCGGTACGTCGTCATCGACACAGGCCCTGGACTCACCGAGCCGAGCCTCGCCGCCCTCGAGCAGTGCACGGACGCGGTATGGGTCACCGGCATGGACGTGCCCAGTGTCCGCGGCCTCCGCACCGGGCTCGACGTCCTCAACAAGCTCAACCTCATGCCGGAGACCCGCCACGTGGTCCTCAACTTCGCGGACACCAAGACCGGGCTCTCCGTCCAGGACATCGAGGCGACCCTCGCTGCGCCCGTCGACGTCTCCATCCCCCGTTCCCGGGCCCTGACGCTGGCCACGAACCGGGGGATTCCCCTGCTGCAGGACAAGGTGCGCGATCCGGCGACGAAGAGCCTCACCGACCTCGTGCAGCGGTTCGACCACGCGTGGCGTGCCAAGTCTCAGCGCAAGGTGCACCGCCGCGTGGTGGTCCGATGAAGCTCTCCGCCCGCATCCAGGCCGCCGGCCTCGCGACCGCGCCCGTCCTCGAGCCGGAACCCGCCTTACCCGCCGAGGAACCACGCCCCGCTCCCCTCGCCCCCGCCGTCGTCCGCGATGCTCCCGAGAAGCCCGGGACGGCGAAGGTCGACGTCTTCGCCGGCCTCAAGCAGCGCGCCGCCTCCGCCCTCTTCGAGCGCATGGGCGTCCGCGCCAGCGACACGTCGATCACCGAGGAGGACCTCAAGGCGATCGCCCGCGAGGAGCTCAGCCAGATCATCGACGCCGAGCAGGTGCCCCTCAGCCCCGACGAACGACGGCGCCTCATCCAGGACGTTGCCGACGACGTCCTCGGCTTCGGCCCGCTCCAGCGTCTCCTCGACGACCCATCCGTCACCGAGATCATGGTGAACCGGATGGACCAGATCTACGTGGAGCAGCAGGGCAAACTGCGGCTCAGTGACTCCCGGTTCAGCTCGGAGGAGCACCTCCGGCGGGTGATCGAGCGCATCGTCTCCAAGGTGGGCCGCCGCATCGACGAGTCCTCCCCCTTCGTGGATGCCCGCCTCGAGGACGGTTCACGCGTCAACGCCGTCATCCCGCCCCTCGCCGTCAACGGCTCCTCGCTGACCATCCGCAAGTTCAGCAAGGTCCCGCTCACGGTGCAGAACCTCATCGACTTCGGGACGCTCACCCCCGAGATGGCCGAACTGCTCGATGCCTGCGTCAAGGCCAAGCTCAACATCATCGTCTCGGGCGGCACGGGCACCGGGAAGACCACCCTGCTCAACGTGCTGTCCTCCTTCCTGCCCGAGGGCGACCGCATCGTCACCATCGAGGACGCCGTCGAGCTGCAGATCCAGCAGCAGCACGTGGTGCGCCTCGAGAGCCGACCGCCGAACACCGAGGGCAAGGGGGCCGTGACAATCCGCGACCTCGTCCGCAACTCCCTCCGGATGCGGCCCGACCGCATCGTGATCGGCGAGGTGCGTGGCGGTGAGTCCCTGGACATGCTGCAGGCCATGAACACCGGACACGACGGCTCCCTCTCCACCGTGCACGCCAACTCACCGCGTGACGCCGTCGCCCGCCTCGAGACGCTCGTCCTCATGGCCGGGATGGACCTCCCGCTGCGCGCCATCCGCGAGCAGCTGGCCTCCGCCGTGAATCTCGTCGTCCAGATCTCGCGGCTCCGGGACGGAAGCCGGCGCATCACGCACGTCACCGAGGTGCAGGGTATGGAGGGCGACGTCGTCACACTGCAGGACGCCTTCGTCTTCGACTACTCCGCGGGCGTGGACAGCAAGGGCCGTTTCCTCGGCAGACCCGTACCCACGGGCATCCGTCCCCGCTTCATGGAACGGTTCGAGGACATGGGGATCACGGTATCCCCCGCCGTCTTCGGGTCCGTCCCCGCGCGCGGACGATAGCCGCATGACCGTCCTGCTCCTTGCCGGGCTCGCCTTGGTGATCGGCGCCATCGTGCTCGCCGTCATCGCACTTCGGCCCCTCCAGTCGCCCGTGCCGCTCGATCGCCGCCGTCCGCCGGTGGACCAGCCGGACTCGCAGCTCTCGCGCTTCGCGGGAGTCGTCGGACGGGCGATGGACCGCTACCTGCAGCGTCGGCCGATGCGGTTCCTGAACCAGCAGGTCCTGGAGACCGCGGGCGTGAAGTTGAGCCAGGCCGAGGTGTACCTGCTCATCATCCTCGAGGGCGTCACCGGTCTCCTGCTCGGCTGGGTGCTGCTCGCGCCCGCCGTCGGCATCCTCCTGCTCCTGCTGTCCCCGGCGGTCGCGCACCTCGTGGTCTCGTTCCTGACCGGACGACGACGTCGCCGCTTCGACGCGCAGCTGGGCGACACCCTGCAGCTGCTCACCGGCGGCTTGCGGGCGGGCCACAGCATCCTCCGCGCGATCGACGCCGCCGCCACGGAGGCCGACAGCCCGACGTCGGAGGAGATGCGCAGGATCGTCGCCGAGACGAGCCTCGGCAAGGACCTCCTCGCCTCCCTCATGGACACCTCGGAGCGCATGCAGAACGAGGACTTCGCGTGGATCGCCCAGGCCATCCAGATCAACCGCGAGGTGGGCGGGGATCTCGCCGATGTCCTCGATCAGGTGGGCCATACGATCCGCGAACGCGCAGAGATCAAGGGCCAGATCAAGGCGCTTGCGGCCGAGGGGAAGTTCTCCGCCTATATCCTCGCGGCACTGCCCTTCGGCATCGCGCTGATCCTCACACTCATCAGTCCCGGGTATGTCGACCCGCTCTTTACGAAGCCGCTGGGCTGGGTGATGCTCGGAGCCGCCGCCGTCATGATGGCTATTGGCGGGCTGTGGCTGCGCAAGATCATCGACCTGAAATTCTGAGGATATCGTCATCGACCCCACCCTGCTCGCTTCGCTCCTGCTCACCTCGGCACCCATCGGCTATTTCGTCTGGGCACTGCTCACCTCCGATGCTCGGATGCGCCGCATCGTGCAGCACAACCTAAACCAGGGCATTGCAGGGGCCGTCGCCGCCGTTGACCGCCCAAACCCCCTCCTCCGGCTTGGCCGGCGCCTTACTCCGCCGGCGTACGTCCTCAAACTGGACCACCTACTCGCCCTTGCCGGGCGGCCGGTCTCGATGCCGCTGGCCAAGGTCCTCACCGCCAAGCCCCTGCTCGGTTTCGCTGGCGGCTTGGCTGGTCTGCTGCTCCTGCAGTCGAACCCCAGCCGGCTCTACGTCCTGCTCGCGATCTTCATCACGGTACTCGGCTACTTCGTCCCCGACCTGCTCCTCTACAGCAAGGGCCAGGAACGCCAGAAGGCGATGGCCCTGGAACTGGCCAACACCCTCGACCAGATGCTGATCTCCGTTGAAGCGGGCCTCGGTTTCGAGAGTGCCATGCAGCGGGCCGGCGAGACCGGCAAGGGCCCCCTGGCGGAAGAACTCGTGCGGACCCTGCAGGACATGCAGGTGGGACGCAGCAGGCGGGAGGCCTACCTGGCCCTGGCCGACCGCAGCACCATCCCGGAACTGCGCAGCTTCGTGAAGGCCATCGTCCAGGCCGACGCCTACGGGATCGCCCTCTCCGGGGTCCTGCGCACGCAGGCCAAGGTCATGCGCGTGAAGCGGCGTCAGCGAGCCGAGGAGAAGGCCATGAAGCTACCCGTCGCAGTCCTCTTCCCGCTGCTGCTGTTCATCTTCCCCGTCCTGTTCATCGTCATCCTCGGCCCTGCCGTGCTCAACGTGATGGACACGTTCGCCGCCCAGTGAGCAGCCGTGGCGAATAGAACCACGGCGGTGTGCCATCGCAGGGGACGGCCAAGCAATAGCGCATTTCTCGCACAGGGTGAGCGGCTTCACGGCAAACCGTCAGATCACACACGTAGCCTGAGATGGTGCATTCGATCGATTCCCAGCAGGACCTGCCACTGGTGGACCTCACCGTGCTCGCCCACCTCGAGCGGCAGCTGAACGACCCCTCACCCGCCAAGGCGTTCGCCCGTGACTACATCGCCGGGTTCGAGGGGCGCTACCTCCGCCTCACCAACGCGATCGGCGACCGCGACGTCTCTGCCGCCCTCGATGCCGCCCTGAGCCTCCGCAATTCATCCGCGATGGTCGGTGCCGCCCGACTCTCGGCCATGGCTGCCGAGTTCGAGGTGGCAGTGACGGCCTTCGAGCTGGATACGGCGCGTGACATCCTCCCCGCGATCGAGCGCTGCGGGCTGGACACCATCCTCGAAATCCAGTCCCGCTACCTGGCGTCCGTCTAGCCGTCCGACGCCCTTCAGGAACGGGCGGGCGTGAGCCGGTAGCCAACGCCGCGCACGGTCTGCAGCCACCGCGGGTTCTTCGGGTCCTCCTCGAGCTTCCGGCGCAGGTTGCCGATGTGCACCTCGATGGCCCGCTCGTCGGAGTCGCTGATGTAGGTGTCCTCGCCGTAGTACTCACCGCGCACCACCCGCACGAGATCGGCCTTGGTCCTCACGGAGCCGTTGCTCTTGAGCATCTCGTTGAGGAGGTCGAACTCGCTCCGCGTCAGGGGCAGGTCACGTCCGTCGAGCACCACGGTGCGGGCATCCGCATTGAGGGCCAGGCCGTTGTGCTCCACCACGGGCGACGGCGACGGCACCACAGCGGGAGCTTCCGGCAAGGGCGTCGAAGCGGCCGGCTGCACAGCGGGCACCGGCTCCGCGGCGACCCGCGGCCGGCGCAGCATCGCCGCGACCCGGGCGCGGAGCTCCCGGGGGCGGAACGGCTTGGTGAGATAGTCGTCGGCGCCGGACTGCAGGGCCGTGAGGGTGTCCAGTTCGTCGCCGCGCGAGGTCAGCATCACCACGTAGCAGGTGCTGAAATCCCGGATGCGGCGCAGCACCTCGTACCCGTCGATGTCGGGCAGCCCGACGTCGAGGGTGACGACCGCTGCCTCGTGGGTCCTGACCAGTTCGACGCCCGCACGCCCGTTCGGCGCGATGTGCACGTCGAATCCCGACTGCTTCAGGACGGCCGCCACGAGATTCCGGACATCGGAATCGTCCTCGATGACGACTGCCACTCCCGGATCGCTCATCGAGCCCCCGCTCCCGTCTGACCTGTGCTGCACTCTGTTCCACTTCTCATGAACCCCATTGTGCACATCTGTATCGGCTATTTGGCTCCCCCTGCATTCCAAAACGCGGGAGGAACGACATAATGGGAGTCAGTACGTAGGTCTCAGCGTCGGAAAGTCATTCAGAATGCCGTATTTCCCCTTTCCCCGGATAGTGCGTGCCTAGGGATGCCGGTGCCGCGCGGTTGCGCGCGGTCGCCGCGAAGGTCAGCATCAGCCGCTCGGTGGTGCTCTGTCAGATCCCCCTGACCCTGATCGTGGTCGTCATCGCTCTCACGGCGCCACTCCTCCGGCCGGGTCTCATGTCCAACCCCACCTTCGAACTCGGCTTCTCGATGATCCTGGTGCTGCTGGCACTGTGCGTCGTCGTTCCGTGGCGCGAGCTGCCGCGCGGCAGCCTGCTGATCGTCCCCGTCCTCGACTTCGTCGCCATCGCCCTCGTCCGGGCCGGTGCCCTCGAGACACAGCCGGCGCTCGGCGTCCTCGTCATCTTCCCCGTCCTGTGGCTGATGCGCTCCTCCCTGCCCACCTGGGTGTCGCTGAGCTTCACGGCTGCCGGCTCGCTGCTCGTCACGGCCTGGCCGCTGCTGGGCTCCTTCGATCCTGCCCGGCGCGAGTCCTACCTGGCTCCCTTGCTCCTGCCGATCGTGATGCTGTGCATCGCCGTCACCATCCGCGTGATGGGCTCCAGTGCGCGGGCCCGCGACATCGAGATCGAGCGCAAGGATCGCGAACTCAACGACCTGCTGCGTGCCGCCATCGACCGCGAACGCGTCCTCACCGCGATCCTCAACACGGTCGACGTCGGACTGACCGCCGTCGACGCCCACGGCAACACCACGATGACCAACCACCAGCAGGAACTGTTCGATCGACTCGCGGCCGGCCACGAGGACAGCGGCGCACTGCTCTTCGATGCCGATCGGGTGACGCCGCTGGGCGTGGACAGGCAGCCGATCTACCGCGCACTCACCGGCGAGACGTTCGCCGACCAGCTCATCTGGGTGGGCGACGGCGACGCTCAGCGCGCCCTCTCCACCGCGGCACGGCCCATCAAGAACGCCGACGGCGGCATCGCCGGTGCGCTGATCGTCTGCAGCGACGTCACGGAGCTGGTCGAGGCCGTCTCCGCCAAGGACGCCTTCATCTCCAACATCTCGCACGAGTTCCACGCCCCGCTGACGTCCGTGCTCGGATACCTCGAGCTGGTGCTGGAGGACGACCACCCGCTGCCCGCTCACCTCCGGGGCTATGTGGACGTCGCAGGACGCAACGCCGAGCGCGTGCTGCATCTGGTCGCCGACCTGCTGTCGACGGCGGGCGATCGCGTGCGGGTCCATCCACGGCCCGTTGACCTCGCGGCCCTGATCGAGATGAGCGTCCGGTCCAACCGGCTCCGCGCCCAGAAGAACGGCGTCAAGCTGAAGACCGACGCCCAGACGCCCCTCTGGACGCTCATCGATCCCCTGCGGATCTCCCAGGTCCTCGACAACCTGCTCTCCAACGCCATCAAGTACTCCCCCGACGGCGGCGTGGTGAACATCCACGCGGAGGAGTCCGAGTCCGCGATCAGCCTGCACGTCGAGGACCGGGGCATGGGCATGACGGAGCAGGAGGCCCGCCAGGTGTTCTCACGCTTCTACCGCACGCCTGCGGCACGTCACGCCGACATCGACGGCGCCGGACTGGGACTCGCGATCACCAAGTCCATCGTCGAGAGCCACGGAGGGACCATCTCCTGCGTGAGTTCCCCCGGCAAGGGCAGCCGCTTCACGGTGACGCTGCCCGCCAACGGCGAAGTGGGCCGGGCAGCACAGGATTCCATCGGGGAGTCCGTCTAGGTGGTCCCGAGCCCGTGATCGGCGTCCTCGTCACCGCTGCAGCTGCCGCCGGGATCGGCTATGCCCTGTTCGTCCTGGCCGGCCGGGATCAGCGCACCGTCCTGCCGACGTCCTGGCGGCTGCCACTCGCCGTGCTCGCTGGGGTCCTGGCAGGCGCGGGTGCGGCGGTGACCGGCGAGTGGTGGGACCGGCCGCTCGTGGCGGTGCTCGCCGCGTTCGGGGTCCTGCTCGCCGCGATCGACCTGCGGTCCAAGCTGCTGCCCAACAGGGTCCTGGTCCGGTTCGCGGCAGTGACGGCCGGGCTACTGCTCGTCGCGGCGGCTGCCGGCGGCGCGTGGGGCGGCCTGCTCGGTGCGACAGCGGGAGCAGCGAGCCTGTTCGCCGTGTACTTCCTGCTCACGCTCATCTCCCCGGCGGGCATGGGCATGGGTGACGTGAAGCTCGCCGCCGTCCTCGGTCTGTTCGGCGGCTGGGCCGGGTCCGCCGCGTGGATGGGGACGCTGCTGGGCGGATTCCTCCTCGGCGGCCTGGCCGGGATCGGGGTCCTCCTGCTGCGAGCCGGATCGCGGGGGTCGACCTTCCCGTTCGGCCCGGGCATGCTGCTCGCCGCGTTCGCGAGCTTCGTCCTGCTGGGCTGACGCCGACAACGGGTGCGGTACGGAACGAGAGAACGTCGACGAGCACCCGGGAAGCCCGGTCAGGAACCGACCGGATCATCGGAGGAGTCGACCGCGCTGTCCGAGGAGTCGGCAGGCGCAGTGCCCAGGTGCCCCGCGTTGCGCCGGGCCCGTGTGAGCTCCGCCCGCCCGGCGAGCTCCTCGTTCCCGGGATACGCGATCTCCTCGAGCACGAGAGGGTGCGGGGCCGCGAGGATGGACCGCGCGTCCTTCTTCCGGGCGGCCAGCCGCGCGGCGAGCCACGACGGCGGCACTTCCCCTGACCCCACCCGCAGCGTCGATCCGATGAGTGCGCGCACCATGTTGTGGCAGAACGCGTCTGCCTGCACGGTGGCGATGATGACGCCGTCGTGCCCGCGGGCGAACTCGTAGCGCTGCAGTTCGCGGATGGTGGTGGCACCCACCCGGGGCTTGCAGAAAGCCGCGAAGTCCTGCATGCCCAGCAGGTGCGCAGCCCCCTCGTTCAGCAACGTGACGTCGAGGGCTGCCGGGTACCAGAGCGTCGTGTGCCTGCCGAGCGGATCCTGCCCGGCGGCGGTGTCCGCGATGGCGTAGCTGTAGCGACGCCAGAGCGCGGAGAACCGCGCATCGAAGCCTGCGGGCGCCGGTACGGCGGAGCGGACGACGACGGCCGGCACGGAGTTCCTGACCGAGCGGCCCCGTCCCGTGACGCCGTCGGTCAGTTCACGGTTGATCGTGCCGGTGAGGCGCCGCCGGAAGGCATCGGCCGGGTCGACGTCGCGTCCGCGCGCCATCGCCTCCCACTCCGCAGACGTGAGATCGACGTGGGCCACCTGGCCGCGTGCGTGGACACCGGCATCGGTCCGCCCGCCTACGGTCAGCCGCACGGGCCGCCGCAGAAGAGTGAAGAGTGCGCCCTCGAGGACGCCCTGGACGGTGGTCAGCCCGGGCTGCAGGGCCCAGCCCGAGAACACGGCACCGTCGTAGGCGATGTCCAGCCGCACACGCAGAAGCCCGCCGTCCCTCAGGGGGACGGCGGGCTCCTGGGTGATCATGGGTGCATCGAGAGGGGAAGAATTACTTCTTCTCGTCCTCGACGGTGCCCTCGACGACGACGACCTCGTCAGCGGCGCCTGCTTCGGCGTCGACCGTGGTCTCCTCGGCTGCTACCTCTTCGGCAGACGCCGCGGATTCTGCGGACTCAACCGACTCGGCGGAGTCGACCGACTCTGCGGACTCCGGCGACTCCTCCACGGGCGCTGCGGCGACGGGCGCGGCAGCAGCGGGAGCCTTGGCCTGCTCGGCCTCGGCGACGACGGACTGCTTGGCCGACATGGGCTCCAGCACCAGTTCGATGACGGCCATGGGAGCGTTGTCGCCCTTGCGGTTGCCGATCTTCGTGATGCGGGTGTAACCACCCTCACGGTTGGCGACCGCGGGGGCGATCTCCGTGAAGAGTTCGTGGACGATGCTCTTGCTGCTGATAACGCCGAGAACGCGACGACGCGAGGCGAGGTCACCCTTCTTGGCGAAGGTGACCAGACGCTCGGCGTAGGGGCGAAGGCGCTTGGCCTTGGTCACCGTGGTGGTGATGCGCTTGTGCTCGAACAGTGAGGCGGCCAGGTTGGCGAGCATCAGGCGTTCGTGCGCCGGACCGCCTCCGAGACGTGGGCCCTTGGTGGGTGTGGGCATGGTTCTTTCTCCTCATTAGGTGTCCGCCCGCCGCAACGGGGGCGCGGCGGGTGGACAGGTAGCGTTTTAGAGCTCTTCGTCGCCGTAGGCGACGTCGTCCTCTTCGATGGCGGCAGCGCGCGCGGCGAGGTCGAAGCCTGGAGGGGAATCCTTCAGGGACAGACCGAGCTCCACGAGCTTCGCCTTGACCTCGTCGATGGACTTCGCACCGAAGTTGCGGATGTCCATGAGATCGGCCTCGGAGCGTGCAACGAGTTCACCCACGGAGTGGATGCCCTCACGCTTGAGGCAGTTGTACGAGCGGACCGTCAGTTCGAGGTCCTCGATCGGCAGGGCCATGTCGGCAGCCAGTGCCGCGTCGGTGGGCGAGGGACCGATCTCGATGCCCTCGGCGGCGGTGTTCAGCTCGCGGGCGAGGCCGAACAGCTCCACGAGGGTGGTTCCGGCGGATGCGACGGCGTCGCGCGGGGCGATGGCGTCCTTCGTCTCGACGTCGACGATGAGCTTGTCGAAGTCGGTGCGCTGCTCCACACGGGTGGCCTCCACGCGGAAGGTGACCTTCAGGACCGGCGAGTAGATCGAATCGACCGGGATGCGACCGATCTCGGAATCGCCGGACTTGTTCTGCGAGGCCGACACGTAGCCGCGACCGCGCTCGATGGTCAGTTCGAGCTCGAACTTGCCCTTCGAGTTGAGGGTCGCGATGTGGAGGTCGGGGTTGTGGAACTCGACGCCGGCGGGGGGCGCGATGTCGGCGGCCGTGACGACGCCGGGACCCTGCTTGCGCAGGTAGGCGACGACGGGCTCGTCGTGCTCCGAGGAGACGGCGAGGTTCTTGATGTTCAGGATGATCTCGGTGACATCCTCCTTCACCCCGGGGACCGTGGTGAATTCGTGCAGCACTCCGTCGATACGGATGCTCGTGACAGCAGCACCCGGGATGGAGGACAGGAGCGTACGGCGGAGCGAGTTGCCGAGGGTGTAGCCGAAGCCGGGCTCGAGGGGCTCGATGACGAACCGCGAGCGGTTGTCGGCGACTACTTCTTCAGTCAGGGTGGGGCGCTGTGCAATGAGCACTTACATATCCTTTCGGGAAGCATCCGCTATATGACGCTTCGATATGGGCGGGACTGCGGGTCATTCGGCTGGAGAACTACCGGAACGGCACCGAACCGCCCTGCCGGGACACGAGGTCCCTGCAGGGCGGTACGGTGACCGGGAAGCCGATTAGACGCGGCGGCGCTTGGGCGGGCGGCAGCCGTTGTGCGCGCTCGGGGTGACGTCGGAGATCGATCCGACCTCGAGGCCCGTGGCCTGCAGCGAGCGGATCGCGGTCTCGCGTCCGGAGCCCGGACCCTTCACGAAGACGTCGACCTTCTTGACGCCGTGCTCCTGCGCACGCTTCGCGGCGGCCTCGGCGGCCATCTGCGCAGCGAACGGGGTGGACTTGCGTGAACCCTTGAAACCGACCTCACCGGCGGAAGCCCAGGAGATGACTGCTCCGCTGGGGTCCGTGATGGACACGATGGTGTTGTTGAAGGTGCTCTTGATGTGCGCCTGACCGAGCGCGATGTTCTTCTTGTCCTTGCGACGCGGCTTACGAACCGCTCCACGAGTCTTGGGGGGCATTACTTCTCCTACGAAGGTATTGGGTAAAGCATGTGATCGGCTGATCGGACTAGCCGGAGATGCCGGCGGATCGAACCCTTGGACGGGCCTCCGTCGGCGACGGTTCCTGGATGCCGGGTCCCTCGTTAAAGGGCCCCTGATGGCGAGGGTCCCCTGGCCGGGCGAGCGCTAGCGAGCCTGGTTAGGGAGCCATCAGGGAACTAGCGCCCGACCTTCTTCTTGCCTGCGACCGTGCGCTTCGGACCCTTGCGGGTACGGGCGTTCGTCTTCGTACGCTGTCCACGTACGGGAAGGCCGCGGCGGTGCCGGATGCCTTCGTAGCTGCCGATCTCGACCTTGCGGCGGATGTCGGCTGCGACCTCACGGCGGAGGTCACCCTCGACCTTGAAGTTGCCCTCGATGTAGTCGCGGAGCTGGACCAGCTCTGCGTCGCTGAGGTCCTTGACGCGCGTGTTCGGGGAGATCCCCGTGTCCACGATCGTCTTCTCTGCACGGGTCTTGCCCACGCCGTAGATATAGGTAAGCGCGATGACTACCCGCTTTTCGCGGGGGATGTCTACGCCAGCGAGACGTGCCATAGTGGCGGTGCTCCTTTGGTGTTGCCGGAGGTGTGGAGCAGAACGTCCCCGGAACCGATGTTCCGGTCCCCGGCCTCCGAGCCGGGGGTGTACGTCCCCAGGGGGGACGCTGTTCTGCCGTCGAATGTACTTCTACGCGCGGGAAGAGCCTCTGGAAGAGGTTCTCAGCCCTGGCGCTGCTTGTGGCGCGGGTTCTCGCAGATGACGAGAACGTTGCCTTTGCGGCGGACCACCTGGCACTTCTCGCAGATCCGCTTCACGCTCGGGTTGACCTTCATGGTTTTCCTTCGAGTTGATTCTTATTTGTAGCGGTAGACGATACGGCCCCGGGTGAGGTCGTACGGGCTGAGTTCCACTACGACCCGGTCCTCAGGAAGGATCCGAATGTAGTGCTGGCGCATCTTTCCCGAGATGTGGGCGAGAACAATGTGACCGTTGGCCAACTCAACGCGGAACATCGCGTTGGGCAGCGCCTCGTTCACAGTGCCTTCAATCTCAATGACACCGTCTTTCTTGGCCATATCCTCCGCTAACGTCTATGCCCACCAGTTGCACGGCGGACGGGTTCAGGGTTGTGGTCGCCCGGCCCGCGGGGAGCCGGAGCTCGTCCTGCGGGACAGTCTCCGGGGCCGATTGGGCACGGAAAGCAGAGACAACCAACAGACAACTCTACGCTACGGCTTCCCAGAGATGAAATCGGCGGTGTCTTCCGTTACGCCGTCCGTCCCCGGGCCAGAGACGGGAGAGGCCCCGCACCGGAGTGCGGGGCCTTCGTCGGTGGGACCCGACCGACGAGGGTCTGTCCCGGATCAGCCCTCCAGGGGAGCCGGCGTCACGCCGAGCGGTTCGAGGCGGGACGCTCCCCCGTCCGGCGCGGACAGCACCCAGATGCCACCATCATGCACCGCGACGCTGTGCTCCCACTGGGACGCACGTTTGCCGTCCGTGGTGATGACCGTCCAGTCGTCCGCGAGGACTGCTGTCTCGAGTCCGCCCTGCACGAGCATCGGCTCGATCGCGAGGCACAGGCCCGGCCTGACCTTCGGCCCGCGGTGGGTGCTGCGGTAGTTGAGGACGTCCGGTGCCTGGTGCATCTCCGTACCGATGCCATGACCCACGTAGTCCTCGAGGATGCCGAGGGGCGGTCCGGGGGCCGAGGAGACGTAGTCGTCGATGGCCGTGCCGATGTCACCCACGAAGCGGGCCGAGGCGAGGGCGGCGATCCCGCGCCACATCGCCTCCTCGGTGACGTCGGAGAGCCGGACGTCCTCGGGTCGCGGCGAGCCGACGATCACCGTGCGCGCGGAATCGGAGTGCCATCCCCGAACCACGGCGCCGCCATCGATCGAGATGATGTCCCCGTCCTGCAGGGCGTAGCCCCCCGGGATGCCGTGCACCACCTCGTGGTTGACGGAGGTGCAGATGCTGGCAGGGAAGCCGTGGTAGCCGAGGAAGTTCGACGTCGCACCCTCCTCCCGGAGGACGCCCTCGAACACCTCGTTCAGCTCTGCGGTCGTGACACCCACCGTCGCGGCGGCGACGGTGTCGTCGAGTGCCCGGGACAGCACGAGACCGGCCTCGCGCATCACGAGCATCTGGCGGGTGGTCTTGTACTCGACCTTGGGCTGGCGGAACATGATGGGTCCTAGCTCGGGACGGTGAGTGCTGCCATGACGCGCTCGGTGACGCCGTCGATCGTGCCGATCCCGTCCACCTTCGTCACGATCCCGCGCTCGTCGTAGCGCGAGACCACGGGCTCGGTCTGGTCGTGGTAGAGGCCCAGCCTGTGGCGGATGACCTTCTCGGTGTCGTCGGAACGGCCGTCCAGCGTCGCCCGCCCGAGGAGCCGCTTCACGAGCTCCTCGTCGTCCGCGGTCAGCTGCAGGACGACGTCGAGCTCGAGGTCGTTCTCCCGGAGGATGTCGTCGAGCTCGGTGACCTGCGCCGCGGTGCGGGGGTAGCCGTCGAGCAGGAAGCCCTCCTGGACGTCGTCGGCCGCCAGGCGGTCGCGCACCATGCTGTTGGTGACGCTGTCCGGAACGAAGTCACCGGCGTCCATGTACGCCTTGGCCTCGACGCCGAGGGGCGTCTCGCGCTTGACGTTGTCGCGGAAGATGTCGCCGGTGGAGATCGCCACGACGCCGAGGCGCTCGGAGATACGCGCGGCCTGGGTTCCCTTGCCCGAACCGGGAGGACCGATGATCAGCATTCTAGTCAACGCAACAACCCTTCGTAGTGACGCTGCTGGAGCTGGGCGTCGATCTGCTTCACGGTCTCCAGGCCCACGCCCACCATGATGAGGATCGAGGTGCCGCCGAACGGGAAGTTCTGGTTGGCGCCGATCGCCACAAGGGCGATCAGCGGGATCAGGGCAACGAGCCCGAGGTAGATGGCGCCGGGCAGCGTGATGCGGGAGAGCACGTACTGGAGGTACTCCGCCGTGGGGCGGCCGGCGCGGATGCCCGGAATGAAGCCGCCGTATTTCTTCATGTTCTCGGACACCTCGTCCGGGTTGAAGGTGATGGCCACGTAGAAGTAGGTGAAGAACACGATCAGCAGGAAGTACATGGCCATGTAGAGGGGGTGGTCCCCGCTGGTCAGGTACGTCGTGATCCAGTTGACCCACCCGGCAGGGGCGGTGCCGTCCTGCGGGGTGTTGAACTGCGCGATGAGGCTCGGCAGGTACAGCATCGAGGACGCGAAGATCACGGGGATGACGCCGGCCATGTTGACCTTGATCGGGATGTAGGTGCTGCTGCCGCCGAGGGTGCGGCGTCCCACCATGCGCTTGGCGTACTGCACGGGGATGCGGCGCTGCGACTGCTCCACGAAGATCACGAGGGCGACGACGACGACACCCATCGCGAGGACGAACGCAAAGACGGTGGCGCCCTGGGTGCGGAGGATCTCGCCCAGCGAGGTCGGGAAGCCGGCGGCGATGGCCGTGAAGATGAGGAGGGACATGCCGTTACCGACACCCCGCTCCGTGATGAGCTCGCCCATCCACATGATGAGGCCGGTTCCCGCGGTCAGGGTGATGATCAGGAGGATGATGGTGATCAGCGAGTCGTCCGGGATCAGGGGCACGGGGCAGTCACCCAGCAGCGCGCCGGAGCGGGCCAGCGACACCAGCGTCGTGGCGTTCAGCAGGCCGAGGGCGATGGTCAGGTAGCGCGTGTACTGCGTCAGCGTGGACTGCCCCTGGGCGCCTTCCTGGTGCAGTTCCTGGAAGCGGGGAATGACGACCCGGAGGAGCTGGGTGATGATGCTCGCGGTGATGTACGGCATGATGCCCAGCGCGAAGATGGACACCTGGAGCAGGGCACCGCCGCTGAACAGGTTGACGAACTGGTAGAGGCCGCCCTCGGTGTTGCCGAGCTGGAGGCACTGCTGGACGTTGCCGTAGTCGACGCCCGGGGCGGGGATGAAGGCCCCGAGGCGGAAGATCGTGATGATTCCCAGCGTGAACAACAGCTTGCGCCGCAAGTCTGGCGTCCGGAATGCCCGGCCAATAGCGCTAAGCAAGCGTCCTCCTGAAGGTCTTTTGGTCCTGAGGCGGACCGTACACAACAACCGAGTCTAACGGTTGGTCACCGGTGCGAGAGAACCGGCGGATGGCGGGGTGGCTGGAGCCGAAAAAAGACCCCTGGTGGGCTGATCGAGTCCAGCCCACCAAGAGTCTAGTTCCAAAGTGCCGTCGATCACAGCCGCCCCTCCCCCGGGGACCGGGAGCGGGGCGGCCGGCGACCTACAGCTCGGTGATCGTCCCGCCGGCCGCGATGATCTTTTCCGCAGCGGAGGCGGAGAAGGCGTCGACGGCCACGTTGACGGCCACGGTGATGTCGCCGGTCCCCAGCACCTTCACGGGCTGGTTCTTGCGGACGGCGCCGTTCGCCACGAGGCTGTCCACGGTGACGTCGCCGCCAGCGGGGTACAGCTCGGAGAGCTTGTCCAGGTTCACGACCTGGAACTCGACGCGGAACGGGTTCTTGAAGCCGCGCAGCTTGGGAAGGCGCATGTGCAGCGGCAGCTGGCCGCCGGCAAATCCTGCCTTCACCTGGTAGCGGGCTGCAGTTCCCTTGGTACCGCGGCCGGCGGTCTTACCCTTCGAACCCTCACCACGGCCCACACGGGTCTTCGCCGTCTTGGCACCCGGTGCGGGGCGGAGGTGGTGGACCTTGAGCGCGTGGACGCGCTCGACCTTGGCCTCGGTGGCGGCCGGAGCCGCGATGTTGTTCTCTGCCATTAGTTGGCCTCCTCAACCTTCAAGAGGTGCGGAACCGTGTTGATCATGCCGACGGTGACGGCATCGGCTTCACGGACCACGGTGTGGCCGATCCGCTTGAGGCCGAGTGACCGCAGCGTGTCGCGCTGGTTCTGCTTGCCGCCGATGGCGGACTTGATCTGGGTGATCTCGAGCCGTGCCGAGCTGACGAGCACGTTCTTCGGGGTGATCGCGGTCATCACGCACCTGCCTTCTGAGCTGCGATCGCGCGCAGCATCTGGTGGGATGCGACCTCGTCGAGGGGCAGGCCACGGCGGGCAGCCACGGCCTGGGGCTCCTCGAGGCGCTTCAGCGCGTCAACGGTCGCGTGAACGATGTTGATGGCGTTCGCGGAACCGAGCGACTTCGACAGAACGTCGTGGATGCCGACGCACTCCAGGACCGCACGCACCGGACCACCGGCGATGACGCCGGTACCCGGGGAGGCGGGACGGAGCAGGACGACGCCGGCAGCTGCCTCACCCTGCACCAGGTGCGGGACGGTGCCACCGATGCGCGGGACGCGGAACATCGTCTTCTTGGCTTCCTCGACGGCCTTCTGGATGGCGGAGGGAACTTCCTTCGCCTTGCCGTAGCCGACGCCGACCATGCCGTTGCCGTCGCCTACCACCACGAGGGCGGTGAAGCTGAAGCGGCGGCCGCCCTTGACGACCTTGGCGACACGGTTGATGGTCACGACGCGTTCGATGAACTTGTCCTTGTCGTCGTTGCGGCCGCCGTCGCGCCCGTCACGGCCACCACGGCCGCCACGCTCGCCGCCACGGGAGTTGCCGCCACGCTCGCCGCCGCGGGCGTTGCCGCCGCGGCCACGGTTCGCGTCAGCCGACGCGGTGTCCGTCGTGCCTGCGGCTGTTGTCGCCTCGGCCGCGGGCTGCTCTGTAGCCGTATTCAATGGGGCTTCCTTTGCCTTGATCTCCTCGGTCACAGTGCCAGCCCACCTTCACGTGCGCCGTCTGCGATTGCTGCTACGCGACCGTGGTACTTGTTGCCGCCGCGGTCGAAGACGACCGCTTCGACGCCGGCGGCCATGGCACGCTGTGCAACGAGTTCGCCAACGCGCTTGGCCTTGGCGGTCTTGTCACCGTCGAACACACGGAGGTCCGCTTCGAGGGTGGAGGCTGATGCCACGGTCACGCCCTTGGTGTCGTCGACGACCTGCACGAAGACGTGGCGGGCCGAACGGTTGACGACCAGGCGGGGACGGACGGCCGTGCCGGAGACGCGCTTGCGTACCCGGAGGTGGCGGCGTCCACGCGAGGCGGACTTGCTCTTCGAGCTGCGCTTCTTGTTGATGCTCAGACCCATGGTTACTTACCAGCCTTTCCGACCTTGCGGCGGATGATCTCGCCTGCGTAGCGGATGCCCTTGCCCTTGTAGGGGTCGGGCCTGCGCAGCTTGCGGATGGTTGCAGCGACCTCGCCGACCTGCTGCTTGTTGATGCCTGCGACCGAGAGCTTGGTGGGGCTGTCGACGGTCAGGGTGATGCCCTCAGGAGCCTTGACGGCGACCGGGTGGCTGTACCCCAGAGCGAACTCGAGGTCGCTGCCCTTGGCCTGCACACGGTAACCCGTGCCCACGATCTCGAGGTTCTTCTTGTAGCCCTCGGTGACTCCGACGATCATATTGGAGATCAGCGTGCGGGTGAGCCCGTGGAGCGAACGCGCCTCGCGCTCGTCGTTGGGGCGTGAGACGGTCAGGGTGCCCTCGTCCAGGGTGACCTCGATGGGGCTGGGAACCGTGTGGCTCAGCTCGCCCTTCGAGCCCTTGACCGAAACCTCGCTACCGTTGATGCTGACCTCGACACCGGCGGGAACGGCGATGGGGAGACGTCCAATACGTGACATTATTCTTTCCCTTTCCCGTTACCAGACGTAGGCGAGGACTTCCCCACCCACACCCTTCTTGGATGCCTGGCGGTCCGTGAGCAGACCGGAGGACGTGGACAGGATGGCGATACCGAGTCCGCCGAGCACGTGCGGCAGGTTCGTGGACTTCGCGTACACGCGCAGTCCCGGCTTGGAGATACGGCGGATACCGGCGATGGAACGCTGGCGGTCCGGACCGAACTTGAGGTCGATGGTCAGCTTCTTGCCGACCTCCGCCTCCTCTTCCTTCCAGCCGGCGATGTAGCCTTCGGCCTTAAGGATGTCCGCGACGCGGGCCTTGAGCTTGCTGTACGGCATGGACACGGAGTCGTGGTAAGCCGAGTTCGCATTGCGCAGACGCGTGAGCATGTCTGCGACAGGATCTGTCATTGTCATGTGGGCTCTTGCCCTTCCTCGAAACGGTTTCCGTGCTCCGATCGGCACACGGGGTGCCGGCTGGAGTGGACCTGAGACGTAGTTAGATTAATCTTCGGATTTGAAGGGGAAGCCAAGCGCCTTGAGGAGCGCGCGGCCCTCGGCGTCGGTCTTGGCGGTGGTGACGACGGTGATGTCCATGCCTCGGACGCGGTCGATACGGTCCTGGTCGATCTCGTGGAACATGGACTGCTCCGTGAGGCCGAAGGTGTAGTTGCCGTTGCCGTCGAACTGCTTGCCGTTGAGGCCGCGGAAGTCACGGATACGGGGCAGGGCCAGGGAGATGAGGCGGTCCGTGAATTCCCACATGCGGTCGCCACGGAGGGTGGCGTGCGCACCGATGGGCATTCCTTCGCGGAGCTTGAACTGCGCGATGGACTTGCGGGCCTTCGTGACCTGGGGCTTCTGGCCCGTGATCGCGGTGAGGTCCTTGACGGCGCCGTCGATCAGCTTGGAGTCCTTGGCGGCGTCACCGACACCCATGTTCACGACGACCTTGACCAGGCGCGGGACCTGGTTCACGTTGGCGTAGTTGAACTCTTCCTGCAGGGTGGCCTTGATCTCGGAGGCGTAGCGCGCCTTGAGGCGGGGAAGAACCTTGGTTTCTGTGGTTTCGACAGTCATTACAGATCCTTCCCTGATGACTTGGCCACGCGGATGCGGACGACGCGCTCGCGACCGTCACGCTCGACGGTCTCGGTGCGGAATCCGACGCGGGTCGGCTTCTTGGTCTCGGGGTCGACGACCGCGACGTTGCTGATGTGCACAGGGGCCTCGACGACCTCGATGCCACCGGTCGTGGTGCCGCGCTGCGACTGCCCGACCTTGGTGTGCTTGGTGATCCGGTTGATGCCTTCCACGAGGACACGGTTGGTGTCCGGGTAGACCTTCAGTACCTTGCCCTGCTTGCCGCGGTCTCCGCCGCGCTCCTGCTTGGCTCCGGTGATGACCTGCACGAGGTCACCCTTCTTGATCTTGAGCTTTGTCTTCTGTGCCATGGACTACAGCACCTCCGGCGCCAGCGAGATGATCTTCATGAAACGCTTGTCGCGGAGCTCGCGACCGACAGGGCCGAAGATACGGGTACCGCGGGGGTCGCCGTCGTTCTTCAGGATCACTGCTGCGTTCTCGTCGAACTTGATGTAGGAACCGTCCGCGCGGCGGCGTTCCTTCTTGGTGCGGACGATGACCGCCTTGACGACGTCGCCCTTCTTGACGTTGCCGCCGGGGATCGCGTCCTTCACGGTGGCGACGATGACGTCGCCGATGCCTGCGTAGCGGCGCCCGGATCCTCCGAGAACGCGGATGGTCAAGATTTCCTTGGCACCCGTGTTGTCGGCGACCTTTAGCCGCGACTCCTGCTGAATCACTTGTTACTCCTGTCGTCGCGCCGGTTCTCTCGTCGAGCCTTGCGGAACGGATATGGGTGGGCCCCGTAATACTGGTACTCAGCACGTGCACGCCTGGGCGCGGCTGTGCGTGGATCTTCTGCACAGCGGATTCGTGGTGAACAAGATTATCGGGCTTTTGCCTATTTGCCCGGTGTGCAGGAAACCCTGGGAAGGCCCTGCGAAGGAGGCTTCGTCAGGGCATGCGCCAGCCCACCAGACAGACAAGATTCTTATAGTATCGCGAGAATGCCCCGGGCACGAAATCGTGTCCGGGGCATTCAGGGCCGGCACTGCCGGACCGGGTACTGCTCGGGTGCTACTTGGCCTTCTCGATGACCTCGACCAGGCGCCACCGCTTGGTGGCGGACAGCGGCCGGGTCTCGCTGATCAGGACCATGTCGCCGATGCCGGCGATGTTCTGCTCGTCGTGCGCCTTGACCTTGGAGCTGCGGCGGAGCACCTTGCCGTACAGGGCGTGCTTCACGCGGTCCTCGACCTCGACGACGATCGTCTTCTCCATCTTGTCCGAGACGACGTAGCCACGACGTACCTTGCGGTAGCCGCGCGAGTCGGCGCCGTGGGCGGCCTTCTCGGTTCCTACTGTCGCTTCGCTCTGCTGCTCACTCATTTGGCGTCCTCCTCAGAAGCCTCGGTGTCCACGGACGGTGCGTCCTTGGAGGCCTTCTTGGCTTTCTTGGGCTTCTCCTCCTTGGCGGGCTTCGCTTCCTCGACGGGAGCGACGACCTCGGGGCGGATACCCAGTTCACGCTCACGCAGCACCGTATAGATGCGGGCGATGTCGCGCTTGACCGAACGAAGGCGCCCGTGGCTTTCGAGCTGGCCCGTGGCCGACTGGAAACGGAGGTTGAACAGCTCCTCCTTGGCCTTGCGCAGTTCTTCCACCAGACGGTCCTTGTCGAAGCCGTCCAGCTGGTCTGTTGCCAGTTCCTTTGAACCCAGAGCCATAACTATTCACCACCCTCACGACGCACGATGCGTGCCTTCAACGGCAGCTTGTGGATCGCGAGGCGCAGGGCTTCGCGGGCTACCTCTTCGGAAACACCGGAC
Source organism: Arthrobacter sp. MDT2-16 (assembly GCF_054510925.1). NCBI lineage: Bacteria > Bacillati > Actinomycetota > Actinomycetes > Micrococcales > Micrococcaceae > Arthrobacter > Arthrobacter sp. MDT2-16. The sequence continues at coordinate 149,511 of NZ_JBTNDP010000001.1, forward strand.
AGTTCGAACAGAACACGTCCCGGCTTGACGTTGGCCACCCACCACTCGGGCGAACCCTTACCGGAACCCATGCGGGTCTCGGCAGGCTTCTTGGTCAACGGGCGGTCCGGATAGATGTTGATCCAGACCTTGCCGCCACGCTTGATGTGGCGGGTCATGGCGATACGAGCGGACTCGATCTGGCGGTTGGTGACGTATGCCGGGCTCAGCGCCTGGATACCCCACTCGCCGAAGCTGACCTCGGTACCGCCGGTAGCAGCGCCGGAACGACCCGGGTGGTGCTGCTTGCGAAATTTGACGCGACGCGGGATAAGCATCTAAGCCTGTCCTCCTTCAGTCGCAGCGGGTGCTGCGGCGGTTTCGGCGGGTGCCGAGGCACCCTGGCCCTCGGAGCGCTCGGGAGCACGACGACGGCGGTCTCCACCACGGTCGCCACCGCGGTCGGCGCCGGCAGGGCCACGGCCCGGACGGTCTCCACCGCGGCCACGGGAAGGAGCTGCTGCAGCCTGGGCTGCGAGTTCCTTCGCCGTGACGTCACCCTTGTAGATCCAGACCTTCACGCCGATGCGGCCGAAGGTGGTCTTCGCCTCGAAGAAGCCGTAGTCGATGTTGGCACGGAGCGTGTGCAGGGGAACGCGTCCCTCGCGGTAGAACTCCGAACGGCTCATTTCTGCGCCGCCCAGACGACCGGAGCACTGGACACGGATGCCCTTGGCGCCGGCACGCTGTGCGGACTGCATGGCCTTCTTCATCGCACGGCGGAACGCCACGCGGGAGGAAAGCTGCTCGGCGATGCCCTGGGCCACGAGCTGTGCCTCGATCTCGGGGTTCTTGACCTCGAGGATGTTCAGCTGGACCTGCTTGCCGGTGAGCTTCTCGAGCTCGCCGCGGATGCGGTCCGCCTCTGCTCCACGGCGGCCGATGACGATGCCGGGACGTGCCGTGTGGATGTCCACGCGGACACGGTCACGGGTGCGCTCAATCTCGACCTTCGCGATGCCGGCGCGGTCCATGCCGGTCGACATGAGCTGGCGGATCTTGATGTCTTCGCGGACGAAGTCACGGTAGCGCTGGCCCGGCTTGTTGCTGTCGGCGAACCAGTGTGACCGGTGGTCGGTGGTGATGCCGAGTCGGAACCCGTGCGGGTTTACTTTCTGTCCCACTTAGCGGACCTCCACTTTCTGAGGGGTAGCGACGACAACCGTGATGTGGCTGGTCCGCTTGTTGATGCGGAACGCGCGGCCCTGGGCACGCGGACGGAACCGCTTCATCGTGGGGCCTTCATCGACGAATGCTTCGCTGATGATGAGGTTGTCCTCGTCGAAGGCCACGCCGTCGCGGTCCGCGAGGACCCGGGCGTTGGCCATGGCCGACTGGACCACCTTGAATACCGGCTCCGAAGCAACCTGTGGGGCAAACTTCAGAATAGCCAGAGCCTCATTCGCCTGCTTACCACGAACAAGGTTGACGACGCGCCGGGCCTTCATAGGCGTTACGCGGATATGACGCGCAATAGCCTTGGCTTCCATTGCTTTCCTTCTCTCGTCTTAGCCGTAAGAGCAGCGCCTAGCGGCGCTTGCCCTTGCGGTCGTCCTTAACATGGCCGCGGAAGGTCCGCGTGGGAGCGAATTCGCCGAGCTTGTGCCCGACCATCGACTCGGTGACGAACACCGGGATGTGCTTGCGTCCGTCATGCACCGCGATCGTGTGCCCGAGCATGTCGGGGACGATCATGGAGCGGCGGGACCACGTCTTGATGACGTTCTTCGTGCCCGATTCGTTCTCGCGAGCGACCTTTACGTAAAGGTGCTGATCGACGAAGGGGCCTTTCTTCAGGCTGCGTGGCATGTCTCCAGGCTCCTATCGCTTGTTCTTGCCGGAACGACGGCGACGCACGATGAGTGAGTCGCTCTCTTTGTTGGGGCGACGGGTACGGCCTTCGGCCTTACCGTTCGGGTTGACCGGGTGGCGTCCACCGGAGGTCTTGCCCTCGCCACCACCGTGCGGGTGGTCGACCGGGTTCATGGCGACACCGCGGACGGTCGGGCGGATGCCCTTCCAGCGGTTACGGCCGGCCTTGCCCCAGTTGATGTTCGACTGCTCGGCGTTGCCGACCTCGCCGATCGTCGCGCGGCAGCGGACGTCGACGTTGCGGATCTCGCCGGAGGGCAGTCGCAGCTGGGCGAAGCGGCCTTCCTTGGCGACGAGCTGGACCGACGCACCGGCGGAGCGTGCCATCTTCGCGCCGCCACCTGGACGGAGCTCGACGGCGTGGATGACGGTACCCACGGGGATATTGCGCAGCGGCAGGTTGTTGCCGGGCTTGATGTCGGCCCCGGCCCCGGCCTCGACGAAGTCGCCCTGCTTGAGCTTGTTCGGCGCGACGATGTAGCGCTTGGTGCCGTCGACGTAGTGCAGGAGGGCGATGCGCGCGGTGCGGTTCGGATCGTACTCGATCTCGGCAACGCGGGCGTCGACGCCGTCCTTGTCGTGGCGGCGGAAGTCGATCAGGCGGTACTGACGCTTGTGTCCACCGCCCTTGTGGCGGGTCGTGATCTTACCGGTGTTGTTGCGTCCACCCTTCTTGGGGAGGGGACGGACCAACGACTTCTCCGGCGTCGACCGGGTGATTTCAGCGAAGTCGGCAACGCTCGAGCCGCGACGGCCCGGGGTTGTCGGCTTGTATTTACGGATTCCCATAACTCAATTCCTCGTTAAAGTGGTCTCCGCTCTCAGGAGAGCGGACCGCCGAAGATGTCGATCGTGCCCTCTTTGAGGGACACGATGGCACGCTTGGTGCCCTTGCGCTGGCCCCAGCCGAACTTGGTGCGCTTGCGCTTACCCGCCCGGTTGATGGTGTTGATGGAGTCGACCTTCACGGAGAAGATCTTCTCGACCGCCAGTTTGATTTCTTCCTTGTTCGAGCGGGGGTCGACCAGGAAGGTGTACTTGCCTTCGTCGATCAGGCCGTAGCTCTTTTCCGATACGACGGGTGCAATGACGACGTCGCGCGGGTCCTTTGCGATGGTGCCGCTCACTTGGCATCCTCCTCGGAGATGACATCAGCCGTGCCGACGAACTGGTCGTAGGCGGCCTTGGTGAAGATCACGTCATCGGACACCAGCACGTCGTACGTGTTGAGCTGGTCTACGTAGAGGACGTGTACCTCGGGGACGTTGCGCACCGACAGTGCTGCGACGTCGTTGGCACGCTCGATCACGACGAGCAGGCGGGGCCGCTCGGAGATCGCGCGGAGGGTCTCGATGGCACCCTTGGTCGACGGCTTGCCGCCGGTGACGAGGGACTCGAGGACGTGGATACGGCCGTTGCGTGCCCGGTCCGAGAGGGCTCCGCGCAGGGCGGCGGCCTTCATCTTCTTGGGGGTGCGCTGGCTGTAGTCGCGGGGCGTGGGCCCGTGGACGACGCCACCACCGGTCATGTGGGGGGCGCGGATCGAACCCTGACGGGCACGACCGGTTCCCTTCTGCTTGAACGGCTTGCGGCCTGCGCCACTGACCTCGGCGCGGGTCTTCGTCTTGTGCGTGCCCTGGCGGGCGGCGGCAAGCTGAGCCACGACGACCTGGTGCAGCAGCGGCACGTTGGTCTGTGCGTCGAAGATCTCCGCGGGGAGATCGACCTTTACAGTGTTGGCAGCCATCTGGCTATGCTCCCTTCACGGCGGTGCGTACGAGGACGACCTGGCCGCGGGCGCCGGGGACGGCACCCTTGATCAGCAGCAGCGACTTCTCGGCGTCGACAGCGTGAACGCGGAGGTTCAGCGTGGTCTGACGAACGGCACCCATACGGCCTGCCATTTTCATTCCACGGAAGACGCGGCTGGGGGTGGATGCTCCACCGATGGAACCGGGCTTGCGGTGGTTCTTGTGGGCACCGTGCGAGGCGCCGACACCGTGGAAGCCGTGACGCTTCATGACGCCGGCGAAGCCCTTGCCCTTGGTGGTGCCGATGACGTCGACCGTCTGGCCGGCCTCGAACATCTCGACGGAGAGCTCCTGGCCGAGCGAGTAGCTCTCGGCGTCGGAGGTGCGCAGCTCGACGACGTGACGGCGGGGCGTGACGCCTGCCTTCTCGAAGTGTCCGGCGAGCGGCTTGGTGACCTTGCGGGGATCGATCTGGCCGAAGCCGATCTGGACGGCCGTGTAGCCGTCCTTGTCCGCGCTGAGGAGCTGCGTGATGACGTTGGAGTCAGCCTGGACGACGGTGACGGGGATGAGGACGTTGTTCTCGTCCCAGACCTGGGTCATGCCGAGCTTGACGCCCAGCAGGCCCTTGACCTGGCGCGTAAGTGAAGTAGACATGTGTATCCGCTCTCCCTTACAGCTTGATTTCGATGTTCACGTCCGCAGGCAGATCGAGACGCATCAGCGAATCGACGGCCTTGGGCGTGGGATCAATGATGTCGATCAGACGCTTGTGAGTACGCATTTCGAAGTGCTCACGGCTGTCCTTGTACTTGTGCGGGGACCGGATGACAACGAATACGTTCTTCTCCGTGGGCAGGGGCACGGGGCCCACTACCGTTGCGCCTGCGCGCGTCACCGTCTCAACGATCTTCCGTGCTGAAACATCGATGACCTCGTGGTCATATGACTTCAGCCGGATGCGGATTTTCTGTCCCGCCATGGCGTCTCGACTCTCTCTCTAACTGCCTGGGCAGTTCCGGTACATGCGTACATTTCCTGCGCCCGTTGTACGACGCTTCCTGAGCAGACTGAATCCGGAAGAATCCGGGTTCCTCACCCTGCCAGGGCTCCGACCCCCGCGCTCGGGCGTGTCGCGCTGTGGGGAAACCACAATCTGGACACACACGCTCCGCTGATTCCGGCAGGGCCGAACGGGGTGGATTATATTTGGGCCACGCGATTCGGCGGACCTGATCCCTGCATCGGGCATTATCCCGACCGGGATGAAGTCTCAGACCACGCGCGTGAGCACTTGAACAACTTATCTAGTGTCGCAGATTGCCCTGACGATTGCGAACCGACGGGACGCGGGCCCGGGTGATGTGCGCTACTCCCCCGCCGACGGGGCAGTCGATCAGACCCGTCGTCGTTCCGCTCGCGGAGTGGTCGAGCCCCCGTAGGCCGACTGTCACAACCACCGGCTGCACCACGGCGTCCTCGATTCCCGCCCCGAGGACGGGGACGGGGAGTCCTCCTGCTGGGTCGGCCCTGCGAAGAGAAAGGCCCCGCTGCCGGAGCAACGGGGCCTCTCTCTGATCGGTCAGCAGTCGGAAGGACTACTTGAGGATCTTGGTGACACGTCCCGAACCGACGGTACGGCCGCCTTCGCGGATAGCGAAGCCGAGGCCCTCTTCCATGGCGATCGGCTGGATGAGCTCGACGCTCATCTCGGTGTTGTCGCCGGGCATGACCATCTCGGTGCCCTCGGGGAGGGTGATGACGCCGGTCACGTCCGTGGTGCGGAAGTAGAACTGCGGGCGGTAGTTCGAGTAGAACGGGTTGTGACGCCCGCCCTCGTCCTTGGCCAGGATGTAGACGTTGGCCTCGAAGTCGGTGTGCGGGGTGATGGAACCCGGCTTCACGATGACCTGGCCACGCTCTACGTCTTCACGCTTGATGCCGCGGAGCAGCAGACCACAGTTCTCGCCGGCCCAGGCCTCGTCGAGCTGCTTGTGGAACATTTCGATACCGGTGACCGTGGTCTTCTGGACCGGACGGATACCGACGATCTCGACCTCGGAGTTGATGGCGAGGGTTCCACGCTCGGCGCGGCCCGTGACGACGGTTCCACGACCGGTGATCGTGAAGACGTCCTCGACAGGCATGAGGAACGGCTTGTCCTTGTCGCGGATGGGATCAGGAACGTTGTTGTCAACGGCTTCCATGAGGTCCTCGACGGACTTGACCCACTCGGCGTCGCCCTCGAGGGCCTTCAGGCCGGAGACGCGCACGACGGGAGCGTCGTCACCGTCGAAGCCCTGCGAGCTGAGGAGCTCACGCACCTCCATCTCGACGAGATCGAGCAGTTCCTCGTCGTCGACCATGTCGGACTTGTTCAGCGCGACCAGCAGGTAGGGAACGCCGACCTGGCGGGCGAGCAGAACGTGCTCGCGGGTCTGGGCCATGGGGCCGTCCGTCGCGGCGACAACGAGGATGGCGCCGTCCATCTGCGCCGCACCCGTGATCATGTTCTTGATGTAGTCGGCGTGACCGGGGGCGTCCACGTGTGCGTAGTGGCGCTTCTCGGTCTGGTACTCGACGTGCGAGATGTTGATGGTGATGCCGCGCTGCTTCTCCTCGGGAGCCGAGTCGATCGACGCGAAGTCACGCTGCTCGTTGAGAGTGGGGTACTTGTCGTACAGCACCTTGGAAATGGCAGCCGTCAACGTCGTCTTGCCATGGTCGACGTGACCGATGGTGCCGATGTTAACGTGCGGCTTAGTCCGCTCGAACTTTGCCTTCGCCACGGGTTCCTCCTAGAACGTTTGAGAAGATCTGCTTCCCAGCCGCGCTTTTCGCAGCTGAAACTCATGCAAGTCTACTGGGGGGCTTTGGTTTTGATGAAATTGCCGTTCGCCGCGGGACCGGGTGATCCAGCGGCTGGAAGGCGGGTCGGCCCGCCCTTGGACAGGCCGACCCGCTCTCCGGTATCCCGTCTCGGGGGCTACTCGCCGCGCGTCTTCTGGATGATCTCGTCGGCTACTGCCTTCGGGACCTCCGAGTAGCTGTCGAACTGCATCGAGTACACGGCGCGGCCCTGGGTCTTCGACCGCAGGTCGCCGATGTAGCCGAACATGCCCGACAGGGGCACGTGGGCGCGGATGACCTTCACGCCGCTCGCGTCCTCCATGGACTGCATCTGGCCACGGCGCGAGTTCAGGTCGCCGATGACCTCGCCCATGTACTCCTCAGGAGTGCGCACCTCGACGTCCATGAGCGGCTCGAGCAGCACGGGCTGTGCCATGCGCGCGGCCTCCTTGAACGCCATGCGGCCGGCGATCTTGAACGCCATCTCCGAGGAGTCGACGTCGTGGTAGGCGCCGTCGAGCAGGGTCGCCTTGATGCCGACCACGGGGTAGCCCGCGAGAACACCGTCGTTGAGTGCATCCTGGATGCCGGCGTCGACACTCGGGATGTACTCGCGCGGCACGCGGCCACCGGTGACCTTGTTGTCGAACGAGTAGAGCTCGCCCTCTGAGGTGTCGAGGGGCTCGATCGCGATCTGGATCTTCGCGAACTGACCCGAACCACCGGTCTGCTTCTTGTGCGTGTAGTCGTGCTTGGCGACGGAGCGCTTGATCGTCTCGCGGTAGGCGACCTGGGGCTTGCCCACGTTCGCCTCGACCTTGAACTCGCGGCGCATGCGGTCCACCAGGATGTCCAGGTGGAGCTCGCCCATGCCGGCGATGATCGTCTGCCCGGTGTCCTCGTTGAGGGACACCTGGAAGGTGGGATCCTCGGCCGAGAGCTTCTGGATGGCGGTGGACAGCTTCTCCTGGTCGCCCTTCGTCTTCGGCTCGATGGCCACCGAGATCACGGGCTCCGGGAAGCTCATGGACTCGAGGACGATCTGGTTCGCCGAGTCGGACAGGGTGTCACCGGTGGTGGTGTCCTTCAGGCCGATGGCCGCGTAGATGTGACCGGCGAGGGCCTCCTCCACGGGGATCTCCTTGTTGGCGTGCATCTGGAACAGCTTGCCGATGCGCTCCTTCTTGGTCTTCGTCGAGTTCGTCACCTGCGTGCCGGCCGAGATCTGGCCGGAGTACACGCGGATGAAGGTCAGCTGACCGAAGAAGGGGTGCGTGGCGACCTTGAACGCGAGGGCCGAGAACGGCTCTTCCGTGCTGGGCTTGCGCGTCAGCTCGGTCTCCTCGTTGCGGGGATCGTGACCGATCATCGGGGGGACGTCCAGCGGCGACGGCAGGTAGTCGATGACGGCGTCGAGCATCGGCTGCACACCGCGGTTCTTGAACGCGGAACCGCAGAGGATCGGGTAGAGCTCGGAGTTGATCGTCATCTTGCGGATGCCGGCCTTCAGCTCCTCGATCGAGATCTCCTCGCCCTCGAGGTACTTGTTCATGAGCTCGTCGGAGGACTCGGCGACGGTCTCGACGAGGGTCGCGCGGTACTCCTCGGCCCTCTCCTTGAGATCGGCGGGGATCTCCTGGATCTCGTACTTGGCACCCATGGTCACGTCACCCTTGGAGTCGCCGGGCCACACGAGGGCACGCATGTAGAGCAGGTCCACGACGCCGACGAAGTCGTTCTCGGCGCCGATGGGGAGCTGCAGCACGAGGGGCTTCGCGCCCAGGCGGCTGATGATGGTGTCGACGGTGAAGTAGAAGTCGGCGCCCAGCTTGTCCATCTTGTTGACGAAGCAGATGCGGGGCACTTCGTACTTGTCGGCCTGGCGCCAGACGGTCTCCGACTGGGGCTCCACGCCCTCCTTGCCGTCGAACACCGCGACGGCGCCGTCGAGGACGCGGAGCGAACGCTCCACCTCGACGGTGAAGTCGACGTGCCCGGGGGTGTCGATGATGTTGATCTGGTTGTTCTCCCAGAAGCAGGTCACGGCGGCAGACGTGATGGTGATGCCGCGCTCCTTCTCCTGTTCCATCCAGTCGGTGGTGGAGGCACCGTCGTGCGTCTCGCCGATCTTGTGGTTTACACCCGTGTAGAACAGGATGCGCTCGGTAGTAGTGGTCTTGCCGGCATCGATGTGGGCCATGATGCCGATATTGCGGACCTTGTTGAGGTCGGTAAGCACGTCCTGTGCCACGGTGTCTCCCTTTTGACGAGAATGGAGTTCTGCTGGCCTAGCGGCCGGGCCGCCCCTTGTGGGTGACGGCCCGACCGGCAGCCCTGACTACCAGCGGTAGTGTGCGAAGGCCTTGTTGGACTCAGCCATCTTGTGCGTGTCCTCGCGGCGCTTCACAGCGGCACCGAGGCCGTTGGAGGCGTCGAGGATCTCGTTCTGCAGGCGCTCGGTCATCGTCTTCTCGCGGCGGGCCTTGGAGTAGCCGACGAGCCAGCGGAGGGCCAGGGCGGTGGAACGACCGGGCTTGACCTCGACGGGGACCTGGTAGGTGGCGCCACCGACGCGGCGTGAGCGGACCTCGAGGGTCGGCTTGACGTTGTCCATGGCCTTCTTCAGTGCTGCCACGGGATCGCCGCCGGACTTGGCGCGTGCGCCTTCCAGGGCACCGTAGACGATGCGCTCTGCGGTGGACTTCTTGCCGTCGACAAGCACCTTGTTGATCAGCTGCGTGACCAGGGGCGAACCGTAGACGGGATCTACAACGAGCGGCCGCTTCGGGGCCGGGCCCTTACGAGGCATATTACTTCTTCTCCATCTTTGCGCCGTAGCGGCTGCGAGCCTGCTTGCGGTTCTTCACGCCCTGGGTATCCAGCGCGCCACGGACGATCTTGTAGCGGACACCGGGGAGGTCCTTCACACGGCCACCGCGCACGAGCACGATGGAGTGTTCCTGAAGGTTGTGACCGACGCCGGGGATGTACGCGGTCACTTCGATGCCACCGTTCAGACGCACGCGGGCGACCTTGCGGAGAGCCGAGTTCGGCTTCTTCGGGGTGGTGGTGTAGACGCGGGTGCAAACGCCGCGCTTCATGGGGCTGCCCTTCAGTGCGGGCGCCTTGGTCTTGGAGACCTTAGGTGACCGGCCCTTGCGGACCAGCTGGTTGATCGTAGGCACTTTCGTGTTCTCCGTAATGTCTGAAGATGAGATTCCTGTCGCCCTACTCCGCGGTCGCGGCGGCTTCGCAGGGCCGCGCGGTCCGGAGGTCGGGATGATCAGTCGTTTGGCGCACCACCAACTGACAAGCTGCCGCAGAACGACTGAAGGCGTGCGAAAATGTGGCATTCGCTGTACAACCTACGTACAGCACGGAGATACGTTTCGCAACGCCGATCCACTGCCACACAAACAATTGGTCCCAAGTCTACCAGAGATCGGATGTCGTCCCACGCGGGCGGCCCTCCCCCGTGTGGTAGGGGTGCCGCTGCGGACGGGAGAGGCCCCGGACCAGGTTCGGTCCGGGGCCTCTCGGGCACCGGGCGGCACCGGCCTCCAGCCGGTGCCACCCTCGCGGTCTTCCTAGCGGAAGTCGCTGTTGCCCATGTCGTAATCGTCCAGCGGGATGGCATGGAACTCGGGGCTCAGGCCGCCCTCGACACCGGCGTAGTCGAAGTCGCTGAACGCGCTCGGACCGGTGAAGAGGTTCGCCTTGGCGTCCTCGGTGGGCTCGACGGTCACCTTGGTGTAGCGGTCCAGGCCGGTACCGGCCGGGATGAGCTTACCGATGATGACGTTCTCCTTGAGGCCGAGCAGCGGATCGCTCTTGCCTTCCATGGCGGCCTGCGTGAGGACACGCGTGGTCTCCTGGAAGGAAGCGGCCGACAGCCACGACTCGGTGGCGAGCGACGCCTTGGTGATGCCCATGAGCTCGGGACGGCCGGAGGCCGGCTTCTTGCCCTCGGACACCACGCGGCGGTTCTCGTCCTCGAAGCGGCGACGCTCTGCCAGCTCACCGGGGAGCAGGTCCGACTCGCCGGACTCGATCACGGTGACGCGACGCAGCATCTGGCGGACGATGACCTCCACGTGCTTGTCGTGGATGCCCACGCCCTGGCTGCGGTACACGCGCTGCACCTCGTCGACCAGGAACTCCTGGGCCTTGCGGGGGCCGAGGATGCGCAGGATCTGCTTCGGGTCGACCGCACCGAAGACGAGCTGCTGCCCGACCTCGACGTGGTCGCCGTCCGCCACCAGGAGGCGTGCACGGCGCAGGACCGGGTACGCGATCTCCTCGGATCCGTCGTCGGGGGTGACCACCAGGCGAAGCTGCTTCTCGGCATCCTCGATGGTGACACGCCCTGCGACCTCGGAGATCGGGGCGACACCCTTGGGGGTACGCGCCTCGAAGAGCTCCTGGATACGCGGCAGACCCTGGGTGATGTCCTCCGCGGAGGCCACACCGCCGGTGTGGAAGGTACGCATGGTCAGCTGCGTACCGGGCTCACCGATGGACTGTGCGGCGATGATGCCGACGGCCTCGCCGATGTCCACGGTCTTGCCGGTCGCGAGCGAGCGGCCGTAGCAGAGCGCACAGGTACCGACGCTGGACTCGCAGGTGAGCACGGAGCGCACCTTGATGTCCGAGATGCCCGCCTCGAACAGCTCACCGATGAGCACGTCTCCGACGTCGGAGCCCGCCGCAGCGAGCACCGCGCCCTTGGAGTCGAGGACGTCGGTGGCCAGCGTACGTGCGTACGCCGAGTTCTCGACCTCCTCGTGCAGCACCAGCTCGCCGTCGGCGTTCGGCACGGCGATGGTGACCTTCAGGCCGCGCTCGGTACCGCAGTCGTCCTCGCGGACGATGACGTCCTGCGAGACGTCGACCAGGCGACGGGTCAGGTAACCCGAGTTGGCCGTCCGCAGGGCGGTGTCGGCGAGGCCCTTACGGGCACCGTGCGTCGCGATGAAGTACTCCAGGACCGACAGGCCCTCGCGGTACGAGGACTTGATCGGACGAGGGATGATCTCGCCCTTCGGGTTGGCCACGAGGCCACGGATACCGGCGATCTGGCGGACCTGCAGCCAGTTGCCACGGGCACCGGAGGACACCATGCGGTTGATGGTGTTGTCCTTCGGCATCGCGTCGCGCATGGATGCGGCAACCTCGTTGGTCGCCTTGTTCCAGATGTCGATGAGCTCCTGACGGCGCTCCTCGTCGGCGATGAGGCCCTTGTCGAACTGCGACTGGACCTTGGCGGCCTGCGTCTCGTAGCCCTCCATGATGCCGGCCTTGTTGATCGGCGCGGAGATGTCCGAGATCGCGACGGTGACGCCCGAGCGCGTGGCCCAGTAGAAACCGGCGTCCTTCAGGTTGTCCAGCGTCGCCGCGGTGACCACCTTCGGGTACCGCTCCGCGAGATCGTTGACGATCGTCGAGAGCTGGCCCTTGTCGGCGACCTTCTCCACCCAGGGGTAGTCCAGGGGAAGCGTCTCGTTGAACAGGACCTGTCCGAGTGAGGTTTCGATGAGCGCGGGGGTACCCGGCTCCCAGCCCTCGGGAGCGGCGATGTCGGCGCTGGGCACGAAGTTGTCCACGCGGATCCGGACCACCGAGTTGAGGTGGAGGGAGCCCATGTCGAACGCCATGATCGCCTCGGCCATGCTGGTGAAGACGCGGCCTTCGCCGGCACTTCCCTCACGCTTGGTGGTGAGGTGGTGCAGACCGATGATCATGTCCTGCGAGGGCAGGGTGACCGGACGGCCGTCCGACGGCTTCAGGATGTTGTTCGAGGAGAGCATCAGGATGCGCGCCTCGGCCTGGGCCTCGGGGCTCAGCGGCAGGTGCACCGCCATCTGGTCGCCGTCGAAGTCGGCGTTGAACGCACCACAGACCAGGGGGTGGAGCTGGAGCGCCTTGCCCTCGACGAGCTGCGGCTCGAACGCCTGGATGCCGAGACGGTGCAAGGTGGGTGCACGGTTCAGCAGCACGGGGTGCTCGGTGATGATCTCCTCGAGCACGTCCCAGACCTGCGGACGGTAGCGCTCGACCATGCGCTTGGCGCTCTTGATGTTCTGCGCGTGGTTGAGGTCGACCAGGCGCTTCATCACGAACGGCTTGAAGAGCTCCAGGGCCATCTGCTTGGGCAGACCGCACTGGTGCAGCTTCAGCTGAGGGCCGACGACGATGACCGAACGGCCCGAGTAGTCGACGCGCTTGCCGAGGAGGTTCTGGCGGAAACGACCCTGCTTGCCCTTGAGCATGTCCGAGAGGGACTTCAGGGGACGGTTGCCCGGTCCGGTGACGGGACGGCCGCGACGGCCGTTGTCGAACAGGGAGTCGACCGCTTCCTGCAGCATGCGCTTCTCGTTGTTCACGATGATCTCGGGGGCACCGAGATCGAGCAGGCGCTTGAGGCGGTTGTTGCGGTTGATGACGCGGCGGTACAGGTCGTTGAGGTCGGACGTCGCGAAACGGCCACCGTCGAGCTGGACCATCGGGCGCAGTTCCGGCGGGATCACCGGCACGGCGTCGAGGACCATGCCCAGGGGGCTGTTCGTCGTCGTGAGGAACGCGTTGACCACCTTGAGGCGCTTCAGGGCACGCGTCTTGCGCTGTCCCTTGCCGTTCTGGATGATGTCGCGCAGCAGCTCGGCCTCGGCGGGCATGTCGAAGTTCTCGAGGCGCTTCTTGATCGCCTCGGCTCCCATCGAGCCCTCGAAGTACAGTCCGTAGCGGTCGCGCAGCTCGCGGTAGAGGCCTTCGTCGCCCTCGAGGTCGGCGACCTTGAGGCTCTTGAAGCGCTCCCAAACCTGGACGAGGCGCTCGATGTCGGCATCGGCACGCTTGCGGACGTTCGCCATCTGGCGGTCGGCCGAGTCTCGGGCCTTCTTCTTGTCGGCGGCCTTCGCGCCTTCACCTTCGAGGCGAGCGAGCTCGTCCTCGAGGTCGCGGGCGATCGTGGCGATGTCGGAGTCGCGCTGGTCCGTCATCTGCTTCTTCTCGAGGTCGTGCTCGGCCTGGAGGTTGGGCAGCTCGGCGTGGCGGTTCTCCTCGTCCACCGAGGTGATCATGTACGCGGCGAAGTAGATGACCTTCTCGAGGTCCTTGGGGGCGAGGTCGAGGAGGTAGCCGAGGCGTGAGGGCACGCCCTTGAAGTACCAGATGTGCGTGACGGGAGCGGCGAGCTCGATGTGGCCCATGCGCTCGCGGCGCACCTTGGCACGCGTCACCTCGACGCCGCAGCGCTCACAGATGATGCCCTTGAAGCGCACGCGCTTGTACTTGCCGCAGTAGCACTCCCAGTCACGGGAAGGGCCGAAGATCTTCTCGCAGAAGAGGCCGTCCTTCTCGGGCTTGAGCGTGCGGTAGTTGATGGTTTCCGGCTTCTTGACCTCACCGTACGACCAGCCACGGATTTCATCCGCGGTGGCGAGGCCGATCTGCATGAGGCCGAAGGAGGATTCGCTGGACATATGGTCCCTGTTCTCTCTTTGTTCTCTAAATTCTTGAAGTCTCGTGGGGTGCGGCGAAAAGCCAGGTCGACGCCGGTCCGGGGAGGTGTCCGGAGGAAGGCGGCTTCAATATTTCAAGGCCGCCCAGCGGCCGCGGAAATTTCGTTGCCGCCGTTCCGGGCACCGGACCGGACCGGCGCCATGAAACCTAGACCTCTTCGACAGAACTCGGCTCGGCCCGTGAGAGGTCGATGCCCAGTTCCTCCGCGGCCCGGAAGACTTCTTCATCCGAGTCACGCATCTCGATCGTGGTGCCGTCGGTGGAGAGGACTTCCACGTTCAGGCAGAGCGACTGCATTTCCTTGATCAGGACCTTGAAGGACTCGGGGACACCCGGCTCGGGGATGTTCTCGCCCTTCACGATGGCCTCGTACACCTTCACGCGTCCGTGGATGTCGTCCGACTTGATGGTCAGGAGTTCCTGCAGCGTGTACGCCGCACCGTAGGCCTCGAGGGCCCACACCTCCATCTCACCGAAGCGCTGGCCACCGAACTGCGCCTTACCACCCAGCGGCTGCTGCGTGATCATCGAGTACGGACCGGTGGAGCGGGCGTGGATCTTGTCGTCCACCAGGTGGTGGAGCTTCAGGATGTACATGTAGCCCACGGAGATCGGGTCCGGGAACGGCTCGCCGGAGCGGCCGTCGAACAGCCGCGCCTTGCCGGACTCGCCGATGAGGCGCTGTCCGTCGCGGGTGACGTTCGTGGAACCGAGCAGGCCGACGATCTCGTCCTCGGTGGCGCCGTCGAACACGGGGGTGGCGACGGTGGTCGATGCGATCTCCCGGGGGAGGTTCGGGAGGTTCTTCATCCACTCGGGCTCGCCCTCGATCTTCCAGCCCTGCTTGGCTGCCCAGCCGAGGTGGATCTCGAGGACCTGGCCGACGTTCATGCGTCCGGGGACGCCGAGCGGGTTCAGGACGATGTCGACGGGGGTCCCGTCCTCCAGGAACGGCATGTCCTCGATCGGCAGGATCTTGGAGATGACGCCCTTGTTGCCGTGGCGGCCGGCCAGCTTGTCGCCGTCCGTGATCTTGCGCTTCTGCGCCACATACACGCGGACCAGCTGGTTGACGCCCGGGGGCAGCTCGTCGTCGTTGTCGCGGTCGAAGATCCGCACGCCGATGACCGTTCCCGACTCGCCGTGGGGCACCTTCAGCGACGTGTCGCGGACCTCGCGGCTCTTCTCGCCGAAGATGGCGCGCAGCAGGCGCTCCTCCGGAGTCAGTTCCGTCTCGCCCTTGGGGGTGACACGGCCGACGAGGATGTCGCCCGCCTCGACCTCGGCACCGATGTGGATGATGCCGCGCTCGTCGAGAGCACCGAGGACCTCCTCGGAGACGTTCGGGATGTCACGCGTGATCTCCTCGGCACCGAGCTTGGTGTCGCGGGCATCGACTTCGTGCTCCTCGATGTGGATCGACGTCAGGACATCGTCGGAGACGATGCGCTGCGACAGGATGATCGCGTCCTCGAAGTTGTGACCCTCCCAGGACATGAACGCGACGAGCATGTTCTTGCCGAGCGCGAGCTCGCCCTGGTCCGTGGAGGGACCGTCGGCGATGATCGTGTTGTACTCGACGCGGTCGCCCTCGGAGACCAGGACGCGCTGGTTGTACGCGTTGCCCTGGTTCGAGCGGGCGAACTTCATGATCGGGTAGTTCGTCTCCGTGCCGTCGTCGTTGAGGACGCTGACCAGGTCGGCCGACACCTCGTTGACCACGCCTGCCTTCGTCGCGGTGACGGCGTCACCGGCGTCGACGGCCGCGTTCTTCTCCATGCCGGTGCCCACGAGGGGACGCTCGGAACGGAGCAGGGGGACGGCCTGGCGCTGCATGTTCGCACCCATGAGGGCGCGGTTGGCGTCGTCGTGCTCCAGGAACGGGATCATCGCGGTGGCGACGGACACCATCTGGCGCGGGGAGACGTCCATGTACTCGACCTCGGAGGGCTCGACGAGCACGGGCTCACCGGAACCACCGCGCGTCCGCACGAGGACCATGTCCTCGGTGAACGTGTTCTTCGCGTCGAGGGGCGCGTTCGCCTGGGCGATGAGGCGCTCCACCTCGTCGTCGGCGGTCAGGTAGTCGATCTGGTCGGTGACGATGCCGTCGACGACCTTGCGGTACGGGGTCTCGATGAAGCCGAACGCGTTGATACGGCCGTACGAGGCGAGCGAACCGATGAGGCCGATGTTCGGGCCTTCAGGGGTCTCGATGGGGCACATGCGGCCGTAGTGCGACGGGTGGACGTCACGGACCTCCATGCCGGCGCGGTCACGGGACAGACCACCCGGGCCCAGCGCGGACAGGCGACGCTTGTGCGTCAGTCCGGCGAGCGGGTTGTTCTGGTCCATGAACTGCGAGAGCTGGGAGGTCCCGAAGAACTCCTTGATCGCGGCGACGACGGGGCGGATGTTGATCAGGGTCTGCGGCGTGATCGCCTCGACGTCCTGGGTGGTCATCCGCTCACGGACGACGCGCTCCATGCGGGACAGGCCCGTGCGGACCTGGTTCTCGATGAGCTCGCCGACCGCGCGGATGCGGCGGTTGCCGAAGTGGTCGATGTCGTCGACCTCGACGCGGAGCTCGACGTCGCCGCCGTCACGCTTGCCGCCGAGGGTCTTCTCGCCGGCGTGCAGGGCGACCAGGAACTTGATCATCGCGACGATGTCGTCGATGTTCAGCACCGAGGCGTCCGAATCCGTGAGGTCCTTGTCGATGCCGAGCTTGCGGTTGATCTTGTACCGGCCGACCTTCGCGAGGTCGTAGCGCTTCGGGTTGAAGTACAGGTTGTCCAGGAGCGTCTGGGCAGCCTCGACCGTGGGGGGCTCGCCCGGTCGCAGCTTGCGGTAGATGTCCAGGAGGGCGTCCTCGCGGGTCTCCGTGGCGTCCTTCTCCATGGTGGCGCGGATGGAGTCGTACTGGCCGAACTCCTCGAGGATCTGTGCCTCGGTCCAGCCGAGGGCCTTGAGCAGCACTGTGACGGACTGCTTGCGCTTGCGGTCGAGGCGGACACCGACCTGGTCGCGCTTGTCGATCTCGAGCTCGAACCAGGCACCGCGCGACGGGATGATCTTCGCGCTGAAGATGTCCTTGTCGCTGGTCTTGTCCGCGGTGCGCTCGAAGTAGGCGCCCGGTGAGCGGACCAGCTGCGACACGACGACACGCTCGGTGCCGTTGATGACGAACGTGCCCTTGTCGGTCATGAGGGGGAAGTCGCCCATGAACACGGTCTGCTGCTTGATCTCGCCCGTGTTGTTGTTCATGAACTCGGCCTTGACGTACAGCGGTGCCGAGTAGGTCGCGTCGCGATCCTTGCACTCGGCCATCGTGTACTTGGGATCGGCGAACTCCGGCTCGGAGAAGCTCAGGGACATGGTGCCCTGGAAGTCCTCGATCGGGGAGATCTCCTCGAAGATGTCGGCCAGCCCGGAGGTGGTGGCTACACCCTGCAGCCCCTTCTCGAGCGCTTCCTCGACGCGGGCCTTCCAGCGCTCGTTGCCGACGAGCCAGTCGAAGCTGTCCGTCTGCAGGGCGAGGAGGTTGGGGACATCAAGCGGTTCGTGAATCTTTGCGAATGAGAGCCGGGGTGCGGCGCCGTCGGCGTCGACCTGGCTGGTAGCGGTTGCATTATTAGAGGTGCTCGGGGCGACCAAGAGGGATCCTTCCACAGACCGTCAGGCTTGTCAGCGCTTTCGCCTCGGCACCGCCACCGCAGTGTGCTGCGGGGATCTCAGTGCCTACCGGGTCTGCTCGCATGCTTCCCGACCGGGCGGCCGGTCGAACGACGAGAGCAGAGCAATGCCCACCGCTATATGAAGGCTACCGCTTTTAGAATGAACCACAGTTTTGAGGGAAGACGCAAAGAACTACACTACGGCATGCGCAGCGTGAAGTCCAATAGCTTCTCTCCCCCGGATGCGTCAAGCCCGCTGCGTCTGGTGGGGAGGACGTGGGACCCCCAGTATCCCCAGGTGATTGCCGCCTAGCCGGCCGCGGGCTCCGGCAGCGGGCCCGTACTGGTGTCCGCGCGCAGGCGCTTCACGATGAGCTCGGCGCTGATCAGGCACATGGGGATGCCGATGCCCGGCACCGTGGAGCTGCCCGCGTAGAAGAGGTTCTCCACCCTCGCGCTGCGGTTCGATCCGCGGAAGAACGCGCTCTGCTTCAGGATGTGCGCCGGCCCGAGGGACGTGCCGCGCCATGCATTGAGGTCCTCCGCGAAGTCCTGGGGTCCGTAGCTGCGCCGCACCACGATGCGCTCGGCGAGATCGGAGATGCCGGCCCACTCGGAGATCTGCCCGATCACGGCGTCGGCGAGTTCCTCGACGCGGGCGTCTCCCCCGCGCTCGAGCCCTCCCCTGCCGATGGTCACGTCCGCCGGGATGGGCACCAGGACGAAGACGTTCTCGTGGCCCTCCGGAGCCACCGAGTGGTCGGTCGCGCTGGGCCGGCAGACGTAGAGCGACGCCGGCGTGGGCACGGAGGTCTCCTTCCCGAAGATCCGGCCGAAGTTGTCGCGCCAGTCGGTGGTGAAGAGCAGGGTGTGGTGGTCGAGCTGCGGCAGCCCGCCGCGGACGCCGAGATACAGCAGCAGGGCGCTCGGTCCGGGGACACGCGTCTCCCAGTAGCGCTCCGGGTACGTCTGCAGCTCGGCCGGCAGCAGCGTGGTCTCTGTGTGGTGGAGGTCGGCGGCGGAGACGACGATGTCGGCGGGGACCGACGTCGTCGCGCCACCCGCGCGGTAGGTGACGGCGCGCACGCTCGCCGCCTGCCGGTCCAGTGGCGACCGTCCGGGGGTGCGGGGGGCGGTGTCGATGGAGACGACGTCGGCACCCGTGCGGATCTCGACGCCGGCGTCGACGGCGACGCGGCGCATGGCCTGGATGAGGGTGGTGAAGCCGCCCATCGGGTAGAGCACGCCGTCGTCGAGGTCGAGGTGGCTCATGAGGTGGTACATGCTCGGCGCGTCGAAGGGCGAACTGCCCAGGAACACCGCCGGGTAGCCGAGGATCTGCCGGATGCGGGGGTCCGTGAAGCGCTTCTCGACGAAGGACTGCAGCGGCTGCAGCAGCAGGGAGGCGATCCGGGGCAGCCTCCGGAGGACGTCCGGGCGGATGAAGGGCAGGAAGGACTGGAACGTCGAGTAGAGGAAACGCTTCTTGGCGATCTCGTAGGCGTCCTCGGCCGAATCGAGGTACTGCGAGAGCCGTTCGCCGGCCCCGGCCTCCAGGGACTCGAAGAGCTTCGTGACGGCTTCGCGGTCCGCGGGCACGTCCACGGTGTCGAAACCGTCCTCGAAGATCACGCGGTAGCCGGGATCGAGCTTCACGAGCTCGAGCTGCTCCTGCGCACTCGTCCCCATGAGGCGGAAGAAGTGGTCGATCACCTCGGGCATCAGGTACCAGGACGGGCCGGTGTCGAAGCGGAAGCCGTCCTGCTCCCAGGACCCGGCGCGTCCTCCCACCTGGTCCCGCTTCTCCAGCAGCGTGACGGAGTGGCCCTCGCGTGCGAGCAGCGCCGCCGTCGCCAGCCCGCCGATCCCGCCGCCGACGACGACGACGTCCTTCGCGCCCACCCTGGTTCGCCCGCCCTGCTTCGGTGTCATGCCGTCCTCTCCTGCGCGGTGACTTCCGGTACCGCGCGACCGGTGAAGGCTTGTGCCAGGATGCGGAGCTTCACCGGGTTGGGCACCCGGATCCTCGCACGGAGGAGTTCGTCGGCCGGGGTGCGCCGCAGTCTGGCGGCGAGTTCGGCGAACAGGCCCTGTGCGAGGGCCACGGCGCGGCGCGGCGTGGGCGGCAGGCCCGGGAGGGCCGCGGCGGAGATACGCAGGTCGGCGTCGATGTCGTCCAGCAGCCGGATCTTGTCCGCCTCGGTGAAGCTGCCGGGCCGGATACCCGGGAAATAGCTCCGGCCGAGGGTGGAGAAGTCCTCGGCGAGGTCCCGCAGGAAGTTGATCTTCTGGAAGGCGGCGCCCAGGTGGCGCGCGCCGTCGACGAGGACGGCGTCCTCCTCGGGCGTCACCGTCCGACCGACGAGGAACGTCCGCAGGCACATGAGCCCCACGACCTCCGCGGACCCGTAGACGTACAGGTCGAAGGACTCCGGGGTGTGCTCGCGCTGGGTGATGTCCGCGCGCATCGAGGCGAAGAAGGGCCGCGTCAGGTCGGTGCCGATCCCGGTGGCGCGCGCCGTGACCGCGAAGGCGTGCACCACGAGATTGGCGCTGTAGCCCGTCGCCAGGGCGGCCTCCGTCTCGCGCTCGAGGTCGTCGAGCAGCCGCTCGACGGCCGACGCCGGCAGGCCGGCCCCGGCGGCGGCGCCGTCGACGATCTCGTCGGCGACGCGTACGAGCGCGTACACCGCCTCGATGGAGCTCCTGGTGGTGCGGTCGAGCGTACGCGCGGCGAGGCCGAACGACGTCGAGTAGCAGCGGATGACCTCCGCGGAGGTCCTGAGCGCCGCGGCGTTGTAGCGCGCGAGCGAGTCCTCAACGCCCACTCAGTGCACCCGGTCCACGACGGCGGTGACCACGGGCTCCAGCGCGGAGCGCAGCGCCTCCGGGACCGCTCCGGACTCCAGATGCGTGCGGGCGCGCGCGGCGTAGTGCTCCGCGAGGCCCGCGGAGTAGTCCTTGGCACCGCTGTCGACCAGGATGCGCCGGACGAAGTCGGCGTCCGCCGCGGACATGCCCGGACTGCCGACGAGCGAGGAGATGCTGTCCCACTCGGGCCGCGCGGACACGTAGGACATCAGGGCGGTCCGCTTGCCCTCGCGCAGGTCCCCCCAGTTGGTCTTCCCCGTGCGTGTCTCGTTGCCGAAGACACCCAGCAGGTCGTCGGCGATCTGGTAGGCGATGCCGGCGTCGCGGCCGAACTCACCGAGCCGCACGATCACCTGCTCCTCCGCGCCCGCGAGGACGGCGCCGGCCTGCAGCGGCCCCTCGAACGAGTAGACGGAGGTCTTGAGGCGGGCCATCTGCACGATCTCCTCGAGGGGAGGCATGGTGGGGGCGAGCGAGGTCTCGATGTCGAGGAACTCGCCGGCGGCGGAGGCGAAGACCGCCTCGTCGAGGATCTGCCCGAGCCTGCGGCGGGTGGCGGCGCCGGCCTCGACCCGTTCGAGCAGCCGGTAGGCGTTGGAGAGCGCGAGGTCCCCGGCGATCACCCCGGCCGAGAGACCGACGTGGTGTGCACCGTCCGGTGTCATGCCTGCGGCGGCCGCGACGCCCCGGTAGTGGCCGGAGACGTTCGGGATCCCGCGGCGGACGAAGTCGCGGTCGATCACGTCGTCGTGCACGATCAGGGCGGTGTGCAGGAGCTCGAAGGCGGCGCCGAGCTCGGCAGCGTTGTCGAGGTCCTGCCCGCCGAGCATCTGGTAGGCGGACATCACCAGGCGGGGGCGGAACCGCTTGCCCCCGGCCGTGCACCGCTCGAGGGTCTCCCACAGCGTGTGGTAACCGGGACCCACCTTCGCGGCACGGACCTTGGACTCCTCGAAGAACCGGGCGAGGGCACCCTCGACCTGCTCGAGCCCGGCGGGCGCGACCAGCAGGGTGTCCATGTCCATAGGTAAAGTAAACAACGGATAGGGTGCCCCTGACGAAATGCAGGGCACAGGCGGCCGGATCGGCTGCCCGGCTGCGGCGGACCCGCCGGCCGGATCATCAGCGACAAGAGGGTGCCACGATGGCGAGCGAAGCAGGGACCACGCGGCAGGACGCGGCAGCCACGGGACGGACGGCCCCCGAGGACGAGGTCGTGGTGCTGCTCGCCGAGGACGGCAGCCCGGTCGGTACGCACGCGAAGTCGACCGTCCACACCCTCGACACGCCGTTGCACCTGGCGTTCTCCACCCACGTGTTCGACGACCGGGGCCGCATCCTCGTGACACGCCGCGCGCTGTCGAAGAAGGCGTGGCCCGGCGTGTGGACCAACTCCTTCTGCGGGCACCCGGCCCCCGGCGAGGCCTTCGAGGACGCCGTCGACCGGCGTGCGGCCCAGGAGCTCGGCTTCACGGTGCGGGACGTCCGCGCCGCGCTCCCCGATTTCCGCTACCGCGCGGTCGATGCCTCGGGCATCGTCGAGAACGAGATCTGCCCGGTCTACACCGCCGTCGCGGACGGTGCCGTGGATCCCCTGCCCGAGGAGGTCATGGACTTCCAGTGGGTCGACGCCGCCGAACTCGTCCGGGCCGTCACGGCCACACCCTGGGCCTTCAGCCCCTGGCTGACGCTCCAGCTCCCCCTGCTCTACCCGCAGGGCGCCGCGGGCCCGGGGCCGCGCGGGACCGCATGACCCGCCACACCCCCTAGGCTGGGAGCGGCATCATTTCAACGACGAAAGAGAGTATCGCCATGGCGACACTAACGCCAGCCCCCGACGACGTCGTTCTCGTCGGCGGCGCCCGGACACCCCTCGGACGCCTGAACGGACAGCTCGCCTCCTTCTCCGCCGTCGAGCTCGGCGCACTCGCGATCACCGGTGCGCTCGAGCGCGCGGGTGTGGCGCCCGAGACGGTCGACGCCGTGATCATGGGCCACGTGGTGCAGGCGGGCTGCGGGCAGAACCCGGCCCGGCAATCCGCGGTGAAGGCGGGCATCCCCTGGAACGTCCCCGCCGTCACGCTGAACAAGGTGTGCCTCTCCGGCCTCACCGCCGTGATCGACGCCGCCCGCCTCATCCGCAGCGGTGAGGCCCGCGTCGTCGTCGCCGGCGGCCAGGAATCGATGACACGCGGACCGCACCTCCTGCCCGGCTCACGCCAGGGCTGGACCTACGGGTCCCTCCAGGCCCTCGACTCCGTGGCGCACGACGGCCTCACCGACGCGTTCGACGACGAATCCATGGGAGCCTCGACCGAACGCGGGAACGTGCGCCTGGAGATACCGCGTGCCGAGCAGGACGCGGTGGCTGCGGCATCCCACCGGCGCGCGGCGGCCGCCACGGACAGCGGCGTCCTCCTGGAGGAGATCGTCCCCGTCACCGTGAAGCAGAGGAAGGGCGACGACGTCGTCCTCACCACCGACGAGGGCATCCGGCCGACGACCACCGTCGAGTCGCTCGCCAAGCTGCGGCCGGCGTTCAACCCCGACGGTGCCATCACGGCGGGCAACTCCTCCCCGCTGTCGGACGGCGCCGCGGCACTCGTCGTGACCACGCGCTCCTATGCGGAGGAGGCCGGGCTCACCGTACTCGCCGTCGTGGGGCGGCCGGGCCAGGTGGCGGGACCGGACAACACGCTGCACTCCCAGCCCTCGGCCGCCATCCTGCAGGCCCTCGACCGGGCCGGCTGGAGCGCCGCCGACCTCGACTTCATCGAGATCAACGAGGCCTTCGGGTCGGTCGCTGTGCAGTCCCTGAGGGACCTCAACTACCCCCTCGAGCAGTGCAACATCCACGGCGGGGCCATCGCGCTCGGCCACCCGATCGGTGCGTCCGGCACACGGCTGGCCCTCCACGCCGCCATGGAACTGGCGCGGCGCGGGAGCGGGAAGTCGGCGGTCAGCCTCTGCGGGGGCGGCGGACAGGGCGAGGCCGTCCTGCTCTGGCGCTGACGGCCGAGTATCGCCCGGAACGAGAAAGAGCCCCGCTTCGCGAGAAGCGGGGCTCTTTCGTCCTGCGGGGCCACCGGCGTGTGCCGGCCGCGGATGCAGGGAGGTGTTACTTGAGGGTGACGGTGGCGCCGGCGGCCTCGAGGGCCTCCTTGGCCTTGTCCGCGGCTTCCTTGGTGACGCCTTCGAGGACGGCCTTGGGGGCGCTGTCGACAACGTCCTTGGCTTCCTTGAGGCCCAGCGAGGTGAGCGCGCGAACTTCCTTGATCACTGCGATCTTCTTGTCGCCGGCTGCCTCGAGGACCACGTCGAACGCGGTCTGCTCCTCTTCGGCGGCTTCGCCGGCGCCGCCGCCGGCGGGGCCTGCGACTGCAACAGCAGCAGCGGTGACATCGAAGGTCTCCTCGAACAGCTTTACGAAGTCCGAGAGTTCAATGATGGACAGTTCCTTGAAAGCTTCGATGAGCTCTTCGTTGGTGAGCTTCGCCATGGGAGGCGTCCTTCCTTTAGTGGTGCACTGCACCGGAGTGTGTGGGTCGAAGAGAAGCTAGTTCGCCTCGGTTGCTGCGGCTTCCTCGGCGGGAGCCTCCGTGGCGGCCTCTGCGGGAGCAGCGGCCTCCTCGGCTGCAGGAGCGTCGGCGCCGGCTGCAGGTGCAGCGCCGCTTTCCTCCTCGAGCTTGATGCGCAGTGCATCGACCGTGCGGGCCAGGGCGGACATCGGTGCCTTGAGGACACCTGCCACCCGGGCGAGCTGGAGTTCACGCGACTCGAGGGCCGCCAGGGCGACGACCTCGGAAGCGTTGAGGGCCTTGCCCTCGAAGATTCCGGTCTTGATGACGAGCTTCGGGTTGGCTTTCGCGAAATCCGTGAGGCTCTTGGCTGCAGCGACGGCGTCACCCTTGATGAAGGCGATCGCGGTGGGTCCGGACAGCTGGCCGTCGAACGCGTCGATGCCCGCCTCCTTCGCCGCGATGCCCGTCAGGGTGTTCTTGACGACGGAGAACTTGTTGTCGTTGCCGAGGGCACGACGCAGGTCCTTGAGCTGAGCAACGGTGAGCCCGCGGTATTCGGTCAGGACAGCGGCGGTGGAATCCTTGAAATCGGTGGTGATCTCATCCACTGCAGAAACCTTTGTTGGCGTTGCCATAACCCTCCTTCCGGGGAATAGGCGCCGGCTTTCCAGCTCCAATAAAAACGCCCCGCGCAGGTGCACGGGGCCTTGCTCGACACGGGCGCGGGGCCGGTGGAGAGGAGCTTCGTATCACCTGCGTAGGCCGTCCCTGACGGGAACTTTCGGATCCGTGTCCTTCTTCGTGGACACGCACGGATGCGCTGCCAGGAAGTGGAGGTGGACCGACCGACGGTCTTTGGTGCTCCAAGCCTACGGGACCGGGGCGCGGCCTCCAAATCGGGCCGGCCCCCATCCCTAGGAAAGGACCTTCTGCCACCCGGCGGTGCGCCCGGCCGCGCGGAAGCCCAGGGCCACGTTGACGGCGAGCATGAACGTGTTCTCCTCGGCGTTCCAGGTGTAGACCCGCCGGGCGTCCGGCCACTCGTCGAGTGCACGCCGGAGATTGGCCGCCTTCAGCCACATGCCGAGCCTGTGCCCGCGGTGCTCCTTCAGGACGAGCGTGTCCTCCTGGTACACCACGGCCGGCCTCGATCCGAAGCGCTCAAGGATGGTGTGCCCTACCAGCTGTCCGGTGGAGGTGTGCTGGACCGCGCAGACGAGGCTGGAGGCGCCGCCCGCGAGGGACGTCTCCTCCTCCCGGCGGATGCGGCCGGCATCCCACAACTCCTCCTCCTGCGCGAAACCGCCGAGGGGAGGGTCGGTGCTCATCCGCTGCCGCAGGAGCGCATAGTCGCCCACCAGGTCTTCCGGACAGCGATCCGCCCAGCCGAGGAGCGTATACTCGCCCGATCCCGCCGCTGCAGCCTCGGATTCCTGTGCCTCCAGGCCGTGCGTCCCGTCCTGATCCTGTCGCAGGATACCGAGGTCGAGGACGCTCTGGCGGTCGACCTGGACCAGGTCGAACCCCGCCTGCAGGGCGAGGACCGCCGAGGCGTCGTCGGCAGGGAAGACACCGGCGCCCGTCGGCGGCACGAGGAACGGCCGGTCCTGCCCGTCATGCCCGTCGACGCGGGCGTCGCTCCACGACATGATGATGCTCCTGCCACAGGACGCGGCCTGGCGCTCCATGAAGGCGAGGAGGGCGGTGGCCGCGCCCCGTCGCCGATGCGAGGGCAGCACCTCGATCTGGAGGTAGGCGGTGCGCAGGTTGTCGCGCTGCGGGATGCTGAGACGGGCATTGGCGACGATCTCGCCGCGATCCCGTGCGACGCCGAGGACGCGCTCGCGGTCCGGCGTGGGCTGCATCATGGTGAGGCGCTCCCGGACGTCCAGCCGGAAGTCCTCGTGGCCCCACAGGCCGTGTTCCACCTCGTTGCTGACCGCCGCGCTCCGGGCGAAGTCATTCCCCCCTGGCGCCTCGAGGGTCGCAGGGATTGGGAGCTGCTCGATCGTGAAGGTCATCGGCCCAGCATAGGGGAATCGATTGGGTTTTCTCAATCAGTAGTGCTGGCGGACACGAAGAAGCCCCGCGGCGCGTGCCGCGGGGCTTCGTCGAGATCATCCTGCAGGAATTAGACGGTGAAGACCTTGGTGACGCTCGGGTCGACGGAGATGCCGGGACCGAAGGTAGTCGAGACAGTGGCCTTCTGGATGTAGCGGCCCTTCGAAGCCGACGGCTTCAGTCGGAGGATCTCCTCGAGTGCTGCGGCATAGTTCTCGCCCAGCTTCTGCTCGTCGAAGGAGACCTTGCCGATGATGAAGTGGAGGTTCGAGTGCTTGTCGACGCGGAAGTCGATCTTGCCGCCCTTGATGTCGGTGACGGCCTTGGCGACGTCCGCCGTGACCGTGCCCGTCTTCGGGTTGGGCATGAGGTTGCGGGGGCCGAGGATCTTTCCGAGGCGTCCCACCTTGCCCATGAGGTCGGGGGTCGCGACCGCTGCGTCGAAGTCGGTCCAGCCGCCGGAGACCTTCTCGATCATGTCGTCCGAGCCCACGAAGTCCGCGCCGGCCGCGATGGCGGCCTCGGCCCGGTCACCGGTCGCGAAGACCAGGACGCGGGCGGTCTTGCCGGTACCGTGGGGGAGGTTCACGGTGCCGCGGACCATCTGGTCCGCCTTGCGGGGGTCCACTCCGAGACGGAAGGACACCTCGACCGTGGCGTCGAACTTCGACGGGTTGGTCTCCTTGGCGAGGACTACCGCTTCGAGGGGAGCGTACTGCTTGTCCGCCTCGATCTTCGCGGCAGCTCCCTTGTATGCTTTGCTGCGCTGTGCCATCTGCTTGTTCTCCTTATGCAGTCGTGGTCGTCGGACCGCGCTGGGCCCTGCCACTCACGACGGGCCGCTGGGGCCCCGTCGTGCTGTGAAATGGTGGTGTGCCTGTCCGGCGGACCGGACGGGGCGGAGGTGAAGGCTCTTAGCCCTCGACCGTGATGCCCATGGAGCGGGCGGTGCCGGCGATGATCTTCGCGGCTGCCTGCACGTCATTGGCGTTGAGGTCCTCCATCTTCATGGTGGCGATCTCCTCGACCTGTGCGTTGGTCAGCTTGGCGACCTTGACCGTGTGGGGCGTACCCGAACCCTTCGCGACGCCGGCGGCCTTCTTGATGAGCTCGGCTGCCGGAGGGGTCTTGGTGACGAAGGTGAACGAGCGGTCCTCGTACACCGTGATCTCCACGGGGATGACGTTTCCGCGCTGGGATTCCGTGGCGGCGTTGTACGCCTTGCAGAATTCCATGATGTTGACACCGTGCTGGCCAAGTGCGGGACCGATCGGAGGAGCCGGGTTGGCGGCGCCTGCGTTGATCTGCAGCTTGATGAGGCCGGTGACCTTTTTCTTGGGGGCCATGAAAGGGTCCTTCTCTTGCATTGCGTTCCCGCCGGACAGGAGCGTCCTGCGGGTTGGTGGCCGTCATGGCGCGACGGCCGTCACGGCGCTCCTCGACCAAGCGAGTCGGGAGGCACCGAAGCTTTACTGGATCTTGGTGACCTGGTTGTAGGAGAGCGTGACCGGGGTCTCGCGCTCGAAGATCGAGACCAGCACCACGAGCTGCTGCGACTCGTGCTTGATCTCGGAGATCGTGGCCGGGAGGGTCTCGAACGGACCCTCGTTGACGGTCACGGACTCGCCGACCTCGAAGTTGACGGTCGCCGGGGTGAACTGCGGCTGGACGGGCTTGCCCGACTCGGCGTCCGTGTGGACGATCGTGTGCTCCAGCATGGAGAACACCTCGGACAGGCTCAGCGGCACCGGGTTGTGGGCGTTGCCCACGAAGCCGGTGACACCCGGGGTGTGCCGCACCGCGCCCCAGGACTCGTCGGTGAGATCCATGCGCACCAGCACGTAGCCGGGGATACGCACGCGGTTGACGATCTTCCGCGTGGTGTTCTTGATCTCGACGACCTCTTCCATCGGCACCCGGATCTCGAAGATGAAATCCTCCATGTCGAGGGTCTGGATGCGGGTCTCGAGGTTCGCCTTCACGCGGTTCTCGTAGCCGGCGTAGGAGTGGATGACGTACCAGTCGCCGTCCTGCCGGCGAAGCTTGGCCTTGAACGCGGCCACGGGGTCCTCGGCGGGAGCCTCGCCGGCGGCGTCGCCCTCCGAGGAGGCTGCTTCGTCGATCGCGCCTGCAGCCTCGTCGACGGCGGCCGTGGCGGTGGCCTCGATGTCGGCGTCGGACTCCTCCGATTCGTCCTCGATGCCGGTGGCCACCTCGGCGTCGTCCGCGAGGAGCCCGTCCTCGGACACGACGTCGGTGTCGGAGGGGTACGCGTCGGAGTCGTCAGCAGGCACGTCGACGTCGGAGGCTTCCGCCTCCGCTCCGTACTCCTCGTTCTCCAGACCATCTTCGGGAGTGATCTGCCGTTCGAGTTCTTGCTCGGACACCTAGCCGCCTGCTTTCAAGAGTTGTCTTGCTTGCCTGTACTCACCCCGACGCACACCAGACGTGTGGGAGCGTGCATTCCTGCGGTGGGGATCAGCTCTCGCCGAAGACCCACAGCGCGCCGCGGCCGAACAGGAGGTCCAGCCCGGTCACGATGAGCATCATGATGACCACGAAGACGAGCACGGTGATGGTGAACCTGACCAGTTCCCGGCGGGTGGGCGTGACGACCTTGCCCAGCTCGGCGAAGACCTGGCGGACGAACAGCATGATGCGTGCGAAGAACCCGCGTCGGGGCGCCTTCTTCTCGGCGGGGCTTCCCATGGAGCTGCTCGCAGCCGTATCGGTCACCGTCAACCTCATCAATCTGTGTGGTGTTCCAGCCGGACCACCAGTGGCGCCCCCAGCTGATCATGTTTACCGCCGCGCGGGGCCTGTGCCTGCGCCGGGGCTTCGTGATCTGTTTCTGCCGTGCCTTCGCCAGCTTGCCGCGAAGGCCACGCGCAGGGCAGACAGGACTCGAACCTGCAACCTGCGGTTTTGGAGACCGCTGCGCTACCAATTGCGCCACTACCCTTTGGTTTTGAACCAGTACTGCTTCCACTCCGGACTGCCCGGCGAGGGCACGAACCATCATGGTGTTTCAACACCGAGGAACAAGTCTACGCACTCACCGCCGGAACGTCGAACCGGCGCGCCCGCACCGGTTCACGGGACGTCGTTGCGCGGCTCTCCCCGGGACCGTGCGCCGGGGCCGGCGACGCGGAGGAGCCGCAGTGGGGGCCGGGCTGAGGCCACGGCCTAAGCTGGAGGCTGACCAGAGACCCTCACGGAACGGGATCCGATGAACGCGACAACCGACGACTCACTCCGCGCAGCACTCCCCCGGATCTCCCGGCGGATCGGCTCCATCACCGAGTCGGCCACCCTGGCCGTCGATGCGAAGGCGAAGGCGCTGAAGGCCGCCGGCCGGCCCGTCATCGGCTTCGGCGCCGGCGAGCCGGACTTCCCGACGCCGGAGTACATCGTCGAGGCGGCGATCGACGCCGCGCGCCAACCGCGGTTCCACCGCTACTCCCCTGCCGGCGGCCTCCCCGACCTGAAGCAGGCCATCGCCGAGAAGACGCTGCGCGACTCCGGCTACGCGGTGGACCCGGCGCAGGTCCTCGTGACCAACGGCGGCAAGCAGGCCGTCTACGAGTCCTTCGCTGCCCTCCTCGACCCGGGGGACGAGGTCCTCGTGCCCACGCCGTTCTGGACCACCTACCCCGAGGCCATCCGCCTCGCGGGCGGCGTGCCCGTGGAGGTGTTCGCCGGCCCGGACCAGGGGTACCTGGTGACCGTCGACCAGCTCGAGGCCGCGCTGACGCCGCGCACGAAGGTGCTGCTGTTCGTCTCGCCGTCGAACCCCACCGGTGCCGTCTACGGTGCCGACGCCGTCCGGGAGATCGGCGAGTGGGCTGCAGCGCGCGGACTCTGGGTCGTGACGGACGAGATCTACGAGCACCTGACGTACGACGGCGTGCCGTTCACCTCGATCGCGACGGCCGCGCCCTCCCTCGGTGACAAGGTGGTGATCCTCAACGGTGTCGCGAAGACCTACGCGATGACGGGTTGGCGCGTGGGCTGGATGATCGGCCCGAAGGACCTCGTGAAGGCGGCGACCAATCTGCAGTCGCATGCCACGTCGAACGTGTCCAACGTCCCGCAGATGGCCGCACTGGCTGCCGTGTCGGGTCCGCTGACGGCCGTCGACGAGATGAAGGTGGCGTTCGACCGCCGCCGCCGGGCCATGGTGTCGGCGCTGAACCGGATCGAGGGCGTGGAGTGCCCCACACCCCATGGTGCCTTCTACGCCTATGCGGATGTGCGGGCCCTGCTCGGGCGAAGTTTCGGCGGGGAAGTCCCTGCGACGTCGGCCGAACTCGCCGCACTGATCCTCGAGAAGGCAGAGGTGGCCGTCGTCCCCGGCGAGGCGTTCGGGCCCAGTGGCTACCTGCGCCTGTCCTACGCCCTCGGCGACGAGGACCTCGCGACCGGCGTGGCGCGCCTGCAGGAGTTCCTCGGCTCCGTGCGCTGACGCCCCGGCTTGGTGCGGTCAGAGCAGCTTGCGCTCCGTGGCCCACCGCGTGAGTTCGTGGCGCGAGGACAGCTGCAGCTTCCGCAGCACCGCGGAGACGTGCGTCTCCACGGTCTTCACGGAGATGAACAGCTCCTTCGCGGTCTCCTTGTAGCTGTAGCCGCGGGCGATCAGCCGCATGACCTCCAGTTCGCGGGCCGAGAGACGGTCGAGCTCGTCGTCGACGGCGACGGACGCGGTTCCGAAGGCGTCCAGGACGAAGCCGGCCAGGCGCGGGGAGAACACGGCGTCCCCCGAGGCGATACGCTGCACCGCGTCGGTGATCTCGGGTCCGGAGATGGTCTTGGTGACGTAGCCCCGTGCCCCGGCACGGATGACCGCGACCACGTCCTCCGCGGAGTCCGACACGCTGAGGGCCAGGAACCGGGAGGTCGTCCCGCGCCGGACACAACGGTGGATCACCTCGGCGCCACCGCCGCCGCGTCCTCCCGGCAGGTGCACGTCCAGGAGGACGACGTCGGGCGCGGTGGCCGTGATGACGGCTTCGGCCTCCTCCACCGTGGCGGCCTCTCCGAGTACGTCGATGACGGCGCCGAGCGCGGCCCGCAGGCCCGAACGGAAGATGCCGTGGTCGTCGACGATGACCACCGACACCGTCCCGGGTGCCTGCTCATGTACGCGTGGGTTGTCGCTGTCCACGGTTGCCCCTCCCAGCGGCCCTCTGCGGGCCGTGCTTCTTCGTCGTCTGTCGCTCGTCCTGCCGGCCGGCTCTCTCGGCTGCCGTCCATCCGGTGTCCACCGGCCGGCGGACACCGTTCCGCTGCGGCCAGCCTAGAGGAGCCGCGCTCTGCGCCGTCGGACCGGTCACGCCGGCTCGCCTCCCCGCCTGCCCTATGCGTCGCTGCGGACCGGCCGCGGCAGCCTGAGCCGCACCTCCGTGCCGTCCTCGTCGCTGCGCAGGTCCGACGACCCGCCGTGGCGCGCCATCCGGCTGTGGATCGACTCGCGGATGCCGAGGCGGTCCGCCGGCACTGCGGAGAGGTCGAAGCCCGGTCCGCGGTCACGGACGAAGACCTCGACGATCTCCGGACCGGCCTCGAGGTACACGGACACGGCGACGCCCGCGTGCTTCGCCGCGTTGACCATGGCTTCCCGTGCCGCCTGCGCCAGGGCGTCCTCCGCCGGTCCCAGGACGGCATCCCCGACGGCGACGACGGCGACCGGATGGCCGTAGCGGTCCTCGATCTCACCGGCCATGACGCGCAGCCGTTCGGCAAGGCTCCCCGGATCGCGGGCCGGGTCCGCGAACAGCCACTGGCGGAGTTCGCGCTCCTGGGCGCGGGCCAGGCGCAGCACGTCGGTCTCCGAATCGGCCCGGTTCTGGATGAGCGCGAGGGTCTGCAGGACGGAATCGTGCAGATGGGCGGCCATCTCCGCGCGTTCCGTCTCACGCACGCGGCCCGCCCGTTCCGTCTCGAGGTCCCGCCAGAACTTGAGGCCCCATGGCGCGAGAACCAGCCCGACGCCGGCCAGCACCGCGAGCACGGCCACGAGGGTGGCCACCGTCAGGGTCCACGATCCGCTGCTGGACAGGGCGACGAGGACACCCGCGATCACGAGCACGAGGCCCGCGAGCAGCCGCAGCGTCCCCCCGACCCGTCCCGCCCCGGCTCGGTTCATGACCCTCGCCCTGCGCACCTCGTCGAGCTGGGACCAGGCGAGGGCTGCGCCCGTCGCCACGACGGCGATCGGGACGAGGAAACCCCAGTTGACGTCCACTCCGAGCAGTTGCACCACCAGCACCGCTGCTGCGAGCAGCATCGCCGTGCCGAAGAGGATCTCGCGGCGACCGGCGCTCACCGTGCGATCGCGCCACGCATCAGGGTCCAGGAGGCCGACAGCGGGACGGGTCGTAGTGGCATGGGTCGCCGTCTCGGTGCTGCCGGCGCTGCCGGTGCCGGTGCTGCCGCCCATGATGCCGTCGGGAACACCTGTACCGCCGGGGATGCTGGAACCCGCGACTCCGTCGCGAGTGCTCGAGCCGCCCGTACTGCCGGATCCCGCGGCCCTGCTCGGAGCGTGTAGGCCACTGGGGAGGGCGGAGCCGGCGATCCCGCTGGGAGCGTGTAGGCCACCGGGGAGACCCGAGCCCGCGATCCCGCTGGAGGCACCTGAGCCGCTGGAGGCGCTGACGCCGCTGGGGACACCGCGTCCATGCATCCCACCAGGGCCGCAGTGACCTGCCCTGCCGGGGCCGGCTTTTCCACCTCGGTCGCCCGATCGGGTCAGGAGCTCCGGGGCGGCCTCCACGCCGTGCATGAAGGCCGCCGGGCCGCTCTTGCGCCCTGCCTCGGCCGCCCTGTCAGAAGCCGTCGGCACGAAGATCCACAACCAGGCGTAGAGCACGATGCCGGCACCGGAGGCGAAGGTCAGGATGACCATGCCCACCCGGACCCAGGACCGCGAGATGCCCAGGTGCACCGCGAGGCCGGCGCACACACCGGCGATCACGCCGTCGGCTCTGCGCAGCAGCGGAGGTCTCATAGCAATATCACAGCACACGGGAGCCCGTCCGGGTCCCCTCCCGGACGGGAATCAGGGCACTCTCAGGGTTCAATCAGGGTCGGCCCCGATACCCCCTCCCTGTGCCGGGAGGAAGCATGGAGGCATGACCTCAGCACCGAACCCAGGCGGGCCGTCCTGGCAGCAACAACCGGCCGCACCGAATCCGACGGGGCAACCCACCTCGTCGTCGTTCTACCGATGGATCCGCGGGCTCGATGTCACGCGGACACCGGACCGCTGGCTGGGCGGGGTAGCCGGTGGCGTTGCCCGCCGGACGGGCCTGGACCTGGCGCTCGTCCGGGGCCTCATCGTGGTCCTCGCGGTGTTCGGCGGCATCGGCGTACTCCTCTACGGACTCGCCTGGGCACTGCTCCCGGAGCCCGACGGACGCATCCACCTGGAGCAGGCCCATCGGGGCTCATGGACCTCGGGGCTGACCGGAGCTGCCGTCCTGATAACGATCGGCCTCTGGGGTCCCAACGTCCCCTTCCGAGGGGACGGCGGCGGCTTCCTGTGGACGATGTTCTGGATCGGCGCGGTGGCACTCCTCGTGTACTGGATCGTCAACCGCTCCAGCGGCGGCAGGACCCGCCCCGGGATGCCCGGCTTCGGTGGCCGCCCAGGGAGCGACGGCGGTCCGGGATCCGGCCCTGTTCCGCCCGCGGGCCCGGCTCCCTTCGGCTCGGCCCCCTTCGGCCCGGCTCCCTTCGGCCCGGCTCCCTTCGGCTCGGCTCCGTCGGGTCCCGCGCCGTCCGGTCCGACGCCGTCCGGTCCCGCACCGTCCGGTCCGACGCCGTCCGGTCCCGCTCCGACTGGTCCTGGCGGGTCGCCTTCAGCCGGAGGACCGGACTCCACAGGAACAGGGTCCACGGGGACCGGTTCCACAGGGGCCTCCGCGTTCGCAGGTTCCGCGACTTCCGTGGGGCCCACGAACCTCGCGCCCGGTGCGGCACCCGGAGACACGGCGTCCGGCGATCCCACGGAGAGACGCGCGGCGCCCTCGGACGGTGACGGCGGCGACGGCGAGCGCGAGGACCCCACCGGAGCGCTGGAGGAGGTCCACAGGACCGTTCCCCTGCCGTACAGGCCTGCGGCGCAGACAAGCCCGCTCCGGGGCTACCCCCAGACCTACGAGCCCTACCGGCCGTACCAGGGGTGGTCGGAGACGTCCCCCTACTCCGGGTCGGGAGTCGTGGACACGGACGTCCAGACACGTCCCTCCCGGACCGTCGACAGGCGGCCTCCCCGCCCGTCGGGACCGACCACGGCACTCCTGCTCGGAGGGGCGGTCATCGTCGCCGCCGTCGTCCTCGTGCTCGACTACGCGAACATCCTCGACGCCGCCAATCCCGCCGTCGTGGCGCTCGCGGCGGCCGCGATCCTCCTCGCGCTCGGCGTGATCGCGCTCGGCGCCCGGGGACGTACCTCGGGGTTGGTGGGGTTGACGGCGGCGCTCGCGGCGCTCGGGGCGCTCGTCGCGTCGTTCACCGTGGTGGGAGGCGACTGGATCGTCGCGCAGCAGGCGCGGACCGTACCGGCCTCGCTCCAGACGGCGTCCGACGGCTACAGCATCCTGGTGGCGGAGACCACCATCGACCTCGCCGAGCTGCCCTCCCCCACCCGCGATGTCGTGGTGCCGGTGAACTCCCTGGCCAGCGATGTCACGGTGATCGTCCCCGATGACGTGCCCGTCGAGGTGCGTACCCGCATGGCACTCGGAAGCGCGGACGCGCAGGGCGCGTCCACGGAATCCGACGCAGCACCGCAGTTCCGGGGCGAGGACGGCGTGCTGCAGCTGAGTGACGGGGAGTTGAACCCCGACGCCACCGGAGCCGCCCTCGTCCTGGATGTCAGGGGTGCACTGAGTGAGGTCACCATCGTGGTGTCGAACGGCACCGACATCTCCCCGCCCGATATCCGCGACCCCTCTCCCACTCCCGTTCCCTCTCCCACAGGAGACACACCATGAGCACCCTGCTGTCCCGGCCGAAGCGTCGCGCCCGCGTCGCCACCATCGTCTGGGGGGCCCTGATCCTCGCCGTCGCCCTCCTGCTCCTCGTCGGCCAGTTCGTCATCCTGTCGATCGACCCGGTGGTGGTGGCCCTCGGGCTCCTCGTCGGCGTAGGAGTGTCACTCGTCATCGGCGGCGTCCTGTCCCTGCGCACCAGGCAGGCGGACGACGACGGCGTCGACGCCGGCCCGACGTACAGTCCGACGTACGGTGCGGCCTACGGCCAGGACGATGACCCCCGTTCAACGGCATACTGAGCAGCACACGGCCCTCCCGTCCAACCGATCGAGCACCGAAAGGCCCATCATGCAGTCCTTCTACCGCTTCCTCCGCACCTCACCCATCAAGCGCGCACCAGGCGGCATCCTCGGCGGAATCGCCGCGGGAATCGCCCGGCAGTACGGCTGGCGCGTGAGCTACGTGCGCATCGTGATGCTGCTGAGTTTCCTGCTCCCGTTCATCGGGCTGCCGCTCTACGCCGTGCTGTGGCTGCTGCTACCCACGACCGACGGCACCATCGCCCTGCAGAAGATTCTCGCGAACTAGGCACACCCCGGACGAGGGGGGCATCCGCACATGGCGGACGCCCCCTCCTGCATGCAGGGTGCGGAGCCGGGCGACCTGCGAGGATGGGTTGCGTGTCGAAGTCCACCGCTGCCCGCAGCCTCCCTCGCCTGCTCATCATCTCCTGCGTGTTCCTCTTCGTCTCCGGCTACTTCGTGGTGCGCTTCCCCGACGTCGAGGGGGCCAGCTACGCGTCCTACGGCTTCAACCTCCTGATCGCGCTGCCGGCGTTCATCGCGCTCGTCCGGCAGCTGGGTGCAGCACGGGGCGCCGCGGCGTTGGCGGCCGTGTCCGTGTTCGGTTACCTGATCGAGGGGTTCGGGGTGGCGACAGGCTTCCCGTACGGCTCGTTCTACTACGGCGACCCGCTCGGCCCGACGATCCTGGGCCTCGTGCCGTACCTGCTGCCGCTGTCCTACGTGCCCCTGGTCATCGGAGCGGTGGCCGTGGTGTCGGGCAGCGGGACCGCGCCGCGCAGGATCGTCCTCGGGGGGCTCCTGCTCGTCGTGATCGACGGCGTCCTGGATCCCGGGGCGGTGTCGCTCGGCTTCTGGATCTGGCCCGACGGCGGCCCGTACTACGGGGTGCCGCTGTCCAACTACGGTGGGTGGCTCATCTCGGGGCTCATCGCGTCGGCCCTCGTGACCTGGATCGGCGGTCGGCGCCTCACCGATGTGCCGCTCCGGCCGGGGCTCCTCGACAGCCTGCTCGTCTCGATGTTCCTGTGGCTGGGCGTGTGCGTCTTCTCGGGGCTCGTGTTCCCGGCCGTGCTGGCAGCAGCCCTGATCGTCCTGCTGGTCCGGCGTCGCCTGCAGCTCGCCCGGACCAGGGACGCTCTGCCGACGCCCGGCGAGCCTGCGGAGGCAGCTCCGCACGCCTGAGGCGACTGCTCCTGCGGATCGTCGCTGCGTCCTCCGCCGACGGGCACGCAGCCTCGGCGGGCGCCGGGCCGTACGACCGCCACACCTGCACTCCCGGGCGCATCCTCACGACCCGGTGCGGCTACTCCCCGGAGTCGAGCCTTGCCAGGAGCTTCCGGGTGGACATCATCGCTCCGCCGAGGACCGCCGGGAGCCCTCCGCCCGGATGCACCGAGGCCCCGACGCGCCACAGCCACGGCCGCAGCGGGTCCGAGTACGGCGGCACGTGGAACGGGCCGCTCATCCAGGCCGGATGCACCGCGCCGTACAGGGCGCCGCCGGCTGAGCCTCGCTCGCCGAAATAGCCGGGATCGAGGATCTCGTGGCTCCCGAAGTACGCCTCGATCGGCTCGGGCAGGCCCAGCACGCGCGTGGTCCTCTCGAGTTCGCGCCGCACGAAGGGGTCCTCCAACGAGTACGTCCTGCCGTTCGCCGGTGCCGTCAGGAGCAGCGCGAGGGTCGCCGACGCGTTCGGGTACACCCCGTACGCCGGGTAGTAGTTGGCGAACGCCATGGTCTGCTCGGGCTCGTCGCCGGCCTCGAGGCTCGCGTACAGCGCCGCGGGGTCGTCGGGCATGATCACGCCGTGACGGCTCGTCCCCTCGGGGAGCGGCCGGGTGAGGACCGCGTAGATGCCGACGGCGGAGCAGGTGAGCTTCCGCGGGGTCCTGGGCGTCCGGCCCGCCAGGAGCCCCCCGAGGCGGTGTGCGTCGACCGCACTGACGACGGCGTCGGCCGGGTAGGTGCCCGTCGACGTGACGACCCGCCGTCGTGCGATGCGCCGCGCGGGCTCGCCGGTGCGGATCTCGACGCCGGCCTCGACCGCGAGCCGCTCCAGGGCCAGCACCAGCTCGTAGATGCCGCCCTCGGGGATCCACACGCCGTCCTGGGCCATGATCGCCGGCATGCTCGCGTACAGGGCGGGCGTACGGGTGGGGCTGACCCCGGCATTGAGGGTGTGGATCGCGATGACCTCGCGCAGACCCTCCGGCAGCCACGGCAGGCTGTCGAGGTAGCTGCGGGTGGTGAGCCTCCGCCCGTAGAGCGTGCCGAGCTTCGCGAGCGCAGGATAGGCAGCCTTCTCGAGCGGACCCGTGGTCAGCAGGCTGGACACGTCCCCGCCCAGGATCCCGTGCTCGCTCGCGAAGCGCTCCCATGCCCCGTGCCAGGGATGCCCCTCGGGCACGGGCAGCGGGCACTCCTCCCCGCGGTAGTAGTAGGTGCCGACCTCCTCGAGCCGCTCGAGCCGGAGGTCCGCGATGCCCGCCGCGGGAGCCGCACGGGACGGCGCGACGCCGTCGAGCAGTGCCAGGAGTTCCTGCCACACCCCCGGGAAGGTCAGGAGCGACGGACCCGTGTCCATGCGCTGCCCTGCGACCACCACGCGGCGGCTCTTCCCGCCGATGTGGTCCGAGGCCTCGAGCAGCACCACGCTGTGGCCTGCACGTCCGAGCAGCGCGGCGGCCGTGAGCCCGCCGATGCCGCCCCCGACGACGACGACCCGGCTCATCGGTAGAGGCCCAGCGTCAGGGCCACCACGAGCTGGACGCCGGCGACGGTCCCGGCAACGTACGGGAAGGCGATCGAGTAGCGGTAGAGCCGGTGGCCCGTCTCGGGACGCGGATCGCGGTACAGCCCCCACAGGAGCCAGCCGGCGATCAGGGCGTTCACCACGGCGACCGGGATGTTCACGAGGGCGAAGCACACGGTCGAGACCGCCCACCACGCGCCGCTCCAGGCGACCACGCCGCGGACCCCGAGCCTCACCGCCGTCGTCGTGATGCCCACTCCCCTGTCCTCGTCGATGTCCTGGACGGCGTCGTACGTGTGCTTGGCCGCGCTCCAGGCCATCAGTCCGATCGCGGCGGCCCACACCGGGGTGTCGCCCAGCGCGTAGGGGACGAGGACGAGCGGGAAGGCGTAGGCGGCGTTGCTGATCGAATCGAGGTACGGACGGGCCTTGAAGCGCAGGGGCGGAGCGGAGTAGAAGACGAAGACCAGGGCGTAGAGCGCTATCCAGGCGAGGGCAGTCGGCGGCAGGGTCAGCGCGAACCACACGAGGAACGGCACGTTGGTGACCAGGACGGAGATCCAGATGGCGCGCACCTCGGACGTCCTGATACGGGCGCCCTCGAGCGATCCCTTGCGCGGGTTGAGGGCGTCGGTGTCCTGGTCGAAGATGTCGTTGACGCCGTAGATGAGCAGGTTGAACGGCAGCGTGAGCCAGAGAAGGAGCGCGAACGCCTCGGCCTGCCAGAACGTCCCGGTGAGCCACATCCCGACGACGCCGGTGCCCAGCGTGTTGATCCAGAGGACCGGTCGGGAGATATGGACCATGCGCAGCGCCGCTGGCGCGAAACCTGCCTGGGGCACTGCGGGCGTCCTCCTCGGACCGGGTGGGCGCGCACCCGCCGGGGCTCGAGCCCCTCGTGCGCCGGACGGTCCCAGCCTACGTGCTCCGCAGGACAAGCGTCGTCCGGGTGGACGAGCGTCGGAGGGAGAAGCCCTCCGACGGCCGGCGCGGCCCGGGTGTGTCTAGAATCATAGTCGGGCCCGACGGCGTGCTCCCGACGGTTCATCCACTCCCTCTCGAAGGAACCCCACGCCACATGAAGATCGGAATCCTCACCAGCGGCGGCGACTGCCCCGGGCTCAACGCCGTCATCCGCGGTGCGGTGCTCAAGGGCATCAAAGTGCACGAGCAGGAGTTCGTGGGCTTCCGTGACGGGTGGCGCGGCGTCGTCGAGGGCGATGTCATCGACCTCCCCCGACACGCGGTGCGGGGCATCTCCAAGCAGGGCGGCACGATCCTCGGGACCTCCCGGACCAACCCCTTCGAGGGCAAGGGCGGCGCGGAGGCCATCAAGGAGAACCTGGATCGCCTCGGCATCGACGCGATGATCGCGATCGGTGGCGAAGGCACACTGGCTGCGGCCAAGCGGCTCACGGACCTCGGCCTCAGGATCGTCGGCGTGCCCAAGACCGTCGACAACGACCTGGACGCCACCGACTACACCTTCGGCTTCGACACCGCCGTGCAGATCGCCACGGAGGCGATCGACCGGCTGCGCACCACGGGAGAGTCCCACAGCCGCTGCATGATCGCCGAGGTCATGGGCCGCCACGTGGGCTGGATCGCCCTGCACGCCGGCATGGCGTCCGGCGCCCACGCCATCCTGATCCCCGAGCAGCAGACCAGCATCGAGCAGATCGCCGACTGGGTCTCCACCGCCAATGCCCGTGGCCGCGCTCCGCTCGTCGTGGTCGCCGAGGGATTCGTGCCCTCCCACATGGAGCAGGCCCATTCCGAACGGGGCCTGGACACCTTCGGCCGCCCCCGCCTGGGCGGGATCTCGGACCAGCTCGCGCCGGAGCTCGAGGCCCGTACGGGTATCGAGACCCGCGCCACGATCCTCGGCCACATCCAGCGTGGCGGCGTGCCGACGTCGTTCGACCGTGTGCTCGCCACCCGTCTCGGCATGGCCGCGGTGGACTCGGTGAAGGACGAACTGTGGGGCACCATGGTCTCCCTGCACGGCACGGAGATCGCGCACGTGGGCTTCGAGGCCGCGCTCGGGAACCTCAAGCGGGTCCCGCAGCACCGCTACGACGAAGCCGCCATCCTCTTCGGCTGAGCGATGCAACTCGACCCGGGGACCGTCTCGATCATCCAGCTGGCCTGGTCGCGCCTGCTCGGGCTCGACGACGGCGCCCTCGGCGACGGCGGCACCGGGCGCCTGTGCAGCATCGATGACACCGCCTCCGTGCTGTCCTTCGTGACCCTGTTCGGTCGGGAGGTCCTCAGGGGTCCTGCCTGGGCCGTCGACGCAGCACGGGACCTGCCGGGGGTGGAGCTCCGCAGCCATTCGACGCTGCTCACGCTCACGCGGAACCACGGCGGACGCGGGCTCGGCGAGGCGCAGCTGTACTTCTGCGACGCGCTCCCCGAGTTCGAGGGACCGCCCGCCGTCGTCTCCAGCGAGGGCGCGCTCGTCCGTGCACTCGAGCGCAGGTGCCCGCCGGACGACGTCGCCGAGGCGGGGCTGGGCGACGTCCAGTACCCGTTCGTGCTGGTGGACGAGGGGAGCCCTGCAGAGGGTGCAGCCGGTGCGGAGGGCGCGGACGCCGGAGGGCCCACGCCGCTGGCGGGCGCCGGGTACGACATCTGGGAGGGCATCCTCGCGCACGTCGCCGTCCTCACCCCACCCGACGAACGGCGCAGGGGCTACGCCGGGCGTGTGGCGGCCGTCGCGGTCGAGGAGGCCATGGCGGCGGGCCTCGTGCCCCAGTGGCGTGCCCGGACGGACAATACCGCTTCCCAGCGCACGGCCCGACGGGCGGGATTCGCCTACGGGGGGACGCAGACCTCGGTGGTCCTCGAACCCCGGTGAGGCCGCGGGCCGGTGGGTCCTACCGGTCGAACAGGGCCACGAGTTCCGTGCGCCCGAACATGCCGGCGGCGGCACGGGCCGACGGTGATCCCGTCTCCGGATCCGCTCCGGCGTCGACGAGGAGCCGCACGACGTCGGTATGCCCCTTGAAGACGGCACCCGCCAACGGGGTCTGTCCGCGGTCGTTGGCCTGGTCGGGATCGGCGCCGCGCGCCAGGAGGTCGCGCACGATGGCCGGGTGCCCGTTGTAGGCGGCGAGCATGAGCAGGCTGTCGCCGGCGGTATTGGTCAGCGTGAAGGGTACTCCTGCGTCGAGGTACCGGACGAGGGTCGCGCTGTCGCCCTGCCGGGCCGCATCGAACAGCGCATGGGCCAGGGCTATCGCGGCTGCAGCGCCGTCATCGACACGTGGCCCTGCGTCGGTCGTGTCCTGGTCGTCCCCCGCGCTCATCGCGGAGCCTTCAGGAAGCCCGTCGCCCGCCCGACGACCTGCCCTGCATCGGGTGCGACGATGACCTCCTGGCCGGCGGCATACCGTTCCTCGCCGTCCTGCACGAGCAGGTCCGCCGAGGCGTCGACGGAGCGCTTGAGGATGGCGAGGGCGATCGGCCCCATCTCGTGGTGGTGCGCCACCGAGGTGACCCGGCCCACCGTGCGGCCCTCGCTGACCACCGCGCTGCCCGGCGCGGGAAGGGTGTGCTGGCTGCCGTCGAGGTGCAGGAACGTGAGCCGGCGCGGCGGATGCCCGAGGTTGTGCACCCGGGCAATGGTCTCCTGGCCTTTGTAGCAGCCCTTCGCGAGGTGCACAGCCGTGCGCATGAGGTCCAGCTCGTGCGGGATGGTCTTCTCGTCGGTCTCGAATCCGGGCCGGGGACGCCATGCGGCGATGCGCAGGGCCTCTGCGGCGAGGGAACCCGCCACAGCCAGGCCGGTCGAGGAGACCGCGGTCTCTAGGGCGTCGCGCGGCACGAGGTATTCGAACCAGGGCCTCTCCCGTCCGGGATGGGCGTCATCGACGGTGGAGTAGGCGTAGCCGCCCGTTCCGACGGTGGGCCACGGATCTTCCCACACGACGGCGTCGCCCAGGGCGGGCAGCGCCCTGACCGAGCCGAGGACGGCCCAGGCGTCGGTGGCGTCCGTGACCTCCACGCGGAGCATGAACTTCATGCGCTCGAGGAACGCGGCCATGGGCGCCGCCTCGCCGCCCTCGGTGATGAGCCAGGTGGTGGCGCCGTCGTCCACGACGTGCGCGGAGTACTCGATGCGGCCCTGCACGGTGAGGAGCAGTGTCTCGGAGCTCTGTCCGGGCTGCAGGCCGAGGAGCAGCTGCGAGGACAGCGTGTTGAGCCAGCTGAGGCGGTCCGGCCCGGACACCGTCACGACGCCCCGGTGCGAGAGGTCGACGAC
This sequence comes from Arthrobacter sp. MDT2-16, assembly GCF_054510925.1. Classification (NCBI taxonomy): domain Bacteria; kingdom Bacillati; phylum Actinomycetota; class Actinomycetes; order Micrococcales; family Micrococcaceae; genus Arthrobacter; species Arthrobacter sp. MDT2-16. The sequence continues at coordinate 191,997 of NZ_JBTNDP010000001.1, forward strand.
GGCCTCGCCGGCGGCCAGGAGGCGCTGTTCGCGGAAGGGATCCCCGTAGTGGGACGCCACCCCGGCATCCGCTCCGCCACCCTCGACGGCGCCGGGTCGGCTCAGGAAAAGGCTGTGTGGGGTCATGACGGTATAACGCCTTCCGGGCGGGACTATTCCTGCCTCAGGGCGCGCCCGGCGCGGCCCGGCGGATGGGCCGCGCGGCGGCCCTTCCGGCCACCGGTCCGGGAGCCGGTGGGGTCAGGATGACTTCCTGAGGATGGCCGAGGCGTGGGCCTCGAGGGAGTTGCCGTCCGCGGCCACGTCCCAGCGCCAGTAGAGATTGCCCTCCACCAGGCCGAACAGGCGGGTGGCGGCGGTGTACTCCTTGGAGTGCTGGCCGCGCATCACGAGGTCGGTGCTGAGCTGGATCTGCGGTCCCCTGATGCTGCCGTAGTAGAGCTCGGCGATCCCGCCGGGATGCACGATGGTGGCCGTGATGTCGAAGCCGCCGGCGTCGTTGCGGAACTGCTCCACCTCGTCGGCGGTCTTGAGCGCCGGGACGATGTCCGCGGGGCTGAGCCCCGGCCCGACGTCTGCGTCGTTCAGTTTGCGGTCCAGCGCCCAGAACCCTGTCTCGATGGACAGCGGGCGCAGCTGCGAGCCCTGCTCGTCGATGAGCCAGGACTCCGCGCTGTACTGCAGGTAGGGAAGGCCGTTCTGGGAGAACTCCACCCGCTGGGAGAAGCGTTCCGAGTCGGCGGTACCCTCGCCGAGCATGCCCGTGCCCTCCCAGGTTCCGAGGAGCCATGACAGGGGGACGAGCTCGGGCGTGAGGTCGGTGGGCAGGTCAATCGACATGGGGACTCCCGGGTCGGTCGGCTACTTCTGGCCTTTGTACAGACGGGTGATGACGAGGGCTGCGAACCCCGCCATGCCGAGACCGGCGACGACCAGCAGCGAGATGAAGAAGATTTCAAGAGCGAGGATGGACATGATTCCATCCTAGCGCCCGGCCCGGACAGCACCGGACAGCACCGGATGCGTCGCCCGGGACCCTCAGGCCAGGAAGAGCGTGTCGAGGAGATAGACGACGGCGCCGATCGCGAGCACCGGCGAGATGCCGGCGGCCACGGCGGCGATGCTGTCCAGCGGCGCTTCCCGGGCGACGAGGAGCCGACGCGTCCCGGCGATCACGGCACCGCACGCGAGCCCGACGGCGGCGGCGGCCAGGGCGGGCACGCCGGTGAACAGCAGTGCACCGAGCGGACCGGCGAGCGCCGCGAGGACGACGGCGGCAGGGGCCACGAGGCGGTCGGGGAAGGGCAGGAGGCAGACGGCGATGCTGATGAGGACGCTGATCCCCGTCACGAGTGTCATGCCGGAGTCGGCCGCGTTCACGGCAAGGCGATCGGCGGCCACCCAGCCCGCACCCATGCAGACCGCGACGACCCCGGAGCTCGCTCCGAGGGTCGATTCCAGGCGGAGGCTCTGCCCCGTCCCGCGGACGAGCTGGATCATGAAGACGGCACCGACGCCGAGGGCCACGCAGGCGGGGAACCAGGCGAAGAAGGACGGGCCGGGCGTCACGGCGGAGAGGACGACGGCGAGCAGGGCACTCAGCCCGATGGCGGCGGACTGGCTCTTCCTGGCGGGCACGCGCAGGATGTACGGCCAGCCGATGGCGGCCAGCACGCAGGCGACGCCGGTGACCACGGCCACGGCCACGGGCGAGATGTAGGAGGACGCGACGATCGCCCCGGCCGCCAGCGCGGCGGCTCCGGCCGCTGCGGCCACACTCGTCCTCTTCACTCCAGCAATACTGCCCTACACCGACTGGCGGTGTGAAAAGCCACGGATGCAGGAGGGGAGTGCACGGGCCCGCCGCTCCGGGGCTGCGGCTATACTGAACCAAATCTTTACCGCCCCCGTCCCGCCCCCGGGCCCGGGGGCCGTCTGCCCGATGATGCGCGTTCCCTACCCGTGGAGGACACATGCCGCACATCCTGATGCTGACCAACACCTCCGGCTCGTCCGTCGAGATCCTGCCCGCCCTGGAACTGCTCAACCACAAGGTGCACACGCTCGCGGCCGAGCCCACGGCACTCCTGGAGACGGAACCGTGCGACGTCGTCCTGGTGGACGCGCGGAAGGACCTCGTCGGCGCCCGCTCCCTCACGCAGCTGCTCAAGGCCACCGGTCTCGACGCCCCCCTGGTCCTCGTGCTCACCGAGGGCGGCATGGCGGCCGTGGCAGCCAACTGGCTGGCGGACGACGTCGTACTCGACTCGGCGGGTCCCGCGGAGGTGGAGGCCCGCCTGCGCCTCGTCATCGCCCGGTCGGCCGCGGCCAACGAGGAGACGAGCACCGAGATCCATGCGTCCGGCGTCGTGATCGACGAGGCGAGCTACACCGCGCGTGTCGCCGGGGAGCCGCTGAACCTGACCTACAAGGAGTTCGAGCTGCTGAAGTACCTGGCGCAGCACCCGGGCCGCGTGTTCACCCGCGACCAGCTCCTGCACGAGGTGTGGGGCTACGACTACTACGGCGGCACGCGCACCGTCGACGTCCACGTGAGGCGCCTGCGCGCGAAGCTGGGGTCGGACCACGAGCAGCTGATCGGGACGGTCCGCAACGTCGGGTACCGCTTCACGTTGACCCGCCAGCCCGAGGACCGCAGCTCCGTCGACCAGGACGCCTGAGGACCGGATACGCGAAAGGCCCCTCCCACCCGACGGTGGAAGGGGCCTTTCCCGTGTTCCTCGCGGAACCCTGGTGGAGGACATACGGGTCGAACGTATCGCGGGCACCCCACTGGTGCATCCCCCTCGAGCGAATCATCAGACTATCGCAGACCGGACCTCGCACCAAACGGCAGCGCACGCGGGACTAGGCTGGGCGCATGACCGCCGCGCAGCACGTCCCCACCTGGTCCGTCGACAGGGCCACGGGTGCTCCCCCGGCCGCCGTCCTCGCCGAGATCCAAGGCCTCGCCGCAACCGCCGCGGAGGCCGACGGCAACCCGCCGCTGTCGGAGCAGACCCTCCTGACCCTCCGCGCCAGCGACGCCGGCGACGGCCTGCTCGTCCTCACCGCGCGCGCCACGGGGCAGGACGACGAGCTCGCCGGCGTCGCCGTCGTCACCCGCGGCGTCGAGGACGGCGCATCGCTGGAGCTCGTCGTCGGACCCGACTGCCGGGGTGAGGGCGCCGGTACCGCCCTCGTCGAGGCGGTCCTGGCGGAGGGCCTCCAGGGCCTCCGCGGCTGGTCGCACGGCAACTCCTCCGCCGCCGCGGACCTCGCCGCACGCTTCGGCTTCGAACCCGTGCGTGAGCTGTGGCGCATGCGCCTGACCCGCGCCGCCGTCGAGCAGTCCGTTCCCCAGGTGCACCTACCCGAGGGCGTGACGCTGCGGCCGTTCGTCCCCGGCCAGGACGAGGAGGCCTGGCTGGCGGCCAACGCGGCCGCCTTCGCCCACCACCCCGAGCAGGGCGCGACGACGCGTGCGGACCTCGAGGCCCGCATGGCCGAGGAATGGTTCGACGCCGAGGGCTTCCTGCTCGCGGTGCGGGAGGACGGCACCCTGCTCGGCTTCCACTGGACGAAGGTGCATCCCGCGGTGGGCGCCCATCCGGCCATGGGCGAGGTGTACGTGGTGGGCGTGACCCCCGAGGCCCAGGGCATGGGGCTCGGCAAGGCGCTGACCATCGCGGGCATCGAGTACCTGCACGGCAAGGGGCTGCAGGCCATCATGCTGTACGTCGATGCCGACAACACGGCCGCCGTCGCCCTGTACCGGAAGCTCGGTTTCACGCGCTGGGACGTCGACGTGATGTATGCGGGCAGGACGCCGCAGGCCACCTTGTAAGGTTGATCACGAGGCGTGCCCGCGGCCGGACAGGCGGGGCGTACGCCACCATGCCCGATCACGCTGCAGGAGACGCAATGGATTCAGAGACCCGACCCCGGAGCGCTTCACTGTACGGATCCTCCGAGACCGCTCCGGCCCGCGCGACGCAGGACCGCATCGACATCCCGGAGTTCGCGCCCAGCCTCCTGCCCACCGGTGACATCCGCCCGGACCGTTTCCTGGACCGCGAGATCAGCTGGCTCGACTTCAACGCCCGCGTCCTCGAACTGGCGGAGGATCCCGACCTGTTCCTCCTGGAGCGCGTGAACTTCCTGTCCATCTTCGCCTCCAACCTCGACGAGTTCTTCATGGTGCGCGTGGCCGGCCTGAAGCGCCGGATCGCCACCGGCCTGGCCGTGCCGTCCGCCGCAGGCCTCAGCCCGATCGAGCAGCTCGAGAAGATCATGCAGGACGGCTACCAGCTGCAGCAGCGCCACGCGGCCGTGTTCGCCGAGCACATCCGGCCCGCGCTCGCCGCGGAGCAGATCCACCTGACCACGTGGGCGGAGCTCGACGAGACCGCACGGGCCGAACTGCACAAGATGTTCGGCGAGAAGGTCTTCCCGATCCTCACGCCGCTCGCCGTCGACCCGGCTCACCCCTTCCCCTACATCTCCGGGCTGTCGCTGAACCTCGCCGTCGTGGTGCGCAATCCCGTCAGCCAGAAGGAGCTCTTCGCCCGCGTCAAGGTACCGGACCAGCTGCCCCGCCTCATATCGGTGGACGGTCCCCGAGCCGGCAACGTGGCCGGGCGGATCGCACGCTTCATCCCGCTCGAGGAGGTCATCGCCGTCCACCTCGACCAGCTCTTCCCCGGCATGGAGGTCCTCGAGCACCACCTGTTCCGTGTCACGCGCAACGAGGACCTCGAGGTGGAGGAGGACGACGCCGAGAACCTCCTGCAGGCCCTCGAGAAGGAGCTCCTGCGCCGCCGGTTCGGTCCGCCCGTACGCCTGGAGGTGACCACGGACATCAACCCGAGCATCCGTGCGCTGCTGTCCCGCGAACTCGGCGTCGAGGAGGACGAGGTCTACACCCTCCCCGCCCCCCTGGACCTCCGGGGCCTCAGCGTCATCGCGGGGATCGACCGCGGCGACCTCCACTACCCGAAGCACGTCGCGCACACGAGCCGCCACCTCAACGAGAGCGAGACCTCGAAGGCCGCCAACGTCTTCGCGGCCATGCGTCGCAGGGACATCCTGCTGCACCACCCGTACGACTCGTTCTCGACGTCGGTGCAGGCGTTCCTCGAGCAGGCTGCCGCCGATCCCAAGGTGCAGGCCATCAAGCAGACGCTCTACCGGACGTCGGGCGACTCCCCCATCGTGGATGCCCTGATCGACGCCGCCGAGGCGGGCAAGCAGGTGCTGGCCCTCGTGGAGATCAAGGCCCGCTTCGACGAGCAGGCCAACATCTCGTGGGCGCGCAAGCTCGAGCAGGCCGGCGTCCACGTGGTGTACGGCATCGTGGGCCTCAAGACGCACTGCAAGCTCTCGCTCGTGGTGCGGCAGGAGATCGACGGACTGCGCCGCTACTGCCACATCGGCACGGGCAACTACCACCCGCGCACCGCCCGGTACTACGAGGACCTCGGCCTGCTCACCGCCAACGAGCAGGTGGGCCAGGACCTCTCGCGCCTGTTCAACCAGCTCTCCGGATACGCTCCGAAGTCCACCTTCAAGCGCCTGCTCGTCGCGCCGCGCTCGGTCCGCTCGGGGCTGATCGACCGCATCGAGCGGGAGATCGCCAACAAGCAGGCAGGTCGGGCCGCCCGCGTGGTCATCAAGGTCAACTCGATGGTGGACGAGGCGATCATCGACTCCCTCTACCGTGCGTCGCAGGCCGGCGTGACGGTGGACGTGATCGTCCGCGGCATCTGCTCGGTGCGTCCCGGCGTCCCAGGCCTCAGCGAGAACGTCACCGTACGCTCCGTCCTGGGCCGCTTCCTGGAGCACTCGCGCGTCTTCGCCTTCGCCAACGGCGGCGACCCGGCGGTCTTCATCGGTTCCGCGGACATGATGCACCGCAACCTGGACCGTCGTGTCGAAGCCCTCGTGCAGCTCAGCGCGCCCGAGGACATCTCCTACCTGATGAACCTCATGGACCGCTACATGAACCCCGAGGTCTCGAGCTGGCACCTGGATGAGAGCGGATGCTGGACGCGTCACCACAAGGACGACGACGGCGCCCCCCTCGAGGACATCCAGTCCTGGCTGCTCGCCTCCAGGTCCCGGCAGCGAGCGGTGTCACGCCGCTGATGGCCGCACCGACAGTCGACACCGCCGCTGCCTCCGCCCAGGGCAGTGGCGAGATCATCGCCGCCGGGACGCTGTGCTGGCGCATCGAGAAGGGCAGGCTCGAGGTCCTGATCATCCACCGGCCCCGCTACCGGGACTGGTCATGGCCGAAGGGCAAGCTCGATCCGGGCGAGACGACGCCGGAGTGCGCCGTCCGCGAGACCATGGAGGAGGTGGGACTGAGCGTCAAGCTCGGCATCCCCCTCGCCACCATCAGCTACCCCGTGACGTCGGGCCAGAAGGTCGTCCAGTACTGGGCGGCGAGGGCCGAACGGCCGCGCCCCACCCCGGACGGCAAGGAGGTGGACAGGGTGCGGTGGGTGCGGCCGGAGACGGCGCGTGACCTGCTGAGCAACCCGTCCGACGTCGAACCCCTCGACGCCCTCGTCGCAGCCCACGACGCGAAGGACCTGCAGACCTGGTCCCTGATCGTGGTCCGGCACGCGAAGGCGAAGCCGCGATCCTCGTGGAGCAGGGCGGAGGGTGAGCGCCCCCTCGCCGCCACGGGCCGGCGGCAGGCCATCGCGGTGAGCCGCCTGCTCCAGGCGTGGAACCCGGAGCGCGTGGTGAGCAGCCCGTGGGACCGGTGCGTCCAGACCATCTCCCCCTACGTCAACCAGCGCAGGGCGAAGCTCAAGCTCGTCGACGCCCTCACCGAGCACGATGCCGCCCGCAGGCCCGGGCGTACGCGGTCCGCCGTCGAGCGGGTGTTCGACAAGCGTCGGCCGGTGGCGCTGTGCACCCATCGGCCCGTCCTGCCGCTCGTGTTCTCGGTCCTGGGGAACCACATGGCGGCCGCGTTGCAGGGACTCCTGCCCGTCGACGACCCGTATCTCGCTCCCGGCGAGGCGGTGATCTGCCAGGTCAGCAGCCTGAACCAGGGGCGGATCGTCTCGGTGGAGCAGTTCCGCGCCTACGACGACTGACCCGAGGGCCTGTCGGACACGCCGGGGTCGAAGCCTCCGCCGGCAAGGACCCCACCCTCCGGATGCCGGGACCGGTGGCTCCTCGTCGGGCCGTCCGGTGCTCCTCGTCCGTCGGTCCTCCCCGGCGGACCGCGGTCGACGTGCACCCACCCGTCGAGGACGAGCAGTTCACGTGGCGTCAGCGCCGATACCGCCGCAGTTCACATCCCGTTCATCCCCTGCATCTACTGTCGGGGGCTGATGCACGGACCGGCACCGACGACAGGAATGCACCCATGGCCGATGTGAAGGCCCTCGTGCGGGGACTCGCACCGCACGAGATCGAGCAGATCCACAGGATCGGGCCTGCCGGACCGCTGACGCCGAAGCTCCTGCACGCCATCGATCGCGCAGCCGGTGGCCCCGGCGAGGGCCGTGGCTACTACGTGTACGGGCGGGCCGCCGACAGCGACCGTCCACGACCGTTCGTGCTGCGCGACGACGTCTGCGCCGAGCTGTTCGGACGGGTCCACTAGGGACGGCGCACGGGCGGCATCGTCGGCGTGTGACCCAGCGGCCGTGTTTCCGGGGACGATGGTGACATGAGGTCCTCTCCCCGCGCACCGGACGCCGTTCCACCGGCCGGCCCTCCGGCGGCCGTGGCGCTGCGGCTGCACGGCATCGGCCCCGAACTCCCGCCCGCCGCCTCGATGCTCCGGCTGCTCGACGACGTCGAACGCTCGCGGGCTGTGCGCATCGAACCCGCGCACTCCACCTCCTTCATCGCCGGCAGGTACCTCCTGCGCCTCTTCGTCGCCGACCTGCTCGGTGTGCAGGCAGAACTCCTCGCGTCGCGGTTCACGTGTCCGGTCTGCGGACCGGACGGAGTTCCCGACCACGGACGGCCGGAGTACCTCCTCGACGACGAACAGGTGCCGCTGGCCCTCAGCCTGTCCAGAGCCGGCGGGTTCGTGCTGCTGGGAGCGCTGGACCCGCGTGCGTCAGGACCGGGAGGGGTACCGGGTGCCGGTTCCGGACCGGCGGGGGCTACAGGTTCCGGTGCAGGCCGCACCACACATGCGCGTCTCGGCGTCGACCTCGCCGCCGTCACGACATTGGACTTCGACGGCTTCGACGCCGTGGCCCTGACACCGGAGGAGCAGCTCGCCGTCGGAGCGCTTCCCGTCGGGGATCAGGGCACCGAGCGCGCACGGCTGTGGACCCGCAAGGAAGCCCTCGTCAAGGCACTGGGCACGGGCTTCACCGATCGTGATCCCGGCGTGGTCGAGGTGTTGCACGACCGTCGTATCGGCGACCTCCAGTCCGTCGACGGTGTGCCACTCGAACCTCTGGGGCTGGTGGCCGCTCTCGCCGTGATCGCATGAGGGATTGCGCGAGGGACCCCGGGAGGCGTCCCTGCGCGATGCCGTGAGACGACACGTGAAGGATCGTCCCGGGGATCATGCGGGGCGCATCCCCGGCCTCACAGGGCGGGGAGCGCCTCCGAGAACAGCCACGGCGTGAGCAAGCCCTCCACCTGTACGCCCGGAAGCAGTCGTACGGCGAGCGCGACGAAGTCGGGCGTGGTGGCCGTCCCGAAGCGGTACTCCCCGGACCACGCGCCCAGCAGCGCGAAGAAGGCGTCGTCACCCGCGGCCCTGCGGAGCGCATGCAGCGTGAGGGCGCCGCGCTTGTAGACGCGATCGTCGAACATGTCCGCAGCACCGGGGTCGCCGATCACGAGGTCCTGGGGCTTCACCCCGAGGCGCTGGTGCGTGGCTCGCGCGTGGGTCTCCGCCGTCGTCGACCCGCTGGACTCGGACCAGATCCACTCGGCATAGCAGGCGAAGCCCTCGTGCAGCCAGATGTCCTGCCACCGTGCTGCCGTGACCGCGTTGCCGAACCACTGATGGGCGAGCTCGTGGGCGATCAGCCGCTGCGCCTCCCAGCCCTGGTCGAGGTGGTTGCGGCCGATGATCGAGAGCGTCTGGGCCTCGAGCGGGATCTCCAGGTCATCGTCGGCCACCACCACGAGGTACTGGGGGTAGGGGTAGGGCCCGAAGCGCTGCTCGAACACGGACATCATCTCGTGGTGCCGGGCCAGCGACGCCTTGGCGGCCGGCGCCAGGGTCGGCGGCACGGCGGCGTACTGCGGCACGGGGCTCCCCGGCTCCCGCGGCATCGCATGGCCGGGCAGGCCGACGGCGGGCCGCGAGGGATCGTTCAGTGCCACGAGATCGTAGCGTCCTATCTGCACGGTGGCGAGGTAGGTGGCCATCGGCTCCGCCTGTTCGTACACCCAGGTGGTCCGGCTGGACCTGGCGATGCGCGAGACGAGCACGCCGTTGCAGATGGCCCTGTACCCGGAATCCGTCGTGGCCGTGAACCGGAAGGACGCCTTCTGCGAGGGATGGTCGTTGCAGGGGAACCAGGACGGTGCCCCGGTGGGCTGCCCGGCCACGAGGACGCCGTCGGTCAGCTCCTCCCATCCCACCTCGCCCCATGTGCCGGAGATCGGCGCGGGGTTGCCCTCGTACCGGATGTCGAGCCGGAACTCGGCGTCGTCGGGCACAGGATCCCTGAACGCGATGACGAGCTTGCCGTTGCGGTCCTTGAAGGAACGGACACGGGCGGTGTCCGAGGTGACCTTGGTGGTGCGGAGCCCGCTGAGGTCGAGCTCGAGCTGGTGCAGCTCCCTGTGGGCGGTCAGCGTGAGGACGGCGCGGCCAGCCAGGCGGTTGCTCAGGAGCTTGTAGTCGAGCGTGAGGTCGTAGTGCACCACACGGTAGGAGGTGCTGCCGTTGGTCGGTGTGTACGGATCAGGGGCGAAGCTCTCGGGGCTGCTGCTCACGCACCGTCTCCCGGGCCCGACCAGAAACTGACCGGATTCCCCATCCAGTAGGTGCCTGCAGGGACGGTCTCGCCGCGCATCACGAGCGACGCCGGCCCCACGGTGGCTCCCGCGTCGATCTGCGCGGCGGGCAGGATCACGCTGTGGGGGCCGAGGGTGGCTCCAGCAGCGAGCTCCACGGTGTCCATGCTCATGATCCTGTCATGGAAGAGATGGGTCTGCACCACGCATCCCCGGTTGACTGTGGACCCCGAGCCGAGCGTCACCAGGTCGGCCTCGGGCAGCCAGTAGCTCTCGCACCACACGCCGGAGCCGATCTTCGAGCCCAGGGCCCGCAGCCACCACACCAGCGCCGGCGTGCCGCTGGCCGCCCGCGCGAACCAGGGTGCGCTGACGCTCTCGATGAAGGTGTCCACCACCTCGTTGCGCCAGATGAAGGAGCTCCACAGCGGGTGTTCACCCGCCGTGATCCGTCCGACCAGCAGCCACTTCGCGACGACGGCGCTCCCGGCCGCGACCGCACCGAGCACCATGAACACCACACCGCTCAACAGGGCCGCCACGAGGTACCCGCCCTGAAGCGCGAGCGCGTCGAAGACCACGAGGGCGGCGGCGCCGATCATCACGGTGAGGATGATCGGCACCACGCGGCAGACCTCCCAGAAGCCGCGGGCCGTCTTCAGGCGCCGGGACGGTTCGAAGGTCCTGCTCTGGTCGCCCGTGACGGCGAGCCGGCGCAGGCGCGACGGCGGGCTGCCCAGCCAGGAGCTACCGGCCTTGGCCTTCGCGGGCGTGGCCGACAGCACGGCGACGAGTGAGTTCTTGGGCACACGGCGCCCCGCCGACGTCATACCGGAGTTGCCGAGGAACGCACGGCGTCCGATCTTCGCGGGCGCGATCCGCAGGTAACCGCCGCCGAGTTCGTACGAGGCCACCATGGTGTCGTCGGCGAGGAACGCACCCTCGTTGATGGTGGTCATCTTCGGGATCAGCAGCACGGTGGAGGCCTCGACATTGCGGCCCACCCGCGCCCCGAGGAGCCGGAGCCACACAGGTGTGAACAGGCTCGCGTAGAGCGGGAAGAGCAGGTCCCGCGCCATGTCGAGGGTGCGCTCGGTGGCCCAGATCTGCCAGCCCATCCGGCTGTGCGCCGGGTAGTGGCCCTCCCCCAGCCCGATCCCCAGCAGCCTCACCGTCGCCAGCACGAGGACGGCGTTGACCACGAACCACAGGACCGCTGCGAGGACCACGGGACCCACCAGGGACGGCAGGGCGGCCGAGAGCGACGGCTCTCCCTGCAGTGCCGCCACGACGGGCAGCGCTGCGATGACGGCCGCGGCGTACGGGATGAGTGCGAGCGCGCCCGACGCCGCAGCGAACGCCGCGAAGGACAGGCGGGAGCGCAGCGGCGAGCGCGCGGGCAGGGTGTCCGGCCACTCGTGCTTCGCCCTGCCGGCCCGGGTGGCGGGCGAGCCCGAGAAGAGCTGACCCGACCTGACGGTGCCATGGACGGCGGAGCCCGGGGCCACCTCGGCCCCGGTACCGATGCGCGCTCCCGGCATCAGGGTGCTGCGTGCACCGACCACGGCGCCCGCACCCACCGAGATGGCCCCGATGTGGACGCGGTCGCCGTCGATCCACCACCCCGAGAGGTCCACCTCCGGTTCCACGGAGGCCCCGGCCTCGAGCGTGAGCAGGCCGGTGACAGGCGGGACGGAGTGGAGGTCCACGTCGGGGCCGATGCTCGCGCCGAGCGCCCGCGCGTACACGGGCACCCAGGGTGCGCTGGCGAGGCCGACCGCACCCACGCTGTCCGAGATCTGTTCGGCGAGCCAGAGCCTCAGGTGCACCCTGCCGGACCGGGGGTAGACACCGGGCCGTACGCCGCGCAGCAGGATGCGGGCGGCGAGGACGGACAGCGCCATGCGGCCGAACGGGCTGACGAAGACGAGCCACGACGCCACTACCCACCACCAGGACAGGGTCGGAGCTGCCGTGAGGACCCCGAGTCCTGCAAGGACGTTGTTCGCGATCATCGCGTAGGTCAGCCAGCGCATGCCCGCGAGGAACTGCAGCGGGATGCCCATGAGCGTCTGGAAGACCTGTGACTTGCGGGCCGTGTGGCGCACCGCCCGTTCCGGCGCGGCGGGCTGCTCGTCGCCGTCGCCCGTGCCCGCGGCGAATGCGGCGAGGGCGGCGAGCCGGGGGTGCGCGTAGATGTCGGCGACCGTGACGACCGGGTAGCGCGTGCGGATCAGCGAGACGAGCCGGGCCGCGGCGAGGGATCCGCCGCCGTGCAGGAAGAAGTCGGCGTCCTCGTCGGCCGGTACCGTGCCCAGGACGGCGGCCCACTGGTCCGCGATCCACTGCACGCGGGGGTCGAGGTCCTCGATGCTGCCCGGAGCGCCGGGGTCGCCGACGCCGGCGAGGGGCCAGGGCAGGGCGTTCCGGTCCACCTTGCCGCTCGTCTTGGTGGGCAGTGCACCGGTGACGGTCAGCAGCGGTACCAGGGCCGCGGGCAGTGCGTCGGCCAGGAGGGTGCGCAGCGCCGGCAGGTCGGGATCGGCTCCGGCCGGCACGAGGTAGCCGACGAGGATCTGGTTGCCCGACGGCGTCGACCGGACGGCTGCGGCCGCGCCGGCGATCCCCGGCAGCGCCTGCAGGGCGGCGTCAACCTCGCCGAGCTCGATACGCCGGCCGCCGAGCTTCACCTGGTCGTCGGCACGTCCCACGAAGACGAGTCCGGCAGCGTGGAGCTGGACGAGGTCGCCCGAACGGTACGCCCGCTCCCATCCGAGGGTCGGCATCGGTGCGTACTTCTCGGCGTCCTTGGCGGGATCCAGGTAGCGGGCCAGGCCCACTCCGCCGATGATCAGTTCGCCCGTGCCGCCCTCCGCCACGGGCATGCCGGACTCGTCGACGACGGCCAGGTCCCACCCGTCCAGCGGCAGGCCGATACGCACGGGGCCCTGGCGGCCGAGGCGTGCTGCGCAGGCGACGACCGTCGCCTCGGTGGGACCGTAGGTGTTCCACACCTCGCGGTCGTGGACCGCCAGGCGTTGGGCGAGCTCGGGCGGGCAGGCCTCACCGCCGAAGATGAGGAGGCGCACGTTCTCGAGGGAGTCGGCGGGCCACAGCGCAGCGAGCGTGGGCACCGTGGACACGACCGTGATCCCCCGGGCGATGAGCCAGGGACCGAGATCGACGCCGGTGCGCACGAGCGCACGGGGCGCCGGCACGAGACACGCACCGTTCCGCCAGGCGAGCCACATCTCCTCGCAGGACGCATCGAACGCCACGGATAGGCCCGCGAGTACGCGGTCGGCGGGTCCGATCGGATCACGCTGCAGGAACAGGCGCGCCTCGGCGTCGACGAAGGCGGCAGCGGAGCGGTGCGTGACCGCCACACCCTTCGGCGTCCCCGTGGACCCGGAGGTGAAGATGACCCAGGCGTCGTCGTCGGGCGTCGGGGCGCCCGCGCCTCCCCGGCGCCCGCCCGTTCCGGTGGTCACCGACAGTCCCTGCCCGACGACGGCGGCAGCACGGGATTCGGCGAAGACCACGCGTGCGCGCTCGTCGGGATCGTCGGCGTCGACCGGCACGTAGGCGGCGCCTGCGGTGAGCACACCCAGGATCGCGATGTAGAGCTCGTTGGTGCCCGAGGGGATACGCACCCCCACGGTGTCCCCGCGTCCCACTCCCGCATCGTGCAAACGGGCCGCGAACTGTTCGGCGGCGACGACCAGCTCGGCGTAGCTCAGATCCGAGGTGCCGTCGTCGAGCGCCGAGGCGCTGGGGTGTTCGGCGGCCGTGGCACGGAGGATGTCGAGGAGCGTGCGGGGCGTCGGGGCGAGCGCGGACGCGGCGAACTGCGCGGAGGAGGGCTTTGCCTCGGTCGCGGGCGGAGGTGTGGTCACAGTCGGGATTCTTCCGGTGGAATGTGAACGGCAGGTGACCTGCGCCGGCCGTCCGTACACGGGCTCCGGGGAAGTCTACCGGGGGTACGGCGGCAACCCCCGGCTTCGCGTTCGTCCTAGACTTGCGGGGTGAGCACTCCCATCTCCACCCCGTACGAGGACCTGCTGCGCGACGTGATGGCGAACGGCGCGGCGAAGAGCGACAGGACGGGCACCGGCACCCGGAGCGTCTTCGGCCGGCAGCTGCGGTTCGATCTCAGCGAGTCCTTCCCGCTCATCACCACCAAGCGCGTGCACTTCAAGTCCGTGGCGCTCGAGCTGCTCTGGTTCCTCCGCGGTGATTCGAACGTCCGCTGGCTGCAGGAGCGCGGCGTCTCCATCTGGAACGAGTGGGCCGACGACGACGGCGAGCTCGGTCCGGTCTACGGCGTCCAGTGGCGCTCGTGGCCCACGCCCGACGGCGGGCACATCGACCAGATCGCCCAGGTGGTCGAAGCCCTGAAGACCAATCCGGACTCGCGCCGTCACCTCGTCTCGGCGTGGAACGTCTCCGAGATCTCCAGCATGGCGCTGCCTCCCTGCCACGTGTTCTTCCAGTTCTACGTGACGCCCGGCGTGGACGGCGGTCCAGGCAGGCTCTCCTGTCAGCTGTACCAGCGGTCGGCCGACACGTTCCTCGGTGTCCCCTTCAACATCGCGTCCTACGCACTGCTCACCCTCATGGTGGCGCAGCAGACCGGGCTCGAGCCCGGCGAGTTCATCTGGACCGGCGGCGACGTCCACGTCTACGACAACCATGTGGAGCAGGTCGCGGAGCAGCTGTCCCGGGAGCCGTACCCGTACCCGCGGATCGAGCTGAAGCGGAAGCCAGCCAGCATCTTCGACTACGCACTGGAGGACTTCGAAGTGGTCGACTACCAGCACCACCCCACGATCAAGGCACCGGTGGCGGTATGACCGAGGCCCGCACGCTCAGCGTGGCCGACGCCGTCACGTCGCGTCCCGTGATCGGCCTGATCTGGGCGCAGACCGAGAACGGCGTGATCGGCCGGGACGGCGGCATCCCCTGGCACGTGCCCGAGGACATGGCGCACTTCAAGGCCACGACGACGGGGCATCCCGTCATCATGGGCCGTCGGACCTGGGAGTCCTTCCCCCCGGCGTTCCGGCCGCTGCCGGATCGTACGAACATCGTCATCTCCAGCTCCGGAGTGGACCTGCCGGGTGCCGTCGTCGTCGATTCGCTCGATGCCGCGTTCCACGCCGCCCGGGCCAGTCCCGGATCGGAGGAGATCTGGGTGATCGGCGGAGGCCGTGTCTACGCCGACGCCATGGAGCGGGCGAATGCGGCGCTGGTCACCGTCGTCGAGTCCACGGTCGACGGCGACACCGTTGCTCCGGCCCTCGGAACCGACTGGGCGCTCGCGGCGCTGTCGCCCGAATCGGGGTGGCTCGAGTCCTCGAAGGGGCCCCGGTACCGCATCAGTCTCTGGACCAGGACGCCCGAGGAGCCGGCCGGGCGACAGGGCGTCGCCTGAACGGAGTGCCGGGAGAGTCGTCCGGGTGCCGGGAGAGTCGTCCGGGTGCCGGGGCAGTTTCCGGTCGCCGGATCGGACCACAGAAGCCGCGAGGACCGGTCAGCCGTCGGGTCGGTCGCCGGGGCGGTGAGGCGTTGAGGTGGTGAGACGTGAGTCAATCCGAGCCGTCGGGAGCACCATCCGGCACCCCCTGAGGCGTGAGGGTAAGGATGGGCAGGTCGCCGTCCGTCTCGATCGCATCTCCACCGCCGTTGCGGCTGTGGTAGCCGGAGGAGAAATGCCGGATCGTGCGCACGTCGGCCCTCGACCTCAGACTGGTCACCACCCAGTCCCGTTCGTCGTCGGTCCGGGCGGCAACCCGGTGGGTCACCTGGAAGGTGAACAGGGACAGTCCGACGCTGCGGTCGAACGTCGCGGCCCCCACGAGGTCGACGTCGAACCCGCCAGGAAGGATCCACCCCGGCGGACAGGTCCAGAAGCGCACGTGGTGCCGTTGCCACGGAGTGCCGGCGACCTCCTGCTCGAAAGCGAGGTCCTGCTTCCGGCCGAAGACGAAGAGCGGACTCACCGGGGCGGACGGGTAGCTGCGGCGCAGCACCGACGCGGTGATGATCCGCAGGCTGGTGCGGAGCGTCAGGGGGTCGGCCTCGATCCACCCGGCGGACAGCATAGCGGCCCGTAGATCCGGGACCGTACCGATGACGGCCAGGTTGACCGGATCGCCGAGGAGTCCGTCCGCCGTGCGGGTCCTCCCGATGAAGTAGTCGGGGACGTAGACGCGGGTCAGCAGCCTGTTGATCCGCGGTACGAGGACGTAGGCGGCCAGGGCCCAGATGATCACGAACACCCACGGCTGGCGAACGCCGTCATCCACCTCTTCGAGGAAGAGCGCGTAAATCGCCCAGCCGGAAAGTACTACCGCCAGGAGGAAGAAGAGGCGCTGGGCGAGGAGCACCACGGTGCTGGCAAGGTGTCCTGATCCTCGTCCGGTACCGCCCCTGCGAGCGCGTGGCGCCTCGTTCATCCGCCTATCCTAGGTCCGGGTGCAGGGCTAGGCTCGGACCGTGCAGCGCCCCGACGACGCCGAACCACCGGATCGACAGGACCTCAGGTCCCGGTACAGGCTGCTGCTCACGCGAGGGGACTCGACCGATCGGACCGTGTTCTTCAGCGACGCCGTGTTCGCCATCGCCATGACCCTTCTGGTCCTCGACCTGGAGGTACCCGGTGGTCTTCCGGAGGACCAGGTCGGCGCCGCGCTCGTGGGGCAACTCCCGCACTTCCTCTCCTTCGTCCTCAGCTTCGCGGTCCTCGGCAGTGCCTGGCTGAACCACCACCGGAAGTTCAGTGTGATCGTCCGGTACGACTTCCGGCTGCAGGTCCTGAACCTGCTGCTGCTCTTCTTCGTGGCCTTGCTCCCGTTGCCGACCACTCTGCTCAGCGAGTACGGCGGGGCGTCCTCGCCCTGGCCGGTGGCTCTCTACGCGACGGTGGTCGCGGGTGTCTACTCGATGCTGAACCTGGTATGGGCATATGCGTGGCGGGCGAGGCTCATGGCGTCGGTCGTGGACCGGGACCTCTACCGGTACGTGCTGCGGGCGCTGCTCCCCGTACCGCTGGTGTTCGCCGCGACCATCCCGCTGGCCTTCCTCCTTCCCGGGATCGCCATGTTCGTGTGGCTGCTGATCATCCCGGCCGACATCGTAGTCCATCGGGTGATCAACGCGCCGGTCGCGGCGTCCCCGGACGGGCTCCCCGGGGCGACGTGAGGACCGGGCGATGCGTCCCCCGTCGGTTGGCGCGGTCCGGCACCTCGGTCCAGCGCTTCTGCCCGACGCGTCTGCCCACCACCTCTCCCCAGCGCCGCGGAGGCGGTCTCGCACCCCGCTGCCTGTCAGGACTACAGCAGGCGGGCGAGGCGCCAGTCACAAAGCGGTCGCTCCGGCCGTCCGACGCCTAAACTGGAGGGCATGACTTCAGCACCCGAGAGCTCCGCCCTGCCGTCCGTCGGATTCGTGGGCTGGCGCGGCATGGTGGGCTCGGTCCTCATGCAGCGGCTCCAGGACGAGGGCGACTTCGCCCGCGTCAATCCCGTGTTCTTCTCGACGTCGGCCGCAGGTGGGGCGGCGCCGTCGTTCGCAGAGGGTGCTGGAACGTTGCAGGACGCGTACGACGTCGAGACCCTCGCCAAGCTGCCGATCATCGTCACAGCGCAGGGCGGCGACTACACCTCCGAGGTCTACCCCAAGCTACGTGACGCGGGATGGTCGGGCCTGTGGCTCGACGCTGCATCCACCCTGCGGATGGAGCAGGACAGCGTGATCGTGCTGGATCCCGTCAACCGGTCCGCCATCGATGCCGGCCTCGCGAACGGCGTGCGGGACTTCATCGGCGGCAACTGCACGGTCTCGTGCATGCTCATGGGTCTGGGCGGGCTCTTCCGCAACGGGCTGGTGGAGTGGGGCACCTCGATGACCTACCAGGCGGCGTCGGGTGGTGGAGCACGTCATATGCGCGAACTCCTGAACCAGTTCGGTGCGCTCCACGGGACCGTCGCCATGAACCTCGACGACCCGGCGTCGGCGATCCTCGACATCGACCGGGCCATCCTCGCCAAGCAGCGTCACCCGAGCCTCGAGGCCTCCCAGTTCGGTGTCCCCCTGGCCGGCTCCGTCATCCCCTGGATCGACAGCGACCTCGGCAACGGCCAGTCGAAGGAGGAGTGGAAGGCCGGAGCGGAGACCAACAAGATTCTCGGGACCGACACCCGTATCCCCTTCGACGGTCTCTGCGTCCGTGTGGGGGCCATGAGGTCGCACTCACAGGCACTGACCCTGAAGCTGACGCAGGACCTCCCTGTCGATGAGATCGAATCGATCATCGCAGCGGACAACGAATGGGTGCGCGTCATCCCGAACACGAAGGCGGAGACGCTTGCAGGCCTCACCCCTGTTGCAGCTACCGGTTCCCTCGACATCCCGGTGGGACGTATCCGCAAACTCGAGATGGGTCCCGAGTACATCAGCGCCTTCACCGTCGGCGACCAGCTGCTCTGGGGTGCGGCCGAGCCACTCCGGCGCATGCTCATGATCGCCACCGGGAACCTCTAGGTAGGGTCTCCCGGGCGCACGCTTCGTTGCTGTGACATGATCTGACAGCAGCGCTGCACTGCTCTTCCGTCGTGGAGGATGGCGGCGATACTGGGATCATGCGCATGGACGAGATCCTCGACGAGATCAGGGCATTCGACGGGGTGGTGGAGGTGGCGCCCCGAGAGGGTGATGGAGCCCCGCAGATCGCCTGGGGTGACCACTTCTTCTACTACTCTCCGGACGGAACCGTCCCGCAGCACACCCAGCCCTACGCGACGATCGTCACCAAGGACTATCCCGACGACACGCGGTCGAACCTCGATGCGGAGGGCAGGTGGCGGTTGAACATCCACGTCGGGTCGGCAAAGGCTCGGCAGTTGGTGAGGGACAGCGCCAGCGGAGTCGACGCCAGTGGAGACAGCGCCAGTGGTATCGACGCCAGCGATGTCGGGTTCAGTGGTGTCGACTTCAGTGAGGTGGACACGATCCTGCCTCACCCGGTCTACGGTCACCTCGGCTGGATTGCGATCGTGAATCCTGGTCAGCGGGTGGGGGCAGCAGTGCTGGAACTCCTGCACGACGCCCATGAGGACGAGCGACGCCGGGTCGAACGTCGCGCGTAGGTGAGCCATCTGGCGTCCGTCGGCGTCATGTCGACACCGTCCCTGACGCGGTGAGCACGTCGGGCCGGACGTTCCAGTATCTGTTCCGTCGGGCCGTGGTGCCGTGTCGGGCGAGGTGTGGTGGAGGGGTGAACCAAGGCATGCCGTTGCGGGACGCGACCGTCCATTGGCCCTGATGGATGGTGTGGTGGTGATGGGCGCAGAGCAGTACTCCGTTGTCGATGCTGGTATTGCCGCCGTGCGCCCACGGTGTGATGTGGTGTGCTTCGCACCAGCTGGCGGGAACCGTGCAGTCGGGGAACGCGCACCCGATGTCCCGGGCGACAAGGGCCCGGCGCAGATGGGGCGGGAACAGGCGGTTTGCGCGGCCGAGATCCAGGACCTGTCCGTCACCGCCGAGCACGAGCGGGATGATGTAGGCGTCACACGCGAGGCGTCGGATACTTCGGGTGCTCATCTGCTCGGCGAAGACAGCACGTCCGGGTCTGGACCTGATGCCGGCCCCAGACCCGGACCAAGCCGCGGCTCCTGGCCAAGCGCCAGCTCTGCCACTGGTCCTACCTGCGTTGTCGGCGCTGGCAGTGCTGCCGGCACTGACTGAGCTGTTGACGCTGCCGATGCCGGCTGCGCTGCCTTCGCTACCGGTGGTGAGGTCGGCTAGGAGGTCGCGGTAGTCGATAGTGACCATGACCTGGGGCCGGTGACCTCCGGTCGCAGGCAGTTGCGTACCTGAGAGGGCGATCCGGCAGGCACCGACCAGCCCGTCGAGCATGCGCTGCGCCCTGGTTCCGGCCTCCAGTCCGCCGTACACCGACGGTGATCCACCTGATCCAGCCCCACTCCCCGCATTTGCCGCACTCCCAGCGAGATCCTGTGCAGACGTGGTGTTTCCCGCGAAGTAGACATCATGATCGGGCCGGGTCCCGCTGCCGGACCGGCCATCGCGGGGGCTCCGAGGATTGGTGGCGGTGTTCATGACCGTGGCGAGGTGCTCGAACTGCTCGTCCGTAGCGCCGATCTCCAGCATGTGCAGCCCGTGGCGTCGGCCCCGAAGGAACACACCCTGCCGGGCGCGCAGGATCTTCTCGGTGGGTTCCTGTCCGTCCTGGTCGAGCACTGCCTCCCAGTAGCGGGTGACGGACCGCAGGACCTCTTCGTCGGACTCGATCGCCTGCAGGGTGAGCTGACGTTCCATCTGGACGAGTTGCTCGTCGACGGCGACGCAGCGGACCCTGTCCACCGCGGCACAGATGATCGTCGCCGCCCGCCCACTGACCTCGCCCGAACCGACGGCGATGCTCAGGGTCTGCAGTGGCGGATCCAGAGAGGCCCCGGAAACGGAGGTACCGGGCAGGACATTCTGGGCCAACACCAGGCGGCGCTTCGCTTCGGCCCGACTGATACCTAGCTTTGCCCGCAGATACTGGGCACATCTCTGTGCCGGTCGTTCACCGGAAGTGGCGCCCGAGCCCGCGCCGATGTCAGCGGCGGATATCGCTGGTCCTTCGGGTGCCTGCGCCGTCGATGATGGAAGGGAGCTGGACCCCAGGCGCTGCTCCGCCGAAGCAAGATCGAAGTCCCTGGCCATGCCTGCGGTGATGACCTGCAAGTGATCGACGATCCGCGAGATGTCCTCGACCTCCACGAGAACCTGCACCGCCTGTCTCGTGGAGAGTATCCGACCTGAGCTCATCAGCCGGTCGGCCGCCCGTACCAGAGCGGCCCGTACCGAACCCAGGGGAACGTCTGCCCCTAGAAACCCCTCAGTCTCCGAAGACGCCTGGGCGTCCACAGATCCCTCGCTCTGCAAAGATGCGTCGATCACCTGGCGTCCGCGAGCTGTCGGAGATGTAGCGGCTCGAAGGGACGATCCGGACTTCGCCGACATACCAGATCTCAAGGAGACGTCTGTTTCCTGGAGGTCCTCGACCGGTGCTGTAGCCATACCCGAACTTATCGAACACACGTTCTACCATGGGGCCAGGCCGACCCGTATGTGGACAAATTCCGGTCCTTCATCGACGCACCCGAACCGTGCCCCATGCAGACAGGGCAACCGAAGCGCGGCATCCCCCGACTCGACCCGATAACGTCGGAGGGCCCGTGCAGGATGGGCGCATGGATTCCGTGAACGCAGACACCATCCTCCGGCGCTTCTTCGCCGTGAGCGGTCATGTGCAGCATCCCGAGAGCCTGCTGCGGTACGAGCGCGTCCAGACCCACCTCCGCGACTACCTCGAGCAGGTCGCCGCAGTCAGGCTGACCGACGCCGAGCAGGAGTTGCTCGCCCTGGAGCGGCAGTTCGGGACCGAGAGCCCCTATGCCCAGGTCATGGGTGCGCGGGATCTGCTCCATGCCCTCCCGGACTTCCTCGCCGTCCCACAGCTCCTCCCGGACTTCCATGATCGGCTCGCACAGATCAGCGTGGCCTCGCGCCTTGCCCAGTGGCTGTGTTCACGCCGACTCGTCGAGCGCGAGGACAGCTGGCACGACGTCGTGCTGACGCGCGCTGCCGCCGAGCAGGCCCGCAGGTCACCCGCGCTCTAGGAGCGCGGGCGTGGGACGGCCGGCGACCAAGGACCGTCGCACCCGCAACCGACCCAGGAGGACCGCTGTCGCTCACCCGCTCGCAGGGGGACGACAGACTCCGGGGACCTACAGGACGCAGCCGATGAGCAGCGGTTCCGGCTCCAGGCGAATGCCGAACGCGTTCTCCACACCGTCCCGCACCAGCCGCGCGACCGAGAGGAGATCCGACGTCGAGGCTTCTCCCCTGTTGGTGACGGCAAGCGTGTGCTTCGTCGACAGGGACGCCCTGCCACCCGCCGCAGTGTGCGCGTCGTCGTCCCCGAGCCCGTAGCCCTTCGAGAACCCGGCATGCTCGATCAGCCACGCGGCACTGAGCTTCACGTGCCCCTCGGTACCGGAGGGGTACCGGGGGGCGTCGACCGGCAGGCTGTCCGCAACGGCCTGCGGGACGATCGGGTTGGTGAAGAAGGAGCCGGTGCTGCGGGTGTCCGGATCGGCCGCGTCGAGCACCATGCCCTTCCCCCGGCGCAGCTTCAGCACCTCGCGCCGCACGTCGTTGGCGTAGGCCCGTGCGCCCACCTCGACGCCCAGGGCCCGCGCGAGTTCCGCATAGCGGATGGGCTTGCTCAGACGACCCAGTCCGAGCTGGAACTCGACCGACAGCACTACGTAGCGCGGCGAGCCGTCCACCGTGGTGCGCTTCAGGAGGGAGTCCCGGTAGCCGAACTTCAGCTCGAAGTTGGTGAAGCTCTTGATCCTGTCGGTCTCGCGGTCGAACGTCCGCACCGTGGCGATGGTCTGGGAGACATCGGCACCGTAGGCACCGACATTCTGCACGGGAGTGGCTCCTGTGGAACCCGGGATGCCCGAGAGCGCCTCGAGCCCCGAGAACGCGTGCATCACGGTGTAGCGGACGAGGTCGTCCCAGTCGTGCCCGGCTTGGACGTTGACCATGACGCCGCCACAGGTGGCGTCGTCGTCGTTGACCGTGAAGCCCGTGGATGCGATGCGCACCACGGTGCCGTCGAAGCCGTCGTCACCGATCAGCAGGTTGGAGCCGCCGCTGATGATGAGCAGTGGCTCCCCCGCGCCATCGGCGGCACGGACGGCCTCGATGATGCCCTGCTCGGTCGATGCCCCGACGAGCTTGTGCGCAGGGCCTCCGACGCGCGCGGTCGTCAGGTCGGCCAACCGGGTACCGGTCACAGGTGCGGTCATCGCAGCCTCACCACGGCCTGGGCTTTCACGAGGACTTTCTGCCCCGCGAACGTCACTGTGAGGTCGATGCGTGCGGTGGACGCCTCCGCGTCCACTGCCCCGACGACTCCCGTCACCTCGACGACTGCACCCGGCTCGCCGGGCTGCGCTGTGGTGTCCTCGACGATGACGGGCTTGGTGAAGCGCGTCTGGTAGTCGACGACGGCGGCCGGGTCGCCGATCCAGTCGGTCACGAGCTGGACCGCGGCACCCATGGTGAACATGCCGTGGGCGATGACGCCGGGAAGCCCTACGCCCTCGGCGAAGGCCTGGTTCCAGTGGATCGGATTGAAGTCTCCCGACGCCCCTGCGTAGCGCACCAGGTCCTGCCGGGTGATCCCGATGGTGGACGAGCCGATCTGCTGCCCCACCTCGAGGGTGGTGGTCGATACTGCCATGGCTACTGCTCCTCTCCGCGAACGAGGATGGACGAGGTGGTCGTGGCGGCGCGCTCGCCGTCGATGGTGGAGATCTCGGCGCGCGTCGTGATCATCGCTCCCCCGCCCATGGCCCGCACCTGGTCCACGTGCAGTTCGGCGACGAGCTGGTCGCCCGCGATGATCGGGCGATGATGGATGAATCGCTGGTCCGCATGGACCACCCGCGTGAAGTCGATGCCGGCGCTCGGATCATTGATGAGCTGCGCGTCGGCGCGCTGGGCGATGATGATGGCGAAGGTGGGCGGCGCCACCAGGTCGGCGTGGCCGAGCGCTGCCGCGGCTTCGACGTCGTAGTGCGCGGGATGGGTCGCCTTGACGGCCCGGGCGAAGTCCCGGATGGCCTCGCGACCCACGGCATAGGGCTCTCCCGCGGCGTAGCTGCGGCCCTGCAGGTCTGGGTCGATGGTCATGGATCCTCCGTGGGAAGCGGCGTAGGGGTACTGGGACAGTCGGATGGGGCGGCGGGGCACGCCGAGGGCCGGCAGGGGGTCAGCGCTGGTCCTTGATGCGGCGCCGGACGTCACGCGAGCGGACCACCATGCCCGCCAGGTGGCACACCATCCCGACCACGATGACCGGGATGCCGGTGAACACGAGTGCGCCCTGGTCGGTGGCGGCCCCGACGACCGCGACGAGGATGCCGATCGCCGTGGTCACCAGTGCGGAGACCACCAGCTTGCGGTACAGGTCCGAGCCGGTCTCCCAGGGCGTATTCAGCATTGTCCGATTCTACTGCCGCGGCGAGGGAAGCTGCTCAGAACAGCGCCTCCTGGACGGCGGGGACACGCGTGCTGAAGTCGCCGAACTGCAGACGCCTGCCCTTGAGCTGGGCGAGATCGGCGACGAAGAGGAGATCCGTGCCGTCGATCGCGACGATCGCCGAGGAGCCGAGGACCTCACGGAGAACGAACCCGTGCTGCCCCCGCTCCAGCGGTTCCGGGTAGGGCTGCAGGCCGCCGTAGCGCAGCACCGCGGACCAGGACGACGGCGGCTCGAACTCCTCGTGCACCACTTCGAAGCCCTCGACGTCCACGCCGCCCTGCAGCAGTCCCCTGCTCGCCAGGGCGAAGCCGTCGTTGATCCGCTCGAGCTGCGCCAGCGGCAGGGGCGCACACAGGGAGGCGGCCTTCGTCGCTGAGCGCACGGCCTGCGGGAGACCCACGCTCCGGGTGACCTCGTCCTCGAGGATGCGTACCACCCGCCCGTCGTCGGCATGCGCGACGAACTGTGCCACCACCGCGCCCTGCTCCACGAGCCGCCCGCGCTTCCTGGGGTCCGAGGCGGTACCGACCTTCGTTGAACCGTCCGCGAAGGTCGCGACATACAACCAGTGGGGCTGGTCGAGGTAGCGCTTCAGCCCTGCGGGGGCGATACCGGACCGGTGGATGTCGTGCATGAAGCGGACGTCGTCCTGGGCGAAGCACCGTCCGCACTGGTGGCTCCGTGCAGCCGGTGCCTGGTCCACGCACGGCACCCAGGTGCGGTCGTCCCGCCCGTGGACGCGATGGAAGCCCAGGCAGTAGCGCCCGGTGGCGACCACCTCGAAGCCGAGCCGGGAGCCCGATGCGAGGGAGACGTCGCGCAGGCCGAGCTCCCCATCGGGTGCATCGCCGGCAGGCTCCGAAGGCACCTCGCGGAGGACCAGGACAGGCTCGGTGCCGTGCCAGGTCACACCGCTGCAGAGGTAGGTGGAGGTCACGGTGCAAGCCTAGGCGCGGCCACCCCCACTATCGGTCCGGGCACCCGACCTCAGGCGAGCACTTCGCTGAGGTCGTAGGCCGCCGGGATCTCCAGCTGCTCGAAGGTGCACGAGCGGGCCTCCCGGTCAGGCCGCCACCGGTCGAACTGGACGGTGTGCCGGAACCGGCTGCCCTCCATCTGGTCGTACCGCACCTCGACCACCCGGCGGGGATACAGACGGATGTAGGACACGTCCCTCGCGGAGGCGAAACGGCTGCGGTCGGTCTCGCCGAGCTCGGGTTCGCCGTCGTCGTTCCTCATCACATCGGCATCGAGTTCCTCGACGAGCTCCAGGCGCCGCGCGTCCGGGAACGCCGAGATGCCGCCGACGTTGCGCAGCTCGCCGTCGTCGTCGTACAGGCCGAGCAGCAGCGACCCGACACCCCTGCCGGACTTGTGCACGCGGTACCCGAGCACCACGGTGTCGGCGCTGCGGTGGTGCTTGACCTTGAGCATGCGCCGCTTGTTCGGCTCGTACGGCGCCGCCAGCGGTTTCGCGACCACGCCGTCGAGGCCGGCGCCCTCGAACTCGACGAGCCAGCGGCGCGCCAGCGCGACATCGGGCGTGACCTGCGACAAGTGCACCGGCGCCGAGAAGGACTTCCCGAGCACGGCGAGCGCCCTGCGCCGCTCGCTGAAGGGGAGGCCCGTCAGGTCGTCGTCACCGGTGGCGAGCAGGTCGAAGGCCACGAACGACGACGGCGTCTGGCCGGCCAGGAGGCGTACCCGGCTCTCGGCCGGATGGATGCGCTGGGACAGCGCCTCCCAGTCCAGGCGTTCCGCGCCGGGTTCGCCCCGGCGCACCACGATCTCCCCGTCCACGACGCAGCGTGCCGGCAGGTTCTCCAGCAGGGCCTCGACGAGTTCGGGGAAGTACCGGGTCAGCATCTTGGAGCCGCGGCTGCCGATCTCGCAGGTGCCGTCCTCGATCTTCACGATTGCCCGGAATCCGTCCCACTTCGGTTCGTACAGCAGACCGCCAGGGGTGCTATCGGGTTCGGGTACGGCGTCGACCGCCTTCGCGAGCATCGGCTGGACGGGGAACGGGAGGTCGGTCATGTCCTGATCGTGCCGTACCGGCAGGGTGGTTGGCTACGCGGTCGCGACCCGGGATGCGATGAGACAGCCCGGACCGCAGCCCCGCCGCTGCGCCTAGGCCGTCTGGCCCTCGTGCGGGCCTTCGGCGATCTCCTCGAGCAGCTTGTCGTTGAAGGCCTCGAGGTCGCCCGGGTGGCGACTCGTGACGAGACCCTGGTCGACGACGACCTCCTCGTCGCTCCAGTTGGCTCCGGCGTTCTTCAGATCGGTGGCGAGCGTGTGGTACGAGGTCAGGTCACGGCCGCTGACCACCCCGGCCTCGATGAGCAGCCAGGGTCCGTGGCAGATGGAGGCCACGGGCTTGTGCTGCTCGAAGAAGGCCCGGGTGAAGGCCTGGGCATCCTTGTCGACCCGGATGAAGTCGGCGTTCACCACCCCGCCCGGCAGGACGAGGGCGTCGTAGTCGTCGGCGTTCGCGTCGGCGACCGCGAGGTCCACCTCGAACGTCTCGCCCTTATCGATACCGTCGAAGCCCTGCAGCGTCCCGGTCTTGGGCGAGACGAGCGTGGGGACCCCACCGGCCTCCTTCACCGCGTTCCAGGGACTCGTGAGCTCTATCTGCTCGACTCCGTCCGTGAGCAGGAATGCGACCTTCTTGCCTGAGATGTCGTGTTCGGACATGCTGTTCTCCCTTGCGTAGAGCGTGCGTGTCGTACCGCTTCCAGCCTAGGAACCAGCCAAACGATAAGCAAGCTGACTAATGCCGTTCGGGCCCGCCGGAGTGGTCCACTACGGTGGCCCGTCACGGCCGCCCTCACAACCGCTTCGGCCGTGCCCGTACATGCATCCTCTCGCCCTGCTGACCGAAGAGGCTGATGAGCTCGACCGGCTTCCCGTCCGCGCTGGCGAACCAGTGAGGGGTCCGGGTGTCGAACTCGGCTGCCTCGCCGGGGCCGAGCACGAAGTCGTTGTCGGCGAGCACGAGCCGCAGCGAGCCATCCAGGATGTAGAGCCATTCGTAGCCCTCGTGCACCTGCGGTTCGGGCTCCGTGCCGCGCGCGTCCCCCGCGAGCACCATCTTGTATGCCTGCACCCCGCCGGGGCGCCGTGTCAGGGGGATGGCCGTCATCCCGTGGTGCGTGATGGGGCGCAGATGGACACGGGGATCACCGGTGGGCGGTGCGCCGACGAGATCGTCGAGCGGGACGCCGTACAACTGGGCGATGGGCAGCAGGAGCTCGAGATTGGGGCGCCGCTGTCCCGATTCCAGCCGGGAGAGCGTGCTGACCGATACGCCCGATGCCGCGGAAACCTCCCCGAGTGTCAGGTTGCGCTGGGCACGGAGGGCGCGGAGTCGGGGGCCGACGGCATCGAGGACGGCGTCCAGATTCGAAGTCATGCGTCTAGTTTGCCATACCAGCAAGAAAGTTTGCCATCGCTCGGAATCTTCTCGATGCTGGATCCATCAGCAGAAGAGAAAGGATCCGACCATGACATTTTCCAACCGACCCGTGCAGGACCGCTACGACGTCGTCATCGTCGGCGGTGGAGCCGCCGGCCTGAGCGCCGCCGTCACCTTGGGCCGCGCACTGCGCAGCGTGCTCGTCGTCGACGGCGGCCGACCACGCAACGCCCCCGCCCAAGGGGTGCACGGCTTCCTGACGCGCGAGGGCATGAGCCCGCAGGCACTGCTCGACGCCGGCCGGGTCGAGGCGGAGTCCTACGGGGCCGCGATCGTCGACGGCGAGGCCCTCGCCGTGCAGCGCGGCAGTGCCGGCTTCGAGGTGGAACTGGCCGATGGGCGGATCGTGGGCGGCCGACGGCTGCTCGTCGCCTCCGGCCTGTCCGACGGCCTGCCCGCCGTCCCCGGCCTGCGTGAACAGTGGGGCGCCGGCGTCGTGCACTGCCCGTACTGCCACGGCTACGAGATCCGCGGACGCCGCATCGGCGTGCTGGGCACGGGCCCCCTCTCCGTGCACCAGACACTCCTGTTCCGTCAGTGGTCCGACGACATCACGCTCTTCCTCAATGACGCGGTGACGCCGACCGAGGAGGAGTGGGACCGGCTGGCCGCGCGATCCATCCGCGTGGTCGACGGCGCCGTGGCCGCCGTCGACGCGACCGACGGCGTCCTCACGGGCGTGACGCTGCAGGGCGGCACCGTCTTCGAGCTGCACGCCCTCGCCGTCGGGACGCGCATGGAGGCCCGCGCCTCCCTGCTCGAACCGCTGGGACTCGCACTGCAGGATCATCCGTCGGGGATGGGCCGGCTCCTCGAGGCCGGCCCCATGGGCACCACCGCGATATCGGGCGTCTACGTCGCAGGCAACGTCTCGAACCTCGCCGCACAGGTGATCGTCGCCGCGGCGGAAGGCACCATGGCGGCCGCAGCGATCAATGCGGACCTCGTCGCGGAGGAGACCGCATGGGCCGTCGAGGGCCACCGTGGCCCGTTCTCGGCGTCGGGAGAGGCCGACGTCTCGCAACGGGTGCTTGGCGTGCGCCGGTACGGGATCGATGATGGCCTGGGTGGACGCACGGACGCGCCTGCCACCGCGGATCAGGAGGACGAGGTGCGCCGTGCTGGTTGAGTACACGCAGGAATACTGGGACGACCGCTACCGGCAGCGCGCGAGGATCTGGAGCGGTCGGCCGAACCGGCAGCTCGTCCCCGCGGTCGAGGACCTGCCGCCGGGCAGGGCGCTCGACGTCGGCTGCGGTGAAGGTGCGGACGCCGTCTGGCTCGCGTCGCGGGGATGGACCGTCCTGGCGGTCGACGTCTCCGAGGTGGCCCTCTCCCGCGGCCGCGCGCATGCCACCGAACTCGGGGAACCGATTGCGGACCGCGTGGAATGGCGGCAGGTGGACCTCCTGGCCGGCCAGGACCTCCCCGGCGGCCAGGACCTCGTCTCCATCCAGTTCCTGCACCTGCCCGAGCCGCACCGCTCCCGGATCTTCGGCTCCCTGGCCGGCCTCGTGGGTATCGGTGGCACTCTGCTGATCGTCGCCCACGACCCGTCGGACCTCCACTCCGGGGTGGGACGGCCGCACCAGGCCGACCTCTTCTACACGCCCCAGCAGATCGCGGACCTGCTCGACGACTCCTGGGACATCCGGGTGTGTGAATCGCGCCCACGGGTGGAACGTACGCCGGACGGGCGCGACGTGACGATCAGCGACGCCGTGCTCCAGGCCGTGCGGCTGCGCTGACGCGCAAGGCTCCTGGCGGGGGCGGGCACCGCATGCGCCCCCACCGGTCGTCTCGGTAGCCTCGGATACATGCAGTGGATCACCGAGAACTACGTGAACTTCGCCAGCGTGATCGACGACGTGACGCTGGCGCAGAACAGGATGACGAGCTCCATGCCGTTCGTGCACCCGCACCTCGCCTCGATGCCCGACGCCCACCTCGGCCTCGGTTGCGCCGTGGGGTCGGTCCTGCCGACCCTCGGCGCGATCATCCCCGCCGCGGTCGGCGTGGACATCGGCTGCGGGATGGTCGCCGTCCGCACCGGCCACACGGCGCAGGATGTGGCACGCCTCGACCGCCGGACCCTACGGGAGGCCATCGAACGGGCAGTCCCCCTCTCGGCCGGCAACAACAACAAGCGGGTGAGCGCATCGGCGGGGCCCCGCATCGACGCTCTCGAGCAGGACGCCCTGTCCGCCGGGTTCGACCCGGCCGGCTACGTGAAGCAGTGGAGGCTGCAGCTCGGCACTCTGGGCTCGGGCAACCACTTCATCGAGGTGTCCCTCGACGAGGAGGACACCGTCTGGCTGTTCCTCCACTCGGGGTCGAGGGGCATCGGGAACCGGATCGCCCAGCACCACATCATGATGGCGCAGGACTACTGCGCGAAGCGATCCATCCGCCTCCCGCACAAGGACCTCGCCTACCTCGAGGAGGGCACGCCCGAGTTCGACCGCTACATCAGCGAACTCCTGTGGGCCCAGAAGTTCGCGCTGCTCAACCGCGAGGAGATGATGGACCGCGTGGTCCGGCAGTTCACGGACTGGGTGGCCGGACCGGTCCACGAGCGTGAGCGCATCAACTGCCACCACAACTACACCCAGCGCGAGACGCACTACGGCAAGGACGTCTGGCTCTCGCGCAAGGGCGCCATCGCCGCGGACCCCGGCCGCCCCGGCCTCATCCCCGGCTCGATGGGTACCCGCTCCTACGTGGTCACCGGCAGGGGCAACAGGGAGTCGATGAACTCCGCACCGCATGGAGCCGGCCGCGAGTACTCCCGCACCAAGGCCCGCAGGACGTTCACCCAGGACCAGCTCCGGGCGGCGATGCGCGGTATCGAGTTCAGGGACACTCCCGCCTTCCTCGATGAGATCCCGGCGGCCTACAAGGACATCGACGTCGTCATGCAGGACGCGCGTGACCTCGTGGAGATCCGCCACACGCTCCGCCAGATCATCAACGTCAAGGGCGATTGAGCGGCACGGCGGATGATGGGAGTGGCCGCGGTTAGGCTGACGCCATGTCCGTCCCGACCGCGACCCGTCCCGTCGAGCCGATCCTCGTGGAGGTAGCGGCGTCGGATCCCCAGTGGTGGGAGATCGTGGGCGCGCTGGGGCCCTTCGCCATCCTGCTCGCGGCGGTCCTGGCCACGGTATCGGCCTTCGCAACGCTGAACCAGCGGGCGACGGCGGATCGGGCTTCCCTCGAGCAGAAGAGACGCGCGGACGACCGCGCCGAGTGGTGGCGACGCACCCAGTGGGCCATCGACGCGGCCACGTCCCTGGACCCCGTACGCCAGGAGGCGGGCGTGGAGGCCTTGCTGCAGCTCTCCTACAGCGAGCTGGCGACCGAGGAGGACCGGCTCATTCTCGATGCCATCTGGGTGAGCAACCCCGTGGCCAATCCGGAGGATCCCAGCGCTGGACTGCCCGACGGCGGTGCCGGAGAATGAGACGAGGACCAGCGATCGGAGGAGGGGCCATGACCGACACAGCACGAGCGCGGAAAGCGCCGGCCGGACAGGCGGCCACTCGGCGACCCGCCGACACCCCCCGGGTGACAGCGGCGAAGGCACGGCTCCGGGTAGCCCTCGACCAGCAGCTCGGCCGCGACACCCCGCAGTCCGTCAAGGACGTGGCAGCGGGCAAGCGCTGACGCGGACAGGCGACGACGCCCGGCAGGATGGGCCCGACGCGCCGGACCCCTGTCCGACCGTGATGTTCGAAACGGGTCGGTTACGGATTCGCCACTTCGTCGACGATGATCTGGATGACTTCGCGGCACTCTGCGCGGATCCCGCGGTGATGCGGTTCGTCGGTGACGGGACGACACTGGACAGAGCGGACGTCGCCCGCTGGATCCGCATCTGCCAGGAGAAATACGCGACGCGCGGATACGGCACCTCGGCCGTCATGGAACGGGAGACCGGCGCGTTCGTCGGATACTGCGGCGTGGTCAGGCCTCCGGATCAGGACTTCGACGAACTGATCTATGTCCTCCACAGGAGGTCCTGGGGCAAGGGATACGCCACCGAGGTCGGGAGGGCGATGCTGGCTCATGTCTTCGACGTCTCCACTCTCTCCTCGATCTCCGCGACCATCGATCCGCACAAGGATCAGTCGAAGCGGGTAACGGCCAGGATCGGGATGGTGCAGGCCCCGTGTTCCGACGACTCCATGAGCTACTGGGTCATCGGACGGCCGACGGGCAGGCTGTCCTCCGCTCCCTGACGGTTACGGGAACCACTCCGCGCATCGCTCCGGGCTGACCGATCGCCGCTTGTACATCCTGATGGGCGAGGCCCTCCATCGAGCGTCCTGACCTGTGGTCGCCCCAGTGCAGTTCGAGAAGACGTCCTCCAGTGGTGATCGTCCGATGTCCTCAACGGCGTCACCTCCTCACCATCCACACGATAATGTCGGTTATCGTGTGACCATGACCCTCAGAACGCAGGTAACGGATTATGCCAATGGACTGTGGCATGCCCGAACGCTTGGGGCATGGAAGTCATCGCTTGCCAGGTCGCCGCATACGCTCCGCGCGTACACCCGAGGCATCGAACAGTTCTGTCTGTGGCTCGACGATCACGGGTTGGACTTGCTCGGCGTGGAGGGGGTGCACGTGGACGATTACCGGCACACACTCACCGGCGCACCCGCCACCGCAGCACAGAAACTGGCCGCGGTTTCAAGCTTCTACCGCTACGCCGTGTCTGCGGGTATCACAACCACCAATCCTGTGGACTTCGTCCGGCGGCCCACGGTGACTGCCGATTCCACCGCTACACAGGGCCTGACGGAGGACCAGGCGCGCGACCTGCTGGACGCAGCACGAGCGGACGGCCCTCGGTCCCACGCGCTGGTGAGCTTGCTCCTGTTCACCGGGATACGTCTCGGTGAAGCGCTCAGCGCCAACACTTCGGACTACGGGCACGACGCCGGGCACCGGGCGCTGATCCTTCAGCGCAGGAGCGGCACCCAGGCCAAGGTCGCCGTTCCGCCTCCCGCCGTTGACGCTCTGACTGCCTACCTCGGGACCACCGGGCGAGAGCTGGTGGCGGCGGCAGACTCGGGTCCGCCACTTTTCACCACGGCCACAGGCAGGCGCTGGGCACCTTCGGAGGCATTCCGGACTGTGCAGCGGCTGGCCCGCCTCGCGCGCATCGAAGGCCGGATCAGCCCCCATAACTTGAGACATGCCTTCGCAAGCATCGCCCTGAACGCAGGGACTACTCTGCATGATCTTCAGGACAGCATGGGCCACGCAGATCCACGCACAACGCGCCGGTACGACCGAGCGCGACACGACCCCATGAACTCAGTCGGATACACCGTGGCAAAAGCGCTCGTTCATTGATGGCGTGCCGCTTCTGAACTCGAATCGATCAGGCCGGACCCTGCGTTTCCATATCGACACGCGACGTCGGCGAGCCCGCTCCTGAAATGCGGTTTCACACCCCTGAAGTATTTCGCATTCCTCTTACCTGATTACCGGATCATTCACTCTGCGGGCTGCTACCAGCACTCGGTGGAATTTATACCGAATACGTTCGTTTCAGCAGCACCAGAACTCCGATATTGATTTGGTCAGTCCTTGGTGCCAGGGCGGAGCGCGGGTATCCGTTGGACTATTCGCGGCCCCTAGCCCGCGCCTCGGCCTGCTGCTCGCGTCCGAGCTCCACCAGGCGATCGTCGTCGATCCTGTTGCCCTTGAACTCGATGACGGCGCCCTCCACTTCGTCGACGAAGGCCTTCGCAGCGCCTACCGCACCGAGCGAGATCTCTTGCTTCGGCGCTTCCGGAACGACGGCGATGCTCGCATCGTCACAACCCTCCGCTCCGACGTCGTCGTGCCTTGCACGCGCACCGTTCACATGCCGGACGCAGAGCCCGGCGACCTCGCGAGCATGGGCGTGCATCACCGAGTGGGCTGCGCCCTCGATCTCGACGACGTCGACCGCGTGGGGGAATACACTGCTCAACTGTGTGACCCACGGGCGTGGACATACCGCGTCGTGCTCGCCGCGGATGACGAGCGTCGACGCGCGCACGCGAGCGGCCGTCCGCTCGATCGGATAGGACATCATCCGCGGCAGGATCTTGAAGAACCAGCCGAACCCGCACGTCAGGTAGGCGACCACGGCGAGGAGCTTCACCCGGAAGGGCTCATGGAAACTCGCCAGCAGGAAACGAAGGGCCTGCACGGGGACGGTGCGGGCCGATGCGTCGATGACAGGACTGATCAGGACGAGAGTGGTGAGCTCGGGGCGCGCCGCAACGAGATCGGTGCAGATCTGCATGCCCATCGAATGCCCGACGATCACGGGATCCTCAAGCCCGAGATCGTCGATGGCCTTGCCGACGAGCTCCGCGAACTGACTGATCGACATGGCGCGGCGTGCGTGCGGCACGCCGCCGAATCCTGGCAGGTCGAGAGCATGTACGGGCCCGAACTGCA
Source organism: Arthrobacter sp. MDT2-16 (assembly GCF_054510925.1). Lineage (NCBI taxonomy): Bacteria > Bacillati > Actinomycetota > Actinomycetes > Micrococcales > Micrococcaceae > Arthrobacter > Arthrobacter sp. MDT2-16. The sequence goes on from NZ_JBTNDP010000001.1 coordinate 226,043, forward strand.
TGAGGTGCGGGGCGAGTTGCTCGAAGTAGTGCGAGGACACCCCGATACCCGAGACGAGGATGAACGGCCTGTCGCCCACCTCCCCCACCGAACTCACCCGTGCCCAGACACCATCGCCCTGAATCCTCCGCACGACGATGTCCGGGCGTGGATCCGACTTCTCACTTCTCGTCACATCCCATTGTCCTATGGAACGCCGGGAAGTCCGATCGCGGAGTTCGGGGCTGGCGCGCGTCCTGCCGGGTGGGCGCGCGACAGCTTGTCTGGTGAGGACATGCATCCTCCGCTCCAGGGCTCGGGAAGTCCTAGTAACACGACGACCAAGACACTTTGGGATGAGGCGGCTTTCCGAGACAGTGCATGCCCCGAGTTTCTCCAGTATTTCGCGGGCTCAGTAGATGCCGGCCGTGCGTCCCAAGAAACTGTAGTTTTTCGATACACGCCGAGTGCTCGATGGCCAGAACCAGCGTTTCACTTGAGGTAGCCCTGCGCCCGTTTTCATCGTCCCGGGCATACGCCCGCTCCCCCAGCCTGGCGGCACTGACCAGCCCGCGAGATCCCAGCAGGTGCGGAGGACGACCGGCTTACGGACACGGCAATCCGTGCTGATACACCATCGAAATAGATGGCTGCGCTCACGCCGGAACTGTCACCTGCACTACGGTCTGTAAGTTGGCGTTGATAAAGATGCCCTGCGATGAAAATTGCTACGACAAGCGGAGACTGCGATGACACATGACTTGATACCCACTGGCAGGAAGCCGAGCGGAGCGCTATTAAGAATCCTGTGCGGCAGCTTGACGCTGGGGCTGAGTCTGGTGTGCGTATCTGCGAGCTTTAGCCGGGCAATCGAAGTGACCGGCCGCGACGCAGTCACCTCTTGGATCTTCTTCGTGTGGGGCTCGGCTGTGGCTATCGGTGGGGCGTGGCTCATCAGAGGCCGTTCCAAGGGTAAGGCAATCGTTCTCGCGCGCGACCGAAAGCGACTCATAGTTGTTGCCTCACTAGTCACCCTCGTTGTTGGAATGCTGATTTATTTCGTCAGCCAATCCTCGATGAGGAACGATGAGGAGTGGCCCTTTATGCTGCAGACGATGTTCGCAGTTCTCTTTGCTTCCGTGTTTTTCCTACCTTTTGACCGGGAGGACTATAGAGAGAAGGCTAAGCCAAAGCCGTTGTCCGTGGAGGGAAGACGGAAGGCGAAACGTTCACTGATCATCATGGTCCTGGTTGGAGCATTAATGTTCACCACCGGCATCGTCGCAGACATTCAAGTCGATAGCTGGTGGTCGGAGGCCCTGTATCGGCTAGGCACAACACTTCTAGCAGTAGGTGCAGTGATGGGGTTTCAACTAAGGAAGAACCGCTGAAGGATCGGCCTACGGACGTCGTCCCCGCATCATGCTGAGGTGTTCAAGGAGTTCAGGCTGGCGCAAAAGCGGTTCATTGCCTCTAAGCCGATGACTTCGCTGAGAGGTTCTTCAAACCATCTCTGCCAGATCGCGTCTACTTCATTGCTAGTGGCTGATCCTCTATTGAGCAGCAAATCCACCAAGGGGTCCCCCTCGATTTCGTACTCATCATGGGGTGCACCGTCTGCAGTGCCAGGATCTAAGCCGTACGGATCCAGGTCGTTGAGCAACGCGGTGATCGACGTGACCGTGTCTCTCCACTTTTGCTTGCCAGCTTGTATCCTCACGGGATGCACCAACGCTGACTCGGTCAACGATGCGTTCACGGGACAGGTCGAGCGCATAACGGCTAAGACCAACCAGGGTTACGCGGTGTCACTGCCTTCGAGGCAGCTTCCATCAGATCAACTAGTTTGGATTTGAGTGTCACGTCGGCGCCCATAAAAAGGCGCTCTGTCATGCGGAATCCGAAGGTGTCGAACGCACGAACATCTACTATGGGGCCCTCGGGTGCATCACGTGCTTTCAATACGAGAGCGACAGGGAAGTTCTTGTACCCGTTCAGGGACTCCCCCACATCCAACTTGAAGTTGGATCCGCTTCTCACTTCCATGGTGCCGGATGATGCATCGATGGACGCCTTCTCTCTATCGAAGGCTTCACTCACCGCCGTCAGCGCTTTGTCAGACGAAAGCGGCGAATACCAAAGTGCACTGATCTGTTGGATCGGTTCACGTTCCATGTAGCTATCACTTTCGCCTGAATGCGGACTAACGGGTTTTCATTTCTGCAGGCTATCTCTGATTTATCGGGAGTAGGTCAGCCACCCGGATTCTCCGTACCCTTACTGACTGCGACGAAGGCCAAGGGTGTTCGCCCGTAATCCGCTCCCCAAACGGGAACCTATGCGGATACACGACTTCATGGCTCGTTGCTGAGTGAGCTGGAAAGAGGGAACCCCTCGGGAAGCGGTTCGATGTGATAGTGCCGCTTTCTAACACCACGCAGTTCGAGGTTGCCCTCGGTAGTGCTTTCGTAGGCGTAGTACCTGCTCTTCGGCAGTTCACCTAAGTCCGCGTCTGCTGGGATCTGTTGAGCGTGCTGTTGGCCGTCGTGCTCGTAACGCCACTCCAAAGGCCCGCACAGGGCGAAAGTCTGATTCGGCATCACGATTCCGAGTTCCATCACGGTCCCCATCCACCTCACGACATCCATACAGGAGAACTCACCGTCAGCGGACGGTGGACGTGCACAGCCTCCTACAGGCGTGTTCGTCATCAAGGAGAAACCCTCATGCTTGCATTGTGCTTATCCGGGCAGAGAAAAGGGGCTATGCCCAATAGGACAAAGCCCCTTTTCCCCTACCCCGGTGTGGAAGGGGCTGTCAACATTGGTTGTGATCGAAGGGCTCAGGGCTCCCCGACGGTTTTGCAGCGACAGACTCGCGTCGGTGGCTTCGGTACAGATTCGTGCTCAGTCGCACCAGGATGAGGAGCGCCAAAGCGAAAATGAGCACCAACGGGCCGAAAGAAAGGAGGGCCTGCCAGAAGGAGGGGACGAGAGGATTATCAGCCAATACAGTTACACCCATCCACAGGAAACGACACCAGGACCGTTCGTGACCAACCGGAGGTTGCTGGACCTAGTCGAGTGATTCCATCCAAAGATACTCCTGGTGACCGTCACCGTCGTCTGAAAGTAGCCTCGCCCACCGGAAACGTAGTGGCTGAAGTTGCTGTATGAGATGGCTAACCCTGGCTCGTAGGTGAACATCGTGTACGCACTGACGTTTGTCGCGCGGAGTACGACGCCACTCCCGGTGACGTAGTTGCCGGTGAGACGCACCTTCGAGACAGCAACGCCGGCGAAGGTGAAGGTTGAATCGCAGTTAGCTGTGACGTTATACGTCGTGGCCATAAGGGACACTGATCCGGGTGCCGGCGTCCCATTCGGCGCGCAGCTCCCCGACTGAACGATCTCGATCCCACTGCCGGGTCGCTGAGAAGCCTGAATTACACCTTCATTGAGAAGGATCCTGGCCAACTCTGTCTTTTTATCTTCGTCGAGCTGATTCAAAGCCTTCAACGAAGACCGAGCAGTCTCATCACCCCCGTTGGCGGATTTTGCAATGTTCGCGCGGAGTTCAGCCAGTACCTTTTTCTCTGCTGCGACTGTGGCGGAATCTGCCGCCCCGGTGGAACTATCGAGTGCCGGTTGAGCCGAAGCGGGAACCCCGGTTCCTGTAAGAACCAGAGCGGACAGAAAGAGTCCAGCAAGGCCCGACTTGAACTTAGTGATCATGATTCCCCCATATCGTAACGCCAGGTGTTCTGGCCGCATATAGGACACTACTTTGCTGTTTCAGCTGAGATATTAGGAGTGTTGATTACCGAAATCATTACTCGTCTGTTACTCAAGCCGCATCGGCAATCCAGTCCGCGCTAGGAGCGCATCTCGGGTATACCAGGATGAGCACGTCAAATCAGGACGCGCAGTTGCAGCATGATGCGTTGGTCGCCGCCGGTGTGCACAAACGCGATGTCTTCGCTGATGTGACCTCGGAAACAAGGGCTGCGACCGAGCGGCTGGGTAGAAGAAGCTGCTCGAGTATGCAGACGAGGGCGATACCGTCGTCTTGTGGCGGGTCGACCGACTCGGCCGTTCCCTCATCAACGTCCTCAACACGGTGAATACACTTCGCGACCGCGGCATCCTAGTCCGGTCCCTCTCGGACGGAATCGACCCTGCAACGTCGACCGGGCGACTCATGCTGAACATGCTCGCCACCCTCGCTAAGGCTGGCCCTGAGACTAGACACCTTACAGAGCACCTATTTGCGCGCCGGCAAGCTGGCATGCCGTCGCATCAAAGGTCCCGTTTTGCGTTGCCGCGACCAATTGAGATGAGACACATTACCGAGACGAGTGGCGCCACCACTAAGCCCGCAACCATAAGACATCCCCAGCCCGTTAGCGGAGATACCAACCAGTCCAATCAGAGGATCCTTTGATTGGACTGCTCATCGGCAGCCGGAAGCTCTCCTTAGCGTACGCATATGGCACCCTTCCGTCCATTTTCACCGTCCAGGTCAAACGCCCATCGCCGCTGCCGTGCTGGCGGGCACGAGGACCACAGCTGCAGGGTGAGCGTCGAAGGACCGCAAACTGACCCACGTTTTCAAGCATCAACAAGCGGCCTTTGAGACAAGCGCGTCCGGCACCCGCAGTCAGTCCTCGATATCACCTAGGTCCTGGGGCGCTTCCCAGCTCCACGCGAGGGCCGCGGCCGGCAACATGCTTGCCGCGACGAACGCGACGAGAGTGAGATAGATCCAACCGACGTCACTGAAGAACTGGAAGGTGCTGGCCGTGGTGTGGTCGATGACTGCTAGCGCGCATAGCGTGCCGATGAGTATCAGTCCCCACAGGAACGCACGTTGGTGGCCGTGATGGCGTTGGGCGATCTCGCGCTCATCTAGGAGAGCCAGAGGTGCGGTGTCGACCATCTGGGTGATGCGTCGCAGCAAGATGGTGCCACCTGCTCCGCAAAGGGTTGCGAGGATCAGGACTAGCAGGGCCCCGGTACTGCTGTCGAGGGTCGCTGCGAGCACGCCAAAAGCAAGGGTTAGAGCGGGCGTGAGAGCCAGGAGACGTTGGGTGCTGCGCGTTCTCAGCCATGCGGGTAAGTGCCGTTGGCGTTGCTGCTGAACGCGTGCTTGTACTTCAGCACGCACTTCCAGGGTGCGTTGGCTGTTGCTCGAGCGGGATGCCTTCATGAAGTTTGTCCTGTCATGGGATCGGTGACTGGGCTGTCGTGTACAACTGCGCGGACATGGCTGGGAAGGGAGTAAGGGAAAAGATGGCCTCGACCGGTAGTGAGAAGTAGCCAGCCAGATGTAGGGCGAGCTCTACAGACGGCCCGTAGTCCCCGCGTTCGAGGAAGCCAATGGTCTGGACGTTGACGTTGACCGCTTCGGCTAGTTGACGCCGGCTAACACTGCGCTCAGCGCGCAGCACTGCGAGGCGGTTGTAGAGCGCCTTGTCGTCGATTGCGCCTGAGGTGTTGCTTCGCATGACCAAAGTGTTGCGTTAACACAACATATTAGCAAGATATGCAAGCAATCTAGCTCGCCGAGACCCCGCCAAGGCCGAACGGTTCTACCGGTTCTACCGGTTCCTAGCTCTCTGCCCTGACAGGGAGAACGGGGCCCGTCAACTGCTCGCCGAAGTAGGAATCACCGACTACTCCTCGTCACATAACCGGGAACCGGACCGTTCACGCACCGTAGAATAAGTGAACACTTACGTGACAATCCGCGGCCCCGTCTCATTGAACTTTCCGTTTGTCCCGTAACCGGTCGTTTGTGCCACCCCTCCTCCGCGGGTCGCAGGCCGACCTGGCAGCGGGCCAGATCGTGTTGCAGTTAGGGCACCATCGCCGGGTATTTTTTCGGGCGGGGTATAGGGGAATGGCGCCGATCAAGCGCCAGTAGGTTATGTCGATCGGCACTGGCCCCGCTCTCGGTGTCGCGGTGAGCGACCGGCTTACGGGAGGGCTTCGGTGGCGGCTTCCTAACTACGATCGGACAATGACGAGCTTTCTGGAGCAACCCGACTGGCACACCACACCAACGCCACAGGTGCCAGTTACGAGGGCCACCGCGCAGAAGTGGCTTGATGCGTACGTGACGGCGTGGAAGACCTACGACCAACGAGCGATTGCCGATTTATGGTCGGACACTGCGGTGTGGCATTACCCCTTCCAGACGCGAGCATCAGGACGTGAGGAAATAGTCGCCGAGTGGATGAGTGAATGCGACGCCTTCGCCGGCGAGTCCTTCGACGCCAAGTACTATCCAGTCGTCATCGAGGGCGACCGGGTCGTTACTCACGGCCGGACTGTCTTCTACGAGCCGAATAGCGATCGCGTCGTCACGGCATATGACAACATCTGGTTGCTGAGATTCGATGAATCAGGCCGGTGTGCCGAGTTCCATGAGTGCTACGCCGGTCGCCCGGAGGATGAACCAGACCGAGCAGTCCCTGAGCACTAGATCAACTGAGAAAAACCCATCGACCGCGCGATACCGCCCTTACAAGGATCCGCTGGCGGTCGCTGGCGGCCGCGGGCCGGGACGTGGTCAGGCCAGCTCTCACCGATGCCTCCTGGTTCGAACACCTGCTCGACGAACCCTCATACTTCCGCGACGAGCTCTTCTCGTGTCATGCGGGCTGCATCGTCCGAGGTGATTCCTGCCGTCCCGAGCGTGGTCCGTCCGACAATGAAGCCGTATGTCCCACTAGCTGGTCCGTTGATCCACAGGAGGTCATACGATAAGGCCCCACCGGGCTGGCGTCGCTCGCTGACGCGGAACACTTCGTGCTCGACCATGACGTCAAAGGGATCCATCCGGTGATCCTAGAACCCACTCCTCCATACTTGGGCGGTATGGGAAAGAACTGGCTTATTGCTGTCCTGGTGGGAGTGCTACTGATTTTTATAGCGGGCATGATTTATTGGTTCTTGCACCCTCAGCTCACCCTCACGCTCGAGGACGTGATGGACGCCAAATACACCGGGAAAAACGTCTCCACCGACGTCGTGGAGATCACCGACACGGCGTGTAACAGCGACATCAGGTGCGTCGAGGCATACAGCACGGTTGAAGCCAACTAATACCGCTTCCGGACCCACTCCACGGCGATGGAATACGAGGCAAACCTCGACGACGGATTCAGCGTCAATTACTTTGTCATGGACTTCGATGGCAAAGACGCATCCGTGGACGACCAGCTGTTCGCGATGCAGATCCTGGCCGGCATGTGGAACGACTACGAAGGCAATTTCCCCGCCCGCTGAAGGATCCTCCTACGGGAATGGCGCTCAGCGGGGAAGATGCGCTCAGCGAATGGTGGAGGCAGTGTCCTTCATGAATGATTCTTCGCTTGTCTCGCTGTGACGAATGATGAGGGAGGCCGTGACGAGGATTACGGAGAGTAAGAAGCTAGTAAACAAGAGCACCACGTAGATCAGCGATACCAGCACGGCTGCTGGTGCGGTGTCCCAGATCTCGGGTAGTGACAGGAAGGTCAAGCTGTTTCCGACGCCGAAGTTCGTGTTGATGATCGGGCCCAATACAAGCAGAGCGACTGCCGCGACTCCGAACCGCGCTCCGAACGTCATCGTGGACTTTGCCAGCGTTGCACCAGACATGTCACTCCTTAGTTCGACCTACGTCTTTGTTCCAAGAAGCGGAACCCCATGTGCCTAAGTGTGGACCCAGGTAGTTACCACATCAACGCTTCCGCGGGATTGAAACCCACCTGTTAGCCATACGTCCCATGGCTGAGTGCGGTGAAGTGATCGTGATTGGTTCCTTCCACTGGGTTTCGCTGGCGGTTCATGTGGAGCTCAGTGTCTGCGTCCCGATGACGGATAGCAGTTGCAGCTTGTCGTGGCTCTCACTGCCGGGCGTTGCGGTGAAGACCAGCAGTGTCTGGGTCTGCTCGGGGTCCAGGAGGCTTTGGCAGTACACGATCAGCTCCCCCAGCTCGGGGTGGAGGAGGCGTTTGTGTTCGCTGTACCGCCATCCCACGGGGTGCTCCGCCCAGACCTGCGCGAACTCCGTGCTCGTGATCTGTAGGGCGTCGACGACGTCGGTTGCACGGGATCGGGGGCCTTCTCGTGTCAGGACTTCCCGCAGCTGAGAGGCGAGGACCCTCGATTGTTGGGGATGTTCCTCGACCGGGTACAGGTTCCGCTCACTGTCGTCGGTGAACCACCGGTAGATGACACTGCGGGCCAACCCGTGATGAGCCCGTTGGTCGCCCAGGAGCGCCAACCCTGGTTGGGTTTGAAAGAGTGTCTCGCCCAGGGAATTGAGGACGATGGCAGGGGTGTCGGCGAGTCTGTCCAGAACGCGCATCAGTCCCACATCGACGTGGTCTGTGCGGCGTACACGCTGCTGGGTGTCGTAGCCCACCAGGTGGAACAGGTAGTCGCGGTCATCCAGGGATAGGCGCAGGCCGCGGGCGAGAGCTGCGAGCATCTGCTCCGAGGGTTTCGGGCTATGACCGCGTTCCATCCGCGAGTAGTAGTCGGCGGACATTCCTGTCAGAGCTGCGACTTCCTCCCGGCGAAGCCCCGGCGTTCGACGCCGCTCACCCTTGGACAGGCCGACGTCCTCGGGTTGAAGCTTCTCCCGCCTCGAACGCAAGAACTCGGCCAGCGCGGTTCTCTCCATACGAGTAGTTTCCAGCACGACTCGTGGGCCGGCCACATCCCAACCACTGCCTGATAGTCAGAGGATAAGTGGGTCCTTCCTCAGGCATGACTATCTCCGTAGCGTTGCCGAGCGTCACCAAGTCAATGGTTCTTGACCGGTGCCAACCCCACCACCGACCCCGTCCGAGCACGGATGAAGAAAAGAGTAGGCAATGACCAGTAAGTGGACGACGGCGGACCTGCCGGATTTGAACGGCAAGACGATCATGGTGACAGGAGCTACGGCAGGGCTCGGCGAAGTAACGACATGGGAGCTTGCCCGCGCCGGCGCACACCTGATCATGGCAGTCCGCAACGAGCACAAAGCAGCACACGTCGTCCGCAGCATCGGGCCGACGAAGGGACGGATCGAAATCCGCCATCTGGACGTCGCGGACCTCGAATCCATCCGTGAATTCGGGCGGAACTGGTCCGACCCGATCGACGTACTGATCAATAACGCGGGCATCATGCAAGTCCCCCTCGCGTACACCGGTGACGGGCTCGAGTTGCAGATGGCGACGAACTACTTCGGTGCCTTCGCCCTTACAAGGACACTCCTGCCTCACATCACCGATCGGGTCGTGTCCCTGTCATCCCAACTCCACCGGACCGGTCACGTCCGCCTCGATGACCTGGACTGGAAGACACGGAAGTACGACGACCTCGCCGCGTACGCGGATTCCAAACTCGCCGTCATCCTGTTCTCCAACGAACTTCAGCGACGCCTGAAGGCATCCAACAGTCCCGTTCGTTCCATCGCCGCCCACCCTGGCATCGCCAGGACCACCCTCGCTTCGCACGCCGGTGGACTGACCGGTCGCATCAATTACCTCGGGCCGATGCTCAACACCGTCGAGCAAGGCGCCCTCCCCACCCTCTACGCGGCAACACAGGACGTCCCCGGGGGCTCCTACGTCGGCCCCGACGGCTTCGCGAGCATCAAGGGATACCCGAAGATCCGCCAACCATCCCGCACCGCCCGCAACGAGAACCTAGCCCACGACCTGTGGGAGAAGACGAATAAAATCGTCGGCAAGGATTTTGCCTTCATGCTCTGATTCCTACGTCGACCAAACATTCCCGATCGCGGCCGGCCTCGGGGTCAGGGAAGCGATGGCGTCTGGCCCCCCGAACCATCGATGACAAATGCGCGATAGCCGATCGCTAGATGACACTCCATCGAGCCCTAATAATGCCTGTTCTCCCTGCAATCACGAAGCGTCCACACATGCCGCCATTCTGCCCGACCCAACGAACCCGATGGTCGTGGCTAGAGGCGTCAACAATCAGAACAATCGGCACTCTCCGAGTCATTGGAGCATTCGCCCCCGTTATTGAGGCCCAGCGGTCAGGGGCGATAGTGAATGTCCTTTCCGTCTGTCTTGGGTGACCGCTGCGGGGTCCGGGTCCTACTCGGTCGCTGCAACCACGAAATGGAGCATGACCAACGGGGTGCGAGTGGAACTCGCCGGCCGGAACATCCTCGTCCAAGGCGTCCACCTCGGAGGAACCGACACGGACATGATGGCCGGCGTCGAAGGCCCGAAGGTCCACTCGGCAGAGGTGGCAAAAGCAAGCCTCGCCGGAATCGAAGCCGGGGCAATCGAGGTCCTTGTCGATGACCCGAGCCGTTTCGTCAAAGCAGCCTTTGCCGGAGACCCCGCCCCCTCTACGGGTGACTCCCTCACTTAAAGTCCCCATCCAGGGTGTTCACCTCGCATGATAAAGAGCCCAGCAATCATCCTCTAAGATCGGCTTTCCACCTCTCATTACATGATTCAAACCGGACACATTCATGTACCTTCGAATAAATGAACACTTACGGGACAAGTAGCGTTTCTCTCTCAGCAGAGGTGCCTTTTCGCGTGAGTAGCGATCTTTCTTGTGCGGTGACGGGCGGAGTCACAGGGGGCCGCGACGTTCTACTAGAGGATCGAGGTGAGTACCCCTCCATCGGCTCGCACCGCGGCCCCATTCGTTGCGGACGACAGGGGGCTTGCAAGGTACACGGCCAGGGTGGCGATTTCGTCGGGCTCGATGAACCGCTGGAGAAGCGAGGTCTGGTTCCCACTGATGATTATTGCCTTGAGATCGTCTGTCGCGAGCTGTTGTACCTCCGCTATCTGCTCCACCGTCTGAGCTACCCCGTCGGAGTAGGTGGGTCCGCCGAGGATCGTGTTGACCGTGACCCCGGTACCACGGGTGAGTTTGGCGAGTCCGTTCCCCAGGGCGAGCATTCCGGCTTTGGTGACGCCGTAATGGATCATGTCTGCGGGGATGTTCACGCCTGATTCGCTGCTGATGAAGATGATCCGGCCCCATCCTGCGTCTACCATCTGTGGAAGTAGGGCCCGTGAGAGCCGCACACCACTCATGAGGTTCACGTCGAAGTAACGTGCCCAGTCATCATCAGAGGTGCCCTCGAAGGGCTTCACGTCGAAGAGCCCAACATTGTTGACGAGAATGTCGATGCCATCGAGCGACGCCACGAGGCGCTGTACCTCGGCGGGGTCACGGAAGTCGGCGGCGATGCCTGAGACGGTGCCGCCGGGTACTTCTGATTCCAGTTTCCGTACCGCATTCTCGACCCGATCCTCGGTGCGCCCATTGATGACGACCGAGACTCCCTCATCGAGAAGGGCCTTCGCGGTTGAGTAGCCAATGCCCTGGGTGGAGCCGCTGATAAACGCTCGCTTCGTCGCCAACTGCATGTCCATGCTTCGTCGTACCTCATCTATTACTTGACTGGGAAACTAAACTCTAGGGTTCGATAGTTGCTTGGTCAAGTAAACAAGCGGCGGGTCCGGGTTGGTTCTCGTACTGTGGTCATATGACTGATACCCGCCGGCCGGAAGATCTTGCGGGGGACGACCTCGAAACGTGGGTGGGACTGGCAACAGTTCTGGAGTGGTTGCCGCCAGCGCTCGATGCGCCATTGATGCACGACTTCGGCCTGACGCACTTCGAGCACGGCGTCCTCTTCGCTTTGTCCAACGCACCCGAGCAGACCCTTCGCATGAGTGAGCTGGCTGGCTTCGCCAACAGTTCACTGTCACGACTGTCCCGCGCAGTCGCACGACTCCAGGGCCGGGGCTTGGTGCAGCGCGCCCAGGACCCGAAGGACGGCAGATCAACCCGGGCAACCCTGACCGATGTCGGACATGAACTACTTGAACAGGCAACGCCGGCTCACGTCGCCACAGTGAGGAAGCTGGTCCTGGACCCGTTGACGGCCACTCAAAGACGCCAGCTCCACAACATCACTACGCGCATCCAGCAAGCCATCCGAACGGACGAGGGATGGCGGCCACCACAAACCGGCCAGTCTCCCGCTACCCCTGAGTAGAGCGGACGGCCCTGAGCTTCACCCTGCGGACTCCACCTACCTACACCCGGCTGATCCGCTAAAGGTATTGCGCCATGTGCACCGCGCACAACAAGCTGCACAACAAGCCGCACGTAGGGCAATCAACTTCTGTCCCTTTATCGTCTCGATTACGGCGCTTCGATCAACAATCCAGGGCTGCACTTGAAGTGTTCGCCCTGCTTTTTTCAACACGTTCCGAGCAGGGGCTGAAGCTTGTGCTGGTGAACGCTTTATACGGGTCAGGGGTGGTTCCAACCCAGTGCGTCTCCAACCGCCTTGATCCCTTCGAGCAGCGTGGTGTTGAATTCCACGCCGAGCTGGTTGGGGATGGTGATCATCACCATGTCCGCAGCATCGAGGGCCGCGTCGTGGCGTAGCCGTTCGACGAGCTCTTTCGGTTCACCGTAGAAGCTCGGCCCAAAGCGGCTGCTGATTCCTTCGAGTTGCCCGACCCCTTCACCTCCGGACCGTTTGCCGGCGAAGTAGGCGCGCGTGGCGTCATCGACGATGGGCATGATGCTACGGGCCACGGACACTTGGGGCGCCCATTCCCAGCCGGTTCCGTGCCAGGCCTTCCTGAACCCGTCGATCTGCTCGAGTTGCAGCCGGTCGAACGGGATGTCCTTCTCATCCTGGATCAAGGTGGAACTCATCAGCTGCATTCCCTGCTTCGCCGCCCAAAGCGCTGAGTGGAGGTTCCCGGCGCCCCACCACACGCGTTCGCGCAGAGTGTCCGAGCGCGGGGTGATAGGCAGCTTCCGGCCTCCCGGGTACAGCTGAGGATTCGGTGCGGCTATGGGTCCTCCCTCGAGAGCCGATAGCAGGTCCGCCGTCCGCTCACGAGCCATATCGGCGTCCGAGGATCCCCGTTCTGGCTCATGCCCGAAGTAGCGGTACCCGCGGTCCGCGTGTTCGGGTGAACCACGACTTACCCCGAGTTGCAGGCGCTCACTCGAGAGCAAATCAGTGGCTGCAGCCTGCTCCGCGAGGGAGAGCGGGTTCTCATACCGCATGTCGATCACCCCTGTGCCGACCTCCAGTGCCGTGGTCCTCGCCGCGATGGAGGCCAGCAGAGGAAACGGATTGGCCTGCTGCTCGGCGAAGTGATGGACGCGGAAATACGCACCGTCGATGCCGATCTCCTCCGCCGCCACGGCCAGGTCGACCGACTGGCGAAGTGACTCCCCCGCGGAACGCACACGTGAACCCCGCTGGTCACTCCAGTAATTGAAGGACAGAAACCCGATCTTCTTCATGATGCTCACTCCCTTACCCGCTGCAGGCTCTTCCGCAGGACGGATCGATCTGCAGCATACAGACCAAGTAGTTGACACGTCAATTACTCTCCAGGGCCTGCTGTGCGCATTCAGTGCGACACGGCGTCGGCTGCGCCCGACGCCATGAACCCTTGGTCAGCAATATAATTGACACGTCAATTACATGGGCGTAGTGTTCTGAGTATCGGCCGGACGGAAGCTCCGACCAAGAACCTCCAACAGCACTCTCAGAAAGTAGGACCCCATGTCCAAGGTCATCGTCTTCGGCGCCACAGGGTACGCCGGAAGCAACATCACCACCGAGCTCGTCTCCCGCGGCCACGACGTCCAGGGCGTCGCCCGCCGTTCACCGGACACCGCCCCTGAGGGTGTCTCCTTCAGCACCGGATCCCTGCACGACGCCGAAACGGTCCGTACCGCTGTCGCGGATGCTGACGTCGTCGTCGTGTCGCTGCCGGCCAGCGCCACCGAGGACGGCGGACCGCGTCTTGTGGATTCCATTCCTGCGGTCATCGATGCCGCCCTCGCCGCCGGAGCGCGGCTCGGCGTGGTCGGTGGAGCCGGGTCCTTGCACGCCTACGACGGCGGACCCAAGGTCATGGACCTCGAGGTCTTCCCGGCGGACTTCCGCCCCGAAGCCCAGAACCACGCAGACGTCCTCGAAGCCCTCCGCGAAGCACCGGCCGACCTGGACTGGTTCTACCTCAGCCCTGCCGGTGGCTTCGGTGCCTGGGCGCCGGGTGAGCGCACCGGCACCTTCCGCCTGGGCGGTGACGTCCTGCTCAGCGACGAGAATCACCAGTCGAATATTTCCGGTGCCGACTACGCGATCGCGTTCGTCGACGAGATCGAGCAGCCCAAGCACTCCCGCCAGCGCTTCTCCGTCGCCTACTGACGCCGGCGCAGCGGGGCGGCTTCGCTCCCTGGGGCCACCACGAACACGCACTCGGGTCATGACGTCGATCGTCTGGGATGATCGAACCTTCCCAGGAGCTGCCGGACCGGCAGCTCCTGGGCCCACCCTCGGGTCGGGAAATCGGTCCGGCGGTGTCGGGACGAGATAGCAACAAGGAGAACAGGCATGGACGAGACAACAGTCCCGGTAAGGACCAAGCGTTCACCCACTCGGGACGAACTCGCTGTCTGGCGGGACTATATCGAGACCTCCGAAGCCGTGAAACGTGCCCTCACCGCTGACTTCCAGGCAACCTCAGGCATGTCCCCGGGCGACTACGGAGTGATGCTCGCCCTCAGCGAGGCACCAGACCGGGCACTGCGCTCCTCGGACCTGGCGGAAACCATCGGATGGGAACGCAGCAGACTCTCCCACCACCTCCGCCGCATGGAGGATCGTGAACTGATCACCCGTCACAAGGTCGATGGTGACAGCCGCGGGGCGACCATCACCCTCACCGATGCCGGAGCCGACCTGTTCCGCAGATCATCTCCCTCACACCTGCGTGTGGTCCGCGAGGTCTTCATCGACGCCTTCAACCCCGAACAACTCGACGCCATGCAAACAGCCGTTCAGGCCCTCCGCACCCACCTCCAGAACCGGCCCACCACCGGCTGCTGACCCTTGCCCCTACTCGGGGAGATAGATGTCCCGGACATGTCCTTCCCCGAGGACATCACGACCAGCTATTGGTATCAACATATGGTCCCTTCTCGGGCCCGCTCATTCCTGCGCGCTGAACTACATCCTCCCCACCCGCGAGGCACCGTACCCAACACACTCACCCGGCAGCCGCATGCCCTCGTATGCTGTGGCACTCCTTCCTCCTGCCCTTCTTTCCCACCTTCACCTTGTACTTCTTCAGAACAGGACTGTCATGCTCATCGCCCTCTGGATCCTCGTCGCCTTGCTCACCATCGCCTTCCTCGGCGCCGGCTTCATAAAGCTCGTCAAGCCCCGCACCGCGTTGATCGACGGCGGCATGCCCTGGGCGGAGGACTTCTCCCCCACCACGATCAAACTCATCGGGCTGCTCGAGATCGTCGGCGCGCTCGGCCTGATCCTGCCTCTGGCCACCGGCATTGCCCCCGTCCTCACCCCCATCGCCGCCACCGGGCTTGCCATCGTGATGATCGGAGCTGTCGTCGTCCACCAGCGCCGACACGAGCCAGTCATTCCTCCGGCCGTACTCACCGTCCTGTCGATCACCACCGCCGTCCTGGGCTTCACAACTCTCAGCTAGTCCCCACCCCACGGATCACGGCTCACGGGCCGGATCATGATCAGGAGAACACTATGCAGTACCCCATCGAGCTCGGCTTGGACACGTTCGGTGACGTCACCGAAACCACCGATGGCGTCCTTATCAGCCACGCACAAGCCATTCGCGACGTGGTCGACCAGGCGGTCCTCGCCGACCAGCTCGGCCTGGACTTCTTCGGCCTCGGCGAGCACCACCGGATCGAATTCGCCGTCAGCGCCCCGGAAGTGGTCCTCGCCGCGATCGCGGCCCGCACCAAAAACATCCGCCTAGGATCCGCCGTCACCGTACTCAGCAGCGACGACCCCGTCCGCGTTTACCAGCGATTCGCATCCCTCGACGCCCTCAGCCAGGGCCGCGCCGAAGTGGTCCTCGGCCGTGGGTCCTTTACCGAGTCCTTTCCCCTGTTCGGCTACGACCTCGCCGACTACGAGATCCTGTTCGAGGAGAAAATCGAACTGTTCGCGGAACTCCTCAAGGACGCTCCCGTCACCTGGTCGGGCACCAAGCGCGGCAGCCTCACGAACCAGTGGGTCTACCCCCGCCCCGAATCAGGCACCATAACCACCTGGGTAGGCGTTGGCGGATCCCCCCAGTCCGCGGTCCGGGCAGCCCAGTACGGACTGCCGCTGATGCTCGCAATCATCGGAGGCGAACCGGCACGCTTCGAACCCTACGCCGATCTCTACCGGCGGGCCCTGGCAGAACTCGGCAAGCCGGCACAGCCGATCGCCATTCACTCCTCCGGCTACGTGGCCGAGACGGACGAGGAAGCACTTGAGACTGTTTACCCGCACCACATGGCGTTCATGGAGAAAGCCGGCCGTGAACGGGGATGGCCGCCCTTCTCCAGTGCCCAGTACCTCCAGGGCGCCGGACCTGACGGTGCCCTCTACATCGGCTCCCCCGAGACCGTGGCTCAGAAAATCGCCAAGAACCTCCGGCTCCTCGGCGCTTCCCGCTTCGACATGCGCTACAGCATGGGCCTACTCGGACACACCCACCTCATGAACAGCATCGAACTCTACGGAACCCAAGTAGCACCCCGCGTCCGCGAACTCATGCACGAACAGACGCTGCCCTAACCCTGATCCTTGTCCTTCTGATAGCCGAACCTCCCGCAAGCCGAGCAGGGAACACGTTTCACAAACCTAAAGCTTTACAAGGCGCTCGAACGGGTGGGGCACCGCCCAACCACTCCCCCGGAATCATGAGCTTCACCTTGTCTCATGGACTTGTCTTACCGTATTTCGTCTCAGAAGTGCTTGGTTTCGAGGTTTGTGAGCCACGATTCAACATCGTGAACATGCTCCGGGATCGCGGCATCCTTGCCCGGTCCCTGTCCGATGGGATCGATCCGACGAGGTCTACCGGGCGGCTCAGGGTGCGTCGCTGGTACGGCCGGGATGAGGAAGTTCGCGACGGCGTCTCTGAACATGTCGGCCTGTCCCTGAAGCTCCCGCATGAAGGTTTCGGAGGGCTTTGATCCCATCGGTTGCTGAGCGAGAGCGCAGGTTGCTGATGCTTGTAGTCGAGTTGCGCCGGCCATCGCAGCACTGGCTTGCAGGCTCAGAAGTGCCGTGGTGATCTCCTCCTCGTCATGGTCCCCAAGAGCCTGTCCGATGCGCTCTATCCGGCGACCCAGGCGTGCATCGAAAGTGAGCAGGAAGTCGACAGCGACGGAGAGGTCGACGTCTTCGAGAAGTTCCGCGATCGCGCTCGCATCAAGGGCGGGGATCATGAAGCACTTTCGGATGCTCGTTACCCATGCTTGCATCAGCGCCCAGGGTTGACCGAGGCGAGGTACTGCTGCATCGCGACCTTCGACACCCGGTTGGCGACTCTAGGCGTGTTCAGGGTGCAGCGTCGCATCTGCATCGGTTTCAATCCACCCGGTGAAGGTGGTCCTGAGGTGAGCCTGAGTGGGAGAGGCACAGAATGGGCCGGCCGCGGCCGCTGTTTCACTCAGAGGAGCGACACGGATGAGCCGGAAAGGCTCATCTCCAGCGCGGGCTCTGATGGTGACGGCGTTACCGGCCCTGCTAAGCCGCACTGTGACTTCCCGGTTAATCCACTCGGGGACAGGTGCCACTGACCAGTCGGAGACCCCATGTGTGACGACGGCACCAACCTGTGGGATGCCGTCGGACACCTCCACGCCGGCCTTGATCCACACAGATTCCGAGACGTGCAGATAGATCCCTGCCTGGTCGAACTGCTCCGTGTAATCCAAAAGGAATGAGACCTCTACCGCGCCTTCTACGGGGAACGGTGCCAGCAGGGCGTGCGCGCTGTCATGGACGAAGCCGTAGGAGGTGTGCCTCCAGGCGTCACTGTTCTCGGCTGCGGTTACCAGCAGCGTCCGGCCGTCAGCGACCACGCTCACGGGAGGGTTGCTCCACGTACCCCGGTTCCATACATCGTGGGCTTCTCCAGTTGCTGGTGTCACGTCACATCCCCTACATCGGTCGCTCAATTCATCAGCTCTATTCAAGCAGCGGCACATCCGATAAGACGGTGAGGATGCCGCTGAGGGAGCCCTCGGCGGGAATGCCAACGGCCGGAGTTGGGGTGACTCCTCATGCCGCCTCATGTGTTCCTGGGCAGCAGCATGCATGGTGCGGAACTTCTCGCCTGACTCCACGGCCGCAACGACAGCCGTGTCCTCATCACGCTGAAGTGCGTCGATGACGTCCTGGGGTAAGTCGTTCTCGCCGGCGAGGTACCACCGCGCGACAGGTGATCCCGAGCGCACGATCCGACGGGCGCGATCATGGTCCACCGGAAGACCCTCCGACGGAGTGTCGAGGCGCTCGATCTGGAAGTGCAGGTGCGGCGGCGAATTGTGACGTCCTGGCTGATAGGCGGGACTGACGTTCAGCGAGATCCGGGCCGGACCGCCGCTCCACATGACCCAGTCAGGCCCAAGCCCGTTCCACTCTGCCCAGCGTTGGTCGTCCAGGGACCAGGTCGGCCAGCCGGGACTAACCCCGTGACGGGACACACCTGCGAGCCGATCGAGTCGTCGTGCGAGGTCCTGGCCTGCTGTGAAGATCGCTGCCGCGTCCTCGTCGGTCAGGAAGACCGCGAGATTTGGGGCGTGATCCGAAGAAATCAACGACCAGGACGGTTCATCAGGGCAATGCCAGTGCCCTCCGTCGATTGAGCGGCTCCAGCCTGTCGCGCCGATCCCTGCTGCTAGGGAATCTGCGTCGGAGAGCAAATCTCCGCTTACCGCTGCATGGCTCAAGGACAGCACTTTGTCGAGAACCGCGTCGGTCGTCATCCCGCTAGTCAGTCAGCCAGCTCTCCACGTGTCAATGAGCTCACCGGAAGGCGATCCTGTGGTGAACGCGAGCTCGCACGTAAGGTGAGCAGATGAATATGGGGGCGGAAGCGCTGTTGGCAGGGCCTCGTGGGCGACGCCTGTGCCTGCAGCTTGTGACGGAGCTGGATCCATCTGTCAGGTCTGCAGTGTTCTGGCTCGCCCATGACCTGGATCCGGGCAGTGGCACGTCCCGGGTACTTCTAGTTTCCATCTCAGACGACGACGCTGAGCTGCCACCGCGGCCCTCGCTCACAGACCTTCTCAGCGCTCTGGCCTCATTCGAGGTCACACAGGCTGGGCCTGAGGCCATCGATCGCGCGTTGGCTGAGGCGGTCGACACATCACGTCCCTGGCAGGAACCTGACGGAGAGGACGTCCTCGCCGTCCTTCCCGAGGTGACAGCTGCCCTCACCCCACTCGCCCACCACATCATGACGTCACCGTCCACACAGTGGTGGTTGCACAGCCGGCAGGTCGAACAGTGGGCCATCGACTGGCGATCACCCGATGATCCAGCACCTCTACCCCGGGAACCATCACAAACCCTGGCTGCATGGGCTCGCCGTGCACGCGACGAGGAAGTGCGCGCCGCCAAGGAACGGCCCCGAGATCCTCACGCCCCCTGGTCGGGTACGTGGTGGTCCTTCCCGCAAGGAACCCTGCACACGGTGGGGCAGATACCCCTGGGCTTGAATCTCATCGAAGACTCCTTTGGCTGGGAGCAGGCAACCGTGATCGCCGTGCGCGGTACCGGCCGCACCTACGAAATACGCAGTGGTGAGGACTGGGTGTCCCTGTGCCGTGAACACCCCTTGGAAGTCACCGCGTCCCGACGTCATGACTGGTTCCGTTGCACCGGACACGATGGCAGGTGGGTGATTCCGGACTGGGAAAAGTTCGCGGAGCGGTGGGACGCGGTGCACCTGACAACCCTGGCGTACCTGACGAGCGCCAACTGTCCGCTGCACGTCGACGCCGACACGTCCACTGTCATCGCCGGGTGGAACCCCGACACGACCATCTGGCTGACCAATGCCGCACGCGAGTGGGAAGACCCACGCCAGCACTGGCAACGCACCGCCAATCAAGAGACCTGGACAAGAACCATCAGCTAGTCCGGCCGGACGCCTTTCAGCCTGCCCTCCAGGAGGACGGTTCCCCGGACGCTCCCTTTCGTGGCACATGACGCATACTGCCCCCTGTCACTGAGATAACAGGGGGCAGTATGTTCAGAGGCTGGGCACCTGCGGTCCTTAACCGGCGTAGCCCTCGGTGGAACCACCCCGACCGTCGTTGTAACCATTCGACGCCTCGTGCCCGACATCAGCGTCGGATTAGTTCTCGGCTACTACGGTGTCCGCCCAGTACCTCGGACAGGTCACCGGCACCGGCGATCAAGTGAATAGGGTCTGCATGTCTCTTAGATCGAATTGCCGGGCGACAGCGATCGCACTTTGAGATCCGAGGTGTGGATCTGCGCCGGCCCGGAGCAGATCGCTGACTATTCCCGCATCGCAGCGGAACGTCGCGGCTGCGAGTGCGGTCTGACCCATGTCATTTACCCGGCTGGTGTCCGCGCTTGCACTGAGGAGCGCTGATACCGTGTCTGCCCGTCGATTGTACGCCGCGAGGATGAGCAGTGTGTCGCCTCGAGAGTTCGTCAGGTTCACTGGAATACCCGAACTCACAAGACCCATGAGCTCATCAGTGTGTCCCTCCCGTGCGAGCTCGAAAACCGAGTCCAGAAACTGCAGTTCGGCGTCGGTGAAGTCGGGCTTCGCCGTAGTTTCGTTCATCTTGCCCGCGCCCTCTCGCCCGAATTCATACCCTTGAACCTCCGCTGGTACGCCGCGAATGGCCCCGCAGGCGGTGCCTGCGTGACGAAGCTATCAACAAGCCAGGCTCCGCCGACTGACACAAAGCCGAAGGTAACAGAACCCGCCACCATCGGATAGAAGTGGAACATAGAAACCGGTTCCGCTACAACAATCAGCCACTTCTCGTGTGAGTCGCAGCGGTAAGTGGAGCGAAGGTCGCAGCGCTTTATGGAACATCGCGGCCACGGCCTCCAGATCTTCTCCGTTGCCCCTGGAGACACCGACACCCCGATGAACCCCGGAGCGGGGAAGAACAAGCGCCAAACACACCAGGTGGTCGACACTGCGTGGAAAGCCATGCCCACGAAAGCGCCCTCCGTCGTCGACGGACGCATGAACAGTCTCGTTGCCGCTTTGTCGACGCGGGTCCTCAGCAAGCACTTCGTTCTCCACACCGCAGAGAAGATGATGCGCTCGAAAGCTTGATGCCCGAAGCAGCCCGGCAAAACCAGCCGCCTATCAAATCGAGCACCGCGCCCGGCGCCCACACATGCCGGAGTCGTCCCACCGCAGGATGGTCTTTCGGGACGTACGGGTCAGCTACCAAGCAACGCGAGATCCGTGCTGCCTACGGTTGCGCTTAGGGCCCGGTATGGACGCCACTCATGGTGCTGGGTTCTGTGGCGGCGGTCCTTGGCGGGGCCGACTTTTTCGAGCACTCCGAAGGATTCCTGCGATGACAATGACCATGGCCGCAGCGGTTGCCCACAGAGGACCGGATCCCCGGACTCCAGCTATGACGGAATAGATCAGTACTATCCCCGCGAGAAGCAAACCGAACCATCGTGGTGCACTTATTCCGTCCCCCTCATGCGTTGCCGCGAACGGTGTTCACTGTGCCACAGAGGCGCATTTTTTGTTCGGACAGGTGCAGAGAAAGGGGTCGCGCGTACCCCACTGTTCGCAGCCGAATCCTTGAAGAGTCGTGGGCGGTTCAGGTCAGTGGCGGGCCTGAAGGAATGGGCCGCGTACTTTTGTGGTCATTCATTTCGCCAGAGCAGGAGCTCGTCTCTCGGGCAGTCGAGCACACTGCGGACCGGCTCGAGCGTCCTTCAACGGGACACTCAGCGGGATCGCATCTGGCGACATGCGGCGAGGGATCCCTTGACACCTGATCCACGAATGATGTGTCAGACGGTGCCGGCTATTTCCCGGAGTGCCCGTATGTGTGCGTCGAAAGCCGCTCTTCCGGGTCGGGACAGTGACAGCCACATCACCCGGCGCGCATCACTACGATCCGCCGACGCCGTCTTATCGGAAACAACGTACCCCGCAAGGATCAACGTCTTGACGTGCTTCGACAGTGTTGCGTCCGAGACCTCCAGGGCGGTCCGGAGAACCGCGAAGTCGAGCCGGTCGACAGGGCGGAGAAGCCCGCAGATCCGCAAGCGCAGCGGCGCGTGTATGACGTCGTCGAAACGCGCCTCACCCACGGCGGAGGTTCTGGGCCGCGGAGCGATAGGCCACTGACGCCAGCCATGTCGTGAGGGCGAACGCCATGATGCTGGTAAAAGTGACGGTCCAGTGCAGGCCGAAGGACACCAGGCCGAGAGAGACGCTGAACAGCGCCAGGCAGCCGACGACGATACCGACCACGGCCAATCCGGCCCGCAATCCCATGCTCCCGAATCGGACGCCAGTCTCTCTCTGGATCAGGTAGATGATCACGAACACAATGGCCAGGACGAGCCCACCTACCGCTGGCGGCTCGTAGTTCTCGCCAGGGATTGTAGCGGCGGCTGCGCTGACCCACCACGCTGCCACTGCTCCTAACCCTGCAAGGAGCAACCAGGGAACCTGGATACCTGCCGCGAGCCGGTCACGGTCTACGGCAAGCCCCTCCAGCGCGTGTATGGCTTCATCGCGTGAGGGTCCCTGATGATTAGTTTCCATGGTGGAAAGACTAAAGGTTTGTTTCCGTTGTGGCAAGTCATGTGCGTGTTCTCGCGTCGACACCTACTGCCTCTGTCAGCCCAACGTCGTCATGAAAAGCAGTCTTGTGGCCGTATAGCGCCGGCTGATGCCTTGGTGATCGTCCGTCGATCAGGACTGCGGGTGACCGCAATGGTGCTTATCGTCGGTGCATGGAACTTGTTTCCCTGACTTCGGAGAACCTCGGTAAGGCCGTGCGCATCACGCTCCGACCCGAACAGGAAGCGTTCGTAGCGCCGGTGGTGCAATCGATCGCCGAAGCCTACGTCAACCCCACGGCCTGGCCGCGTCTTGTAGTCGACGGGGACGAAGTGCTGGCCTTCATCATGGGGAACTTCGATCCCGACCACGAGATCGAAGCCTTCCGTGCCGGGATCTGGCGGCTCAATGTGGCCGCAACCGCTCAGGGTCGCGGGGTGGGACGGTTCGCCGTCCGTAGTTTGGAGGAGGAGGCGCGAAACCGCGGCGTACGACGCATTTCTGTCCTGTGGGAACACGGAGAACACGGCCCGGAAGGGTTCTACCTCAAGCTCGGTTTCGTTCCGACAGGAGAGGAATTGTTCGGAGAGGTAGTCGCATTCAAGGATTTCGGTCCCCGAGAAGAAGGGGTTCTCTAAGGATCTCTTCAGGTGCAGTCCTTTCCGGCTCTACCGGATGAGGATGTTGGTATGGACCTCAACCCAGTTGTCGCGCTTCAGGTCAGCGCTGTCATAAGAGTCCATGACCAGCGTCATCTGAGGCAGTTTCGAGCCTCCACCTGGCGAGACGGTGACTAGTTGACCATTGCCGCGGCCACAACCTCCAATGAAGTCATCGTTATCGACCGCGTACGCGCAGTAGCCCTGGTCGTCGTTCATCACCCCTACGAAGTAGGCGACCTGATGCTGCTCAGCGACCTTCCTGACCGAGTCGGCATTCACGCTCTCATCGATGACGACGTCTGGTAACCGGTCCTCAGCGGCGGCCTCCCGATCCAAGGCCGCGATGCCGTATTCGGCACTACTGCATCCGCTGATCACGATCAGCGTTGAAACCAGGACTGTTGCCGCTGCTGCCTGCTTGAAGTGCATGATCGTCCCCCTCGGTAACCGCCACAGCATTACCTGGTGATGACGCTACCAACGGGCGCAGGCTCATCTGATGCGTGACTGGAAGTGCAACAGCACCATCCCGCAGGAGGATCCTCGTGTGCCCAGGCTGCCGCCGCGTCCGAGGTGTTGCGGGCGGAGCGCCAGCGACAACCCTGGGAGCACTGGAACCTGAGACCGTGCGAGGCATCGATGAACGACGCGCAGTGATCGGCGGCATCGTACTCCCGGTCGAAGCCAGCTCCCCTATGGACATGCATCCCCGACCATGCACACGCAGGTGACCCGATCCTGCCCTGATCCCGCGACGTCTACCCGTCGTAGCGAGCATCGGCCGACTCGCCGGTGTTGACCGCGCTTGTGCAGTGGTGACTCCGCTCCACGCGTTACTTGAGGAACCCTCTCAGCTCGCTTCTGGTGCTCTGGTGTCCCATGCGGTAATCGTTGATCCGTCCGCGATAATAGCGAAGTCGCCACACAGAGTTGTTGCCTGACTGGCGGCGTCCTCGGGCATCCACTCCGCCTCGAGCTGTGGTGCCGACGGCGCGGTGGCTGCGTCCTCACACTGTGCGGGAAGCTGCCCGCCCGGCAGGGTGAAGCGGGTGATCGGGCGGGCTTCGGCCGTCGTGCTGAACTTGATCTTCACGTCAGTCGCCTCTCTCGGAATCCAGTTCTGCAACTCAATGGTCCCCTCGTCCATATCACTGGCCTTGGCATAGGACGATTCCTTCTCGTGGTTCGGGTCACTGAGCCCCGCGCAGGAGGACAACGTCACCATCGACAGGAAAGCGAATCCGCCGATCATGAAGCGGCGGGGAAAGGACTGCAGGGACGTGCTATTCACGGACGAACTCGTTGGAAGACTGAAATGTGCGCTTTCCACTCTTGTCCCGACAAGCAGCCGGCGCATCGCACCCAGAGACGACCAGCCCTCCTACCCTGGTCGCACAAGGGTGCACCGACCCTCTCGGGAAAACCTCCCCCCCCCTCGCAGTCGAGGGTGACTCACCACTCCCTCCCAGGGCGGAGGGTCACTATGAGTAGGTCGCACCAAGCCCCGATGTGGGCAGACGTCACAGCTAGAAGCATGGAGGCAATGACAACGAAAGGTACCTCCATGGACAATCCGGCATCCCGCACCAGGAGCATCCTGAACCTCCTCAAAGTGCTCCTAGTTACCACCCTCACCCCGTCGGGCACGTGGATGACACTGCTTGAAGAGGTTCCCCGGGAGCGACGCGTCACATTGACCTCACCCCAATCCCGTACTGGCCGGCAGGCGAAGGGAATGAAGCGCGGACGACACGTGCGTGCCAACGAGCGGTCCCATCACGCACACAGGGCCACGCAGTCATCGGTCATCGCATGCTCGACCCCACTGACGTCCACCATCTGACATAGCGCCCAACACGCCACTGATGGCATCAGGAGCGAGGAGTGATTGCTGCTCTTGTAAATCCTCGCGGTAAGGATGGGAAATCAAACGCACCAAGCTCAGGACCACGAGCACAGCTGACGTCACTCGAGTCCGACCAGCATCGGGCCTGAACCTGAATACGCGGGTATTCGGCAGTCACCTCGACGCCGACCTCCATGAAGAGTTTCCTCCACCGGAGTCCCCGTGGCGCGCTACGCAGAACACCTCGGAAAGCCTGGATCTGGCCATCAAGCGGACGCTCGTGGGTGGTATTCAGAGGTTGAGGGTCCGTCCCAGGATGGCGTGTGCGGTGTCGGCCAGACTCGGGCGCCTTCGCAGGCGGTTCAGCACAGGGTCCATGAGCAGGTTTTCTAAGGAGCGCATCGAAACGTACCGGAGTGGTTCAACTTGCTCGGAGAGGTCTTCTGATCCAGAAAAGGTGCGTCACCTAGGATCATGCAGGAAAACCGGGCGCGCACTCAGGATCCCGTTGCGGTTCACCTCCATGTGTGTGGGGTATACCCGCCCGTATCGGATGAACCCGTCCTGCAGCGCCTTGTCCGGAATCTACTGGACCTTTAGGGAAGCGATGCGACGGGTGAACACATCGCTCCTACCGCGCATACTCGACCCGCAGCACGAGGACTTTGAGGGCTTCGTTAGCGCAGATGCTGAGGAGCGCGAACAGATCCCGGGATGCCGCGTGATTCATCGGCTCCACGAGTTGACCCTCCATGACTAGTCGGTCACACCGGGCTTCCGTATTCCCGCCCGGTAAGCGAGGCTATCGGACGCAAATGGCCCTGGCTTTGGTGAAATACGTCCACGAAGCCGCTTTGCACCGCGATGACCGCGAGTTCGACCCGGCTGAAGACTCCCATGGTGGTCATGATCCGGGCCAGGTCCGCTTTGATGGTGGCGACGCTGACGTGAAGGAGCTTGGCGATCTCTGCGTTTGTGTAGCCTTTGACTACTTCCCGCAGGATGGTGGTCTCCCGGCCGGAGAGGGAGCGAAGGCGTGCAGCTACTTTGGGGCTGACTGGTTGCGGGCCTGGGTAGGACCGGGTCTCGTGATGGAGGGAAGTCACGTGGCCGCCGTGGTGCACGATGCGCAAAGTTGCGCCGATGTCTTGAAGACAGTCCCCGCCTGCGATGAGGATTCCCTCGAGGCGCGTCTGGCGGGTTGCCATGAGCTGCACAGCGAGGGCTTCATCGGTCAGGACCACGATCTTCAGCGACTCGTTGATGGCACGAGCAGCTCGGGCGACCCGTCTCACATCCGCTTCGGTGTTGGCGCTGAAGAGGAGCACGTCAGGGGTTTCGGCTGTAATCGCTGCCATCGTGGAGGACTCATCGGCACTTGTGCCGATGACGGTGATGAACGAACAGGGTTTGAGAAGCTGCCGTAACCCGGCGATTGTCAGGACGTCCTTCGACGCCAGATGGACCTTCACATAGTTCTGAGACCGTGCTGCAATGCGCATGTTCCCCCACCTGCCCCCCGGGCGGCCGACGCTGGCCACTTGTTCAGTGTCCCTGACCACTCGGGTACTTTCCACCGATTACTCAGGCTACTTAGTAGCCGTTCGGCTAAAGATGTCTAGCCGCGTGGCCGTGGCGCCCGCTCCAGGGGTGGTGTGGCATAAGACCTAGGACACGTTTACAGGAAATTCTCAGGTCTCTCAGCCGATTCTCAGGTTCAACGGCGTCCTGCTGGCTCGCTTTACTCAGGAAAGCATTCTTCAAAGGGGAAACATCGTCATGGCTCAGCACAACCGACTTCTTGCCGCAGGTTCGACCGCCGCTCTCGTAGCTGGCGGTCTTTTCTTTACCGCGGCCCCGGCTTCGGCCGCACCGAATACCGCAGAGTGCCTCGCTGCCCAGGACCTGTTCCGGGCGGCTTTGGCTAACGCCGAGACGGACCAGGCGCTCTCGGATGAGTTGGGAGCAGCTCTTCAGGCCGTGCTCATTGCCCTGGCCGAGCGTGACGCGCTCGTTGCGGCCGTTCCCGGTGACATAGAGGACGCTCAAGCCGCCTTGGACGCGGCGCTGATCGTTCTGGCCGACGCGCAGGCTGACGCCGAAGGAGCTCAAGAGGTCCTCGACGATGCGGAAGAGGATCAGGAACCCCTTGACCAGGCCGTAGAGGACGCACGAATCGATCTCGACATCGCAGTGCGGGCCCTTGCGGATGCGCAGGCCGATGTTGACGCCGCAGTGACGGCGCGGGCGAACGCTGTAACCCTTCTGGCGCAGCTTGAGGCTGACGTCGTAGCCGCTGAGAACAAGGTCACGATCGCCGTCGGTGTTCTGGCCGACCTGAACGCTGACGTCAATGCCGCCCGGGATGCCCTCGACGACGCGGAGGAAGACCAGGTGGCTCTGGACGCCGCTGTGGACGTCGCGCAGGACGCCCTCGACGCCGCCGAGGAAGACCAGGAAGCCCTCGATACCGCTGTCGCGACAGCGCGAGTGAATCTTCTTGCTGCCGAGGAAGATCAGGAGCCCCTCGACGCCGCTGTCCTCGCTGCGCAGCTCAACGTCAACCGCGCGGAGGAAGCCCAGCTCGGTTTGAACGCGGCTGTCACCGCCGCAGAGACAAACCTTGCCACTGTCATCGCGGCGCAGGTCGGACTGAATGCCGCCGTCGTGACCGCGGAAGGCAATCTCGCCAATGCCATCGCTGCCCGGCCCGTCCTGGCAGGTAACGCCGCCGATCTCACGCTCCGGCTCGATGCTGCCGTAGCGGCCCTTCCCGGGTTGCAGGCCGCCGTCGACGTCGCCGCCGCGAATGTGACCATTGGTGCCAACACCGTCAGTGGACTGCAGGCTGAGGCCAACATCGCCGCTGGGGTTCTGAACGAAGCACTTGCCATCCAGGCCGGAGTGATCGCTCAAGCTCAGGGCGCCGTCAACGTAGCCAGCCAGAACGCCGCCGCCACCAACACTGCAGTCCTCACTGCGCAGGCCAATCTGGCCCTTGCGGTCGGGACCGGAGATCAGGCACTGATCAATGCCGCAGCAGCAGCGCTCGACCAGGCCAACGCGAACAACACCGCAGCACTGACTGTCC
Organism: Arthrobacter sp. MDT2-16; assembly: GCF_054510925.1. Taxonomy (NCBI): domain Bacteria; kingdom Bacillati; phylum Actinomycetota; class Actinomycetes; order Micrococcales; family Micrococcaceae; genus Arthrobacter; species Arthrobacter sp. MDT2-16. The sequence continues at coordinate 254,296 of NZ_JBTNDP010000001.1, forward strand.
TAGCGACCGCACAAGCAACCCTGGTGGCCGTGTCCGTGGACTCCCCGGCTGTCGTCGCCGCCCGCGTGAATCTCGCAGCAGCCACAACGGCTCTGGCCGCTGCCCAGCTGACGCTTGGCGGCCTGCAGGCCACGCTCGTCGCGGCCGTGAACGCCGATACCGCAGGCGAGACTCTCGTGGCGAACCTTCGGGCGGAGCTCGGCCTCGCCAATGGTGCTGTGGTCGCGAATGAGCAGGCCATCATCGCACTGGGGATCGAACTCGATGATGCCCGGACCGATGCGGCCGCCAATGTGCAGGCCACCGCCGCTCTCCGGGAGATCCTCGCCGATGCGCAGGCCGATCAGGCTGAAGGCATCAGGACGATCGAGGCCCTCCAAATCACCCTCAATGTGGCCCTCGGTGAGCAAGCCGACGGTGCAGAGAGGGTTGCGGCCCTGCGGGCAACCCTCGACGCAGCCATCGCACTCCAGGGCGAAGGCACCGCGAGAATCACAGCCCTGCGGGCAACCCTCGACGCAGCCATCGCACTCCAGGGCGAAGGCACCGCAAGGATCACAGCCCTGCAGGCGACCCTTGATGCTCTCGAGGACGATCGGGACGCCGCAGCAGCAATCCTCGCCGATCTGCGCATCGAGCTCAGGGATGCTCTCGCCGTACAGGCTCAGGCTGAAGTGGACATCGACCTGGACGCCCTGCAGGAGGACATCGACGACGCCCGCGCAGCACAGGTACGTATCCAAGCGGGAATCGATCTGGTCGCCCTACGGGCTTCCCTCGCCACGGCCGTCGCAGCAGCGGCTGAAGGACAAGCCGACGTTGACGCGGCTCAGTCCGATCTCGATGCCGCCCTGATTGCGTTGGCCGCCGCCGAGGATCGTGTTGACGAAGCCCGCGACGCACTGGCCGCGGCCGCGAACCTCGAGGCGATCATCGCTGCCAACGCACGCCTGACTGCCGCAGTCGCGGCAGCGAACGAGATCCGCATCGATGCCGACGCGATCAGCATCGACCTCGGTGCCCTCGAAGACCTCTTCGACGCCGCGATCGTCGCCTGCTCCGGCACAATCACGATCGACATCGACATCGACATCGATGGGGACGGCAACGTCGAGGTCATCGTCGGTGGCGGAACCGGCACCGGAATCGGTGGCGGAATCATCACCGGCACCGGCGGAACCGGCGGCCAGGGCTCGACGCTCTCCAGTGCCAACCGTGGCATGAACGTCCAGACCGGCACCGCAGTGGAGAGCACCTCCGACAGCGGAGTCCCCCTGGGCGGAATGCTCGCCGCCAGCTTCGGGCTCCTCGCTGCAGCCGGCGTCTGGGCACGCCGCTCACTCAAGATGAACGACCAGTAACCCCCCTCTCCCCCGAGAGCACCCTGATGAAGTAGATTCTCCGGCCCCGTTGAGCAGCCCCACCCTGCGAAACGGGGCCGGACCACTTCACACCCAAACCCACGAGCCAAGGACACCATGGAGCAGCAACCCCAGCAGCCCCACATTCGAGATGAACGGGAAGCGAGAAACCCCCTTCCACCCGGGTCGGCCAAGTCCCGCCGACCGCGCTGGCTGGCGTTGCCCCTGATTGCTGGAACCGGACTCGCCCTCGCTGTTGCCGTGATACCGCCGGCCGCATCGGAGGGATCACCCGGAACAGACCCGTCCAGCAGCATCTCGGCCCCGGCAACACCCGTACAACCCGGCACAACCAACCCCACCGATCCGCTACCTGACCGGTCAGCACAACCTGCAACGGGTGACATCTCATCGCCGGCTGCTGGGTCGACCCCAACGCCCGAGGCTCCTCCAACCACTCCCACACTCTCGAACGATGCGTCGGCATCACAACCCTTGGCACTGAAGTTCCCGGCCGCAGACATCGACATGGCCATCCTGGCCCTGACTCCCAGCGCGACCGAACTCGCATCGCAACAACTAGTCCCCCCACTCACCCTCGACGCCTACTGGCTCACCCCCTACGGATCCCCGGGACCCGAATCAGCTGACACCACCTACATCGTCGGGCACAGCTGGGACGGTAAGGACGCCCCCTTCAACCGACTCAGCGACAAATCCCTGCTCGGCTCCGAGTTCACCCTGACAACCCAAGGAGGCGCTATCACCTACGTCGTGGAATCGGTCATCACCCACGACAAAGACACCCTCAAAGACAGCGACATCTGGAACGTCACCCCCCACCGTGTCGTCCTCATCAGCTGCTACACCGAAGATCCCTGGGGCAAGAACGTCGTCCTCACCGCCCTACCCAAAAGCACCTGAAATGGCCTCGGCTCTATACCGACAGGGGTGCAGGTCTCAGGTTCAGGGGAACTGTGCACAGTAAAGGCTGAGAGGTCGGGTTCAAGACCGGCCATCGGCGGGTACGCTGCCGGGCTGCCGACCCTGGCGTACCTGATACTTGCCGTCCCATGCCCCTTACGCTCGTCAGAGGCTTTCTTCTGTTTCGGTGAGAATGACCGACATGAGACACGATAGGGACATAGAACTTCCCGCCGATGCTGAGAACGGCTGGATCGACCGGAGCGACCGGTTGAGACCGCCATCGTTCATCGAGACGCACTCCAGCGGGGCCACAACCCGATTCAGCGGGCAATCGGGTCCGTCTCCCCCACGGGGTTGGTCCGACAAGTGAAAGCGGTTCCTCGCATCTACAACCCGCTCGTTGGAGGGTCATCCACTGGGGGCGGGTGGAACCCGAAGGGTGGAGCTCACAGCCGTGCACCTGTGGTCGAATCGGCGGCCTTCGCACCTGTGGTTAGGATGGGGAATCCTTTGACGTCCGGCTGGTCTCGGAGCTGGTGTTGGGTTGGCATCGAAAAAGGTGAGGTCCGAACCAGATCCTGCCCCGGAGAACCATGACCAGCATCAGTGCAGCCAATACGAACTTCAGGGACTACCGGATCGTGCGCCTGGACAGGTGTGCGGTCTTCGTATCCCTGGCGCGGCCCATGTGCATCACGGAGGAGGACGCCCTCAGGATTCTGCACGAGAGCTTCGAACTCACCCAGCACCGCCAGTACGTCGTCCTGGTCGACGTGAGTATGACCATCGATGTCTCACCTGAGGCCCGGCGGGTGTTCTCCTCCGCCCGAAACATCCTGGTCGCTGCGATGCTCGGCAGCACACCCATGGATCGGATGCTGTCCGCCCCGTACGAGCACGCCGTCTACCCTTGCGAGTACTTCACTGACAAGGACGAAGCACTTCTATGGTTGCGCCTCATGCACGACACGCTCTGCCAGGACCCGGTCGAGCACACCCTCAGCCTCACCATCGACCTCGACCCTTTCAGAACCCGCCCTCAGTCGTTCCCCTCGTATTCGGGTACCTGAGCACCAGGTTCATGTCGCTTCACGATCGTCGGGTGTGTTGAGTTCGGGGATGCTGCCGACGAGGGTTCCGCTGACGGTGAGTTCTTCTGCGACGTCGACGGGTTCGCTGTTCGGATCCTCCGTACTGGACGACCGGGCGTCCTCACGCTTCACCGCGTCGACCAACCTCGTCTCGTTCAGGACCCCTCAGCCTTCCACTACCCGGCGCCGTTGACCAGAGCAACAGACCAGAGACCTCAGGTCCCCGGCTTTGCTTGCCGACACGTGTCCACTGTCCCGGCGTCAAGGATTCCCCGGTCCCGATGCGCGGGTGTTTACCAGCGTCGGCGGCGGCACTACCTTGGGGGCATCCGGGTGAGCCCAGTCCATCCGCTCAGCACTGCAAAGGGACTCTCCTGGTATCTGTCCGAACCGGTCACAGCGCCCGCCCCCAGGTGGAGCGTGCAAGGAAGGAAACCACCATGGCACAGAACCTGAATCAACCCGTCACCGATGACAGCATCAAGGTCCGCCAACTCAGCCACTACCAATTCAGCTGGGTAGCCGGCGACCCGGGCCAGCCCGGCTCCTGGACCCTGCAACTGGTCCTCGACCAGGGAGCATGGGAGGAAGTTCTCACCATCGACGCCGATGATGCAGACAACCTCCAGGACCTGCTCTCCACCGCCGAGACCGTGTACTACGACGTGCAACGCCGAACCCTGATGTTCGGCACCACAGAAGCCGGGCACCACTAGTCAGAGACGTTCACGGAATGCGGACTGGTAGCGAGAGGGACATGCTCTGACAGGGGAAGGGGCGGACCCAGCGCCCCTTCCCTTCCCGCACCACTTCCCGGTCGCAGGCCTCAGCAGGCACTGAGGCCCGTCTGGATCCCGTATCTCCTCCGCTTCGGCCGCCAGTTCCTGGAGCTGCAGATCGATTACGGCTGTACCTCGCCCTTCTCGACATCGGTGCGAGCCTTGGCGTAGGCGCTGGCGATGTAGTCCTCGAGCTTGAAGCGTTCGATGCGCCACTGGCCGCGGCCGCCGATCTGGATAGCCGGCAGGTCCCCTGACTGGATAAGTCCGCGGATGGTGTTGTGCTTTGTGTTCAGCTCATCAGCGACCTGCTGCAGGGTGAGGAACCGCAGCGGCCTGGGCTGCTCCTCGACGGGGTGGTCTGTCATGTACCCAGCATCCCAGCTCCCGGGCACCGCATCGCCTATTGGCAAGGAAACGAGCGAAGGCGGATCTCGCGCCTCAGGGTTTCCGACGCGCCGTTCAATCGAGTGAGATACAAGAAGACCCCCGGAATCTGGCGGATTCCGGGGGTCTTTGCTGTAGCGGTGGTGGGACTCGATCCCACGACCTCACGATTATGAGTCGTGCGCTCTAACCAGCTGAGCTACACCGCCCTAAATGAGGTTGCCCGCACCGATCCTAGGATCGTCACGGGCCCCTCATTCATGAGCCCCCCACCGGAATCGATCCGGTGACCTCGTTCTTACCAAGAACGCGCTCTACCACTGAGCTAGGGGGGCAACAGCAAGAAACTTTACCAGTACCCTGCCGCTGGTGCGAAATCGACAGCCGCCCCGGAGGACGGACCCCTGATCCCGCGTCGGGCCTGGGTGGGGCACGGTCCCGACGGGGTTGGTCAGCTAGGTCCTACCACTGCTCGGACTGGGCGCTGGAACGTCCCGAGCCGGCTCCGGCACCCTTGCCCTGGCGGGGCTTGCGGTTCGCCTCGCCCGAGAACCGGGTGTCGCCGTCGCGCTTCGGGAAATCCTTCTTGAAGGGCTTCTTGAACTCGCCCGCACCGCGGTTGCCTGCGGGCTTGCGGCCCTTGTCGAGCTCGAGGTGGATGAGCTCGCCACCGATGCGCGTCTTGGACAGCGCACGCAGCTGGTCCTTGGAGAGGTCAGCCGGCAGCTCCACCAGGCTGTGGTCCGCACGGATGTCGATGCCGCCGATCTGCGCGGACGAGATACCGCCCTCGTTCGCGATGGCACCGACGATCGAGCCCGGCATCACGCGCTGGCGACGACCCACCGCGATGCGGTAGGTGGCGTTGCCCTCGGTGAGAGTGCGCGTGGGGCCACGCGACCCGAACGCGTCCTTGCGGCCCTCGGAGCGCTCACGTTGCCCGGCGGGCGCCACAGGGATGTCCTGCACGAGGATCGGCTGGCCACCCTGCGCCATGACGGCCAGTGCAGCAGCGATCTCCGCAGCGGGCACGTCGTGCTCCTGCTCGTAGTTCGCGATCAGTTCGCGGAACAGGGACACGTCCTCCGTGGCGAGCGTCTGCGTGATCTTCTCCGCGAACTTGCCGAGGCGCAGCTCGTTGATCGTTGCCGTGGAGGGCAGCTGCATCTGCTCGACGGGCTGGCGCGTGGCCTTCTCGATCGAACGCAGCAGGTATTTCTCGCGCGGCGTGATGAAGAGGATCGCGTCGCCCGAACGGCCCGCACGGCCCGTACGGCCGATGCGGTGCACGTAGGACTCGGTGTCGTGCGGGATGTCGTAGTTCACGACGAGCGAGATGCGCTCCACATCGAGGCCACGGGCGGCGACGTCCGTGGCGACGAGGATATCGATCTTGCCTTCACGCAGGGCCTCGACGGTGCGCTCACGCTGCTGCTGGGGGATGTCTCCGTTGATGGCTGCAGCCGAGAAGCCCCGTGAACGCAACTTGTCCGCCAGGTCTTCGGTAGCCATCTTGGTGCGGACGAAGGCGATGATGCCGTCGTAATCCTCCACCTCGAGGATGCGGGTCATCGCGTCCAGCTTGTGCGGGCCCATGACCTGCAGGTAGCGCTGGCGCGTGTTGGTGCCCGTCGTGGTCTTGCCCTTGACCGAGATCTCGGCCGGATCGTTCAGGTACTTCTTGGCGATGCGGCGGATGGCGGGGGGCATGGTCGCGGAGAACAGTGCAACCTGCTTCTCCGCCGGCGTCGAGGAGAGGATCTTCTCGACATCCTCGGCGAAGCCCATGCGCAGCATCTCGTCGGCCTCGTCGAGCACCACGTACTCGAGGTTGGAGAGATCCAGTGATCCCTTCTCGATGTGGTCGATCACGCGGCCGGGGGTGCCCACGACGACCTGCGCACCGCGGCGCAGCCCGGTGAGCTGGGGACCGTAGGGCGATCCACCGTAGACGGGCAGGACGGTGAAGCCCTCCATGTGCTTGGCGTAGGACGTGAAGGCCTCGGCCACCTGCAGTGCGAGCTCACGGGTCGGTGCGAGCACCAGGACCTGCGTGTTCTTGCTGGGGCCGCCGTTGACGTCGGCGAGCTCGGCCATCTTCGACAGCGCGGGGATGGCGAACGCGGCGGTCTTGCCGGTACCGGTCTGCGCGAGGCCGACGACGTCCCGGCCCTCGAGCAGCGCGGGGATCGTGGCGGCCTGGATGGGCGAGGGCGTCTCGTAACCGACGTCGGACAGGGCCGCGAGGACGCGGCCGTCGAGGTTCAGGTCGGTGAAGCGGACGGTGACGGCGTCGTCGGACTCGACGGCGGGAACCGCTGCGGTCGACTCGGCGTCAGGAGTGATGTCGGTGGTGTTCTCGGACAGGTTTTCAGGCACGGGAAGAGTCCTCCAGGTAGGTGCCGGACGGCCTGGCGGGAGACCGCAGGGCCGAATGAACATAGAAATCCGGCACTGTTTCAATCCCGCGGCAGGACTTCCTGCCACACCTGCTCGCTGCTCTCTCAGCAGTGATGTGTGACTTTTCTTCTAGCCGGCGCTCCCTGATGAATCTGCTCGCGAGTCTGCGCTCCGAGCCCCAACACAACCAATCCGGCCCAAGGGGCGGACGTAAAGGGAATACCGGTGTGGGGGATGGAACAAGTCTACGGCACACCCGCTCCATCCGCGGACCGGGGACGACCACGGACAGGTGATGTTCGGCACGTCAGGCCGAAGGGGCCACCTGCGACGTCCTCAGCCCCTGCAGGGCCGCCTTGCGCACCTGCGGGGTGAGGGCGAAGTGTCCCGCGGCCGCGGCATCGAGCAGGGTACGGGCCTGTTCCTCGTCGAGGCCCCCGTACACCTGGGCAGCCGTGATGCCGTGGGCGGGGACGACGACCCGGCGGATGGCATCGCCCGCCGTGATGCTGCCCTTCGTCACGACACTGAGGTACGTGCCCACGCGGTTGGCCTCGGCGAAGCGCCGGACCCATGACCGCTCCCCCAGGTACCGCGCGAAATTCACGCAGGGGGTACGCGGCATGGTCACCTCGAGCACCACCTGCTCACCGACGGCCCAGCGCTCACCGATCACGGCCCGGGAGGCGTCGATCCCTGCCACCCGGAGGTTCTCCCCGAAGAGGCCCGGCCGGACGTCGCGTCCCAGTTCGCGGGCCCAGAAATCGGCGTCGTCCTGCGCATAGGCGTAGAGGGCCTTCGTGGCACCGCCGTGGTGCTTGCGGCTGGCCTGGATGTCGCCGGTGAGCCCCAGCGGATGCACGTTCACCGGGCCCTCGACCGGGCGCTTGTCGATGGCCGTCACGCCGGTGGCGTCCTTCGTGGGCAGCAACTCGTGCACGCGACAGACTGCCAGGAGGGTGCCAGTGGTCATGGCGACCATCCTATGCGGCGTCGCGCGCTCGCGGTCCGCCCTGTCACGGTTCGAAGCGGTAGCCCATACCGCTCTCGGTGACGAAGTAGCGGGGGGCGCCCGGGTCGCGCTCGAGCTTCTTGCGCAGCTGCGCCATGTAGACGCGGAGGTACTGCACGTCCTTGGCGTAGGCGGGCCCCCACACGTCCAGCAGCAGTTGCTGCTGGGAGACGAGCCTGCCCGGGTGCGCGATCAGCCGGTCGACGATCTTCCACTCGGTGGGCGTCAGCCGGACGTCCTTCCCGTCCCTGACCACGCGCCGCGCCCCGGCGTCGAGGGTGAAGTCGGGGGTCTCGATGACGGGCGCATCGGCCTGGACGGCGGCCCGCCGTGCTGCCGCCCGGAGCCGCGCCAGCAGTTCGTCGAGGCCGAAGGGCTTCGTCACGTAGTCGTCGGCGCCGGCGTCGAGGGCCTCCACCTTGTCCTGTGACCCGTGCCGGGCCGACAGCACGATGATGTGCACCTGGGACCAGCCACGGATCCGGCGGATGACCTCCACGCCGTCGAGGTCGGGCAGCCCCAGGTCCAGCACGATGATGTCCGGATGGTGCTCGGACGCCGCCGCCAGGGCGGTCTCGCCGTCGACCGCCGTCACGCACTGGTAGCCGTAGGCGCGCAGGTTGATCTCGAGCGCGCGGAGGAGCTGCGGTTCGTCGTCGACCACCAGGACGCGGGTCACCGGCCGGCTCCCGTCGAGATGGGCAGGCGGATCACGAGGGTCAGGCCGCCGCCCGGCGTCTGCTCGGCGTCGAGCACTCCGCCCATCACCTCGGTGAACCCCTTGGCCACGGCCAGGCCGAGCCCCACACCGGCTCCCGATGGGGCGTCGTCGAGGCGCTGGAACGGGCGGAACATGGCAGCGACGTCGTCCCTGGACACACCGTGCCCGTGGTCGATCACCCGCAGCTCGCTGGCCGGGAAACCGTTGACGAGGGCCTTGCCGGTGCCTCCGACGGACGCGGTCACCTCGATCGGCGCGTCGGGCGCGTATTTCACCGCGTTCTCCACGATGTTCGCCAGCACGCGCTCCAGCAGACCGGGATCGGCTTCGATGGCCGGCAGGTTCGGCGGGATCGTGACGCGGACGCGGTCCCCGGACACGTTCGCGAGCGCTGGCCCGACGACGTCGGACCAGCGCAGCGGGCGCACGTGCGGGTTCACGGCATCACCCGTGATGCGCGACATGTCGAGCAGGTTGTTGACCAGCGCGTCGAGCCGGTCGGAGTAGTCCTCGATGGTCGCGAGCAGCTCGTCCTCGTCCTCCGGGGAGAAGGTGACGTCCGGCGAACGGAGGCTGCTCACGGCGAGCTTGATGCCGGCCAGCGGGGTGCGGAGGTCGTGGGAGACCGAGCGCAGGATCGCCGTGCGCATGACGTTGCCCTCGACGAGCCTGCGGTTGGTCCGGGTGCTCGCGAGGAGTTCCTGGCGCTGGAGCATCGACCGCAGCTGCCCGGCGAAGGCGGTGAGCAGGCCGCGATCCCGTGCCGACAGCTGATGTCCGTACAGCGCGAGGACGAAACCGCCGTCGACCGGCTCCGTGGTCGTGGCGCGCTCCAGGGTCCAGCGGTCGGCCGGGGCCCCGGGGTGGGGACGGACGGTGCTCCCGCTGCGTGGGTGCGCGGTCGCCTCCCGACCCGGCCGGGTGCTGCTGGGCGGCGGCCCGCTCTCCCCACTGCGTGGCGGCGCGTCCTCGGCGCGGACGGCGAGGGCCGTACGCTTCATCGCGCCTGCTGGTGCCGCCGGGCCGCCGGCGTCGTCGCCCGCCGGTTGTGCCGGTCCGAACAGGGCCACCGCATCGACGTCGAACTGGCTCTGGACGTGGCGCAGGAAACCCTGCAGCGTGTCCTCCTCCGCCAGGGCCCCCCGCGCCAACTCACCGAGCAACCCGGCCTCCTGCTGGGCCAGGACCGCTTCGCGCGAGCGGCGTGCCGAGAGCCCGACGACCAGCGACACCGTCACCGCGACGGCGATGAAGATCAGCACCGTGATCACGTTCTCGGGATCGGAGATCTCGAGCGAGCCGAAGGGCTCCGTGGAGGTGTAGTTCAGGATGACGCTGCTCCACAGCGCTGCCAGCAGCGCGGACCAGAGCCCTCCGATCAGCGCGACGGCGATGACGCCCGCGAGCTGGAAGAGGACGTCGACGGCGAGCAGCGAGTTGCCCGCCGAGAACACTGCTGCCTCGAGCAGCAGGGGCAGGACGAGCGCGACGGCGCAGCCCGCGACGACGCGCGGTCGGCTGACGGGAGCCGCGAGGGTGCGCCGGGCCGCCGGGTCCATCAGAGGGTGCGGGGGCCGGGGACGTCGGGGTGGTGTCCGATGGCGGTCGCCCGCGTCCGCCCGGCCGGCAGGGGCGCCCTGGCTCCGGCTGCTGATCCCCCCTCGACGGTCCCCGCACCGGGCCGGGCCTGCAGCGTGCGTGACAGCAGGACCCAGAAGACCGTGATCGCGAGCGCGCAGAACACTCCTGCGCTGGAGGCCATGAGCCAGCCGGTGGTCAGCTGGGAATTGAGGTCCCCGGCACCGAACAGCAGGCCGATCGTCTTCGGAGAGTAGATGAAGACCAGGAGGGTCACCACGAAGAGGGCGGCCGCCGTCGTCCGGTACGCCCGCAGCTCGGCGGGCAGCCCGCCGGCCTGGCCGGCGAGGACCGCCAGGACCACCACGATCCACACCCAGTGGTGGGACCACGAGATGGGCGAGATGAGCAGCATGAGCAGCGCCGTCATCGCGATGGGCAGGAACCGGTCCCCGCGCCGCGTCGAGGTCCGGATGATGTACGCGGTGGCCGCGACGAGCAGGAGGGAGACCACGAGCCACGGGAGGGTGGAGGGGAAATCGGGCCCCAGGAAGTGGAGGATGGCGCCGCGGACCGAGAGGTTGTCGACATAGCCCTCGCCGCCGATCCGCCCCGTGTCGCGCAGCATCTGCAGCCAGTACGTCGTCGACTCGGCCGGCAGGAGGAGGAAACCGATCGCGATGGTGCCGAAGAATCCCGCCCCCATGGTGAACAGCTGCTTCCACTCGCCGCGCACGAGGAAGTACAGACCGAAGACCAGGGGTGTCAGCTTGATGCCGGCGGCGATCCCGGTGAGCAGGCCCGTCGGCATCCTCCGGTGAGGCCCCGAGAGGAGGTCGGCGGCGATCATCGCGAAGAGCAGGATGTTGACCTGGGAGAAGGCCATCGTCTCCCGCCACGGCCCGAGCAGGCAGACCAGGCCGGTCCCTGCGACGGCCAGCGGCAGCGCCGTGGGGTGCGCCACCACGTCCCGCAGGGCACGGAAGCCGCCGAGGTACCGCATGACGAGCAGGGACGTGGCGGCCGCGATGAGCACGGACAGACCTACGAAGAGCAGGGCCCCGGTCTCGGCGCTCACGAGCGTCAGGACGGTGAACGCCAGAGCCGCGAACGGCGGATACGTGAACAGGAGCGAGCCCTTGCCCTCACCGAAGGACCGCGTGTAGAGCGAGCCGTCGCCGTCGACCACCGACTGCCCGCCCATCCGGTAGACCCGGAAGTCGAGACCGATGAAGTCGGCCCAGGCGAAGGCCCAGAGGCCGAGCGCCGCGGCCACGATCACGGAGGCGACGAGGCCCAGCGCCCGGACGGTCGCCGGGTTGCTGCGCTGGCTCATACTTTCCTTCCGGAGGACGTGGTGCTCGTACCGGCCCGGTGGGGGCCCGGGAACGGCTCATCCAGTGTAGGCATGGCGCCGGGCCACCTCCCGGGTGCGCGGTATGTTGGAAATCACCCTGCCCTCCCGTGAAAGGCCCATGCACCCATGCCCTCCCCCAGCGGAACCACTCCCCCCGCGCGCGCCACAGCCATCACGAACGCGCACGTCGTCCCGATTGACGGCGAGCCGTTCGACGGCACCGTCGTCGTCGAGGACGGCCGCATCACCGCCCTCGGTGCGTCGGTCGCGGTACCCGACGGCGCCGACGTCATCGACGCGGGTGGCAAGTGGCTGCTCCCCGGCTTCGTCGACGCGCACGTCCACCTCGGCACGCACGAGGAGGGTGAGGGCGCGGCCGGCGACGACACCAACGAGATGACCGAGCCGAACACGGCCGGCGTCCGCGCGATCGACGCCATCAACCCCTACGACCCCGGGTTCGACGACGCCCTCGCCGGCGGCGTGACCACGGTCAACGTGAATCCCGGTTCCGGCAACCCGATCGGCGGCCTCGCCGTCGCCCTCCACACGCACGGACGCTACCTCGAGGAGATGGTGCTCCGCTCCCCCAGCGGCCTGAAGTCCGCCCTCGGCGAGAACCCCAAGCGCGTGTACGGTGCCAAGAACAAGATGCCGTCCACCCGCCTCGGCACGGCGCTCGTGATCCGCGAGGCGTTCATGAAGGCCCAGAACTACATGGGCAAGGCCGAGGACAACGCCCGTGATCCGCACCTCGAGGCACTCGCCATGGTGCTGCGCCGCGAGATCCCCTGGCGCCAGCACGCACACCGCGCGGACGACATCGCGACAGCCCTGCGCATCGCCGACGAGTTCGGGTACGACCTCGTCCTCGACCACGGCACAGAGGCGCACCTGCTCGGCGACGTGCTGGCGGAACGCGGGACCCCCGTGCTGATCGGCCCCCTCTTCACCACGAAGTCCAAGGTGGAGCTGCGCGGCCGCTCGATCGCCAACCCGGGCAAGCTCGCGCGGGCGGGTGTGGAGATCTCGATCATCACCGACCACCCCGTCATCCCGATCAACTTCCTGGTGCACCAGGCCACCCTGGCGATCAAGGAGGGCCTGGACCGGGAGACGGCGCTGCGCTCGATCACGATCAACCCCGCGAAGGTCCTCGGGCTCGCCGACCGCCTCGGGTCGCTCGCCGTCGGCAAGGACGCGGACCTGGTGCTGTGGAGCGGCGACCCGCTCGACGTCATGCAGCGCGCCCTGCAGGTGTGGATCAGCGGCACGGAGGTCTACTCCTACGACGTCGAGACCCGCAGCGGCACCGTCGCTCCTCGGGGCTAGGCGCCACCCTTGCCGAAGCCCCTGCCACCGCGGCCGTTCACGCTGCGCGCCGCGATCGTCCTGTGGCTCGCGGTCGCGCTGCTCCTGCTCGTCGCAGCGGGCACGTTCATCACCTCGGCCGCCGTGCAGGACCTCGACCGCGCGGGGTTCATCGGACTCGGTGCGCTCTTCGGGGCGCTCGCCGTCCTCCAGCTGCTCCTCCTGCTCCCGCTGCGGCGGGGCAGGAGGAGCGCCCGGGAGGTCCTGAGCACCATCGGCATCATCGTCGGCGTCCCGATCATCGTGCGCGGGACGCCCGGGCTGTCCCTGATCGCCGGGGCGATGCTGGTCGCGATGCTGCTCATGTGGCTGCCGCAGAGCAGCGACTACTTCCAGCTGACCGAGCCGAAGGCCAGGAAGCGCTTCCGCCTGCCGGGCGCGCGCTGACCCGCGGCTGCATCCCCGAGCCGACCCGTCAATGAACAGCCGGTGGACAACGGGTAAATTGGTGTTGAACGAGTAGCAGAGCGCTACTGGGCTCTCATGCGCTCCGGGGACGGGTCGGATGGAGAGGGTGTTCGGGGAGCACCGGACATCGCGAACGCGAGGTGGTGCAGTGGCTGGCCGGATTCTTTCCGCGACCCGACGGGGCGGCGTCGTCCTGGGCGGCATCGTGGTCTACGTCCTGATCTGGGCGGGGCTCGCACTGCTCAGCGCCGCCATCGGCATCCACCTCTACTGGGGTCAGATCTCCGTGAGCCAGATGCTCCTGAACCTCGTCTCCGTGGAGACCGACGGCGGGGGCGGAGCAATCGTGTGGACCGGTATCCTGGCGGTCGGCGTCGCTCCCCTGTTCCTCACCTCGGCGATCGCACTCTGGCAGCACCGGCGGCGCCGCAAGCGCCGCCTGGCCGGCGACGGCGCAGGTCCCCGTCGCTCCCCCTGGCTCATGCGCTCCGTCTCCACCGCGCTGGTGGGGGCTGTCGTCGTGGGCGGCACCACTGCCTTCGCCACCGCCGTGGGCATGAGGGACTACATCGAAGCGGCGAACTCCGAGCACGACCTCGGCGACTACTACGTGGAACCCGCCGTCACCAGCGACGAGGACCGGCGCAACCTCGTGCTGATCTACCTCGAGTCCGGCGAGGCCACCCTCGCGGACGACCAGCTCTTCGAGAAGGACGCCTTCGCCTCCCTGAAGCAGTCCACTCCGGCCGCGGAGGGCTGGCAGAGCGTGGAGGACCTCCGGCAGTACAAGGGCGGCGGCTGGACGATGGCGGGCCTCACCGCCACGCAGTGCGGCGTCCCGCTGAAGGGCACCGGCTCCTCGAGCAGCGGCGATACCACCGATGAGCTCGACGGCGAGACCGACACCTACCTCGGTGGGGCCACCTGCCTGGGCGACGTCCTGGAGACGCACGGCTACACCAGCGTCTTCCTGGGTGGCGCCAACTCCTCCTTCGCAGGGAAGGACACGTTCCTGCGCAGCCACGGCTACTCCCAGGTGAAGGGCCTCTCCGAGTGGCGCGCCGCCGGAGAGGCGGAGGAGAACTTCCGCAGCGACTGGGGCTTGAGCGACGAACGTCTCCTGGCTCACGCCAAGGACGAGATCGACCGGCTGCACGCCGGATCGGAGCGGACCGGCCGGCCGTTCAACCTCTCCCTGCTGACGCTGGACACCCACGAGCCGGTGCACGTCTACCCCTCCTGCACCGTGGACACGCAGCAGGAGGTCACCTCCGTGTTCGCCTGCTCCCTCGCCCAGGTGGCCGGGTTCGTGGAGCACATGGAGGCGAAGGGGTACCTCGAGGACACCGCCGTGGTGATCATGGGCGACCACCTCAAGCACATGAGTGCCGGCGACGCCTTCCACGCGCAGCTCGACCACCACGACAACCGCACCATTTTCAACCGGATCCGCGTCCCGGGCGGGGACGAGGACGTCGCACTGCGCCCCGGCGTGGACCAGCTGAATATGTACCCCACGATCCTGGAGGCCGCCGGCCTGACACTGGAGGATTCCGAGGCAGGGCTGGGGGTGTCCGCCTTCGTCCCGACGGTCCCGGACGGTTCCGCCCAGGCGCTGGACCCGGTGCTGTACGACGAACTGCTGGACTCGCACTCCCCCGCGTTCTACGCGGAGGCGTGGGCGACCGGGGCCGCCACGCAGTAGCACGACACACGAAAGGCCCCTCCCGAAGGAGGGGCCTTTCGCCGTAGGGGCCTAGCGCAGGGCCGAGAGGGCCTGCTCGAGATCCCCGATCAGGTCCTCGATGTCCTCGATGCCGACGGACAGCCGGATGAGGTTCTCCGGTACCGCCAGCTCGGTGCCCTTGACGGAGGCGTGCGTCATGTCGGACGGGTAGTTCATGAGCGACTCGATGCCGCCCAGGGATTCGGCGAGCAGGAAGACGTGCGTGGACTCGGCGACCTTCTTCGCGGCCTCGGCACCGCCCTTGAAGGTCACGGAGATCATGCCGCCGAAGTCCTTCATCTGTGCCGAGGCGAGCTCGTGGCCCGGGTGTTCCGGCAGTCCGGGGTAGTAGACGCGCTCCACCTCGTCCTGCTGCAGCAGCCAGCGCGCGACCGCCGTCGCGTTGGAGGAGTGACGGTCCATGCGGACTCCGAGGGTCTTCAACCCGCGCGTGGTGAGCCAGGCCTCCATCGGCGCGGAGACGGCGCCCACGGCGAACTGCACGAAGCCGATCTTCTCGGCCAGTTCGTCGTCGTCCACCACCACGGCACCGCCGCTGGCGTCCGAGTGGCCGCCGATGTACTTGGTGGTCGAGTGCACGACGACGTCGGCGCCGAACGTGAGCGGCTGCTGCAGGTAGGGCGACGCGAAGGTGTTGTCGACTACGAGGAGGGCACCGGCGTCGTGCGCGAGCTGGGCCGTCGCGGCGATGTCGGTGATCTTCATCATCGGGTTCGACGGCGTCTCGACCCACACCATCTTCGTGTTGTTCGCGGCGATGGCGGCCCGGAGGGCGTCGGGGTCGGCCATGTCGACGGCGGTGTTGGTGATGCCCCACTGGGACAGGACGCGGTCGATCAGGCGGTAGGTGCCACCGTACGCGTCGTTGCCGAGGACGATGTGGTCGCCCGGGCGGAGGGCGGCCCGGATCAGGGCGTCCTCGGCGGCAAGTCCCGACGAGAAACTGTACGCGTGCTTGCCGCCCTCGAGCGCGGCGAGCTGCACCTGCAGCGCGTCGCGGGTCGGGTTGCCGCCACGGCCGTACTCGTAGCCGTTGCGCAGCCGGCCGATGCCGTCCTGCGCGAAGGTGGTGGTCTGGTACAGGGGCGGGATCACCGCTCCCGTGGCGGGATCGGGGGTCTGGCCGGCGTGGACGGCGCGGGTGTTGAAGCCCTGGGCGGAGTGGGTCACGATGCTCCTGGAATCCGGTGGTGGTTACTTGCTCATGTATGTCAGCAAGTCGTGGTGCGTAAGAATTCCCACCGGCGAGCCGACGGACGTCACCATCAGCGTGTCGCTGTCCCGGAGGCGCTCGCGTGCAGTGGCGACGGATTCGAGCGACCCGATGAGGGGCAGCTTCGCATCCATGTGCTCGGAGATCTTGTCCGTCAGCTTCGCCTCGCCGTGGAAGATCTTCGCGGTCAGGGACCGCTCATGCACCGAGCCCAGTACCTCTCCCAACTTCACGGGGGGTTCCTGCGACAGCACGGGGATGTTGGAGACGCCGTACTGGTCCATGATCGCGATGACGTCGCGCACGGTCTCTGCGGGGTGCGTGTGCACCAGGTCCGGCAGCGACCCGTTCTTCGTGCGCAGCACCTCGCCGACGCTGGCTTCCTCGCCGCTGTCCAGGAAGCCGTAGGAGCTCATCCAGTCGTCGTTGAAGATCTTGCCGAGGTAGCCGCGGCCGCCGTCGGGCAGGAGCACCACCACGACGTCGTCCTCGGTGAGGTCCTTCGCGACGCGCAGCGCGGCGACGACGGCCATGCCGCACGAGCCGCCGACCAGCAGGCCCTCCTCGCGGGCGAGGCGCCGGGTCATCTCGAAGCTCTCGGCGTCGGTGACGGCGAGGATCTCGTCGGGAACTGAAGGGTCGTAGGAGTCGGGCCACATGTCCTCGCCGACGCCCTCGACGAAGTAGGGGCGCCCGGTGCCGCCCGAGTAGATGGAGCCCTCCGGATCGGCGCCGATGATGCGCACCGGGCCGACCTCGCGGTCCGCCGAGACCTCCTTGAGGTAGCGGCCGGTGCCGGTGATCGTGCCGCCGGTGCCCACGCCGGTCACGAAGTGCGTCAGCGTGCCGTCGGTGTCGTTCCAGATCTCGGGGCCGGTGGTCTCGTAGTGGCTGAGCGGGCCGTTGGGATTGGAGAACTGGTCGGGTTTGTATGCACCGGGGATCTCGCGGACCAGGCGGTCGGACACGCCGTAGTAGGACTGGGGGCTGTCGGGTGAGACGGCGGTGGGGGTGACCACGACCTCCGCGCCGTAGGCCTTCAGGACGTTGCGCTTGTCCTCGCCCACCTTGTCCGGCACCACGAAGACGCACTTGTAGCCGCGCTGCTGGGCCACGAGGGCGAGCCCCACGCCGGTGTTGCCCGAGGTCGGTTCCACGATGGTGCCACCGGGCTTGATCCTGCCCTCGGCTTCCGCGGCGTCGATGATCTTCGCCGCGATGCGGTCCTTCACCGACCCGCCTGGATTGAGGTATTCGACTTTCGCGAGCACGGTGGCCCTGATGCCCTCGGTGACGGAGTTGAGCTTGACCAGCGGGGTGTTGCCGATCAGGTCAACGATGGAATTGGCGTATCTCATGGGTACAACGCTACCGGCTGGCGCCGTGTCCTCCCGCGCCGCCGTTACGCCGTGGGACGCGGAAGGCGCTACGCCTGCCACCCCGATGATCGTGCGATACTTTCCCGCGAAACGGAGGAGCCCTTGACTCGTCGCACCGCCCTGCGTGCGGTCCTGCCGGCCCTCGCGGTGGCCTGCGTGGTCGGCGGGCTGCTGCCCGGCCCCGACCTCGCGGAGCTGTGGACCCGGATCTGGCCGATCCTGCTCTTCGTGACCGCGATGACCGTCGTCACGGACCTCCTGTTCTACGCCGGGGTCTTCGAACGGGTGATCTCGGCCTCGGCACGCCTCGCGCGCGGCCGCGTCCTCGCACTGTGGCTCGTCACGGTGCTCCTTGCCGTGTCCTGCACCGTCTTCTTCTCGCTGGACACGACGGCGGTCCTGCTCACGCCGCTCGTGGTGCTCCTCGCGCGTCGGGCGGGATTGCCGCCATTGCCGTTCGCCATCACGATCGTGTGGCTCGCCAACACGGCGTCGCTGCTCCTCCCGGTGTCCAATCTCACCAACCTGCTCGTACAGGAGGAGCTGCAGCTGAGTCCGGCCGCGTTCGCGGGTCTGGTCCACGGACCGGCGATCGTCGGCGTCGCCCTGCCGTGCCTCGTCCTGTACCTGCTGTTCCGGCGTCAGCTCTCCGGGAGCTTCTCCCCCGCACCACCGCGCGCGGCCGAGGACCGGGTGCTGCTGCGCTGCGGCTACGCCGTCCTCGCGCTCCTCCTCCCCGCCCTGGTCAGCGGCATCCCCGTGGCCCTGAGCGCGAGCGCGGCCGCCGTCGTCCTGGCCGTCCTCTTCGCGATCCGATGGCGGGACGTGCTGACCATCCGGCTGATTCCCGTCAAACCGCTCCTGCTCGCCCTCAGCCTCTTCGTGCTCGTCACCGCAGCGCACGCGCAGGGGCTGGACGCCTTCGTCTCGCCGCTCGCCGGGGAGGGGGAGGGGTTGACGGACCTGCTGCGGCTCGCCGCCGTCGGTGCGGCCGGCGCCAACGCAGTGAACAATCTTCCGGCCTACCTCGCCCTGGAACCGGTGGCCGGGTCCCCGCTGCGCCTCGCAGCGCTGCTGATCGGGGTGAACCTCGCGCCGCTCGTCACGCCGTGGGGCTCGCTCGCGACGCTGCTCTGGGCCGAACGGCTCCGCTCGCTCGGCATCACCATCCGGTGGGTGCCGTTCGCCGTGGCCGGGTTGCTGGTCACCGCCGTGGTGCTGCCGGCGGCCGTGGTGGTGCTGTGGGTGCTGGGAGCGGGAGCCTAGGCTGGAACGACATGCCGCCCGTCGACGAGGAGACCCGACCATGACGAACACCTACAGGATCGCGGTCATCGCGGGCGACGGGATCGGCAAGGAGGTCATGCCGGAGGGGCTGCGGTCGCTCCGGGCGGCGGCGGACAGGTACGGGTTCGCGGTGGACGCCGTCGAGTTCGACTACGCGAGTGCCGAGTACTACCTAAAGCACGGGCAGATGCTGCCCGACGGCTGGTTCGAGGAGCTACGGGGCTTCGACGCGATCTTCTTCGGTGCGGTGGGATGGCCCGATGTGGTCCCGGACCACGTGTCCCTGTGGGGCAGCCTGCTGCAGTTCCGGCGCCACTTCGACCAGTACGTCAACCTGCGCCCCGTGCGCCTGCTGCCGGGGATCACGAGCCCGCTGGCGGGCCGGGAGCCGGGCGACGTGGATTTCTACGTGGTCCGCGAGAACACCGAGGGCGAGTACTCGAGCGTGGGCGGCAGGATGTTCGAGGGTACCGACCGCGAGACGGTGATCCAGGACACCGTCATGACGCGCACGGGGGTGGACAGGATCCTCCGGTACGCCTTCGACCTCGCGCGGAAGCGGGAGAAGAAGCACCTGACCTCGGCGACGAAGAGCAACGGCATCTCCATCACCATGCCCTACTGGGACGAGCGGGTGGAGGCGATGGCGGCGGGGTACGACGACGTCCGCACCGACAAGTTCCACATCGACATCCTGTGCGCGAACTTCGTGCTCCACCCCGATTGGTTCGATGTCGTCGTGGCCAGCAATCTCTTCGGCGACATCCTCTCCGACCTCGGGCCCGCCTGCACCGGGACCATCGGCGTGGCACCCAGCGGCAACATCAACCCCGACCGCACCTTCCCGAGCCTGTTCGAGCCGGTTCACGGGTCCGCCCCGGACATCGCGGGCCGGGGCATCGCGAATCCGGTGGGACAGATCTGGAGTGCGTCCATGATGCTGGAGCACCTCGGCGAGACGGAGGCCGCGGCCGGGATCCTCGCGGCGATCGAGTCGGTGCTCGCCACCGGCGGCCGGGCACTGACCCGGGACCTCGGAGGAACGGGCACGACGGCGTCGCTGGGTGCGACGATCGCGTCCGCCGTCGCTGGGACCTCCTAGCGCCCCGTGCCCTCGGCGGAGAGCTCCCACTGGCGGGCTCCTGCCCCGGCTGCGCCGAGGGACTCGACCACGCTGCGCGTGCGCTCCCGGACGGCTGCCTCGTGCTCGGGTGACGAGCACGCGCCGACGGGCCGGTCGGGGGCGAGCGAACACCAGCGATAGGGCCCGGCGACGATGAGGGACGGCAACCAGTCGAGCCCGGAGACCGTCCAGGTCCCCCCGTCGTCCCGGCTGAAGCGGGCCCTGACCATCAGGCCCTCGTTGTTGACCGCGTAGGTCGGGGACAGCTCCGTCACCCCGTTCCCCAGCCCGTACACGATCCACCTGCCGTTGTACCTCTCGATGGGCAGGACCGAGTGGGTGTGGTGTCCGTAGACGAAGTCCACCTGCCCGCTGTCGGCGAGCGCACGTGCCACCTCGGTCTGCTGTGCGTTGGGGACCGAGGCGTATTCGTCCCCGGCGTGCAGTGCCGCGAGCACGATGTCCGCGCCCTGGGCCCTGGCGGCCCGGGCCTTCGCGATCATCGCCGGTGCGTCGAGCATGTCCACCCGCCAGGGCTGGTCGGCGACGAGCCCGTTCAGTCCGTAGGTGGCTGCGATGACCGCCACCCGTGCCTCCGGCAGGTCGAGGATCAGGATCTCCTGCGCGTCCGCGGCGCCGGCGTAGGACCCGGTGTGGTCGAGGCCCGCCGCCTCCAGGGCGACAAGCGTCCGCTCCACGCCCTCCGTGCCCTGGTCCAGGGAGTGGTTGCTGGCCGTGGTGCAGGCGTCGTAGCCGACCTCCCTGGCGGCGCCGACAATCTGCGGGGGGACGTTGAACCGCGGGTACCCCGCGAACGGTCCTCCGGCCGAGGCCACGGGCGTCTCGAGGTGGCAGATGCCCAGGGTGGCGGCCGAGAGGTAGGGGCGCTGCCCCGCGAGCAGCGGCTCGAAATCGAGCGGATACCCACCCGTCGCGGCCGCGTCCACTGCGGCCTGGTCCCACAGCTGGGGATGCACGAGGAGGTCGCCCGTGAGGACGACACTGACGCAGTCCGTGCAGGCGACGGGAGACGGCATCGGGGTCGGCGTGGGCGCCGGCGACGCCAGGTCCCGGGCCTCCGCCGGTGGTGCCGGGCTCTGTCGGGCGTCCTCGGCCCCGTTCCCCGGGCACCCGCCGCACAGCAGGACCGACCACAGGAGGACGACAACACGTATGCCCGTCCCCGGGAGGTGACGCCGCTGCCCGGCCGCAGGCAGGGAGGAGCCACTCGCTCCACCCCTGCGTGACTCGGCCATCTGCTGGTCCTCACGATTCCACCGGATGCCCGATGCTACTCCCGGGAAGGCGAGGCGGGACACGCCGTGGGCGCTCTGCCGGACCCGCGCACCGTGACACCATTGGACGCATGACCATCGCCCCCGCCGTCGTGCCGTCGGGTGCCGAGGCCGCGGAGTGGACCCCCGACGGCCCGTACAACCTCGCGGGAACGGTCGGCACCCTGCAGTGCGGGCCGTACGACCCCTCCTTCATCGTCCAGGGCCCCGACCACTGGCTCGCGTACCGCACCGCGGACGGGCCCGTCACCCTGGCCCTGCGGCAGCGCGGCCCGCTCAACGGCTGCCGGGTCCAGGCGACGGCGTGGGGACCCGGGGCGGCGCGCGCCCTCGAGTCGGTGCCGCGCCTGCTCGGCGCGGACGACGACTGGAGCGCGTTCGACAGCGCCGCGTTCGCGGCGACACTGCCCGACCTCGCCCGCAAGGGCCGGTACCTCAACCCGGGACTGCGCCTGCCCGCGTCGGGCCGCATGCTGGACACGATCGTCAGGGCGATCCTCGAGCAGAAGGTCACCAACCTCGAGGCGAAGCGCTCGTGGCGTTACCTGCTGACCCGCTACGGGGATCCCGCTCCCGGTGCCGGGGAATGCGCGCCCGCGGGGCTCCGCCTCCCCCCGACGCCCGAGCAGTGGCGCCGCATCCCTTCCTGGGAGTGGCACAAGGCCGGCGTCGACGCGAAGCGCTCCACCACCATCCTCAAGGCCGCCCTCGTGGCCAGCGGCCTCGAACGCCTCGGCTCCCAGCCCGGCGGTGACACAGTGCGGGCGGGCCTGCGGTCGGTTCCCGGCATCGGCGTGTGGACCGTCGCGGAGGTGATACAGCGGACGCACGGCTGCCCCGATTCCATCTCCGTGGGTGACTACCACCTGGCGGCCTACGTGGGCGCGGCGCTCACGGGACGCCGCACCGACGACGCCGGGATGATCGAGCTGCTCAGGCCGTGGAAGGGACAGCGGCAGCGCGTGGTCCGCTCCCTGTACGCGAGCGGGTTCCGCAAGCAGGCCTACGGGCCGCGCCTGACCCCCGAGGATCATCGCCACCGCTAGGGTTGGAGCATGAGCCGACCAGTAGACGTCACCGCAGTGTTCACCCCGCTCGACGGCGAGTTCTTCCGCGTGAAGCTCGCCCTGGACATCGCCATCGAGCAGGTGGTGCAGGAGCCCGGGTGCATCCGCTACGAGATCACCGACGCACAGCAGGACCGCATCGTCCTGACCGAGCAGTGGGAGTCCACCGAGCTGCTGGACACACACCTGCGCGGACCCGCCGTCCAGGACCTCGGCGAATCCCTCAGCGCACTGCTCGCCCGGCCCGCGGAGGTGGTCCGCTCGGACCAGGCGGCCTGACGGCAGCACGGAAGAAGCCCCGCACTCGGTGAGTGCGGGGCTTCTCGGTTCCCGGGACGGCGTGAGCGCGTCTACAGCGCCTCTACTGCGCGTCGGGGGCGGAGGCGCCCTCCTGCTGCTGGGCGATCTGCTCGTGGACGGCCTTCATGTCCAGGCCCTTGACGGCATCGACGAGTTCGCCGAACTGGGTCGCGTTGAGGGCACCGGGCTGCGAGAAGACGAGGACCTTCTCGCGGAACGCCATGAGCGTGGGGATCGAGGTGATCCCGGCGGCCGCGGCGAGCGACTGCTCGGCCTCGGTGTCCACCTTCGCGAAGGTGACGTCCTCGTGCTGCTGCGACACGGCGTCGTACACCGGCGCGAACTGCTTGCACGGCCCACACCAGTCGGCCCAGAAGTCAACGAACACGATGTCGTTGCCTTCGATGGTTTCCGGGAAGCTTGCCTCGGTGATATTGATTGTCGACATCCCTTAACGCTAGCGACCCCACCATGCCCTTGTCAGGCCTGTTCGCTACCGATGAAGAATACGCACGCTCGAGAGATACCCGGAGGCACACGTGGAGGACCCGCACGATCTGGCACGGTTCGTCGAGGCGCAGGACGCGCACGGCACCTACGACCAGGCCCTGGCCGAGCTGCAGCGCGGCCGCAAGACGAGCCACTGGATGTGGTTCGTCTTCCCCCAGATCGCCGGGCTCGGGAGCAGCCCGACCTCCGTACGGTACGCCGTGGCGTCCCTCGACGAGGCGCGCGCCTACCTCTCGCACCCGGTGCTCGGGCCCCGGCTGATGGAGAGCGTCCACGCGCTCCTCAATCTGGACGGCAGCGATCCGGTCGCAGTGCTCGGCGGGATCGACGCCCGCAAACTGCAGTCCTCCATGACGCTCTTCGGCCGGGCCGCACCCCAGGAGCCGTGGTTCACGGCCGTCCTGGACCGCTACTTCGCCGGCGAGGAGGACGGGGCGACGACCTCGATCCTGGCAGGGTGACGCGGATGCGTGGCAGGCCCGCGGAGGGAGTGACCCGCGGGCGCCGCGCGGCGGTTCAGCCCGTGGCGTTGAGCCTGTCGATGATCGGCAGGGCCGCGGCGAGCGTGGCGCGGTCGTCGTCGTCGAGCTGGTCGAGCAGGGCGGCTACGAGCTCGTTGCGCCGCCGGCTGGCCGCCTCCCACGCCTCGCGGCCCCTCTCCGTGAGCTGCACGAGGACGGCGCGCGAGTCGGTGGGGTCCGACCCCCGGCTGACCAGTCCTGCCTGCTCGAGCTTGATGATCTGCTCGGTGGCGGACGGCACCCGGATCCCGAGGTTCGCGGCGACACGGCTCACGCGGAGGGGCTCCTCCGCGGCCATGCTGAGCGTGCTCATCTGCATGGTCGTCAGCTCCCCGTCGCCGTCCATGGAACGGCTGAGGTACACGGCGTGGCGCAGCGTCGTGCGGAAGGACTGCGCGAGGGCCAGCAGTCGGACGTCCGTCGCGGAAGAGTTCATAGTTAGGCAGCCTAACATTTCTGCGCCGCGACGGCAAGGTGCGATGTCGCCGCGCCGGCGCTAGCGTGGGGTGGAGCGACGGGAGGGGACCATGCAGGACGGGGCAAGCGGCGTCGGCGTGGGCGACACCCTCGCCTTCCTCGCCGGGAGATGGTCCACGCGCCGCGAACTGCTCGACCGCACCACGGGTGTGACGGGCATCTTTACCGGCATCACCGCCTTCACCCCCGACGGCGACGGACTGCGGTGGGACGAGGAGGGCACCGTCACGTGGCCGCACTTCGAGGGCCCGGCGTCGCGCTCCTATCGGATCAGCGCAGCGGGTGCAGTGGCGACCGTGCACTTCGCCGACGGCCGTGTCCTCTGCCGGCTCGACCTCCGCAGCGGCACGAGCCGGGACGAACACGCCTGCCCTCCCGACACCTACCGCGTGCAGTTCACGGTCACCTCCCCCAGCACCATCGACTACACCTGGGATGTCACCGGCCCGTCGAAGGACCAGTTGCTCACGACGGCGCTGACGCGGCAGTGACACGGCAGGTACCGGCGCCGGCTACGTTCAGGCCCTCGACCGCCGGCCGGTGCTGCGTGCCGCCTCCAGCGGCCGGCGCTTGAGGGCCGGCAGCTCGAACAGCAGATTGACGGAGGCGTGCTCCCTCGTCGAGTACACCCACGCCAGGCCCAGCGGCACGCCGACGCCGACCACCAGCAGCACCGGCACGAGCCAGGTACCGGCGATCCCGAGGGCGTCGGCGAGGGCGAGGGTGAGCATGATCGGGCCGAGGTGCGCCACGTAGAAGACGAGCGAGTAGCGCCCCACGAACTCGAGGACCGCCGTCGCACGGTGCGTGCCGAGCCGAGGGAAGACCCAGCACACGACGCCGAGTGCCCCCACCACGCCCCAGGCGAACTCGCCCCGGTACAGCACCTCCCGGCCGGCCACGTTGAGGGCTCCCACGGTGACCGCGGACGCCGCCGCCAGCGCCAGTACCCAGGGCCTCCCGATGAACCGCTCCACGAGCTGCGCGTGCCCGGCACACCACGCCCCGAAGAAGAAGAACGCCGCGAGGAAGGCCAGGGTCTCGGGCCTGCCGCCGTCGGGCAGCAGGAAGGACAGCAGAAGGCCCACACCGGCGGGGACCAGCGGTGGAACGCGCCGCAGCGGGTAGGCGACCGCATAGAACACGAGGATGAACCACAGGTACCAGAGGTAGGTCGGCGAGAGGTAGAAGATCTGCGCGATCCCCTCGGGGCCGAAGTCGCCGCTCGCCGCGAGCAGGATCACCGACCAGAGGACGTACGGCCATGCGACCATCGAGACCTTGCCGGCGAAGTACGTCCGCCCGGACTTGGCGAGCGACTGCGGCAGCAGGAACCCCGAGAGGAACATGAGCACGGGCATGCGGAAGGGTTCCAGGAACAGGTTGACCTGGTCCAGCCCGGGAGTGGGTCCGACGGCGACGCGGAGGGCCTCCCCCGCGTGGAGCACGACGACGAGCAGGATGGCGACGCCGCGCAGGCTGTCGAGCCATCCGACCCGTGTACTCCCCGAAACGACGATCACGACCTCCCAGCCATCCTGTCCACTGTAAGCAGGCTTACCGACATTTCGTTGAGCGCCCCCGTGCGGATGGGCCGGAGGTCGCGTAGTTGACGGCAGCGCCGACAGTCCCCGCACCGTCGACGCGGCTCGATCCGTTCGCCGTGCCCGTCCGACGGTCATGTGAGCCGGCCTTCGCCTACTCCTCGGTGTGGACGCACCTGCTCGAGCGGCCTCCGGGGCACGCGGCCGTCCGTCGTCGCGACACCGGAGCGGCACACCTGTTCCTGCGGTAGCGCCTACCTGTCACGCCGAGGCTCGTCCTCACCGGCTGACGGACCCGCCTGCGCCACTGGAGGTGCCGTCGTGGGCAGGGCATCCCGCCACCTCCTGCAGTACCCGGTACCGGAGCATCGACGGCAGAAGGCGCGTGCCGGTGAGGAGGCGGCGTCCGATGCCTTCCCTCCAGCGGGCCGAGCCGGGAATACGAACGGCCGGCACCTCCCCTGATTCCCAGTGGAAGTACCGGCCGTTCCTTGCTGTGGCAGATGAGGGATTCGAACCCCCGTAGGCGTTGCCAGCTGATTTACAGTCAGCCCCCTTTGGCCGCTCGGGTAATCTGCCGAACGTCTTCACAGGAAGACCGCCCGCAGCAAGCGCGGGCAAGACAACTTTACCCACAAACCGCCCCGGACACGAATCGGGCCACGGGTCACAGGCCTGCGGCCACCCGGCGCTCGATCTGCGCATAGAAGCCGTCCGCCTGTTCCGGGGTGACCATCCGCAGCAGGACAGCCTGATCGAGGTCCGCCCGGACGCCCGCGAGCCGCTCCTCCGCCGACGTCGTGGAGCTCGTGACGGCGATGGGCGAGGTGACCGTCACGGCCGCCGCCGAGTCGAGCCCGAGGATGATGTCGCCCGCCTCGTAGTCGGCCGTGTCCGCGCCCGTGGCCACCACCCGCGGTGGCACGGCGAGCGCCGGGGCGGCCGTGAACCCCGTCAGGGACGCCGCGCCGGCGGCGGCGAGGAACGACCCCGCCACGGCCTTCCGGAGTCGGACCTGATAGCGGCGGCGTGGCATCTCGGACATGGAGCTCCTTCGAGGGCGGTGGCGTGATTCCCACCGTGCCACCCGAGTGTGTGCGCGTCCCCGGCGCTCCCTGAGCGCCGGCTGTGAACAGCCCGCGCCGCCGCAGAGGCGTTACGGATAGTCTTGATGGCAAGAAACCCAACCACCCCTAGGAGGCATCGTGGCGAGCGAATCCACGTTCGACGTCGTAAGCAAAGTGGACAAGCAGGAGGTCGCCAATGCGCTGAACCAGGCGCAGAAGGAGATCGCGCAGCGGTACGACTTCAAGGGCGTCGGTGCCGAGGTGGACTTCAGCGGCGAGAAGATCCTCATGAAGGCGAACTCGGAGGAGCGCGTGATGGCCGTGCTCGACGTCCTGCAGTCCAAGATGATCAAGCGCGGCATCTCGCTGAAGTCGCTGGACACCGGCGAGCCCTACCCCTCGGGCAAGGAATTCCGCCTCGAGACCTCCATCAAGGAGGGGATCGCGCAGGACATCGCGAAGAAGATCAACAAGCTCATCCGCGACGAGGGGCCCAAGGGCGTTAAGTCGCAGATCCAGGGCGATGAGCTGCGCGTCAGCTCGAAGTCCCGCGACGACCTCCAGGAGACGATGGCGCTGCTCCGGAACTTCGACGAGGCGGACCTCCAGTTCGTGAACATGCGCTGACCCGTTCGGAGACACCCGGACATGACGACGGCGACCCCACCTGTGCGAGGTGGGGCCGCCGTCGTCGTCGGGGTGCTCAGCCGGTCGGGCGTCCGGCCATGCCCTCGAGGCGCGCGATGCGCTGGTCCATCGGCGGGTGGGTCGCGAAGAGGCGGTTCATGCCGCCTCCCTTAAACGGGTTCGCGATCATGAGGTGCGAGGTGTTCACGAGGCGCTGGTCCTGCGGCAGCGGTGCACGCTGCGTGCCGCTCGCGAGCTTGCGGAGGGCGGAGGCGAGTGCCAGGGGGTCGTCCGTGAGGATCGCGCCGTCCTCGTCGGCGTCGAACTCGCGGGTGCGGCCGATCGCGGTCTGGATGAGGCCCGCGGCCAGCGGTGCGAGGAAGGCGAGCAGCAGTGCTGCGATGGGGTTGCCGCCCTGGCCCCGGTTGCCGCCCATCATGCCCGTGAAGGCGAACATCTGCGCCACCGAGGTGATGACGCCGGCCACGGCGGCGGCGATGGACCCGGTGAGGATGTCGCGGTTGTAGACGTGCATGAGCTCGTGCCCGAGGACGCCGCGCAGCTCGCGCTCGTCGAGCAGCTCGAGGATGCCCTGCGTGCAGCAGACCGCCGAGTTCTCGGGGTTGCGGCCCGTCGCGAAGGCGTTCGGAGCCATCGTCGGGGAGATGTAGAGCCGGGGCATGGGTTTGCCGGCCCGCGTGCTGAGCTCCCTCACGATCCGGTACATGGCCGGCGCCTGCTGCTCCGTCACCTCGACGGCGCGCATGCTGCGGATCGCGATCTTGTCGCTGTTCCAGTAGCTGTAGGCGATCGACCCGACGCCGAGCAGGGCGAAGACCCAGATGAACATCGAGCTGCCGGTGGCCCCCGCGATGATGGCGCCGAACACGAGGAAGATGCCCATGAGGGCGCCGAACAACAACGCCGTCTTGGCACCGTTGAAATGGTTGTGCACTGAGATCTCCTTGCTGGTGGAGGCCGTGCGGCCCGTCAGTACAACGGAGGGTCGCAGGTGCCTGTTCCCTTCATCGTACGGGGACAGGTAAGAGCCCTGGCGGGCGCGCAGGCTCAGGGCTCGGGCGTGCGGGAGTCGTACTGCAGGAAGCGTGGCTGCCGGCGGGCGACGACGAGAACCAGGACGGCACAGGCGATCCCTCCGACGACGGCGGTCCACCCCTCCCCCAGCCAGGAGGCCTGGCCACCGGCCACCATGTCGCCCAGCCGCGGACCACCGGCGACGACGACGATGAACACGCCCTGCAGCCGTCCGCGCATGGCGTCCGGGGTGGCGGACTGCAGGATGGTGTTCCGGAACACGCTGCTGATGGAGTCCGCGATGCCCGCCAGGACGAGGCAGGCCGCGGCGGGCAGCACCCAGACCGAGAGCTCGCCCTCGCCGGGTGCCGGCAGGGAGGACGAGCCGGCCATCACGACGACGAGCCCGAAACCGGCCACCGACGCACCCCAGCCCACGATCGACCAGATCACGGCCTGGCCGTGCTTGTGGATGCGGCCCAGCGGGCCGGAGAACAGCCCGGCCAGTACCGACCCGAAGGCCGCGGAGGCCAGCAGGATGCCGACGGTCAGCTCACCTCCGCCGATGAGCACCGCGCCGACCGCGGGAAGCAGGGCCCGCGGCTGGGCCAGGACCATGGCGACGAGGTCCACGATGAAGGTCATGCGGATGTTCGGCCGCGTGCCGAGGAAGCGGAAGCCCTCGAGCACCGTCGCGAGGCCCGCCCGTCGGGTGGGTCCCTCGGGTGGCAGGGCCGGCAGGCGGTAGACGGCCCACAGCGCGAAGGTGAAGGTGACCACGTCGATCGTGTAGGTCCAGGCGTAGCCCACCTGTGCCACGAGCACTCCCGCGAGCAGCGGACCCACGGTGAATGCGAGGCCGAACGTGATCATGCTCAGGGCATTGGCCGCGGGCAGCAGTTCCGGCCGGACGAGCCGCGGGATGATCGAGCTCCTCGTGGGCTGGTTGATGCCGGCCGCGCCCGACTGGATGGCGACGAGGATGTAGAGCAGCCAGACGCTGTCCACGCCGATCCATGCCTGCGCCGCGATGGCCATGGTGGTGGCCCACAGTGCGAATCCCGAGTAGAGCGCGACCGTTCGGCGGTCCTGGGCGTCGGCGATCGCCCCGCCGTACAGGCCCGCGACCACGAGGGGCACGAGGGCGAAGAGGCTGAGCAGGCCCACGCTGAACGTGGACTGCGTGAGGGAGTAGATCTGCAGGCTGACGGCCACGATCGTGAGCTGCGTCCCGATGGCCGAGAGCGCCGTGCCGATGTACAGCCTCCGGAAGGCGGGGGACTCCTTCAGCGGGGTGATGTCGGCGAGGAGTCGTGGCACGGCACGAGTCTAGCCCCGGAGTGATTCGCCCTGGCAACGAGTCGGGGTACCCGGGGGGCCAGCCCGCCGTCGGGAGGCGCACGCCCATGAGCGGCCGCAGGGACAGCCCCGCGGGTCAGGCTCCTTCGACGGCGTCGCGCTCCCCCGCAGCGATCGCGCGGTCGATCTCCTGCAGCACGCGCTTGTCCGCGATCGGCCGGAAGTGACCCATGGTCTCGAGCTGCACGTTGCGGGCGCCCTGCACGAAGCTGCCACCCGGGATGTGCGGATCGAACCGGCCGTAGATGGACGTGATGTGCTCGTTCAGCTCGAGGTGCCCCAGCAGGGACTGCAGGGTCCGGTTCTGCGGCGAGAACGCACGGATGCTCGGCAGGAAGAAGAAGTTCGCGTAGACGGACCCGGAGAAGGGCGTGTTCACGGCCACGAGGCGGCTGATCCGCGGCGAGACACTGGACATGGTCATGAGGAACTTGCCGATCAGGCCGCCCTTGCTGTGCGCGACGACGACGACGTCGGTCAGCTCGTGCTCCTCGAGGTAGCCGGCGGCGAGCTGCGCCATCGCGGCCACGGTGCCGCGGTTGTAGCCGAGCTTCCGCACGACGTGGACCGGGTGCCCGGCCCGGTACAGGTGGTCGGCGACCGGCCGCATGAACTGCCAGGTCTCGTAGATCCCGGGGATCAGGAGCACGGGCACCTTGCCTTCGGGCGCCCCCGGGGCGGGGGTCAGGTATCGCGCAGGGTCCACCCTGAACAGGAAGCCGTGCACCTGCCAGAAGCCGACGTACGCATAGTCCAGCACCCAGGCCCGGGCGCGTCTGAAGAGATCCACCCTGTCCACGGTACCGACCGCATGCGCGGCGTGGGGCGCAAGTTAGCAGCGCCTTGTTATGAGTTCCTCACAACTACTGATTGACTGAAGCAATGATGCACACCGCCGCGACACCCGAGGCCCGGGAGGCCCGCTGGACCGCCGCCCTGCATGCCGCCGACCGCCGCGTGACGCGCCAGCGGCTCGCCGTCCTCGCCGCCGTCGAGCGGTTGCCGCACGCCACGGCCGACGACGCCGCGAGCGCCGTCCGCGCCGACCTGCCGCACATCACCGTGCAGTCCGTCTACGTGATCCTGGCCGACCTCACCGACATCGGCCTGCTGCGCCGCATCGAGACGCCCCACTCCCCCGCCCGGTACGAGACGCGCGTGGGCGACAACCACCACCACGCCGTCTGCACCGGGTGCGGCCGGATCGAGGACGTGGACTGCGCCGTCGGGCACGCACCCTGCTTGACCCCTGAGTGGGCGCCCGGCGCCTCCCGCATGACCATCCGGATCGCGGAGGTCCTGTATCAGGGCCTCTGCGACGACTGCCGTCCGGCAGCCCCCATCCACCAACCATCCGAACCCCAGGAATAGGAGCAGCATGTCCGCCAACTTCAGCACCACGCAGTCCGGCGCCCCCGTCGTCGATGACAGCAACTCGTCGGCCCTCGGCCCCGACGGCGCCATCCCGCTGACCGATCACTACCTCATCGAGAAGCTCGCGCAGTTCAACCGCGAGCGCGTCCCCGAGCGTGTGGTCCACGCCAAGGGCGGCGGAGCGTTCGGTGTCTTCGAGACCACCGAGGACGTCAGCATGTACACGCGCGCCGCGCTCTTCCAGAAGGGCACGACGACGGAGACCCTCCTCCGCTTCTCCTCCGTGGCGGGCGAGCAGGGCTCCCCCGACACATGGCGCGACCCCCGCGGCTTCGCGCTCAAGTTCTACACCTCCGAGGGCAACTACGATCTCGTGGGCAACAACACCCCGGTGTTCTTCATCCGCGACGGCATCAAGTTCCCGGACTTCATCCACTCGCAGAAGCGCCTGCCCGGCACCAACCTGCGCGACGCCGACATGCAGTGGGACTTCTGGACCCTCAGCCCCGAGTCGGCCCACCAGGTGACCTGGCTCATGGGTGACCGCGGCCTGCCGAACTCGTGGCGCACCATGAACGGCTACGGCTCGCACACCTATATGTGGATCAACGAGTCCGACGAGAAGTTCTGGGTGAAGTACCACTTCAAGTCGAACCAGGGCCACGAGGTGCTGACGGTCGACGAGGCCGAGTCGCTCGCGGGCTCGGACGCCGACCACCACCTGCGCGACCTCTCGGAGAACATCGCCAGGGGCAACCACCCGAGCTGGGACCTGAAGGTCCAGATCATGCCCTACGACGACGCCAAGACGTACCGGTTCAACCCGTTCGACCTCACGAAGGTGTGGCCGCAGGGTGACTACCCGCTGATCCCCGTCGGCCGGCTCACGCTGAACCGCAACCCGGAGAACTACTTCGCGCAGATCGAGCAGGCCACGTTCGCGCCGTCGAACTTCGTGCCGGGCATCGCCGCCAGCCCCGACCGCATGCTGCAGGCACGCATCTTCTCCTACGCGGACGCACACCGCTACCGCGTGGGCACCAACCATGCACAGCTGCCCGTGAACATGCCGAAGAACGAGGTGCGCAACTACTCGAAGGACGGCGCGGCGCGCTACCACTTCAACGCGGCGTCCACACCCGTGTACGCCCCGAACTCCGCCGGCGGCCCCGCCGCGGATCCCGCCCGGTACGGTGCGCACGGCGGCTGGGAGAACGACGGCGACCTCGTCCGCGCGGCCCATTCGCTGCATGCCGAGGACGACGACTTCGGCCAGGCCGGGACGCTGTACCGCGAGGTGTTCGACGACGCGCAGCGTGCACGCTTCCTCGAGACCATCACGGGCGCCGTCGGCGGTGTGCAGAGCGACGAGATCCGCGCGCGGGCCATCCAGTACTGGGCGAACGTCGATGCCGAGCTCGGCGCGAAGCTGGCCGCGAACCTCGGCCGCGGCATCGCGCCCGCCACGGAGTCCGAGGCCGCGCTCTACTAGAGCGGCCCGGGTCACCGGTGCACACGGGAAGGGCGGACCCGCGGGTCCGCCCTTCCTGTGTCCGGCGGCGGGATCAGTCGCGCTCGACGGCGATCCAGAGCGCGCCCCTGCCGGCCTCGCCGTCGTCGGACGTCTCCGTGACGGCGAGGATCTCGGGGGCCGGCACCACGCGGTACGGGTTGGACGGGAACCACTCTCCGAGGGCGTCGGCCCAGGCCTGCTGCAGCGCAGCGTGGAACCCGGATTCCGCCTCGATCTCGAACACCACCCAGGTGTGTCCGGGGACCTCGACCACGTCGAGGTCCCCGGGCAGGTCCGCCGCCGGCCGGCGGGTCGCGACCCCGGACAGGTAGTGGAACTCGCTGCCGTCGGCCCGGTCCTCGGTGAAGTCGCTCGACGCCGAGAACGGCCCGGCGGGTTCTGGCATGTCGCCGAGCCCCGCGAGCCGGTCGGCGAGCGACGGCGGCAGTGCCCGGTGGAAGGCGATCATGGCCGGGTTGGGGCCTCGGTACACCAGGGGGATCCTCGTCCCGGCGCCGACGAGGCGGAACGGGTCGAGTGTGGTGACGCGGTGGCGCATGAGTGTGCTCCCTTCGATGGGGTGGAACCGCAGGCGGGGCTGCGAGCGGAGAGTGGCT
This sequence comes from Arthrobacter sp. MDT2-16, assembly GCF_054510925.1. Lineage (NCBI taxonomy): Bacteria > Bacillati > Actinomycetota > Actinomycetes > Micrococcales > Micrococcaceae > Arthrobacter > Arthrobacter sp. MDT2-16. The sequence continues at coordinate 287,743 of NZ_JBTNDP010000001.1, forward strand.
CCGGGCTGCCGTGCCTGCTCCGGGGTCAGCCCGTGCACCGCGGTGAACGCGCGCCGGAAGCCGTCCACGGATCCGTAGGCGTAGCGCAGGGCCACCTCCTCGAGCGGCAGGCCGCCGAGCACGTCGGCCGCCGCTACGCTCATCCGGCGGCGACGGATGTACTCCGATACCGGCATGCCCGCGAGCACGGAGAACACCCGGCGGAAGTGGTACTCCGAGGTAAGCGTGAGCCGTGCGAGTTCGACGACGTCGACCTGCTGGGTCAGTTGCTCGTCGATGAGGGCGATGGCCTCGTTCCAGCGGGTGAGCATCCTGCCCCTTCCTGTTCTCCGGATGTCCCCAGCGTAGGAGGCCCCGGCCGGTTCCCGCCCGACGATCCGTGCCCGATCCGTCCGACGACCGTCACGGTCCCTGCCCTCGGTTGGGGAACGGTGCCCGGCAGTGCGAGACTGCACACGGGAGCGCCGACACGGGTGGGCGCTGATCAAGGGGGCGCCACCGTGGATGACTTCACACTCCTGCACGACGCAGGGATCCTGGAGGTCCTCTGGCGGCCGGGCATCAGCATCGGTCCGGCGGAGCTCGACGTCCTCGCGAACACGATCACGCACGTCCCGCGCTGGCATTGGGCGCCGATGCTCGTCCACCTCGACCTCATCCGGCACATCACGCCGCCCGCGCGGCAGATGCTCGTCGCCTACCGCCACCTGGGACCCATCGCGCTGACCGGGAGCGATCCGGTGGACCGGGTCCTCGCGGCCTTCATCGCCCAGTCCCGCAGCCGGACCCGCTACTTCCCCGATACCGGGGACGCCCGGATCTGGCTCTTCTCCGTGGGTATGTCGGCAGGACTCCAGCCCGCGCCCTCGTGAGGTCAGGGCCTGGTGATGAAGCCGTTGTCCACCATGAAGTCGAAGGCGACGTCGGCGGGCTCCTCGCCCTCGACGTCGACCTGCAGGTTCATGCGGCGCAGCGCCTCGTCCGTGAGGACCGGCGCGATCGAGCCCATCACCTCCTGGAGTTCCGGGAACTCCTCGAGCGTCTCCCCGAAGTACACGGGGGCGGCGTTGTAGGCGGGGAAGAACCCGCGATCGTCCTCGAGGAGGGTCAGCCCCAGGGCATCGATGCGTCCATCGGTCGCGAAGACCTCGCCGAAGTTGCACGCCCCGGTGTCGGTGGCCCCGTAGATGGCCCCGGTGTCGTAGATGCCGATGTTGGCGTCGGGCACGCCCGTCGGCGCGCCGCGTTCGAGCCCGTAATGCTCCAGCATGGGCGTCATGCCGTCGGCGCGTGAATTGAACTCCGCCTCCACGCAGAACGTCCTCTGCTCGGGCGGCAGCTGCGCCAGTCCCGACATGGTGGTGATGCCGCCGAGCTCCGGGATCGCCTCGGTCCGCACGGCCATGGCGTACGTGTTGTTCAGCGGCGCCGGTTCGCCCCAGACGAGGCCGTTGGGTACGTCGGCGTCGCGCACCGCCGTCCACTGCTCCCGCTGGTCCGGGATACCCGCTTCCTTCCCCAGGAACGCGAGCCACGCCGTGCCGGTGTACTCCCACGTCAGGTCGGCCTCGCCCGAGAGGACGAGGTCGCGGGCAGGCTGCGACCCCGGCGCGTTGGTCAGATCGGTGACCTCGAAGCCGGCGGCCTGGGCGGCCAGGACGGAGATCTTCCCGAGGATCAGCTGCTCCGAGAAGTTCTTGGAGGTCACGGTGAGCGGGGCGCCGCCCACGCCGTCGATCGGCTGGATGGAGCCAGGGCCGGCGTCCGGCACGTAGGACGTGGCGGGTTGCAGGCCGCACCCGGCCAGGAGAAGACCGGCGGCGGCAGCGCCGACCAGGGCGGCCGCGCGGCGCGGACGGCATCCGGTGCGGACGGGCCTCACGCGAGCCCCTTGGGCCGGGCCAGGAGTTCGACCACGCGGCCCACCCAGTCCACGAGCAGGGCCAGGAGCGCGACGATCACGGCGCCCGCGATGAGGACGCGGGACAGGTTGAGGTTCACCCCGGTGGTGATGAGGATGCCCAGCCCACCGCCGTTGATGAACGTCGAGAGGGCCGCGGTTCCGACGAGCAGGACCAGCGCGGTGCGGATCCCGGCGAGCATGATGGGCACCGCCAGCGGGAGCTCCACGCGCAGGAGGACCGCTGCGGCGCTCATGCCCATCCCCCGTCCGGCCTCGACGAGACGGGGATCGACCTGGCCGATCCCCACCATGGTGTTCCGGAGGACCGGCAGGAGCGCGTAGACCACGAGTGCCACCACGGCCGTGCGGAAGCCGAAGCCGAGCCAGGCGGCGAGCAGGACGACGAGCCCGATCGCGGGCGCCGACTGCCCGAGGTTCACGACGGCGAGCACGGGCCCAGCGACCCGCCGGAACGGCCGGCGGGTGAGGAGGATGCCGAGCGGCACGGCGACCACCAGTACGATCGCCGCAGCCAGCAGTGTCAGCGCCAGGTGCTCGCCCGTGTAGACGAGCAGTGAGGCGGGGTTGAGGGTGATCTGCTCCGTGGCCGTCAGCTCGGCCGAGAGGAGCCAGACGGCCAGCACGAGGCCGGCCAGGATGATGCCTGCGAGTTGCCGGAGCAGCGGGAGCCAGCTGCGATCGCGACTGACGAGCGTATCGGCCGTTCCGCCGGGCAGGGGATCAGTGCCGGCCGACGCCGTCGGGCCCTGTGCCGTGCCGGCAGCGACGACGCCCGGCCGCTCACTCACCGCCGGCACCCCTGTCCGCGGACCGCAGGGGCGCCGTCCCGTCGTGCGGTCCGTCGAGCGCGGTGAGCGCTCCGGTGTTGATACCGACGGGCTTGCCCTCGGCGTGGGAGGTCCGCGCCCGGGCATGGGCCTGGCTCATGGCCACCATGATCGTCTCGACATCCACGACGCCGCGGAAGCTGTCCCGCCCGCCGGTGACGAGCGCCGCCCCGACACTCGAGACGAGCATGATGTCCAGGGCGTCGTTCAGGGTGGCGCGCTCGCCGACCACGGGCAGGCGCGGATCCCTGGTGCTGCCGATGCGCTCGAGCCGCGCGAGCTGACGTCGCGACAGCCACTGCAGCGGCCGGTTGCGGCCGTCGATGATGACGGCGTGGTCGTGGCCCTGCTGGTCGAGGCGCGAGAGGACGTCGGAGCTGAGGTCGCCCGGCGACGCGGTGACGGCGGATTGCAGCTCGACCTCGTTGACGCGCGTCAGGGTCAGTTGCTTCAGGCCGGCGCCGGCGCCGATGAAGTTCTCGACGAACTCGTTGGCCGGTTCGGCGAGGATGCGTTCGGGGGTGTCGTACTGCACCAGCTGCGCACCCTCGGTGAAGATGGCGATCCAGTCCCCGAGCTTGACGGCCTCGTCGAAGTCATGGGTGACGCAGACGATCGTCTTCTGCAGTTCCTTCTGGATGCTGATGAGCTCATCCTGGAGACGCACCCGGGTGATGGGGTCCACGGCACCGAAGGGCTCGTCCATGAGCAGCACGGGCGGGTCCGCCGCGAGCGCACGGGCCACGCCGACGCGCTGCTGCTGCCCGCCGGAGAGCTCCCGGGGGAACCTGTCGCGGTACTGGGCCGGATCGAGGGAGACGAGTTCCAGGAGTTCGTCCACGCGGGCCGCGACGCGGTCCTTGCTCCAGCCGAGCATCTTCGGGACGATCGCGATGTTGGTCGCGACGGTCATGTGGGGGAACAGGCCGCCGGCCTGGATGACGTACCCGATCCGTCGCCGCAGGTCGTCGCCGTTGATCTCGGTGACGTCGTCGCCGTCGAGCACGATGCGGCCCTCGGTGGGCTCGATCAGGCGGTTGATCATCTTCAGGGTGGTGGTCTTGCCGCAGCCCGAGGGACCCACCAGCATGACGATCTTGCCGGCCGGGATCTCCATCGTGAGGCCGTCCACCGCAGCCTTCGCCTGGCCGGGATACCGCTTGCTGACCTGATCGAGCAGGATGCTCGCCCCGGTGATGACGGATGCCGGATCGGTGGATGCCGTGGCGGGGATGTTGTCAGACACGGATACCTCGCGGGATCGTGAGCCGGCCGAGGCCGACGAGGAGGAGATCGAGCACCACGGCAAGGATGATGACCGCGATGATGCCGGTGGCCACCGACTCGAGGGCGTTGGCGCCGCCGAGCCGTGCGAGCCCCGTGAAGATGAACCCGCCGAGGCCCGGCCCGAGGGCGTACGCGGTGATCGCGGCGATGCCCATGACCATCTGCGCCGAGACGCGCACCCCGGCCAGGATGACGGGCCAGGCCATGGGGAGCTCGACGCGGCGGAAGGTCTGGAAGCGGCTCAGGCCGACGCCGCGCGCCGACTCGATCACCGCGCCGTCGATGCCGGTCAGGCCGACGACGGCGTTGCGCAGGATCGGCAGCACGGCGAAGAACACCACCACGATCACGGCCGGTGCCACACCGAAGCCGAACAGCGGGATCAGGAGTCCCACGAGGGCGAAGCCGGGGATGGTCAGGCCGGTCGCGGAGACGCTGTTCGCGACGGCGGTGAGTGCAGGGCTGCGATAGACGAGCGCGGCGATCACGACCGCCAGGACGGTGGCAAGGATGAGGCTCTGCACCACGAGGGAGAAGTGCTGCCAGCTGGCGAAGAGGATCTGGCCGAACCTGCTGCTCACGTACTCGATCACCGTGCACCCCCCTTGTCGCGGCCGTACCGAATGCCCTGCCACACTCCGGATCGGACCTGACAGGCCGGACCGTAAGCACACTGATGATCCAACGGTACCGGACGGCGGAGACGAATGGGGGACGAAGTCGTCTCGCCTCCCGGGCACGACGACCACGCGCCGACGGAGTCGGGCACGGGCCGCACGACGCATCGACGTCCGTAACACAGCGCCTTCCGAGCCTTCACTCCGCCGCGTTTCTGTGCTTTCCTTCACATCCACCGGGCCCCCGCCGATCCGCCCGATCCGCCGGTGATAGCTTGCGGCCATGGACACACGAGCACCCCGCGCGGACCCGGACGTCGACGACGGCATCGTCCGGCACTCGGTCCTGGAGGACGTCCTAGGGATGGTCACGGGTACGTTCACGGTGTCCCTCGGCCTGTTCCTGCTCAAGGCCAGCGGCGCAGTCACCGGTGGGACGGCGGGCCTCGCCCTGCTCCTGAGCTACATGGGCGGGCTGCCCTTCGGTCTGCTGTTCTTCGCCGTCAACATCCCGTTCTTCGCCCTGGCGGTGTGGAAGAAGGGGTGGGACTTCACGCTGCGCACCATGGCCGCGGTCGCGCTCGTCGCGGGACTGTCCGACCTCCACCCGATCGCCCTCGGCACCCTGACCCTCGATCCGCTCTACGCGGCCCTCGGCGGGAACCTGCTGGCCGGCGTCGGGCTCCTCATCCTCTTCCGCCACAAGGCGAGCCTCGGGGGCTTCAATATCCTGGCCCTGATCCTGCAGGAGCGGCTCGGCTGGCGTGCGGGCTACATCCAGATGGCACTCGACACCACCGTGGTCCTCGCCGCCCTCTCCGTCGTGGCGCCCGCGAGCGTCCTGCTGTCCGCCGTCGGTGCCGTGGTGCTGAACCTCGTGGTGGCCCTGAACCACCGGCCCGGCCGCTACCTCGGCGCGTAGCGCACGCTCGAAGGGGCTGCTGTTCCTGCCGTGGAGTCACTAGACTCACGAAAGGAATGGGGGAAGGTATGGAGGCACCACAGGCACGGTTCTCCCTGCGGCATGAGAAGTCCCTCCTCCAGGTGCACTGGGCGCCGTCGCTCGTGCTCCACGACTCCGACGGCGAACTGCTGACGGCGCAGATCGTCCGCGCCGTGCCCGGGCGCCGCGTCCACCTCCTGATGTTCCTCAACGGCATGACGGCACTGAGCCAGGACGCACTGTCCTACTTCGCGCGGCGCGCGCCGCTGTCCGCCGTCGCGCTCGTGGGACCGTCGGTCCTGGACCAGCCGCTGGTCGAGCTGTACCTGGAGGTCTACCGGCCCCCGTTCCCGGTGGGCTATTTCGACCACGGGGCAGCGGCACGTGCGTGGCTCGCGTGCCAGCCGCCCCTCGAGGCCCGGGCCCAGCGGCACTGAGGTCCTCGTGCTGCCGCGCCGTGCATGGGATACCCGAAGCGGCCGGCGTGGACCGGAGCATCACCTGGGCGACCGGAGGAATCCGTGGAGGAATCGATGGCGGGACCGCGTGTCCGGGCTGCGACGTACGTGCTGCGGGGGCAGGGTGCCGCGCGCGAGGTCCTGGTGTTCGACCACGTCCACCATCCCGAGGCCGGGACGCAGGTACCCGGGGGCGGGGTGGACCCCGGCGAGACGCTCGACGCCGCCGCCCGGCGCGAGGTGCTCGAGGAGACCGGCCTCGTCCTCGCCGGACCCCTGACCGCGGTCGGCGTCGTGCAGTCGACGGCGAACATCGGCCCCGGTTCCATCACCGTGTTCTTCGCGTCGGAGACGGACGAACCCCGGGCCTCCTGGGAGCACCGGGTCACCGGCGGCACGGGCGGGACCCCGGAGCCCGGCGCTGACACCGGGCTCCTGTTCCGCTGCTACTTCGTGCCGCTGTCCCTGGCCGCGGGTGCCGGGGACAACCACCACTTCAGCCGCGTGCACCTGCTGGGATGATGCCGGTCCACGCTAGACGGGGACGGCGGCCTTCTCCTCCTCGTCGCGCCCGTCGCGCCCGCCGTGACCGGCGCCGTCCCCGGTCCCCCCGCCCTCGCCGCGGAGGAGCTTGGCCCCTTCGACGTCGACGTCTGGCAGGATCCGCTCCAGCCAGGCAGGCAGCCACCAGGCACGCCTGCCCAGCAGGTACATGGCCGCCGGGACCAGCGTCATGCGCACCACGAAGGCATCGAGCAGCACGCCGAACGCGAGCCCGAAACCGATCGGCCGCACCATGGCCAGGTGCGAGAACACGAAGCCGGCGAACACGGAGACCATGATGATCGCCGCGGCCGTGACCACCCGCGCACCATGGCTGAAACCGATCCGGACCGCAGCCTTCGGGTCGTCGCCGTGGACGTACGCCTCCCGCATGCCGGAGACCAGGAACATCTGGTAGTCCATGGCCAGGCCGAACAGCACACCGATCAGGATGATCGGCAGGAAACTCAGGATGGGCCCGGGATTGGTCACCCCGAAGATCCCGCCCAGCCAGCCCCACTGGTAGATCGCGACCGTCGCGCCGAAGCTGGCCAGCAGCGACAGCAGAAACCCTGCCGTCGCGATGACGGGCACCAGGATGGAGCGGAAGACCAGCAGGAGCAGGATCAGGGACAGCCCGACCACGATCCCGAGATACAGCGGCAGCGCCTCCATGAGCTTGGCGGAGACGTCGATGTTCGCCGCTGTCTGCCCGGTCACGGCGATCGGGACGCCCGTCTGCTCCTCGATCTCACCCGTCGCGGCGCGGAGGTCCCGGACGAGGTTCTCCGTGGTCTCGCTCGCCGGGCCCTCCTCCGGGATGACCTGGAAGATGGCCGTGCGGCCGTCCTCGCTCACGGTCGCGGGCACCGAGGCGGCGACGTCCGGCACCTCGCGCAGGAGGTCGTTGACGTCCAGCCGCAGCGCGGTGAGCTCGGCCTCGTCGGAGGTCTCGGGCAGGGATCCGACGACGATCAGCGGCCCGTTGGTGCCGGCGCCGAACTTCTCACCGATGGCACTGTAGGCCTGGAACGCCGTCGAGTCGGCCGGCTCGGTGCCGCCGTCGGGCAGGCCCACGCGCAGTTGCGCCGCGGGTATGGCGATGACCCCGAGCAGGACCACGCCGGCAAGGACCGTCAGCACGGGCTTCCGGGTGACGAGGCCACCCCAGCCGGCGCCGGCCGCCGCGCGGGCGTCGGCCAGGGACGCGCCCGTCTCCGTGTCGATGGGAGCGGCGGCCGAGTGCTTGGGGCCGTGGGCCTTCGCCCAGCGGCGCTTCGAGATGATGCGGGGCCCCATGAGGGCGAGCAGGGCGGGCGTGAGGGTCAGTGCCACGAGCACGGACACCGCGACGGTACCGGCCGCGGACAGGCCCATGACGGTCAGGAACGGCAGCCCGGGCACCGCCAGTGCCGCCAGCGCCACGATCACCGTGATGCCGGCGAAGAGGACGGCGTTGCCCGCGGTGCCGGTGGCCCGGGCGATCGACTCCTGCATCCCCATGCCGCGGAGCAGTTGGGTGCGGTGCCGGTTCACGATGAACAGCGAGTAGTCGATGCCCACGGCGAGGCCGAGCATCAGGGCGAGGACCGGCGAGATGCTGTTCATCTCGATCAGGCCGGACAGCGCGAAGGTGAGGCCCACGCCCACGCCGACGCCGATGATCGCCATGAGCAGCGGCAGCCCGGCAGCGACGAGGGTGCCGAGCATGAGGATGAGCACGATGGCGGCGACGGCCAGGCCGATCGCCTCGGTGGCGCCGACGATGCCGGAGACGTCCTCGACGATCTCCTTGCTGTAGTCGACCGTCACGCCGGAGGACTCGGCACCCGCGGCCTCCTCCTGCACGGCCTCGCGCAGTTCCGGCGACACCCCGTTGATCTGCTGCTCGAACTGGACGCTGGCCACCGCGGTGGTGCCGTCCTCGGACACCAGGCGTACACCGGAGCCGGCATCGAGCTGCCGCTCGGCGAGGTCGAGTTCGGTGCTGCCGGATTCGAACTGCTCACGCCCTGCCTCGAGCTGGGTCCTGCTGGCATCGAGCTGCGCCTGGCCCTGCGCGAGCTGCTGCTCCGTGGCCGCGGCCTGTGCCGGCGGGAGCTGCGAGCGGGCCTGCTCGAACTGCGCGCGCTGGGCGTCGAGCTGCGCCTGGCCCTGCTCGAGCTGCGCCTCGCCGGCGGTCAGCTGCTGCTCGCTCGCTGCGAGCTGGTCGCGGCCCGCTTCCAGCTCGGAGGTGCCGGACGCCACCTGGTCCGCGACGGCGAAGGGATCGACGACGCCGCGCACGCCGTCAAGCTCGGCGATCGCTGCGAGCGCTGACTCGACGCCCTCGCGCTGGTCCGCCGAGAAGGCGGCGCCGTCCTCGGTGGTGAAGACCACCGTGCCCGTCCCGCCGACGGCTTCCGGCAGTTCCTGCCGCAGCCGGTCGGAGATGCGCTGGGACTCGGTGCCCGGGATGGTGAAGTTGTTCGTCAGCGTGCCGGAGAACGCCACGGCGGCAGCGCCCACGGCGAACATGATCGCAAGCCACGCGGAGACCACCCACCAGCGCCGTCGAAACGCGAACGAGCCGAGACGGTAGAGCAGAAAAGCCATCGAAGAGTCCTAGCGGGAAGGGGTGGAGGGGTTCAGGCTGCAGGCGCGACAGGGCTGTCGGAGAATCCGTCGCGCAGCATGGTCAGGGCCGAGAGGATCCGCCCCTCGAGCTGCTGCCCCGAGTCCCCGGCGTACTCGGGCGTGTTCGCGGCCCAGTCGCGCATGGCCGCCTTGGTGCAGGACAGCACACTGCCGACCAGCGCCGTGAGGTACAGGCTGGAGGCGCCCGCACCGAGGCGCGCGCGCAGCCCGTCGGCGATCCGGGTCTCGGCACGCTCCCACGAGTGCAGCTGCGCGCGCAGGAGGTCCGGGTTGGTGCTGGCCATGCGGAAGAGCTCGCCGTGCTGGGACAGCCCTTCCATGCGCGTGGTCTCGGTGAACGCACGGATGATGGAGTCGAACAGGGGTTCGTCCTCCGGCATCCGACCGAAGACCTCGAGGGCGAGGTCGAGGAAGCCGTCCGTGCGCACGGTCAGGGCGTCCTCGGCGCTGTGGAAGTAGTTGAAGAACGTGCGGCGGGAGACGCCGGCCCGTTCGGCGATCTGGTCCACGGTGAACGACCCCGGCCCCACGGACAGGGCGAGGTCGAAGGCCGCGTCCACGATGGCGCGCCGCGTGTCGATCTTGTTCTGCTCGCGGCGGCCCAGCGGCTCGGCGTTGTCGGTCGTTTCCAGCACGGTCCCAGCCTAGGCAGAATCTTGCACACCGTGCAACAAAGCGTCGGTCCATGCCCCCTCCCCATGCGCCGCCGGTGCGGCGTACTCTTGCCGGGCACGCTCCCCTCTCCGAAAGGCGACCCCATGAAGACCATCACCCTCGGCTCCGGCCTCGACGTCTCACGACTCGGGCTCGGCTGCATGGGCATGTCGGCGTTCTACACGGGCAGCGGCACGGACGACGCCGGTTCGATCGCCACCCTCCACCGGGCCCTCGACCTCGGCGTCACCTTCTTCGACACCGCGGAGATCTACGGCCCCTACACCAATGAGGAACTGCTCAGCCGGGCGTTCAGGGGCAGGCGCGACGACGTCGTGCTGGCGACGAAGTTCGGCACCATCCGCCACACCGCGGACGACGCCCGGGGCCTCGACGGAAGCCCGGAGAACGTGCGCCTCTCCCTCGAGGGCTCGCTGCGGCGGCTGGGGACCGACTACGTCGACCTCTACTACCAGCACCGCATGGACCCGTCCGTACCCGTCGAGGACACCATGGGCGCCCTGGCCGAGCTCGTGCAGGAGGGCAAGATCCGGCACATCGGCCTGTCCGAGGCGGCGCCCGCCACGATCCGCAGGGCACATGCCGTGCACCCGGTCACGGCGTTGCAGACCGAGTACTCGCTGTGGAGCCGGGACCCGGAGCGCGAACTCCTCCCCCTCGTGCGCGAACTCGGCATCGGCTTCGTGCCCTACTCACCGCTCGGCCGCGGCTTCCTCACCGGGACCATCCGCTCGGTCGACCAGCTCGACGAGTCCGACTTCCGCCGCAACAACCCCCGCTTCGCGGGCGAGAACCTGCAGGCCAACATCCGCATCGTGGAGCAGGTGGACGACGTCGCCCGGCACCTGGACGCCACCCCGGGCCAGGTGGCCCTCGCATGGCTCCTGGCTCAGGGCCCGGACATCGCCCCGATCCCGGGCACCAAGCAGGTGCGCTACCTCGAGGAGAACGTGGCCGCGGACGCGCTCGAACTCTCGGAGGAGCACCTCGCACAGCTCGCCGCCGTCGCCGCCCCCGTGGGTGACCGCTACGAGGACATGTCCGGAGTCGACCGCTAGCGGAGCGGCACGGGCGCCGCGACCGCTGTCCTCCCGCTCCTCCGGTAGTGCCGTCCGTGGCGGTTCCTCGCGGAGCCGCTCGTTACGGCGGTCCGCGACCCGCCCAGGCTGCAGCAGAACGGGATCACCGGGTGGGGTGTCGTCCTGTCAGTCCTTGCTCCGCCGCCGCATCGGGAAGCTGCCCGTGGTCGCCAATTCGTCGGCGACCACCAGGAGCTTCAGGTTCATCCTGGTGGACACCTGCACCAGCATGATGAAGGCCTGACTGGCCGTGATGCCGTACCGCTCCATGAGGATGCCCTTGGCCTGACCGATCAGGTCCCGGGTCGCCACGGCATCCTTGAACTGGTGGAGCTTCTGCGCATCGGCGAAGGCGACGGCGGCGTGGCTCGCGATCAGCCAGCCCACGTAGTCGGACTCCTCGGTGAACGCATGGGCGGAGCGCCCCACCAGGTTCAGCGCCCCGAGGTTGTCCCCCTCGACGAAGAGCTGGAAGCACAGCATGCTGCCGGCGCCGGCCGCCGCGGCTCCTGCCGAGAACCTGGGCCATCGACTCTCGGCGCGCATGTCCGGCACGGAGACCGTCTGTTCGTCGTAGACCGCGCTCATGCACGGGCCTTCCCTCGTGCGCTCCTGGAGCTGGTCGAGGGTCCGTGCGAGCTCTCCCGAGGGCGCCCGGGACTGGACCCTGTGGCGTCCAGCCACCAGGGTGATCGAAGCCTCGTCGGCGCCCGGCACCAGGGTGACCGCGGTGCGCACCAGCTGCTCGAGGACAGCGTCCTCGGAGGTCTCCCGCTGCAGGGATCGGGCGAGGTCGCTCAGTCGGCCCGCGATGTCGTCCTGCGGTATGACCCAGTTGTCGTCGTGCAGGTCGTGCCCGTCCTCCATGGCCATGACGGCCCTCCTGCTTCACGCCGCGACGCGCCCGGGGCGGTCGGACGCCCGGTCTGTCAGAGACCGCAACCGTACCAGCGACTCCCGTCCAGCACCTAAGGTTCACTGAGAGCTGTACTATCGGAGGATGGGTTCGCATCACCACGTACCACCAGGGACGGCGGGCCGTGGCCCCCTGGCCACTGCACTCGCCATCACGCTCGCCGTCTTCGTGCTCCAGATCGTAGGGGCGTGGTGGACCGGCAGCCTCGCGCTGCTCTTCGACTCCGTTCATGTCCTGACCGATGCGGCCGGTCTCGCCATGGCCCTGGGCGCGGCCACGCTCTCGGTCCGTCCCGCGACCCCCAGGCGGTCCTGGGGGTTCCGGCGTGCGGAGGTGATCGCCGCCCTGCTGCAGGCAGCGTTCCTGCTGGCCGTCGGGGCCTACGTGCTGATCGAGGGTGTGCGGCGGCTGGTCACGCCGGAGGACGTCGCCGCTCCGGGGATGATCGTGTTCGGGGCCGTCGGCCTGGCCGGCAACCTCGCCGCTCTCGCGGTCCTGTCCCGGCACCGCTCGGCCGGCTTCAACCTGCGGGCCGCTTTCCTCGAGGTGCTCAACGACGCCCTGGGCTCCGTGGCCGTCATCGTCGCGGCCGTCGTCATCACGCTGACGGGCTGGATGCGGGCCGATGCCGTCGTGGCCATCCTGATCGGCGCCCTGATCGTCCCTCGGACCGTGAAGCTGCTGCGCGAGACCATCGATGTCCTGCTGGAGTCCACCCCGGCCGGTATCGACCTCGAGGAGGTGCGCGCGCACATCGCACGCCTGCCGCAGGTGCAGGACGTCCACGACCTGCACATCACGCAGATCGCCACCGGCCTGCCCGTGCTGACGGCGCACATCGTGGTGGACGACGCCTGTTACCGCGACGGATCGGCGCACGCCGTCCTCGACCAGCTCCAGGAGTGCGTAATGGGGCACTTCGAGGTCAGCATCGACCACTGCACCTTCCAGATCGAGCCCCTTGCCCATGTCCCGCACGAGACGGAGCTGAGCCACTGATGCTGCAGACCCTGACCTCCACCCCGGTGCTGCAGCGGGTGGGTACCGCGCTCTCCGATCCGACGCGCGTGCGCATCCTGGTGGCGCTGCGGGACGCGCCGGCCTATCCGAGCGAGCTCGCCGGGATGCTCGGGGTCAGCCGCCAGAGCCTGTCCAACCACCTCGCGTGCCTGCGCGGGTGCGGCCTCGTGGTGTCGGTCGCGGAGGGCCGGCGCTCCCGCTACGAGCTCGTCGACCCCAAGCTCGGCCACGCGCTGACCGACCTCCTGGGGATCGTGCTCGCGGTGGACCCCGACCACGACGGCTCCGCCGGGCACGATCACCGCACGTACGCGAAGGAGCCGGCGCACCCTGCGCCGACCCCTTCGACCGCGCCGGCGCCCTAGCCCTCCGGCTGCCCCATGAGGCGTGAGCGGATCAGGAACCTCTTCCCCTCCGGGGCCTCGACCGAGAAGCCGCTCCCCCTGCCCGGGACGACGTCGACCGTGAGGTGCGTGTGGCGCCAGTACTCGAACTGCTCCCGCGACATCCAGAACTCGATGAGTCGCGGCCCGTCATCGGCCGTCCCCGGCTGGGCGACCGCGCCGGAGCCTCCAGCACCGGACGAGATGTCGAGGACTCCCAGCAGCACGTCCGCCTCGGCGGTGAGGAACTCGCCCGCCGGGTAGCACATCGGTGACGAGCCGTCACAGCAACCGCCGGACTGGTGGAACATCAGCGGCCCATGGATCAGCCACAGCTTGTCCAGCAGCTCGACGGCGCTGTCCGTGAGCGCCACCCGGGAGAAGGTCTCCCCCTGGATGGTCACCGAGGCTTCGACGGTCATCGTGCCTCCTAGAAGAACCCGAGCTTGGATTCGGAGTAGCTCACCAGCAGGTTCTTGGTCTGCTGGTAGTGGTCGAGCATCATGGCGTGGTTCTCGCGGCCGATGCCCGAGGACTTGTACCCGCCGAACGCCGCTCCCGCGGGGTAGGCGTGGTAGTTGTTCACCCATACCCGGCCGGCCTGGATCTCGCGCCCTGCACGGTAGGCGATGTTGCCGTTCCTCGACCACACGCCGGCACCGAGACCGTAGAGGGTGTCGTTGGCGATCTCCAGGGCTTCCGCGTAGTCGTTGAAGCGCGTGACCGAGACCACCGGGCCGAAGATCTCCTCCTGGAACACGCGCATGCTGTTGGTGCCCTCGAACACCGTGGGCTTCACGTAGTAGCCCTCGGCGAGGTCGCCGTCGAGCACGTTGCGCTCGCCGCCGATGAGCACCTTCGCGCCCTCCTGCCGGCCGATGTCCATGTAGGAGAGGATCTTCTCGAGCTGGTCGTTCGAGGCCTGGGCTCCCACCTGCGTGTCGGTGTCGAGCGGGTTGCCCTGCACCATCTTCTCCACGCGCGCGATCGCATCGCTCATGAACGAGTCGTAGATGGAGCCCTGCACCAGCGCACGCGACGGGCACGTGCACACCTCACCCTGGTTGAGGGCGAAGAGCGCGAAGCCCTCGAGCGCCTTGTCGTAGAAGGAGTCGTTGCTGTCCGCGACGTCCGAGAAGAAGATGTTGGGGCTCTTGCCGCCGAGCTCCAGGGTGACCGGGATCAGGTTCTGGCTCGCGTACTGGCTGATCAGGCGGCCCGTGGTGGTCTCGCCGGTGAAGGCGATCTTGCGGATGCGCTTGCTCGACGCCAGGGGCTTGCCGGCCTCCACACCGAAGCCGTTGACCACGTTCACCACGCCCGAGGGAAGGAGGTCGCTGATCAGCTCCATGAGCACGAGGATGGACGACGGCGTCTGCTCGGCAGGCTTCAGCACGACGGCGTTGCCTGCGGCGATGGCGGGGGCGAGCTTCCAGACCGCCATGAGGATGGGGAAGTTCCACGGGATGATCTGCCCGACGACACCGAGCGGCTCGTGGTAGTGGTAGGCCGTCATGTCCTCGTCGAGCTGGGACAGGTGACCCTCCTGGGCGCGGATGGCGCCGGCGAAGTAGCGGAAGTGGTCGACGGCCAGGGGCAGGTCCGCCGCGAGGGTCTCCCGGACGGGCTTGCCGTTCTCCCAGGTCTCGGCCACCGCGAGCATCTCGAGGTTCTCCTCCATGCGGTCCGCGATCCGGTTGAGGACCAGCGCCCTCTCTGCGGCAGGGGTCTTGCCCCATGCCGGGGCGGCCTTGTGCGCCGCGTCGAGTGCCAGTTCGATGTCCTCGGCCGTGCCCCGCGCCACCTCGCAGAACGCCTTGCCCGTCACCGGCGAGATGTTCTCGAAATACTGGCCCTTGATGGGTGGAGCCCACTCGCCGCCGATCCAGTTCTCGTACCGCGGCTTGAAACTGACCTTCGATCCGTCCTGGCCTGGCTGGGCGTAAACAGTCATCGTGTGCAACTCCTTGAACTCCGTGGATGCAGGACGTCGTCGTCCCTGCTGCACAGCGTAGGAGGGCGAAGGTTGCATCGACGTTGCATGGTCCAGAGGCCGGGAAGGCAGGACTGCCGGGGCCGTTCCGATCCGCACCGGAGGGCCACGAGCCGGCCCTGCGCCGTGCATGGGCGGTTCAGCTACCCCTGGCCGCCGGCGGGCGCTGCGATCTTCCCTGTCGGCTGCACCGGCGAGGCGGGGACGGCCGGCACCGCCGGGCCTGCAGGCATCGCTGGTGCTGTGTCGACAGGAGCGGGTTCCGGCGTGGCCTCCGGGGTGATCGGCGTCTCGGGGTCCTCGCAGGCGGGGTCCGCGGGATCGGTCTCCCCGGGGGCGGGCTCCGTACCCGGCGCGGGCTCGACGGCGGCATCGACAGGCAACCCTGCCGGCGCAGACGCGGCGTCCGCGACCCGTACGGGCTCGGCGCCGGGTGCGGGCTCCGTGCCCGGCTTCGCTGCAGCGCCGTCACCCGGTGCGTCCGGCGTCAACCCGTCGGGCTCGGGCTCCGAAGGATCTGTGTCGCAGGAAGGCTTCGGAGCGGGGTCCGGAGAGGGGGCGGCCGGATCTGCGTCGACCGGCGGCGCGGACGGGGTATCGCCTGAAGGAACATCGGCCGGCGGCGCGGACGGAGTCTGGCCGGGCGGGGTGTCGGCCGGTGTGGATCCGGGAGGCGTGGTCTCCTTCGCGGGCTCCGCCGGTGTCGAACCGGTGGTGCCACCGTTGGTACCCGTCGTGCCGCCCGTCGTGCCGCCCGTGGTGCCCTTCGTGGGGTCCGTCAGCGTCGAACCGGTGGTGCCGCCCGTGGTGCCGCCCGCCGTGGTGCCCTTCGTGGGGTCCGTCGGCGTCGAACCGGTGGTGCCGCCCGTGGTGCCGCCCGTCGTGGTGCCCTTCGTGGGGTCCGTCGGCGTCGAACCAGGGCTGCCGCCCGTCGTCGTGCCACCCGTCGCGCCACCCGTCGCGCCACCGTTGGTGCTGCCCGTCGTGCCACCCATCGTCGTGCCACCCGTCGTGCCGGTCGTGCCACCCGCGTCCGGCGTCGTCGGCTTCTGCCGATCAGGCTGGACCGTCGCCGGGACCTTGGGCGTCTGCGGTGCGGCCGGTGTCTTCGGGACGTGGGGCCTCCCCAGCGTATCGGGAACGGACGGACCATCACCGCGAGGCGATTCCTGGCCCGCTGCTCCCTCGCGCGTCGCGGGCTCGTCGTCGTGCTCGTCCGCGGAGGCGTCGGCACTTCCCGAGAACCCGGACGCCGAAGGGAGGTCGCCCCACGAAGGCGCCGGCAGGTCCGAACGGGTGGAGGACTGCGCCCAGGAGGGGATGTCGGCGGCGGCGATACCGCCGGGGGTGAAGTCCTTCAGCTCGCCCTTGCGGGCCGTGTGCTGCGAGGGGACCAGCTTCCATCGCAGGGGGTCGACGTGCTCGCCATTGAGGATGGTCTCGAAGTGCAGGTGGCACCCGGTCGAGGATCCGGAGGTGCCGATCTCGGCGATCACCTCTCCCCCGTTCACGGTGTCGCCCTGCGCCACCGAGATGCCCTGCAGGTGGTTGTAGCTCGTGATCAGGCCGTTGCCGTGGTCCACCTCCACACGGTTGCCGCCGCCCCACAGGTGCCAGCCCACGGCGCGGACGGTGCCGGCGTCGGCCGCGTACACCGGCGTGCCGCAGGGCGCGGAGTAGTCCTGGCCCGTATGGAACTCCCCGGCCTCCCCGGTGATGGGGCTTGTCCGCAGACCGAAGGCGGAGGTGGGGACGAGACCCTCGAGCGGTGCGAAGAGTGCACCGGCCTCCGGCCGCGCGGCCATGCCCGCCGCCCTTCCGCCGTCGGCCGCGGCGTCACCCGACACCCTAGGCCCTGCGGGATCGGACGGGTCCAGCGCGTCGGACCGGTCCAGTGGCAGGAGCAGCGAGGAGCCGACGATCCCTGTGGGTCGTGCATCATCCGACGCGAACGCTCCGGAGCCCCGGACGTCCTCGGGGACCGAGGCCGCGGCAGCTTCCCACGATTGCGGGACGATGCCCTGAAAGCCGACGAAACACACGACCATCGCCAGGCTCGCGTTCATCTTCGTGCGCGAGGTACGGGCACCCGGTCCCGGCACCCTGGTGCTGCCCCGGTGCTGTCCTGCCTGCGTCACGAGATTCCCCTTGTAGATCTGTCGCGGACGGTGCCGCTGGTCCGGCGGATGTCGCGCCGTCCCCGGTACCGAGGCACCACGGACAACGTTAGCCCGGTCACGGCACCTTTTCGACGGATCATTGCGATTCGCTAACGAAACTTCGGAGAACTTGTGGCTAACGATGGTGGAGTCCCGAGTTCGGCCTCGAGCCACTCGGTGTGCGCGACGACGGCGGCACGGCGCGGGGACCGTCCGGGCAGGACCCGCAGCGCGAGCTGCCAGGCCTCGGCGTCGTACTCCGCTTCGGGGAGCGCGAGGTAGTCCAGCACCGTGTCCGGCGCGCCGTCGGTCAGGACGGCGTCCCGCAGGAGCGTGGACACCTCGCTCCGCAGGCGCGTGATGGCCGGGGCCTGCGACCGGGGAAGGACGGGGCCGCGGTAGATGGCGAGCGCCATGCGGTGCGCGCCCCGGTGCAGGTAGTTCAGCACCTGCACCGCGTCCACGACCAGCTCCGCCGGAAGACGGTAGGGGCGGGACTGCGGCACGATCGCCGTCCCGTGCTCCGCGAGGACCTTGCGGAGCCGCAGCATCTCGGCACGGACCGTGGTGCCCGACGCATCCTCGGGATACGCCATGGTGGCCAGCTGGTCCGCGGTGAGGCCCTCGGGGTGCAGGGCCAGCAGCGTCAGCAGTTCCGCGTGCCGGAGGCTGAGCTCGAGCGCCGCTCCCCCCGCGTGCACCACTCCGTGGTCCGCGCCGAGGATCTGCAGGCTGTTGCGGTACAGGGCGGTCGGCGTACGTGCAGCCCTGCCACGCCTCGTCCTCGTCCTCGGCAGGCGACCCTGCAGCCGGTGGATGCTCAGTTGCGCCTCCGCCGCCGCGACGGTGGCCTCGACGAGGGACAGCGTGTGGGTGGCCACGGCATCGGCGGTCCCGGTGATGTCGACGACGCCGAGGACCGTGCCCGAGTCCGGATCGTGCAGCGGTACCGCGGTGCAGCTCCACGGATGGACCTGGGGGCTGAAGTGCTCGGCCCCCGCGATCTGCACGCTGCGCTCCAGGGCCAGCGCGGTGCCCGGAGCACTCGTGCCCACGGTGGCCTCCGACCAGTCCGCTCCGGGGACGAACAGCATCCCCTCCGCCCGGCGCCGCAGTTCGCGGTCGCCGTCGACCCACAGGAGCCTGCCGTTCTCGTCACCGACCGCCACGAGCATGCCCGAATCGAGGCTGGGCTGGACGAGCAGGCGGTCGATGACGGGCATGATCGCTGCCAGTGGATGAGCCTGCCGGTAGGCCTCGAGTTCCTCCTCGGAGCAGAACAGGCGTGCGCTCGCAGTGGCCGGGTTGGGCAGGAAGGTCAGGGACCGGAGCCAGGATTCACGCACCATCCCGCGCAGATTGCCGTCGAGACCCTCGCCCTGGCCCAGTGCCTCGTGGGCGGCCCGTGCCTTCCGCTGCACGACGACGGAGGACAGCTCCGCTACGGGGATGGAACGGGACGACGTCATCGGCACTCCGCTTCGTGGGCTGTCCCGCATGGCAGCGTGGGACAGGTCACAGTGTAGCGGGACTACTCTCCCCGAGAAATGGTCACCATGTCCTCACGCGGTACGAGTTTCACGCGCTCGCGGACGAGTTCGGCGTTGCCCGAGGTGTTGACGAAGTTCGCACCGAGCTTCAGCTCGTGCCCGTCCAGCCTCAGCCAGCCGTCCCAGGTGGTGTAGCGGACGCCGCGCTCCTCGAGGAGCGCGATGATGGCACCCTCGGACGGGTCCTCGGCGGGAGGCAGGTTGAGCCGGTCCTCGAGCAGGAACCCGATGGTCTCGAGCGCATCGCCCTTGGTGTGCCCGATGAGGCCGACGGGCCCGCGCTTGATCCAGCCGGTCGCGTAGATGCCGGGCACGGGCTGCCCCTCCTCGTCGATCACGCGCCCGCCCTCGTTGGGGATGACACCCCGCTGCTCGTCGAAGCCGACCTCGGGCAGCTCGGAGCCGAAGTAGCCGATGGCCCGATAGACCGCCTGGACCGGGTAGTCGATGATCTCCCCGGTGCCGCGGACGCTGCCGTCACCGGTGAGCTCGGTGCGCTCGAACTTCATGCCGGCGACCCTGCCGGGCGTCTCGGGCGAGTCGTGGATCTCCACGGGCGAGTGGAGGAAATGGAGGTGCAGCCGCCGCGACGCGCCCGTCGGCTCGTCCTCGACCAGCCAGTTGGTGAGCGTCTTGACCATGGTCTTGGTCTGGTTGTTCGACGCGATCTGCTCCTCGGAGCCGGCGTCGAAGTCGAAGTCCTCGGGGTACAGCACGATATCGACGTCCCGCGAGTGGGAGAGCTCGCGAAGCTCCAGCGGAGTGAACTTGACCTGCGCGGGGCCCCGGCGCCCGAAGACGTGCACGTCGGTGACGGGCGAGGCCTTCAGCCCCTGGTAGACGTTGTCCGGGATCTCGGTCGACAGGAGGTCGTCCGCGTGCTTGGACAGGATGCGCGCGACGTCGAGGGCCACGTTGCCGTTGCCGATCACCGCGATCTCCCTGGCATCCAGCGGCCAGTCGCGGCTGACGTCCGGGTGTCCGTCGTACCAGGAGACGAAGTCGGCGCCGCCGAAGGACCCTTCGAGTTCGACGCCCGGGATGGGGAGGTCCGCATCCCTGATGGCGCCGGTCGCGAAGATGACGGCGTCGTAGAAGCGGCGGAAGTCCGAGAGCGTGAGGTCCCGGCCGTAGTTGACGTTGCCCAGGAAGCGGATGTCGCCGCGGTCGAGCACCTTGTGCAGGGCGTTGACGATGCCCTTGATCCGCGGGTGATCAGGTGCCACCCCGTAGCGGATCAGGCCGTAGGGTGCCGGGTACTGGTCGAACAGGTCGATGCTGACGGCGAAGTCGCCGCCCTGGACCTCGTTCGACTTCGTCAGGATGTCGGCGGCGTAGACGCCTGCCGGACCGGCGCCGATGATCGCGACCCGCAGCGGTCGTGCCGCAGCTGAGGTAGACACTGATGAGCCTTCTTCCCGGGATGATCCTGATGGATACGGTGGCGCGGAATAAGCGCACACTTCTCTATTCTAAATGCCGACGGGCAGCCCGGTCCAAACCTGTGGCGGGGATCTCCTACGGACCCGCGAGCAGGAATAAAGGGGCCGTCCAACCCGTTTCCTCACGTCGTGAGCGGACCAGGCGTGACCCCCAGTCGGCCGGTGCGGAGCGAGAACTCCGTCGGCATCCTCTTCGGCATCGGCGCCTACGGGCTGTGGGGGCTCCTCCCGCTGTACTTCCTCGTCCTCGCGCCGGCCGGTCCGGTCGAGATCGTGGCCAACCGCGTAGTCTGGTCGCTCGTCTTCTGTGCCATCCTGCTCACCGTCCTGCGGTCCTGGCGGCCGGTGATCACCGCCCTGCGCTCTCCGAGGATCACCGGGACCCTCACGGTCGCGGCGCTGCTGATCGCCGTGAACTGGCTGGTCTACACCTACGGCGTCACCTCCGGCCAGGCCATCGAGGCCGCGCTCGGCTACTTCATCAACCCGATCGTCTCGGTCCTGCTGGGCGTGATCGTGCTGCGCGAGAGGCTGCGGCCCCTGCAGTGGATCGCGATCGGCATGGGAGTGCTGGCGGTGGTCGTGCTGGCCGTCGGCTACGGCTCCGTGCCGTGGATCGCCCTGACCCTGGCGTTCTCCTTCGGCCTGTACGGATTCGTGAAGAAGAAGGTCGGCTCGCGCGTCGATGCGGTGTCGAGCCTCAGCATCGAGACCGCCGTCCTGGCGCCGATAGCCGCGGCGGTCATGCTGTGGCTCGGATCCGCCGGCAAGGCGACACTCGTGACGGAGGGGGCGGGCCACTTCTGGATCATGGTCGCGTCGGGCGTCATCACCGCCGTACCCCTCATCTTCTTCGGGGCCGCCGCCCGCCGCCTGCCGCTGACCACCATCGGGCTCCTGCAGTACCTGGCCCCCGTGCTCCAGTTCCTCCTCGCACTGCTGGTCCTCGGCGAGGAGATGCCGTTCGAGCGGTGGATCGGCTTCAGCCTCGTGTGGGTGGCCCTCATCCTCCTCACGATCGACATGCTCCGGACGGTGCACCGCCAGCCGAAGGCCGCGAAGCCCGCGGACGCGGTCGACGCCCCGGCCTGACGTCGCCGGATCAGCGTTCGTCCACGCCCGAAAGCCGTCCGTACCCCTCGCGCGCGGCGGCGGCCGGCAGGGGTGCGTCCGGCACCGCCGCCGTCAGGTAGGCGGCATTGAGCCGTGAGAGCAGACCGACCAGCCCGACGACGTCGGCGCTGTCCCAGCCCTCCAGTTGCGCTCGGAAGTGCCGCTGCCGCTCCTGCCGAGCCCGGTCCACCCGGCGCCTCCCCTCCTGGGTCAGGGAGACCGGGCGCGACCGCTCGTCGCCCATCGTCTCCCCGCGCTCGATCAGGCCGAGGCGCTGCAGTGCCGCGACGTGGCCGCTGACGGCCGGCGTGCCCATGCCGAGTGTCGCCGCGAGATCGGTCACCCTGCTCGGGCCGAGCGCGCGCACCGCGCACAGCACGCTGTAGGCCGCAGGTTCCATGGACGGATCCACCCCGCGGGCGAGCGCACGGCAGACCCGCTGCTCGCTGCGGCACACGGCTGCGGCCTCGCGCTCGACGGCGTCGAGCGCGGTCCGTCGCACCCGGCCCGGCACCCCGCGGGATCTACCCATGGCCGAATAGTAGGCATGCGCGGGCACGGACGGGCTCCGGACCCGCAGCATGACCTACTGTGACGTCCCCGGCAGGCCCGGACGCACCGGGGACATCCGCTACCGGCGCGGGGCGTACCCGCGCGTCAGGATCTCCTGCCGGAAGAACGCCGGGTTGATGCGCGACCACACCAGCATGAGCACCGCGCCCAGGAGGATCACGCCGATCCCGAGGACGAACACCATGCCGACCCCGAACAGCTCGGACCCGGAACCGTACTCCGGGTCCATCGAGTCGATGGCCGTCTTGACGAACATCACGAGCAGGATCACCCCTCCCAGCAGCGGCGCCAGGAACTTGAGGAGGATGTTCCGGACGCCCGCGAAGGCCTGTGCCCGGAAGTACCACACGCACGCCAGGGCGGTGATGCCGTAGTAGAAGCAGATCATCAGGCCGAGCGCGGTGATGGTGTCCCACAGCGCGTTCTCGGACACGAGGCGCGTGAACACGTAGAACCCGGCGGCCGCGAGCGCCGCGGCGACGGTCGCGTAGCTGGGCGACTTGTGCTGCGGGCTGATGCGCCCGTACCCCTTCGGCAGGGCGCTGTAGTGGCCCATGGCGAGGAGCGTGCGTGCGGGCGAGACGAAGGTGGACTGCAGGGAGGCCGCCGAGGAGCTGAGGACCGCCATGGACATCAGGATGGCGAAGGGGCCCATGACCGGGCCTGCGAGCGTCGCGAAGATGCTCTCCTGGTTGTCCGGGTTGCCCGCGCCGAGTTCGCCGTCGCCCACGCCGGCGTAGGCGAGGGTGGCGAGCGCGACGGTGAGGTAGATGACCACGATCACGACGACGGTCAGGGCCCCTGCGCGGCCCGGCGTCCGGCCGGGGTCGGTGGTCTCCTCGTTCATCGTGAGCGTCACGTCCCAGCCCCAGTAGATGAAGATCGAGAGCGAGACGCCGGCGGCGAAGGCGGAGAAGGAGCCGACGGCGAAGGGATTGAACCACTCGGCGCTGATGCTCGTGGCGTCGAAGGCGGTGCCGTTGGCCACGTGGATGAAGGCGGCGATGGCGAACCATGCGAGGACCACGAGCTGGAAGGTCACGAGCACGTACTGGACCGTCTTCGTGGCCTGCATCCCGCGGTAGGAGATGTAGCAGGCGAGGGCGATGAACACGAGCGTCGTCGCGATGTTCACCGGCAGGTTCAGTGTGAGGTCCGCGATCGCGGGATCGCCCAGGACCTGCGAGATCAGCAGGTAGAAGAAGTCCACGGCCACGGCGGCGAGGTTGGACAGCACGATGACGGTCGCGGCGATGAGCCCCCATCCGCCCATCCAGCCGATCCAGGGGCCGAAGGCGCGCGTGGCCCAGGTGAAGGAGGTCCCGGAGTCGGGCATGGCGCTGTTGAGCTCCCGGTAGCCGAGGGCCACGAGCAGCATGGGGATGAAACCGATCAGGAAGATCGCCGGGAGGTTGACCCCCACCTCGGCGACCGTGGGCCCGAGGGCCGCGGTCAGGGTGTAGGCGGGGGCCACACAGGACACCCCGATGACCACGGCGCCCAGCAGCCCGACGGTCCCCGAATCGAGGCCCTTCCTGCTGAGTCCGGTTCCCCTCTGTGTTGTCTCGTCGATACTCATACGTCCGCCTCCGTGGGTAAGGCGCCCGGACCTGAGGTGGTGCCGGGCGTTGCGTACGTACGCGGGACGACGACCATGGGGATGGTCAGCGTACGCAGGATCTTCGCCGCGGTGGACCCGAGGAAGATCCGCGCATGTTGCGCGAGGCGGCTGGAACCGACCAGCAGCACCTCCCCCTCGTCCCACGCCATGGTCTCGATGGCGTCCTCGATGGAGGAGCCCCGGGCGGTCTCGACGCTCACACGCCCGCCGGCCGCGAGTGACGACGCCGCCTCCGCCAGCCGCCGGTTCGCCTCCTCCTCCGCGTTCCCGGCATCGGACTGGCCGGCGTCGAGCGCGATGAGGGACACGAGGCGCAGCGGCAGGCCCCGGCGGCGGGCGGAGGACACGGCGACGGAGATGACGGCGTCGGCCCCCGCCCGGCGGCCCACCGCGCAGGTCAGGCGCGTGACGGGGTCGGTCCGGCGGTAGTCGCTCGGCGCGAGGGCCACGGGCACGGGGGATGCGTGGAGCAGGCTGCGCGCCACGTTGCCCACGCTGAAGCGGCCGGCGAGTCCGCGCGAGCTGGCACCGATCACGATCAGGGACGCCTCGGTGTCCTCGGCGGCGCGGATGAGGCCCTCCGCGTTCGATTCGGCCCGCATCACGACGCCGCGGGCCGTGACGTCGTCGGGCACGAGGGCGAGCCCCTCGTCCATCCATTCCCGCATCTGCTCGGACAGGAGGGTGTCGAAGCCCTTGTCCGGCGGGTACGTGCCCGCGTAGAGCGAGTGCTCGGGTGTGACGAGGACGAGGTCCAGACTCGCCTCCTGGCGCCGGGCGAGGGCGACGGCGAGGCAGACGGCGTCGTGGCCGCGCGCGTCCGCCGTGTAGCCGACGATGTAACGCATGGTCATGCCTCCTTGGCCGTGCCGGTGGACTGGAGGCCGGAGGCGAGCGCACAGTGCAACTGGTCGGCGGTGCGCTGCCCCATGCGGATGGCGCCGTCCACGTGCTGGTAGCCCTCGGCCGCGATGTCCGAGCACGACCAGTGGATGGGACCGACGGGCCTTCGCTGGTCGCGGCCGTAGCGGTGCAGCCCGCCGAGATCGTAGCTGGAGGCGTAGGCGCCGCGGGTCCACTCCTCGGACGCCCAGTCCGACTCGTAGTACACCTCGGGCTCGAGAGCCTGCGGACCGAGGAAACCCGCGATCGAGGCCAGGATGCGCTCCCTGCGCTCGTGCGGTGCGAGCTCGAACATGGCGTCCGCCTTCTCGTCGGAGACGAAGGCCACGAGGGTGCCGCGCGGGTCCTCGAAGTTGGAGTTGTCGTAGACCTCCTGCACGATCGAATCGGCGCTGAAGCCCGTGCCCGAGAGGCCCTCCTCGCGCCAGAACGGCGTGGCGTAGACGGCGTGCACCTTGATCACGAGCCCCAGCGACTGGTGCTGGTGCATCTGGTGCTGACGGCGCGGCAGCGGCGGCTCGTAGCTGATGCGCGAGTACAGGTTGGGCGGGACGGCGACGACGGCGTAGCGCGCGTGCACCGTCGTCGTGTCGGAGACGACGGTGACCCCCTCGACGGTGTCCTGCCCGTCCATGCCGCTCCAGCGGAGGGTCCGCACAGGGCTCGAGAGGATCACGTCCTCCCCCAGATCGGCCGCCATGCGCTCGGAGACGGACTGCATGCCGCCGACCACGCGGCGGTCGAGGATGAAGTCCTCGTCCACGAGGTTGGAGAAGGACCCGGCGGTCGCCGCCATGAGGATCGCCTGCAGCGCGGAGAAGGAGTGCGCCGGTTTGGTGAGCATCCCGCCCGCGATGAAGAGGCCGATGTTGTCGCAGGCCTCCTCGTCGTCGGACTGGCGGCGCAACCAGTGGTGGAAGGAGATCGTGTCGAGGGCACGCGCGTCCGGGTGGTTCCAGGGATCCTCCGGGCCCGCCTCCTCCACGAGGCGGTCGAGGATACCGATGAGCCGCGTCATCTCCTCGCGGGTGTAGTCACCGACGGGGAACATCTCCCCCGAGTACCGCACCGGCCTGCCGTCCGGGCCGATGTACACGGAGTCGCCGTCGCGATAGCGCGGGAACGTGTCGAGGCCCAGTTCGTCGAGGAGTCCGATGAGGGCCGTTTGGTCCGGCGACACCCACTGGCCGCCGACCTCGAGGACGGCGCCGTCGACGACGTCCGTGTGGGTCCGGCCACCCACGCGGTCCCGTGCCTCGAGGACGGCGACCGAATGGCCCGCCTTCGTCAGCTCACGTGCTGCGGTCAGGCCCGAGGGGCCCGCTCCGATGATGACGACGTCCCGCTCGATGGTGTCCATGAAATCCTCCTCGGCCCGGTGACACGGGCCACAAAATGAATGACGTTCATTATTTGGCTTTATCATAGCCATGGGCGCTCCCGGAGGAAAGGGAACGGCCGCACGACGACGGCACAGCACCGGGAAGCAGGATCAATGACCGCAGCAACCCCAGCACCGCGGCGTGCAGGGCGACCCCCACGAAGCCTCCTCTCGAAGGAGCGCATCACCACGGCGGCCCTCGACCTCATCGCAGCCGAGGGTTACGAGGGCCTCACGATGTCCGCCGTCGCGCGACGCCTGCGCGTGGCCCCGTCCGCGCTGTACAACCACGCGGGCTCCAAGCGGGAGGTGCTCGGCTGGGTGCAGGACCACGTCATGACCATGGTCGACGTCGGCGCCTTCGCCGACGAACCGTGGGACGAGGCCGTGCGGCAGTGGGCGTGGTCGTACCGGGGGGTCTTCGCCCGGCACGCACCGCTCGTCCCGGTCATCGCCGTGCTGCCCGTCACCGATGCCCCGGCGACCCTGCGGATGTACGAGGAGGTGGCCCGCGGATTCCTGGGGGCGGGGTGGCCCGAGGACCGGATCGTACCCGCAATCGTGGCCCTGGAGTCGTTCATCTACGGCTCGGCCCTCGACGTCACGGCACCGGGCGACATCTTCGACTCGGGCGCCCTGGCGGACCGGTTCCCCGTGTTCACCGCTGCGGTCCGCCGTGCAGGGGAGACCTCGGGAGCGGAGGGTGCCGCCGACGCCGCGTTCCGCACGGGCCTCGACGGCATGATCGCGGGGCTCCGCCAGCAGCTGGCGGCCTGCTCGCGGGCCTGAACAGGGCCGGGAGGATCACCATCCTGCTGATTGCTAGACGGCCTAGCTTTACGGATCACACGGTAGCTGTTACGGTCAGGGGACGGTCAAGCAACGGCCCACACTTCTGATCACGCGAGGCTTTCCATGACTGTTGCTCCGCTTTCCCTGACCGGCACCCATCAGGACGAAGAGCGTGCCGCCACGAGCACCACGCCGGACCTGCACGCCGTGGATTTCGCCCCGGCGACCGGCGTCGCCGAACCGCTCACCCCCGAGGTCCCCGACCTTCCGTTCGACCTCTCCGGGGTCTCCACCCGCGAACTGCGCATCCTCTGCAACCAGCTCTACCGGGTGCTCGACACCGACTACCCGCCCTACGGCGTCCAGGATGACTACGAGGCCGTGGTCGCCGTGCTCGACAGCCGCCGGGCGCGCGCCGCGGAGCAGACCGAGAGCGGGAAGCTGCGCGAGAAGTTCCGCGACAACCCGGCGAGCTCGCGCTTCGAGCTGTTCCACGACGGCACCATGGTCGGCTACGTGAAGTACGACATGCGGGCCGGTCGCATCCGCCTGCTGGAGACCGTGGTGGGGCCCGACCATTCCCGCTCCGGCCTGGAGCCCGTCCTCGTCCGCGAGGCCCTGCTCAGCGCCCACCGCCGCCGTCTCGCCCCCGTCCCCTACTGCAGGCACGCCCAGGCTTTCCTGGCGGAGAACCCGCAGTTCCGCGCGCTCATCCCGGTCGGCTGACCTCGCCCGTTCCGGCACGACGACGGAGGCCCCGCAGCATCGCTGCGGGGCCTCCGTCGTCCTCGTCGTGCGTATGGACGGTCAGCCGGCGTCGACCGAGCGGATCGCGCGCTCGAGCACGTCGAGGCCGTCGGCCAGCAGTTCGTCGGTGATGACCAGCGGCGGCAGCAGGCGGATCACGTTGCCGTAGGTGCCGCAGGTCAGGATGATGACACCCTCGCGCAGGCACTGCGCGGCGATGGCCTTCGTGGCCTCGGCGTTGGGCGCCTTGCCGCCGTGCTCCACGAACTCGATCGCGAGCATGGCGCCGCGCCCACGGAGCTCGCCGATGATGCAGCGCTCCCCCAGATCGGCCTGGAGGGCGGCGAAGCGCTCCGTCACCAGCTCCTCGATGTGGCGGGCGCGTCCGGCGAGATCCTGCTCCTTCATCGTCCGGATCGCACCGAGAGCGGCCGCGCAGGCCACGGGATTGCCGCCGTAGGTGCCGCCGAGCCCGCCGGCGTGGACGGCGTCGAGCAGATCCGCCCGGCCCGTGATGGCCGAGAGCGGCATGCCGCCGGCGATGCCCTTCGCCATGGTGATGATGTCGGGCACCACACCCTCGTGGTTCACGGCGAACCACTCACCCGTGCGGCAGAAACCCGACTGCACCTCGTCGGCGATGAACACCACGCCGTTGGCGGTGGCCCACTCGGCGAGGGCCGGGAGGAATCCGTCGGCGGGCACGATGAAGCCTCCCTCGCCCTGCACGGGCTCGATGATGATCGCGGCGACCGATTCGGCACCGATCTGCTTCTCGATCATGGTGATGGCCCGCCGGGCCGCCTCGGGACCCGTGATGGCCGGGTTCTCCTCGCGGAACGGGTAGCTCATCGGCACGCGGTAGATCTCCGGCGCGAAGGGGCCGAAGTTCGTCTTGTAGGGCATGGCCTTTGCGGTGAGCGCCATGGTCAGGTTCGTGCGGCCGTGGTAGGCGTGGTCGAAGGCGACGACGGCGTCCCTGCCGGTGGCGAGGCGTGCCACCTTGACGGCATTCTCCACGGCCTCCGCGCCCGAGTTGAACAGGACAGTCCGCTTCTCGAAGTCCCCGGGCGTCAGCTCCGCGAGCTGCTCGGCGACGGCCACGTAGCCCTCGTAGGGCGTCACCATGAAGCACGTGTGGGTGAAGTGCTCCACCTGCTCCTTGACGGCGCCGACGACGGCCGGGTCCGAGGCGCCGACGCTCGTCACGGCGATGCCTGATCCGAGGTCGATGAAGGAGTTGCCGTCGACGTCGTGGATGATGCCGCCGTCGGCGTCCGCCACGTAGACGGGCACGCCGGAGGCGACGCCCTTGGCGACGACGGCGGCGCGGCGCGCGGCCAGCTCGGTGGACCTGGGGCCCGGGAAGTCTCCGGTGATACGGCGCTTCTGCTCGAGCCGGAAGCCCGGTGCGGAGATGCCGGAGGAGGTTGCGAAAGTGGTCATGTGGGGTTCCTTGTCTGGAGGGGACGCTAGGCGTCCAGCACGCTCATGACGTGCTTGATGCGGGTGTAGTCCTCCACGCCGTACATGGAGAGGTCCTTGCCGTAGCCGGAGTTCTTGAAGCCGCCGTGGGGCATCTCGGCGGTGAGCATGATGTGCGTGTTGATCCACACGGCGCCGAAGTCGAGGTCGCGGGAGACCCGCATCGCGGTGCCGTGGTCGGTGGTCCAGACGCTGGAGGCGAGGGCGTAGTCCACCCCGTTGGCCAGCTCCACGGCCTCCTCCTCGGTGGCGAAGGTCTGCACCGTGACGATCGGGCCGAACGTCTCCTGCTGCACCACCGGGTCGTCCTGGCGGGCACCGGTGATGATCGTGGGCTCGAAGAAGTAGCCCTTGTCACCGGCGCGCCTGCCCCCGGTCGCGATGCTGCAGTGGGCCGGCAGCGCCTCGATGACGGCGTTGACGGCGTTGAAGTGGTTGATGTTGTTGAGCGGGCCGAAGTAGTTCTCGGAGTCGTCGGCGCTGCCCGTCCTCAGCGTGGCCGTGTGCTCCACCATCGCGGCGACGAACTCGTCGTGGGCCTGCTCCTGCACGAGGATCCGCGTGATGGCCGTGCAGTCCTGGCCCGCGTTGAAGAACGCGAACTCCGCGATCGCCGCGGCGCTCTTCCTCAGGTCGGCATCCGCGAAGACGACGGCGGGCGCCTTGCCCCCGAGCTCGAGGTGCGCGCGCTTGAGGCCCTTCGCGGCAGTGGTGGCGACGGCGATGCCGGCCCGGACGGAGCCCGTGATGGACACGAGGCCCGGGACGGGGTGCTCGATCATGGCGGCACCGGTCTCCCCCGTGCCCAGTACCACGTTCAGGACGCCGTCGGGCAGGATGCCCTGCGTGAGCCGCGCGAGCACGAGGGTGGACTCGGGGGTGGTGTCGCTGGGCTTCAGGACCACGGTGTTGCCGGCGGCGAGTGCCGGCCCGATCTTCCAGATGGCCATGAGGAACGGGTAGTTCCACGGCGCCACCTGCGCGACGACGCCGATGGGCTCCCGCCGCACGTACGAGGTGTGGCCCTCGAGGTACTCGCCGGCGGACTTGCCCTCGAGGACGCGCGCGGCGCCGGCGAAGAACCGCAGCTGGTCGGCACCGACGGCCACCTCCTCGGCGGCGATCATCTCCCGCACCTGGCCCGTGTTGCGGTGCTGCGCCTCGACGAGCTCGTCGCTCGCGGCCTCGACGGCGTCGGCGAGCTTGAGCAGCATGAGCTGGCGCTGGCTCGGGGTGGTCCGCTTCCAGGTGGTGAAGGCACGCGCTGCAGCCTTCATGGCGTCGTCGACGTCGGCGGGCGAGGACACGGGCGACTGCGCGACCACTTCGCCGTTGGTCGGGTTCACGATGTCCAGGAGCTCGGTGCCGGCGGGCGTCACGAATACGCCGTCGATGTAGTTCTGAAGGGTCTCAGCCACGCTGCAGTGCCTTTCACGAGGTCGGACCCGCGGAGGGACCGGACGCATCCGGCACGCGGGTATCGGTAGAACGGTACCGGGGGAACGCACACCGGGCCACGGATACCTGCACAGGCGACCCGAGGGTCCGCCGTGCAGGAGCACAGCACCCTAGGCTTGTCGTATGGCCATCACCCTCACGGATCTCCTCTCCGACGCGGCGCTCGGGCTCGTCCCGGAGGGCCGGTCGGAGGCTCCTCCCCAGCCCATCCAGTGGGTCGCGGTGACGGAGCTGGCCGATCCGCGACCGTTCCTCAATGGCGCCGAGGTGGTCCTGACCACCGGGGTACGGCTCACCACGGGCGCCGCGCAGCGGGCCTTCGTGCGACGGGCACATGAGGCGGGCGCGCTCGCCATCGGTTTCGGTGTCGGCCTCACGCACCGGCGGATCCCCGCCGCACTGCTCGCCGAGGCGGACGACGTCGGCCTGCCCGCCTTCAGCGTGCCCTACGAGGTGCCCTTCATCGCCATCGGCAAGACAGTGGCCGACGCCCTGTCCGCCGACCGCTACGCGGGGCTGGAGGACCTCCTCCGGGGGCACGCCGTCCTGGCCTCGGCCCTGCTCGGACCGGGC
Source organism: Arthrobacter sp. MDT2-16 (assembly GCF_054510925.1). Classification (NCBI taxonomy): domain Bacteria; kingdom Bacillati; phylum Actinomycetota; class Actinomycetes; order Micrococcales; family Micrococcaceae; genus Arthrobacter; species Arthrobacter sp. MDT2-16. The sequence continues at coordinate 318,842 of NZ_JBTNDP010000001.1, forward strand.
GGCCTCGGGGCCCTGCTCGGGGAGCTCGCCCGCATGCTCGGCACCGACGTCGCGCTGTTCCAGTACGGGGCGCGCATCGCGGGCGCCTCCGGTCCCGGCACCGCCCACCCGGAGGGGGACTGGCACCGGCTGCCGGTCGCCACCGGACTGAAGGACCGCTGCATCCTCGCCATCGCGGAGCCCTACGGACGCGCTGCCGTGGTGGACTACGCGCAGAACCTCATCTCCGTGGAGCTGACGAACCAGGCCCGGAACCGGACAGGCACCCGGACCGCCGTCGGCCAGCTCCTCGAGGACGTGGTGCGCGGCACGCTCGCGGGAGCGGAGGCGGCCGCGCGGCTCGCCGGGGCCGGGATCGACACCGCGCTGAGGCACAGCGTGCTGATCGTCGACGTCGCCTCCGGCCAGCGGCGGGCGCTTCGGACGCTGCCCCTGCCCGACGGCTGGGACGGAGCGTCGGCCGGCCTCGTCGACGACCGCCTGGTACTCGTGCCCCCTGCCACGGGCGCACCCGATCCGGCCCGGCTCGGCCGTTACCTCCACGGAGCCGGCCTCACGGCCCGCATCGGCGTCGGCGGAGCGTACGCCCAGCCCAACGGGCTGCGCTGGAGCTACTTCGAGGCTCGCGAGGCGCTGCAGCGGGGGCAGTCGCTCAACGTGGCCGACCGCCTGAGCCTGACCTCCCTGCTCATGACCAGCGCCGACGTACCCCTCTCCGACCTCGCGACGGAGACCCTGCAGCCGCTGGAGGCCTTCGACGCGGCCCACGGCACGAACCTCCTGCCCACCCTGGAGCGGTACCTCGACCTCGACGGCTCGGTGGCCGCCGTCGCCGCTGGACTGGGGCTCCACCGCAACACCGTCCGCTACCGCCTGCAGCAGGTCGTCACACTCACCGGGTACGACCCCGCGGTCACCGCGGACCGCGTGCACCTCTACCTCGCGCTGCGCATCCGCGCCCTCGGCTGACGCCCCTGCTCCGCGACCCATCTCCCGGAGGTGGCGACTCCGAACGAGGTGAACCACGACAGCCGGCCGCTGCATGGAATAGTTTGATCACCACGCACCGGTCTCACAGTCCTTCGGGGGTTTCCATGTCACTGCTCCATACCGACGCGGCGGAGCTGCACGAGCTCGCCCGCCAGGCGGTCCTGCAGGAGTACCGCCTCCCCTACGGCGAGGCCGACGGCACCCCCGTGGACAGGCTCGAGTACGAGACACCTCCGGAACTGCTCAACCTGGTGAAGCTGGCCGTCCGGGTCAGCGGCATGGACGCGGGCGTCATCAACATCATCACGGCCGACCAGCAGCACCAGATCGCCGCCGTCGGCGTGGACCCGGCGGTGTGCTCGCGGGACGACTCCATGTGCTCCAAGGTGTTCACGTCGGGGTCCATCACCGCCCTCGCGGACGCATCCCGCGATCCGCGCTTCGCCGACAACCCCTTCGTCAACGGAGGGATCGCCCGCGTCCGGTCCTACGCGTCGGTCCCCCTCGTCACGCGGGAGGGCCACGCCCTGGGCTCGCTGTGCGTGTTCTCCCCCCGGGTGCTCGCCTTCGACGCCGGGCAGCACGAGGGCCTCGAGATCCTCGCACGGCAGGTCGTGGAGGTCCTCGAACTGCAGTTCACGACGCGCCGGCTCGTCGAGGCCCTCGAGGTGGTGCGCCGCAGCAACGAGGACCTCGCGAGCTTCGCGGCCCGCGTGAGCCATGACCTGAAGAACCCCCTGACCGCGATCCTCGGATACGCCGAACTCAGCGAACAGGACGACGAGGTCGAACCCTCCGGCCCGGCGGCGCGCTACCTCAGCATCATCCGCGGCAGCGCCAGCCGCATGCTGTCCACGGTGGAGGACGTCCTCGAGTTCTCGCGCATCGGCGGGGCGATCAGCCGGCGCGAGGTACGCCTGAGCACGCTCATGAACGCCGTGCTGCAGGATGTCCTTCCGCTCACCAGCGCCTCCGACGCCGTCATCACGGTGCAGGACGCGCTCCTGTCCGTGGACCGGGCGCAGGTCACCGCCCTCCTGCAGAACCTCGTGTCCAACGCCATCAAGTACTCCACGCCCGGAAGCCCTCCGCGCATCGAGGTCGTGGCGAGCGTGGGCGAGGCCCAGGTGCTGCGCGTGATCGACCATGGCAAGGGCATCGATCCCGCCGACCGCCAGCGGGTGCTCGAGCCGCTCGTGCGCCTGTACCGCGAAGGGGATCCGCCCGGCAATGGGATCGGGCTGGCGACGTGCGCCCGGATCGCGGACGCCCACGAGGGCTCGATCACCGTGTCGGAGACCCCGGGTGGCGGGACCACGGTGACGGTGCACCTCGGGCCGGCCGCCTGACGCTACCGGGCCTGGAGCTGCCAGTCCTGGTCGATGTGCGCGACCGGGAGCCGGAACGTGAAGGTGGAGCCCTGCCCCTCGGCACTGCGGCAGGTGATGGTCCCCCCGTGCCGCTCCACGATCGCCTTCGAGATGGCGAGCCCGAGCCCCACCCCCGGGATGGCGGCGTTGCGGGCCGCGGAGGTCCGGAAGAACTTCGAGAACACACCCTTCAGCTCCTCCGGCGACATACCGGTGCCCTCGTCCGTGACGCTGCACTCCACCTCGCCGTCGACCTCCGCGGCGCGGACCGTCACGCGCCCCCCTGCGGGTGAGTACTTGATGGCGTTCGAGAGCAGGTTGTCGAGCACCTGGCCGATCCCCGATGAGTCGCACAGTGCCACGAGGCCCGGAGCCGTCAGGTCGTCGAAACGCACCAGCGGGTTGCTGTTGCGCTCCTGCGCCGTGGCCACCCGCCGGCCCACGAGGTCGGAGAAGTCGGTGGGCACCGGCGCGATCTCCGGCGGACCCTTCGCCGTGGTCAGCAGGTCCACCACCAGTTTGTGCAGGCGCTCGGAATTGCGCGAGACGACCTCCAGCCCGGAGGCCACGTCCGGGTCGAGGTCCGGCGTGGTGGTCAGCAGCTCCAGGTAGCCGCGGATCGCGGTGAGCGGGGTCCGCAGCTCGTGGGACACCGTCGCCATGAAATCGTCCTTGGCGTTGAGGGCGGCGACGAGCTCGGTGACGTCGCTGAAGGTCACCACGGACCCCTCACGCGTGCCCGCCTGGTTGGTCATCAGGCGCGACGACGTCGAGAGGACACGCTGTCCAGGCTGTTCCCCCCACCACAGCAGGTAGTCGGAGAACACCTGCCCCTCCGCGGCTCGCCGGGTGGGGCGCCGGACCGCGGGCATGACCGTCTCCCCGTCCTGCAGGTAGATGTGGAGGTCCTCCTCGGCCGTGTCCCCGGACCCGCCTGCGAGGGCCCGGAACGCCTCGAGCTTCCGATTGGCGAGGACCGGCCGGCCCGTCTCGTCCACGGCGATCAGGCCGACGTCGAGGCTGTTGACCACGGTGTCCAGGAGGCGTTCGCGGCGCGCGCTGTCCTCGAGGAGCACCTGCAGGGCGCGGTCCTTCTCCTCGACCACCTCCTGCTGGGCCATCATGCTCGCCGTCATCACGCGGATGGTCACGCCGATCGCGAGCATGATGAAGGGCAGCAGGATGGACTGCGTGAGCGACGAGGAATTGACCTCGGCATCGGTGACGAACACGGGTGCCCAGACCACGCCGAGCGCTCCCAGGAACCCGGCCGCGAGGGCAACCCGGGGGAAGAGGCCGGAGGCGGCCAGCCAGATCACGGGGAACACGGTGAGGAGCCCCACGCCCGTGATGACGGTCCCGGCGCCGTAGCGCATGAGCCCGATGGGGATGAAGTCCAGCAACGGGATGACGAGGAAGCTCGCATGCGGGAGGCGGTCCCAGGGAACGAGCACGCACACGGCCAGCAGGACGGCCTGCAGGGCCACGCCGATGAGGAAGGAGCGGCTCTCGAACAGGTCGGGGTGGAACAGTGCGCCGCCCGCGAGGATCAGCACCACCGTCAGGGAGAGCGGCAGCTGGGACAGGATGACGCGCGCCCGGAGGGACAGCTCGTGGAACTGTCGCGTGTTGAGCGTCAGGTATGAGAGCACCTTGTCCATCTGCCGCTGTTTCCCTGTCCGTCGTCGAGTTGCTCCGCCCTACCTGACGGGCTGCGAGCCCCGGCCCCCCAGCCACAGGATAACGCGGCAGCCCCTTGTTTTCGGGGGGAAGCAGCACCCCGCCCCTCAAGATCGCATCAAGTTCAGCGCAACGGACCGGTGAGTCCGGCCGCCGGCCGCCATGGGTCCGGAGCATGCTGCCGAGTAGCGTTTAATGAGCATCATGACTGTCGCCCCACAGGTTCGCCGTGCACTGGTTGTCGAGGACGACGGCGACATCCGGGGATTGCTCGTCCAGGTCCTGAAGCGGGAGGGCTTCCAGGTGAGTGAGGCGTCGACTGCGCGCGAAGGTCTGGAGAAGGCCCGGGCCGGTACCGACCTCATCACGCTCGACCTCAACCTCCCGGACGGCGACGGAGTGGATCTGTGCCGGGAGGTGCGCACCTTCTCCGATGCATACATCCTCATGATCACGGCGCGCACCGATGAGATCGAGCGCCTCACGGGCCTCGAGACCGGTGCGGACGACTACATCTCCAAGCCCTTCAGCCCGCGCGAGCTCGTGGCTCGCGTGAACACGCTGTTCCGTCGCCAGAGCCGGCAGGCCGCGGTGGACATCGCCAACGCGGATGATCGGCTGCGGGCCGCGGAGGTGCAGCAGAATCTGCTTCCCCGCGACAAGCTCACACTCCGCGACTACGTGCTCGCGGGGAGGTTCCGGCCATCGAGGAGCGTCGGTGGGGACTTCTACGACTGGTACAGCACACCGGAGGGGTTGCACCTGACGGTCGCCGACGCCATGGGCAAGGGCATGGGCGCAGCACTGATCGCGGCGACGGTGCGGGCGACCCTCCGGTCCGTCGCGAGGCAGCCGGGCATCGAGACCGCGTTCGCCACGGCGGCTCGCGCGACGGAAGCCGATCTCGAGCAGACGAACTCCTTCGTCACGCTCTTCCACGGGCGCCTCGATGCGGCGACCGGTGTCGTCGACTACGTCGATGCCGGCCACGGACTCGCGCTGCACGTCGCAGCGGACGGTAGTGCGACACGGCTGCCCTCGGCCGGGCCGCCGGTCGGAGCATGGCCTGACCAGAAGTGGCGCGCAGGGGTGGTCCGTCTCGGACCCGGGGACCAGTTGGCCATCGTCAGCGACGGCCTCCTGGACATCTACGAGACGGTCGAGCAGTTCACGGAGGCGGTGGCGGATGTGGTGACGGCGGCTGCCAGCGCCGAGGCCGCCTGCGCAGCCCTGCTGGACCGGGCCGATGTCCCGGAGGTCGCCGACGACGTCACCGTCGTCATCCTGAGGCGTTCCGCGGACTGACCAGCATGCACCGGGCGGCTGAGTGCCATGATAAGTGAGATCGGCGCCGAACCGATCGACCCGCTCCCCGACCTCGATCCGCCGTCGGGGCCGGCCCTCCCGGACGACGGGACGCCGCAGGACGACGAGTCGGGCCGGGGACTCGCCATGATCCGTGCACTCGTCACCACCGTCACGGTCGAACGCCAGGACGACACCAATGTATGGGTCCTGTCCCGGGACTCCGGCGCAGCCTGACCGCCACCCGGCTGCCCGGCTCCTGGGACGTGCTTCGGGCGGCGCCGCCGGCGCCTAGGGCAGCGCCGGTCGCCCGAGGAACGCGGCGATATCGGCGTAGACCTCCCGGGACTCCGGGAGGCGGGGGAACGCCGGGAAGACGTGGAAGCCGCCCGGGTAGACCCTCAGGGTGACGTCCGCCCCCGCCGCCACCGCGCGGTCGCGGAACACCGTGGCGTCGGCCATGCACACGTCGCGCGTCCCCTGGTAGATCCGCGTGGCCGGGACCGCGGCGAGCAGGTCCGCGGGCGCGCAGGCCGGGCTCACGAGCGGCGTCCTGGGGTCGTCACCGCCGGACCACCAGAGCCCGGCCCGCACCCCGCCGGGCACGGAGAGCATGGGATCCACGGCGTCGTACCGCGGGATCTCGGGGTTGGTGCCCGTGACGTCGAGCCAGGGCGAGAAGGCGACGACGCGGCCGGGTGCGGGCAGCCCGGCGTCACGGAAGGCCCAGGTCTGGGCGACGGCGAGTGCCCCGCCCGCGGAATCCCCCATCAACGTGACGTCCTGCGGCTCGGCCGTGGCGAGGACGTCCCGGTAGACCGAGACCAGGTACGGGAACGCCTCACGGTAGGTGCTCTCGGGTGCCAGGCGGTAGAGGGGCACCGTCACGGCCGCGCCGGTGCGCTTGGTGAGCTCCGCGATGATCCACCAGTGCGGGCGGGCCAGTTCGTTGATGTAGATGCCGCCGTGCGTGTAGATGATGTGCGAGCGCGTGGCACCGAGCAGGGGCCGGACGGTGATGGTGCGGACGCCGTCGATCCGCTTCTCCTGGATGGTGTGCGTCTGCTTGAACGTCCAGGGGATCGCGGCCACCGAGGGGTACGTGCGGTCCGGGTATCTGGCGTTCACCCAGTCGGTGCCGCTGAGGTGCTTCTTGGTCGGCAGGAGGCCGATCAGGCGTGAGGCCACGCGCATCGCCCGCGAGCCGTCCTGCGCGCTCGGTCCCACCGTCTCCGTGCCTGCTGCGTGTCCGCTCGTCATGGGGCCAGCCTAGTGCCGGGCGTCGCGTCGCCGCCCGGTCGTGCGGCGTCGGCACGGGGTCCGGGCAGCCTCTGTCATGCTGGTCGGGGCCCCGATGCCCGGACGCGGCCGCGCGCCGGCTCGCGGCACAACCGCCCGCCGAAGGAAGAGATGGATACCGCTTCGCACGTCGCCCTCGCCGCCGATCTCCTCGGCGTCTTCTTCTTCGCCGTCTCCGGCTCGCTCCTGGCGGCTCGCAAGGGCTTCGACATCGTCGGGTCGCTCCTCCTCGCCTCCCTCGCCTCGCTCGGGGGTGGTGTGGCCCGCGACCTCATCATCGACGTGCCGCCGGCCGCGTTCACCGATCCGGCGTACCTGCTGCCCCCGCTGCTGGCCACCATCCTGGTCTACTTCGTCTTCTCCGGCGTTGAGCGGGTCAAGCGCGTGCTGGTCGTCTTCGACGCCGCCGGACTGGCCCTGTTCTGCATCACCGGCACCATCAAGGCGCTCGAGGTCGGCCTCAACCCGGTGTCCGCCGTCCTGCTGGGTGTCACCACCGCCGTGGGCGGCGGCCTGCTGCGCGATGTCGTCGCGAACGAGATACCGCAGCTCTTCGACCCACGCGACATCTACGCCCTCCCCGCGATGCTCGGTGCCGTCATCGTCACCGTCCTGTACCTGACGGACTCCTTCACGCTCGTCACCGGCACGATCGCCGCGTCGCTCGTGTTCTCCTTCCGGGTGCTCGCCTGGCAGTACGGATGGCATGCGCCGCTCGCAGCACGGAGTCCGGCGACGCAGAAGTAGCCCGTGTGCCGAGGGCGTCGGGCTAGGATGGGAGGACCCCCCACCACCACTCCTGGAGTACCCGTGACCGAGCTGTTTTCCGATAGATTCCGCGCCCTGGTGCCCCAATACTTCGAGGACGAGTGGGCCGAGGAGGACGGATTGTCCGAGGAGGAACTCGCCGACCTCCTCGAGGGCAAGGACTTCGAGCTCCCGCTGGCTCTCCACGAGTTCTACCGGGCCGTCGGCGCCACCGAGGACATCATGGAGGCGTTCCACTTCTTCTGGGACCCCGACGAGCTCGAGATCGAGGACGGCTTCCTGCTGTTCCTCGAGGACGAGGACGAGCAGTTCACGTGGGGCATGAGGGCCGACCAGCTGGACGTCCCCGATCCGATCGTGTGGCGGCGCAACAACGCCCGCGGGGAATGGCAGAGCGAGGAGGGCACCTTCACCGAGTACGTGCTCGACCTGTTCGAGTGGGTGTTCGAGGAGGACGAGGAGAACTGATGGAGTTCGCCCACCACGCGCCCGCGGGCTACCGGTGCCCCTTCTGCGACCTCGCGCGCGGGGACTTCAGCAACGCCAGGAATTTGTGCCGCCCGGGCGACGTCATCCACTCGGACGACCTGGTACTGGCCTTCATCGCCTCCCACGGCTTCGAGCCCAACCCCGGCCACGTGCTCGTCACACCGCGGGAGCACTTCGAGCTGCTGTACGAACTGCCCGACGACGTCGCGGCCCGCATCATGACCCTCACCCGCGACATCGCGATCGCGATCAAGCTCGCCTGGGCCCCGGACGGCATCTCGACGCGGCAGCACAACGAGCCCGCCGGCAGCCAGCACGTCTGGCACTACCACCAGCACGTGCTGCCCCGCTGGCACGACGACGGCTTCTATTTCACGCCGAAGCGGCCCATCGTGGATCCCGCGGTCCGGGCGCGGAAGGCCGACGAGCTAAGGGCGTTCCTCCCCCGGTAGGCCCACCCGGCACCGTCGTTCCTGGTTCTCGACGACTCGGCCGCGCCACGCCCCGGGACGCTCCGGGCACAGGGGCGGTACGCCGGGAAGCCGGTACGACGGCGGGCGGGGCTAGACGTCCCTGCTGACCACGGCCTGCGCGAAGCTCTCCAGCGCCTGCTTCACCACGCTGTCGGGCAGCGGCGCGAGGGCGGCGACGGCGGCGTCCGCCCACTGCTGCGCCACGGCCCAGGCCTCCTGCGTCTGCGGGTGCGAGCGCACCGCGGCCACCGCCTCCGCGAGGGCCTCGTCACTGGAGAGGTCGCCGTCCACGAGCGCGACGACGTCGGCCGCGGACCGGTCCCCGGCCGCGGCGGCGCGGCGCAGCAGGATGACCGGCAGGGTGGGGACGCCCTCGCGGAGGTCGGTGCCGGGAGCCTTGCCCGACTTCACCTTCAGGCCCGTGACGTCGATGACGTCGTCGGCGAGCTGGAACGCGACGCCGACCTTCTCGCCGTAGGACACCATGACGTCCACGACCTCCCGCGGAGCGTCCGCGAAGATCGCGCCGAGCTGACCCGAGGCCGCCACGAGCGAGCCGGTCTTGTCGGCGATCACGGACAGGTAGTGCTCGAGGTCGTCCTGGCCCTCGCGCGGCCCGACGGTCTCGTGCAGCTGGCCGAGGCACAGCCGCTCGAAGGTGCGGGCCTGGATGCCGAGGGCCTCGCCGCCGAGCTCCGACACGAGGATCGAGGCCCGGGCGAAGATGAGGTCGCCGGTGAGGATGGCCACGGAGTTGCCCCACACCTCGTGCGCGGTCGGGGCACCGCGGCGGTAGGGCGCGGAGTCCATGACGTCGTCGTGGTACAGCGTGGCGAGGTGCGTCAGCTCGACGACGACGGCGGCCTGGACCACCTTGGCGCCGGCCGGGTTCCCGAGGTGGGAGGCGAGGATCGTCAGGAGGGGCCGGATGCGCTTGCCGCCGGCCTCGACGAGATGCCGGCTCGTGGCGTCGGCGAGGGGATCGGAGTTGCTGATGGCCCCGCGGAGCTGCTTCTCCACCTCGGCGAGGCAGGACGAGACGGACGGGCCCAGCTCCGGGTCCTCGGCGATGAGGGCGAAGCCGGGAGGCAGACGCAGCGCGTCGGCGTCGTCCGGGATGTCCGCCGTGTCCAGCGCGCTGCCATGGCCCACGCTGGTCCACCCGGGATTGAAGGAGTGTGTCACCGTCTAAGCCTAACGAAGTGGGGCGGCGCTTTGCGCACGCAGATAGGCCGCCAGCGACGGCTGGTTGGACGTGGGCGGCACGAGGGACTCGAGCAGATGGATGACGCGGTCCTCGAAGCCCCGGCCGCCGGTGTCCGTCAGGTTGGCGAGCATGCGGACCACGAAGCGCATGAGCACCGGGACCGGCATCCCCGTGCGCAGCGCCAGCGACATGACCGCGGGCTTGCCGATCAGCTGGGCGAACACGCGCCCGAGCGTGAAATGGCTCCCCCACTGCCCGCGCACGTACGGGGCGTAGCCGGACAGGACCTGGTCCCGGCCGAGCTGCGAGCCCACGCCCTGCGCCCGCTCGATGAACTCGGCCGCGTAGCGGGCGGACTCCATGGCGTAGGAGATCCCCTCGCCGTTGAACGGGGACACCATGCCGCCGGCGTCGCCGAGCAGCAGCAGGCCGGGGCTGTAGTGCGGCGTGCGGTTGAAGCCCATGGGCAGCGCCGCGCCCCGGATCTCGCCCACCATGTTCTCGGGCGTGAAGCCCCACTCGGCGGGCATGCCCGCCGTCCAGTCGCGCAGGACCTGCTTGTAGTCCAGCTTGCCGAACTCCGCCGACGAGTTGAGGATTCCCAGCCCCACATTGGACGTGCCGTCGCCCACGCCGAAGACCCAGCCGTAGCCGGGCAGCGGCCTGCCGGTGGCGTCGGGCAGCTCCAGCCAGCCCTCCATCCAGTCGTCGTCCGTGCGCGGGCTCGTGAAGTACGTGCGGACGGCGACGCCGAGGGGCCGGTCGTCGCGCTTCTGCATCCCGAGGCTGACGGCGGTGCGTGTGGAGTTGCCGTCGGCGGCGAGCACGACGTCGGCCGTGAACGTGCGCGTCTCGCCCGTCCTGCGGCCGTCGGCGTCGAGCAGGTTCGCCGTCACCCCGGTGACCCGGCCTGCGTCGTCGCGCAGCGCGGTGGTCACGGAATGGCCCTCGAGGATCGTGGCGCCGGCGGCGCGGGCGTGCTGCGCGAGGGCGTCGTCGAAACCGAGGCGGGTACGGACGAGCCCGTAGTCGGGGAAGTCGCTCAGCTCGGGCCACGGCACCTCCACGGTGCGCCGGCCGGCGATGAGGCGGAGGCCCCTGGTGCGGCGCCACCCCTCGCTCTCGTCGTGCGGCAGGCCGAGCAGCTGCAGCTCGCGGGTGGCACGGGGCGTCAGGCCGTCGCCGCACACCTTCTCGCGGGGGAACCAGGTCTTCTCGAGGACCGTGACCTCGATGCCCGCGCTCGCGAGGTAGTACGCCGCTGTGGATCCCGCCGGGCCCGCACCGACGATCAGGACGGTCATCTACGCGGCCGCAGACGTACGGCGCAGGCGGACCTGGCCGGGCAGCAACGGCTCCTCGCCCGGTGCGGCCGGCGCCTTGGTGGCGCGGTGCACGGCGACGATTCCTCCGTTGAGGTTCCGGTACTCGACGTCGTTCCAGCCGCTCTCGCCCAGCCACGCAGCGAGCTCGTCCTGGTTCGGCCAGGCACGGATGGACTCGGCCAGGTAGACGTAGGCGTCGGGGTTGGAGCTGACCTTCCGGGCGATCGCCGGCAGGGCGCGCATCAGGTACTCGGTGTAGGTGGTGCGCCACAGCGCCACCGTGGGCTGCGAGAACTCGGCGATGACGAGGCGGCCGCCCGGCCGCGTGACGCGCAGCATCTCGGCGAGCGCCTTCTTCGGCTCGTTGACGTTGCGGAGGCCGAAGGAGATGGTCGAGGCGTCGAAGGAGTTGTCCGCGAACGGCAGGTCCGTCGCGTCGCCGGCCACGAAGGAGATGTCCGGGCGCCTGCGCTTGCCCACCTTCAGCATGCCGAGGGAGAAGTCGCACGCGACGACGTCGATCCCCGCGTCAGCGTAGGGCTCGCTCGAGGTGCCGGTGCCAGCGGCGAGATCCAGCACGCGCTGACCGGGCTCGGCACCGACGGCGTCGACGACGATCCGGCGCCAGCGGCGCGTCTGCCCCATCGACAGGACGTCGTTGACGACGTCGTAGCGGGGCGCCACGTCGTCGAACATGGCTGCCACTTCGTCAGGACGCTTCTCCAGCGATGCACGGTTCACCCCGTCATTGTCTCAAACAACGGGGATGCACCTAATCACCCCGGGTTCGGCACGATGCCGCGGAGTACGCTTGAAGCATCATGAGCACACCGTCCCTCACCGCGCTGCCGCCTGCGCCCGGACACTCCCGCGGCCTCCGCAGCATCACGGTGGCGCGTGGCACCATCGATCCCCAGGCGGGCCTCCTCGAGTACGTGGTCCGCAACGACGCCCATACCTGGATCCGCCGCGGCGGCGGGCTGGTCGCCTACGGCGAGACCGCACGCTTCACCGTCACCGGCCCCGACCGTTTCACGCAGGCCCAGGAATGGTGGCGCCGCGAGCTCGCCGGCGCGGAGGTGCAGGACGAGCTCGCCGTTCCCGGCTCCGGCCTGATCGCCTTCGGCTCCTTCGCCTTCTCCAAGACCTCCCTCCACGAGTCGCGCCTGATCGTCCCGGAGGTGGTTGTCGGCTGCAGCGAGGGGATGAGCTGGCTCACCTACATCACGGACGACGCCGAGGCCGAGCTGACCGCCGAGGCGGCCGAGGCCGCCCTCGCCGCCTACCTCATGGAGCCCGACGCCGACCGCTCCCCCGGCCCCGATGACAGCCTCGGCCCGGGCGTGCTCACCGAGGACCAGTACAAGGTGGCCGTCGCCGAGGGCGTCAAGCACGTGCGGGCGGGCGAGCTGAGCAAGCTCGTGCTGGCGCGCGACATCGTGGCGAACCTCGCCACGCCCGTGGCCACCGCGCAGGTGCTGCGCGAGCTCGCCGTGCGGTACGAGGACTGCTGGACGTACGCCGTGGACGGCCTGATCGGCTCGACGCCGGAGATGCTCATCAAGGTGGAGAACAGCACCGCGCGGGCGCGCGTGCTCGCCGGCACCCTGGACCGGGCCAACGCACCCGCGGGCGACCCCGACTACCCCACGCGGGTGCTCGCCGGGTCGGAGAAGCAGCTCCACGAGCACCAGATCGCCATCGACTCGCTCACCGAGACGCTCGAGCCTTTCACGAGCTCCATGACCTCGCACAGCGAGCCCTTCGTCCTGCAGCTGCCCAACGTGTGGCACCTGGCCTCCGACGTCACGGCGCGGCTCGCGGTCGACGACGACGGCCAGGTGCCGACGTCGCTGGCCCTGGTGCAGGCGCTGCACCCCACCGCCGCGGTGTGCGGCACGCCGACCACGGTGGCCGGGGCGCTCATCCGCGAGCTCGAACACCTCCAGCGCGGCCCCTACGCGGGACCCGTGGGCTGGATCGATGCCGGGGGCAACGGCGAGTGGGGCATCGCGCTGCGCGGCGCCGTCGTCGAGACCCCCACCCGGGTACGGCTGTACGCGGGGTGCGGGATCGTCGAGGGCTCCCAGCCCGAGGCCGAGCTGGCGGAGACGTGGAGCAAGTTCCGGCCCATGATCGAGGCCCTCGGCCTGTCCCGCTGAGACGGGCCGCGGCGGTGATCGGGGGGCAACAGCCGTAGCCCGTGATGCACTTCCTGCATTCGTCGTTAGAATCAGCAGGACATTTTTTACCTGCATCCCGTCTGCCCTAGTGAGGAACCCATGCTTTCCAAGAAACCCGCAATGCTGGCCGCCCTGGCCGCCGGCGCCCTTGCCCTGAGCGCGTGTGGTGGAGGCTCCGACGACGCCGGCTCCGCTGAGGCGAGCGGCCTGGACCTCGTGTCCGAGGGCACCCTGACCGTCTGCTCGGACATCCCCTACCCGCCCTTCGAGTACGAGGAGAACGGCGAGTACACCGGGTTCGACATGGATCTCATGAAGGAGATCGCCTCCGGCATGGGCCTCGAGCTCGCCGTCCAGGATGTAGGCTTCGACGGCCTGCAGAGCGGCGCCGTCCTCGGTGCCCGCCAGTGCGACATCGGCGCCAGCGCCGTCACCATCACCGAGGAACGCCAGGCCAACCTCGCGTTCTCGGACCCGTACTACGACTCGCTCCAGTCGATCCTCGTGCCGACCGATTCCGACATCGCCTCGATCGACGACCTCGCCGGCAAGCAGGTGGGCGTCCAGCAGGGCACCACCGGCGCAACCTATGCGGCGGAGAAGGCCCCCGAGGCCGAACTGGTCCAGTTCCCCTCCGACGCCGAGATGTACGCCGCCATCCAGGCCGGCAACGTCGACGCCCTGCTGCAGGACCTGCCGGTGAACCTCGGCCACACCGAGGACGGCGCCTTCACGATCGCCGAGGAACTCCCCACCGACGAGCAGTACGGGTTCATCATGTCCAAGGAGGGCAGCGAGGAGCTCGTCGCCGCCGTCAACGAGCAGCTCACCGCGCTGCGCGACAACGGCAAGTACCAGGAAATCTACGACTCCTACTTCGCGGAGTAACACGCCCCCTACCCGTGCGGCGCCGGCAGTCCTCGACGCCGGTGCCGCACGGGTGCAACCTCCCGAAGGAAGGTAGTCCCTCCGCGTGAAACGATCGACACGCAGACGCCTCATCCAGGGCGTCCTCTACGCGGTGTTCGCTGCCGTCGTCCTGTTCGTCATCCTGTCCGCCGACTGGGGCACCATCCAGCCCTACTTCTTCAATCCGGACATCGCCGCCGCCGTGTTCCCCGAGATCCTCACGATCGCGGCGAGGAACACGGTCATCTACACGGCCATCGCGTTCGTCGGCGGCCTCCTGCTGGGCCTCCTGCTCGCCCTCATGAAACTCTCCCCGGTCCTGCCGTACCGATGGCTCGCCACCGGCTACATCGAGCTCTTCCGGGGGCTTCCCGCCCTGCTGGTCATCTTCGGCTTCGCCTACGCCATCCCCATCGCGTTCCAGTGGCGCCCGCCCGGCGGCAACGCGGGCGCGGGCCTGATCGCCCTGATCATCGTCTCCGCCGCCTACATCGCGGAGACCATCCGCGCGGGTATCGAAGCGGTGCCCAAGGGTCAGGTGGAGGCTGCACGGTCCCTGGGCATGAACTCCGCGTGGACCATGGTGACCGTCGTCCTGCCCCAGGCCTTCCGGATCATCACCCCGCCGCTGACCAACGAGCTCGTGATCCTCATCAAGGACACCTCCCTCCTGTTCATCGCGGGCATGGCCATCGGCGACCGCGAGCTGACGACCTTCGCCCGCGACGCGCTCACCAACCAGGCCAATGCGACGCCGCTCGTCGTCGCCGCGCTGCTGTACCTGGTCATCACGCTGCCGCTGACCCAGCTCGTCGCGAAGCTCGAACGACACAACAAGAGAGGCCGGTGATCCCTGTGGCCCATCCGGCAACAGGCGCTGCGGCAGTCCCCGCGATCGAGATCCGGGCGCTGCACAAGTCCTTCGGCAGCAACGAGGTGCTCAAGGGCATCGACTTCCACGTGGACCAGGGCGAGGTGGTGTGCGTGATCGGCCCGTCCGGTTCGGGCAAGTCCACCCTGCTGCGCTGCGTGAACCGGCTCGAGGAGCCCACCAGCGGCACCGTCATGGTGGAGGGCGTGGACATCACGGACGGTGAGACCGATCTCGACGGCGTCCGGACGCGCATCGGGATGGTCTTCCAGCAGTTCAACCTCTTCCCCCACCTGACCGTGCTGAGGAACCTCACCCTCGCACAGCAGCGCGCCAAGAAGCGGGGCAGGGCCGAGGCCACCACGATCGCGCAGCGGAACCTCGAGAAGGTGGGACTGGCGGAGAAGGCCGACGCCTTCCCCGCCCAGCTCTCCGGCGGCCAGCAGCAGCGCGTCGCCATCGCCCGCGCACTGTCCATGGACCCGGACATGATGCTCTTCGACGAGCCCACCAGCGCCCTGGATCCCGAGCTCGTGGGCGACGTGCTCGAGGTCATGAAGCAGCTGGCCCGCGAGGGCATGACGATGATGGTCGTCACCCACGAGATGGGCTTCGCCCGCGAGGTCGGCGACCGCGTGGTCTTCATGGACGGCGGCGTGGTGGTGGAGCAGGGCAGGCCCGAGGACGTCCTCGGCGACCCGCAGCACGAGCGCACCAGGCTCTTCCTCTCGAAGGTGCTCTGAGGCCCTACCGGGTGAGCGTGTCCGCCACCGCCCGGCGGATGCGTGCATGCAGGTCGCGGAGCGTGCTGCGCTCGGCGCGCACCTCGACGATGGAGCGGCCCGTGATGGGCCGCTCCATCGCCGTATCCAGCTCCTCGAGCGTCGTCACCCGCTGGAAGGGCACGCCGTGCGCCCCTGCCAGCGCCGCCAGATCGACGGAGTGCGGGGTGCCGAAGAGGCGTTCGACGACGGCGCCGTAGCGCGCCGTCGTCGTCTCCGCCCCGTGCTCCAGGAGACCGAAGATCCCGCCGCCGGCGTCGTTGAGGACCACGATCTGCAGGTCCGGCTGCGCCTCGCCGCTGCCGAGGAGCAGGCCGCCGGCGTCGTGCAGGAACGTCACGTCGCCCAGGAGGGCGCGGGTCGGGATGCCCGCGGCGAGAGCCACCCCCGTGGCCGTCGAGACGGTGCCGTCGATCCCGGCGAGCCCGCGGTTGGCGAAGACCTCCAGCGGATGCCAGTCGGCGGCGGCTACGAGGTCCACGTCGCGGATGGGATTGGAGGAGCCGAGCACCAGGTTGCCGTCGGTGTGCTCCCAGACGGCGTCTGCCACGTGCAGCCCGGTGATGCCGTCCTCGCCGGCGAGGAGGGACTGGATGGCGGCCTCGGCGGCGGCGCCGGCCTCCCGCCAGGACAGCAGCCAGCCGTCCCCGCCGCGGCCCGCGAACGCCAGCAGCTCGGGCAGGGTGTCGATGATGCGCTCGGTGCGCCGGCCCTCCTCGAACCAGGCCACGGGCTCGGGCAGGTACAGGGCGTGCTCGACGTCGGGCCGGGCCAGCAGCGCGGTGACGGGACGGGACAGCGTGGGGCGGCCGAACACCACCACGCGCGTGACGGCGGGCCCGAGGTGCTCGAGCAGCAGCCGGTAGGGCGCGATGGCGCTGCTGCCGAAGCGGGCGTTCGACGACGGCTCGGCGAGCAGCGGGAGGTCGAGATGGGCGGCGAAGACGGCCGCGAGTTCCCCCGCCCCGTGTCCGGCGACGACGACGGTCCTGCCCGCCGTGCCTGTGCTGACATCCGTTGCGCCAGTGCTGCTGTCCCCGGCGCCGCCCGCCGTCCCCTCGGCCCCCGCCGCCCCGTCGGCGGCGGACGCACCGTCGGCGGTGGACGCACCGATGGTGCGGAGGCGTCCGTCCCCCGCGGCGCCGTGGCGTCCTCCCCCGTGCATCTGCGCCCCGGCTGCGTCGGGGCCTGCGCCGTCGGGCACCAGCGGGTCCCGGAAGGCGAGGTTGAGGTGCACCGGTCCGGCTGCATGCGAGGGCATGCCCTGCTCGGGCCCCCCGACGGCGGCGCGCAGTGCCGCCGCGACGGGCAACGCGGGGTCCTCACCGGCCGCGACGTCGATGCCGGCACGGACGTGCACACCGAACAGGCCCGACTGCACCGTGGTTTGGTTGGCCCCGGTCCCCCGGAGCTCGGCGGGCCGGTCCGCGGACACGACGACCAGCGGCACCGCCGCGTGGTTCGCCTCCATGACGGCCGGCAGGAGTTCGCCCACCGCGGTCCCCGACGTCGTCACGACGGCGGCCGGGCGCTGCCCGCCGAGCGCCAGACCGAGGGCGGTGAAGGCACCGGCGCGCTCGTCGATGCGCACGTGCAGCCGCACCAGGCCGGCCGCCTCGGCGTCGGCCAGCGCGTATGCGAGGGGCGCGCTGCGGGATCCGGGCGCGACGACGACGTCGGTGACGCCCCCGTCCACGAGGGCGCGGACGGCGCGTGCGGCCGAGGTGGCGGAATCGACGGGCACGGACGGGGTGGCTGCTGGTTCTGTCACGTATCCATCCTTCCACCCGGACACGGATGCACCCCCGGCCGGAGACGGGGGTGCATCAGGTGGGGCCCCGTGCCTCCGCCGTCCGCGCCGTACGGACCCGGGACGGCGGGCAGGCGGTCCTAGCCGCGGAAGACCTGCACCACGGAGGGGCGCGGGAGGGCGGCCTCGCCCTTGCCGGGAACCGTGCCGGCCGGCACGTAGTCGGGGAAGAGCGAGTTCTGCGCCCCCCACTTCCCGTCCTCGCCGGGGTGCTGCACGGCGACGAAGACGGTGCCGTCCTGGTCGTGGATGACCGGGCCGCAGGTCTCGGCGTCACGCGGGACGGCGAGGAACTGCTCGACGCGGCCGCGCTCCGCGCCCTCGAGCTGCACCTTGAACAGCCCGTCGTTGAACCCGATGGTGCTCGGCTGGCCGTCCGTCGAGATCCAGAGGTTGCCCTCGGAGTCGAAGGCCACATTGTCCGGGCAGGAGATCGGCGAGACCTTGTCCTTCGGGTAGCCGCCGAAGTAGGTGGCGGGGTTGCGGGCCGGATCGCCGCAGACCAGGAGCAGGTTCCAGGTGAAGCGGGTCCCCGTCGCGTTGCCGCCCGCCTCGGTGAGCTCCACGACGTGGCCGTCGCGGTTGGCGGTGCGCGGATTGGCCTCGTCCGCCACGGCTGCGGTGCCGACGCCGCGGTTGGTGTTGTTGGTGCAGGCGACATAGACCTTGCCCGTGGCGGGGTTCGGCTCGACGTCCTCGCAGCGGTCCATCTTCGTGGCACCCATCTTGTCCGCCGCGAGGCGGGTGAAGACGGCGACCTCGGCGGCGCTCATGCCCGCGACCACGGACCTGTTGTCGATGAGCAGCGGCAGCCACTCGCCGACGCCGTCGAAGGCACCGTCCGAGGGGAGCGTGCCGGTGCCGTCGATCTCAGCCACTGAGTTGCCCTGGAAACGCGCCACGTAGAGGGAGCCCTCGCTCAGCAGCGTCATGTTGGCCCTGCGCGCGGCAGGGCTGGTGCCCGGCTGGACCCTGTTCTTCGACACGAACTTGTACAGGTAGTCGAAGCGCTCGTCGTCACCCATGTACGCCACCACGCGGCCGTCGGAGGCGACGGTCACATTGGCGCCCTCGTGCTTGAAGCGTCCCAGCGCCGAGTGCTTCTTCGGGGTGGACGTCGGATCGAAGGGGTCCACCTCCACGATGTACCCGAAGCGGTGCTTCTCGTTCTCGTACCCCGCGTTGCGGGTGTCCCAGCGTGCCTCGTCGATCTCCCAGCCGCGTGCCGTCGGCTTGCTGGTGATGCCGTAGCGCCGGTCGCCGTCGCTGGTGCCGGCTGCCACGAAGTAGCCGTTGAAGTTCTCCTCGCCGGAGAGGATGGTGCCCCACGGCGTGGTGCCGCCGGCGCAGTTGCCCAGGGTACCGAGGATGCTGCGGCCGGCGGGGTCGTCCTTGGTCTTCAGCAGGTCCGATCCGGCGGCGGGGCCGGTGACCTCGTACGGGGTGGTGGTCAGGTAGCGGCGGTTGAGCGGCGCGCCCTGCACGTAGGACCACGGCTTGTTCTTGTTCTTGCGCTCGAGTTCGACGACGGACAGGCCGTGGGCGGCCTTGCCGATGCCCCGCACCTCGGCGGCGGGCAGCGTCGGCGGCACCATGATGTTCTCGTTGGTGTACTCGTGGTTGGCGAACAGCACCGCGCGGCGGCCCTTGCTGCCCTCGATCTCGATGACGTCCGTGTAGTCGCAGTTGTACCCGAACTGCAGGGCCTGCGCCGCTGCGGTCTGGTTGTTCGGATCGAAGGCCGGCGAGGTGCGGAAGAGGGGGTCACCCCAGCGGATGACCGGGTTCCAGTCGTAGCCCTGGGGCACAGTCATGTCGTCCACGAGGGCGTCCACGGGGGCGATCGGGTCGAAAGGCAGGTTGCTCTTCAGGTACCCCTTGCCGGGCGGCGGTGCTGCCACGGCCGTGCCGGCACCCGTCTGGGAGGTGACGAGCAGCGTCAGCGCGCCCGCGGCGCCTGCGCCGAGAGCACTGCGGCGCGAGAACTCACGCGAGACGATGTCGCGGAAGTAGTTGTTGCTCGACGTGTTGCAGACGGCATCGAAGCACGCATTGTCACACTTGAGCGCGCAGGTGACGGCACTGCGCTTCCCCTTCGTGTGGCCGAGCATGGGCAGCAGGCGGCGCGTGGTTTCAGTCATGGGGGTGGTACCTCTCAACAGGATGAACGGCGTTCGCCCCCACCCTGCCGAGAGCACCTGAACAGCCGAGGTGCCGCCCGGTGAACACCGCGTGAACGCGGCCCGAACAGGACCCGCCCGCCCCGCGGCCACCCGGCCCGCCTGCAGACCCGCGTCCGGGGCCCCTTCGATCCCGCGACCTCCCGAGGGAGCGGCCCGACTCAGGCCGCGAGGACGGCGTGGGCGCGCCCGAGCCGCTCGAGCCACCACTGCGCCCTGTCCGGTGCGGCCGCGAAGCGCTCCAGCAGGCCCTCGGAGACCTCGACCTCCCGTACCGGGAGCCGGCCGCCCTCGGGCACGAGGGAGTGGCGGGTGACATCGCCCGCCATGAGGGACACCGTGGCGAGCCCGCAGGCGAAGGGCAGGTCGGGCAGGGCTGCGGCGAGGGCCACGCCGGCCCGGATGCCCACGGAGGTGTCCAGCGCCGAGCTGATCACCGCGGGCAGCCCTGCGGCGTCGATGATCCCGAGGGCCCTCCGGACACCGCCGAGGGGTGGCGCCTTGATGACGAGGAGGTCCGCGGCGTCCTCCCGTGCGACGAGCAGCGGGTCCTCCTGCCGCCGCACGCTCTCGTCGGCGGCGACGAGGACCTCCTCGCCGCGGCGCCGCAGCTCGAGCCGGACGGCCCGCAGCCCGGCGATGTCCGCCACGGGCTGCTCCACGTACTGCAGGTTGAAGGGGCCCAGGGCCTCGAGGGCCTCGAGCGCCCCGTCCTGCGTCCAGCCGCCGTTGGCATCGACCTTGATGCCGGCGTCGGGCAGGAGCCTCCGCACCTCCGCGACCCGCGCGACGTCATCCGCCAGTCCCTGCCCCTTCTCGGCGACCTTGACCTTGACCGCGTCCACGGCCCCGAAACGTGCCAGCACATCCTCCACCTCGCGCGGCCCGACGGCGGGGACCGTCGCGTTGACGGGGACGGACGTGCGGACCGGGTCCGGGAACCCCTGCCACGCCGCCTCCACCGCGCACGCGAGCCAGGGCGCTGACTCGGCGTCGTCGTACTCCAGGAAGGGACAGAACTCCCCCCAGCCAGCGGGTCCGCGCAGCAGGAGCGCCTCGCGCACGAGGACGCCGCGGAAGCGGACGCGCATGGGGACCGAGACGACGCGCGCGGATGCGGCGAGTTCCTCGAGGGGAGGCAGGGGCGGGTTCGGGTGCACGACCTCAGGCTACGGGAGGCCGGGAACGGTCAGCGGGGGGTCACGGGATGATGACGGGACGCGCAGGATCGTGTGGAAGCATGGAGGGATATGTCGTCGCAACGAACCTCCACGGGACCGGACCGGGCAGCACGCTCACCGCTGCTGTTCGTGCTGGCGGCCGTGGCCTGTGCGGCGGCCCTCGGCTGGACGTACTGGGCGTTCGTCCGCACCACCACGGGCCAGTTCGCTGACGAGTCCGCGTGGCGCGAGGCGGGGGTGGCGGCACCCGAGAGCCAGGGGCCGTTCCTTCGGTTCCTCGACACGCTGCCCGCCATCTCCGTGGTCCTCGCCGCCGCTGCGATCCTCTTCGTCGCGTTCCGTCGCCGGCGGTACGGCGCGGCGGCGGTCGCCGTCGCCGTCATTTTGGCCTCGAACCTGACCACGCAGCTCCTCAAGAACGTGGTCTTCGACCGGCCGGACCGCGGCGTCGCGACCCTGGCCTTCAATTCATTACCCTCCGGACATACAACCCTCGCGGCATCGGCTGCCGCGGCCGTCTTCATCATCGCGCCGCCGCGCTGGCGACCGGTCACCGCGGCGGCAGGCGGCGCGTACTCGGTTCTCGCGGGGGCGGCGACCTTCATCAACCTGTGGCACCGCCCGGCCGACGTCGTCGCCGCCCTCCTGGTGGTGGGTGCCTGGACGCTCCTGGGAGGCCTGGTGATCCTGCGGACAGGCCATGGCTGGAACAGCTGGGACGGCTTCGGCGGGCACTGGGCGTCGTCCCGTGGCTGGCTGGTGCTGTGCTGGTGCGCAGGGCTCGGCAGCCTGGCCGTGTCCGCGGCACTCTACGCCTCCGTGCAGGTGATCGGCCCGGCGTCCGAGCCCGGGACGGCGACCGTGCCCCTGTTCTTCTGGTGGGGGCTCGGCTGGATCGTCGGGGTCGGTTTCACTCTCTCGGCCGCCGCGGGCTGGCTCTTCGCGGCACAGGCCGGCAGGACCACGGACCGGGCGCAGCTCCCTTAACATCCCGCGGGTCCCTCCGCACGGAATTTTCCCTGCGGCGCCGTGCCGTTGAAGCATCGGCGAGACGGTGCAACGCTGACCGGACAAGCGACGGAAAGAGGCGACCGATGAAAGCCATGGTGTACCGCGGGCCCTACAAGATCCGGGTCGAGGACAAGCCGATGCCGAAGATCGAGCACCCGAACGACGCCATCATCAAGGTGACGACCGCGGCGATCTGCGGCTCAGACCTGCACCTCTACCACGGGCTCATGCCGGACACGCGGATCGGCCACACGTTCGGCCACGAGTTCATCGGCGTGGTCGAGGAGGTAGGGCCGTCGGTGCAGAACCTGAAGCGTGGCGACCGCGTGATGGTCCCCTTCAACATCTACTGCGGCTCCTGCTACTTCTGCGCGCGTGGTCTCTACTCCAACTGCCACAACGTGAATCCGAACGCGACGGCGGTGGGCGGCATCTACGGCTACTCGCACACCACCGGTGGGTACGACGGCGGGCAGGCGGAGTTCGTACGCGTGCCGTTCGCCGACGTCGGGCCCACGATCATCCCGGACTGGATGGACAGCGAGGACGCCGTGCTGCTCACGGACGCCCTGGCCACCGGGTACTTCGGTGCGCAGCTCGGCAGCATCGCCGAGGGTGACACGGTGATCGTGTTCGGCGCCGGCCCCGTGGGCCTCTACGCTGCGAAGTCCTCCTGGCTCATGGGGGCCGGCCGCGTGATCGTCATCGACCATCTCGAGTACCGGCTCGAGAAGGCACGCGCCTTCGCCCACGCCGAGACCTTCAACTTCGCGGAGTACGACGACATCATCGTCGAGATGAAGAAGACCACCGACTTCCTCGGCGCCGACGTGGTGATCGACGCCGTCGGCGCCGAGGCGGACGGCAACTTCATCCAGCAGGTCACGGGCACCAAGCTCAAGCTCCAGGGCGGCTCGCCCATCGCCCTGAACTGGGCCATCGACTCCGCGCGCAAGGGAGGGACGGTGTCCGTCGTCGGCGCCTACGGTCCCATCTTCAGTGCAGTCAAGTTCGGTGACGCCCTCAACAAGGGACTCACGCTGCGCATGAACCAGACACCGGTGAAGCGGCAGTGGCCCCGCCTCTTCGAGCACATCCAGAACGGCTACCTGAAGCCCAACGACATCGTGACGCACCGGATCCCGCTCGAGGACATCGCCGAGGGGTACCACATGTTCTCGGCGAAGCTCGACAACTGCATCAAGACGCTCATCATCGCGAACCCCAGCTAGGAGACCACCATGGCAGCATCCGGGCCTTCGACGCCCTACGTCGCGAACAAACCCAAGGACATCCCCACCGCCGAGGCGTTGCGCGCACGGATCCCCGGGTGGGGCGTGGACCTCGACCGGAAGGATCGTCCGTCCTACCCCCGCGAGGTCTACGACCCCGAGGGCACCGGCGCCCACTGGGACTACCCCGACGAGCAGCCGGACAGCGAGGGCCGGGAGCGGTCCATCGAGCACGGTCAGCTCACGCCCGTCTTCGGGACGAGCGTTCCGCTCCACGGCGTCTCGGGCAGCATCCGGCGCTATGCCTACCGCTACAGCGAGGGCCGCGCGGCACACTGGCTGCTGCTGCTGCTCGGCGACCGCGTGGAAGCCTGGGGCGCTCATGCGAGCTCCTTCGTGACGCTCCGCCCCGACAACCCGATCACCGAGACGGGCGTCCTGTCCGAGGGCCGGAGGCACGGCATCGCATCGCGCCTCGGCAAGAAGCGGGTGGACGTCAACCACCAGTGGATCGACCCGATCGTCGTGGCGGGGCCCTGGGTGGCGGCGTCCGCGGGAGCCGTGCTGGCGGTGCGTGCCATCACCCGTCGCGGGCGGCGCTGAGGAGGGTTCGCCCGGGTCAGCGCGTCCTCGCCGGTTCCGCGGAACCCGGGGCGGCCCGTGGGATCCAGTACCAGAGCACGCCGGCGCCGAGGAACCCGAGAACCGCCGTGGACCAGATGCCTGCCGAGAGGGTGGCGAGGGCCGTCACGAGGGCGAGCAGGGCCGGCCCGCCCATGGTGCCGAAGTCGGTGAGCAGGCGCCAGATGCCGAGGAACTGCGGGCGTCCGGGTGAGGGCGACAGGTCCGCGCCGAGCGTCATGACGATGCCCGAGCCGATCCCGTTGCCGAAGCCGATGAGCAGCGCGACCAGGAGCAGTCCTACGGCGTCGTCGGTGAGGGGCAGCAGTGTGAGGGCCGTCCCCATGATGAGCATGCACGGCACGGCGATCCAGCGGCGGCCCTTCACGTCCATGACCTTGCCCGAGGGGTAGAAGATCAGCATGTCGATGGCGCCGGACAGCCCGTAGATCACCGCGGTGGCCGAGGCGTCGAGCCCGATGTCCTCCGCCCAGAGGGGCAGGACGGCCTGGCGGGTGGCACGGACGGCCGCGATGAGCAGCACCCCGATCCCCACGGTCACGAAGATCCGGACATGGCTGCGCATGACCGAACGCACCGTCGGCGCGAGGACGGCCTCCAGCGCGGTTTCGCCGGGCCTCGAGGAGGCGCCCCGGGCCGGCACGTCGAGTTCGGGGACCCGCCAGCTGAGGGCGGCAGCGACGAGGCTCGCGACGCCTCCCACCCAGTACGCGCCGTCGAGCCCCAGGCCGCTCATGGCCAGCGCCGCGGCGAAGGGGCCGGCGAAGACGCCGATCCGCGTGACCCCGCCGAGCGTGGAGAGCGCCCGTGCGCGGAAGTGCGGGGGCACGGCCTCGGTCAGGTAGCTCTGGCGCGCGAGTCCGAAGACGGCGCCCGCCATCCCCACCATGAAGACGGCTGCGGCGAAGACCGGCAGGGTGGGGGCTGCGAGCGCCATGAACATCGCCGCCGCACACCAGAGCGCCGCCCCCACGAGCGCCTTCCGCTCCCCGAAGCGCGTGGCGATCAGGGTGGCGGGGACGTTCGTGACGAGGGAGCCGATACCGGACAGCGTGATGACCAGTGCCGCGGTGGCCACGTCGGCGCCGAGGTCACGGGCGGTGAGCGCTATGACGGGCAGGATGGCCCCGGTGGCCACTCCGTAGAGCAGCGACGGACCGTACGCTCCCACCGCGATCGCGCGCAGATCGAAGGTTTCCTTGGGCACCGTTCCAGCCTAGTCCGAGGAACGGAGCGCGGAGAGGCCGCTCTGGACAGCGCCCGGCAGGTGCAATACCTTTCTTCGTACCGTGCTTTCGTCTCGGCTCTCCTCGGGCCTCCTCGTACCTCCCCCGTACGAACCTCCCTTCCCGCCGATCCGGCGCGCGACACCTACGCGGGAGTACCGCATGGCTACACCCACCTCAGGCTTCACCGGCAGGCGGCAGAACCGGGACACGGACCTCCCGCCGGGCCAGTACCTCACCGGCAGCTTCCCCGTGATGTCCGCGGGCCCCACGCCCCGGGTCTCCCTTGCGGACTGGACCTTCCGGATCGCCGCGGGCCCCGGCCAGACCCACCTGTGGAACTGGCCGCAGCTGCAGGCCCTGCCGCAGGAGGACATCACCACGGACATCCACTGCGTGACGCACTGGTCGAAGGTCGGTACCACCTGGCGCGGCGTCTCCCTCGACACCCTGTTCGAGGACGTCGGGTCCGACGCCGAGTACTCCATGGTGCACTCCTACGGCGGCTACACCACCAACGTCCCGCTCGCCGATCTCCTCGACGGCAGGGCCTGGATCGTCCACGAGTTCGACGGCGAGGCCCTCCCTCCCGCGCACGGCGGCCCGGCCCGGCTGCTGGTGCCTCACCTGTACTTCTGGAAGAGCGCGAAGTGGGTCAGCGGGATCCACCTCATGGACCAGGACTCGCCGGGCTTCTGGGAGACCAACGGATACAACATGTACGGTGACCCCTGGCGTGAGGAACGCTACTGGTGAGGCGCTCATGGCAGACCGCCGAGGTCAGTTCCACGCGCCCCGAGACCGCCCGTGCACGGACGCTGAGACTGCGTCTCCCCGACGTCGTCACCGGTGCCCCCGGTCAGCACGTGGACCTGCGGCTCACGGCCGAGGACGGCTACCAGGCCGTGCGCTCGTACTCCGTCGCGGCGTGGGTGCCGCCGCGCGAGCTGGAACTCACGGTCGAGGAGCTCGACGACGGCGAGGTGTCGCCCTTCCTGGTCGGCGTCCTGTCCGTGGGCGATCAGCTGGAGGTCCGCGGTCCGGTGGGCGGGTGGTTCACCTGGACTCCGGACCGGGCGGGTCCGCTGCAGCTGATCGCCGGAGGCTCGGGGGTGGTTCCCCTGATGGCGATGCTCCGGTCCCATTCCGAGGCACGTTCGGCGGTGCCGGTCCGCCTGCTGTATTCGGTGCGCAGTCCCGATGCCGTGTTCTACCGGGGCGAGCTCGCCGTGATCGGCCAGGAGAACACCCAGGTCATGATCGACATCGCGTACTCCCGTGAGGCGCCCGACGGCCGGCCGGCCGGTCGGCTCACGCACGAGGCCGTGACGGCGTCCTGCTTCCCGCCCTCCGACGCGCCGTCGGTCTACATCTGCGGCTCGACGGGCTTCGTCGAGACCGTCGCTGCGTGGCTCGTGGAGGACGGGCACGACGTCGGGCGGATCCGCACCGAACGCTACGGAGGATAGGAAGGGACAGCCATGGACGACACCCGGCACCACCCCCTCGACCAGGAACACCTCGACGGCAACGCCCTCGCCGGGGCCCTCGAGCAGTTCGTCTCCGATCTCACCAGTGCGGAGTGCACGTGCGCGGGATGCGGCTCCTCGGCTCCCCTGGCCGCGGCCCTGCTCTACGCGAAGGCACCGGGAATGGTCCTGCGCTGTCCCACCTGCACCGGGGTGCTCCTCTGCCTCACCGATCAGGGCGGGCGGCAGGTCCTCACCGTCGACGGCGTCCGCCATCTCGTCATCGGCAAGCCCTGACGGTCTACTCCCCGCCGCCGTCCCCCGCGCCGTCTAAGCCGGACAGGTCCGTTTGCGGACCACCGGCGGCCACGCAGGTGGTGGTCTGGCCCGAGTCCCCGGCCCGCAGGATGGCGGGGTTCTCGTAGCCGGGCAGGGCGTCGTCGGGTCGGCTCCACGCCACCGCCTCGCCCGGGTCCGGTGCGCGTCCGTCGTCAACGGGCGGCACACGGACGGCGGTATCCGCGCCGGGCGGCTCG
This sequence comes from Arthrobacter sp. MDT2-16, assembly GCF_054510925.1. Lineage (NCBI taxonomy): Bacteria > Bacillati > Actinomycetota > Actinomycetes > Micrococcales > Micrococcaceae > Arthrobacter > Arthrobacter sp. MDT2-16. Next base: position 345,780 of record NZ_JBTNDP010000001.1, read on the forward strand.
TCCGCGACCACGGACACCCGCAGGGGCACGGCCGCCCCGACGCCGTCGCTCATCGCCATGGGATCCTCCTCACCGGGGACACCCGTGTGTCCCGTGTTCCGATCGTCCCTGCTCCGACGTTCCTGTCAAGAGGGGTGCGGACCGCTGCATGGAGAAGGCCCGTTCCGCCGGGGCCGGTCGGGTCTAGCCGGCGAGGAGTCCGATCGCGAGGCCGAGTCCGGCCGCCACCGTGGCCGCCACCGCGGTCCCCGCACCCGCAAGGAGCGCCGCCCCGGGGTGACCGGTGCGGAGCAGGCGTACCGTCTCGCTGCTCGCCGTGCTGAACGTGGTGTAGCCGCCCAGGAAGCCCGTCCCGCCGATCAGCGTCCATGCGGGCGGAAGGGCCGTGGCCAGGACGAGCCCCGTCAGCAGCCCGAGCAGCAGCGATCCGCTGATGTTCACCGTCATGGTGCCGATCGGGACCACGCCGCGCAGCGACGAGCGCAGGACGCCGTCGAGCACGAAGCGCGCCACCGCCCCGAGCCCGCCGGCGATACCGATCATCAGCACGACACCGACGCTCACGGTTGTGCTCCCGACGGCGTGCCCCGCCCGCTCCGCGGCCGACGGCGGAGGCGGGTCGCGAGGGCGACGCCCGCCGCCGTCGCCACGAGCCCGATCAGCACGGACACGGCGAGGTAGGCCACGCCCTCGGCCGCACGGCCGGAGCCGGCCAGGAGCGCGGAGTCGACGGCGAGCGCGCTGTAGGTGGTGAATCCGCCGAGGAAGCCCGTGCCGAGCAGCAGGCGCAGCGCACGACGGCGCCCCGCATCGGGACCGCCGAGCGCCAGTGCCTCGAGCAGGAAGCCCAGGGCGAGGGCACCGGCGATGTTGATGAGGAGGATCCCGAGGGGAAGTCCCGCCGGTACCGGAAGGGCCTCGGCGAGGCCGAAGCGGGCGAGCGTCCCGGCCATGCCGCCGCAGAACACGAGCAGGAGGTAGGCGGGCCGGAGATGCGGCGGCGTGCTGTCGGGTGACGGACGCGGCCGTTCCCCCGGCTCAGGCGACATGCTGCGCGAGGAGGTCCAGGGTGCGGTTCCACGCGTCCTCGGCCGCGGCGGGCGGGTATGCGACGCGGTCGGTGTCGTCGAAGAAGGCACGCCCGGCACCGCGGTACTTCTCGGCTGTGACGTCGACGCCCGCCGCCGGCACTACCGTCATGAGCGCTTCGTCGTCCTTCCCGTAAAAGGTGAGGACGGGCGCCTCGATGCGGGCGAGGTCGACGGAGGGGCTCATCCGCCTAGGCTGGCACGCTTCCTGATGCTGCGCCAACCACCGGCACGATTGGTGGCGATGATCGACCGGAGGATCTCCCGCAGTGCGGCTTCGTCAAGCTGGCCGTTCTCGTACAGTGCGACCGTCCGGCCCGTCGTGTTGGTATGTCCACCGGTGATGATGCCCCGGGGGTCCGGCGCCAGCCCGCCGTCGTACAGGAACACGTTGACGTGGTCCTTCGCGGCGAGCAGCGCGCAGACGTTACCCTCGAGGACGAAGTAGGGCTGGCGGGTGCGCTTGATCGTCTCCTCGACCCCCGGGTCCGCCTCGTGCACGAGGCGTCGGACGGTGCGGCAGATCTCCTGCTGCCACGGGGGCAGGGCTGCGATGTAGTCGTCGATCCGGGGGTCGGGCGCCGCTGGCATGCAGACAGTGTGCCAGCGGCGGGTGCTGGTCGGAAGGGGCACCTGCACCTGGGCTACTGTGTGCGGGTGCACCTGCCCACGCCGCCCAGCCTGCCCGCCCTGCCCGGCGGTGTCGGTATGCGCCTGCTCGAGGCCGCGGATCCCCCCGCCCTCGCCCGCGCGTACCGGGACGACCGCGAGCAGTCGGCGCCCTGGGAACCGGCCCGCGACGACGCGTTCTTCACGCCCGAGGGCCAGGCCGCGGTGGTCGCACGGCGGCTCGAGGCACGGGCCGCGGGTACCGACGTCCCGTGGGTCATCGTCGTGGAGGACCGCATCATCGGCACCATCACCCTGACCGGTATCGTCAGGGGGCCCCTCCTCAGCGGCCATGTCGGTTACTGGGTGGACTCCCGGTTCCGAGGCCGAGGCATCTGCTCGGCGGCGCTCGCGTCGGTGCTGCAGCATGCCCGGGAAGAGCTCGGGCTGCACCGCGTCCAGGCCTCGGTGATGCCCCGAAACGCACCCTCGCGGGCGGTCCTGCATCGCGCCGGCTTCACGCTGATCGGTCTGGCGCCGTCGTACCTGCGCATCGCCGGCGCCTGGGAGGACCACCTGCTGTACCAGCGCATCCTGCACTGACCGCACCGGGTGCACCGACCGCGTGCGCCGGGAACCGACACGGCCACGGCCGGAGGGAGGCGCACCGCGCCTCGGGGAGTACTATCGGTGCCACCACCATCAGTCAACGACGACGGACGTGTGATGACCCGGTTCCTTGTCCCACTCGGCATGCTCAGCATCTCCCTCGGCCTCCTGGCCCTGTTCGCCGGCGCCCGCGGCTACCCGCTGCTCCTGGTCGCCGCAGGCGGCATCGTCCTCGGGGTGTCGTGCTTCCACCGCGGCGGCGGATCCGCCGCCCTCCGGCCCTTGGAGGATCCCGCGACGGTCGAGTTCTCGATGCCTCCCGTTGGCTCCTGCCCGCCCGAGCGGCTGCGCGACGCCCGCGAACTCGCCGCGCGCGTGGTGGAGTCCTCCGGGACCATCGGGGCGCACGGGCGGCAGCGCCGGTGACGGACGTCCCCTCAGTCCGGAGAGCCCGGTGAGGTGCGTCCTCGTTCTCGGTGCCACGGGCTGACGCGGCAGGACGAGCCCGACCTGCTCGCGATGCCGTAGGGACGACGTCCCGCGGCCCGTCGGGCTGCGGCCCCACCAACCACCCGTCCATCCACCCGTCCCTCCGCCCGTGCTGCCGCACGGGCGTGGAACAGGAGCCGGTCCCCTCCCGTTGAACCGTATATCCCCTTCTGGAAGGCCTACCCTGCGCATCGTCCTCACCGGCATCGACGGCTCCGGCAAGAGCACGGCAGCCCGTGATCTCACGCGTACCATCGAGGCCCGGGGCGGCTCCGCGATCCTGCTGAGGAATCCTGCCGGTCGCCGGACGATGGCTGCCTGGTGGGCGGCACTGGGCCGGACGCCCGGACCTCGCGTGCAGGACGCCCTGGAGACCGTGACGCGCGTGGTCAATGTGCTCGTGAACGAGGTGCGGCTCCGCGGCTTCGACGGCGTCGTCGTCCTCGATCGCGGGCTCGAGTGCCAGCTCGCACTGCGGGAGGCGCGCGGCCTTCCGCGCGGCGTCGTCGTGCCCTGGCTGCAGCGCGTGCTGCCCGCTGCCGACGTCGTCGCGCACTTCGAACTCCCGGTCGACGTCGCGCTGGAACGGATACGCCGGCGCGCCACGGACGACGAGAGCCCTGCCGTACTCGCGTCCCTGGCCGCAGGCTACCGGCGCCTGCCCGCATACGGGTCCTTCACGCTGGTCGATGCCTCGGCGGACCGCGAAGCGGTCATGCGCTTCCTGCTGGGCCTGGTTCCGGACGGCGCCGCGGGACCAGGCCCAGCAGGAAGGGCCCCGGCGGCTACAGCGCGGTGATGGTCCAGCCGGTCCGGTGCGTCCCGCCCGGTTCGAGGACCACGAGGTCCTCGCCCGTGGTGAAGGCTCCGGGCGGGCAGGTCATGGGTTCGACGGCGAGGCCCAGGCGCGTGCTCTCGGGCTTCAGCGGGAGGTCGGCGGTGTGGATCTGCACCCACGGGCAGCTCTCGTCCCACACCACGGCGCTCCCGGTCCCGTGTGCGGGATCGGTGACCCGGACGGTGGTCCGGCCGGAGTCGTCCCGCGTGAGGTCGGTGAAGGCGTGGTCGATCTGGACGTCGGCGAGCGGATGCGCCGTGCGGAAGTCGAAGGGCGTCCCGGCCACAGGCTCCTTCGCCACGGGCAGCAGGCGGTCGGGCGTGACGGTCAGGACCGTGGCGGCGGGGAGTTCGAGCACCCATTCGTCCAGCGGCGACGGCCCTGCCACGAGGTACGGGTGGGGGCAGACACCGTAGGGGGCCCGCCGGTCCCCGGTGTTGACCGCCGTGACGTCCGTGCGGAAGCCCTCGGCGCCGACGCTGAACCGCGCCTCGAGGGAGACCTCGAAGGGATAGGCGTCCGTCGGCGCTATGACGCACGTGAGCGTCACCGCGGAGGCGGTGTGGTCCACGAGGGTCCAGGGGACGTCGAACACGAGCCCGTGGAGCGCCGTCGCGCGTTCGGGTTCGTTGATCGGCAGTTCGTAGGAGGAGCCGTCGAACGAGTAGCGGCCGTCGGCGATCCGGTTGGGCCATGGGGCCACGAAGGCGCCCCGGAAGTTGGGCATCTCCTCGTCGGCTCCGAAGCCGACGACCAGGGGCCGGCCCTCGTAGGTGACTTCCCGGACGGCGGCACCGAGACCGAGGACGACGGCCGTGTAGCCGCCGCCCTCGATCCTGTAGTCGGGAGAGGTCATACGAGGCTCAGGGCCGTCCATGACACAGGGGGCAGCGTGACGGTGACGGCGCCGCCGTCGAGCGTCGCCGAGGTGTTGGGCTTCATGGTCACGCGCTCCGGCTCCTCGAGGGTGTTCTTCGCATACACGTCCGTATCGTACAGGGACTGTGCATCCACCGAACTGAAACCGCTGAGCGCCTCGATGTCGATGGTCACGGTGATCTCCTCGGTCTGCGAGCGGTTGACGAGGAATACGGCTGCGGCGCCGGTGGCGTCGTCGTGCGTGGCCACGGCATCGACGAGCGACACCTCGCCGTACTCGCCGGTCTCGTAGGTGCCGGCGTCGAGCTTGAGTTCGAGCACCGAACCCTGCGCCAGCCTGGAGGTGATGGCGAAGGGGAAGAACGTGGTCTGGCGCCACGCCGGTCCGCCCGGCTCCGTCATGATGGGGGCGATCACGTTGACGAGCTGCGCGAGCGACGCCGAGGTGACACGGTCGGCGTGCTTGAGCAGCGAGATCATGAGGTTGCCGAACACGACGGCGTCCGCCACGGAGTAGCAGTCCTCGAGCAGGCGCGGTGCCACGGGCCAGTTGTCGAGCCCCTGGATCTTGTCGACGTTCTCGAAGCGGCTGATGTACCAGACGTTCCATTCGTCGAAGGAAATGTTGATGGTCTTCGAGCTGCCCCGGACGGCCTTCACGTGGTCGGCGGTGGCGACCACGGACTCGATGAAGTGGTCCATGTCGACGGCGGACGCGAGGAACGAGCCGAGGTCGCCGTTCTTCTCCTCGTAGTAGGCGTGGCAGGAGATGTAGTCGACATCGTCGTAGGTGTGTGAGAGGACCACGCGCTCCCACTCCCCGAAGGTCGGCATGTGGGCGCTGGAGGAACCGCAGGCCACGAGCTCGATCGACGGGTCCAGCTGGCGCATGGCCTTCGCCGTGCGGGACGCGATCTTGCCGTAGTCGTCCGCGGAGCGGTGCCCGAGCTGCCAGGGTCCGTCCATCTCGTTGCCGAGGCACCAGATCTTCACGGCGAACGGATCGGGCCGCCCGTTGGCCATGCGCTGCTCCGACAGCGCCGTGCCCTTGGGCAGGTTCGAGTACTCCAGGAGCTCGAGTGCCTCGGAGGTGCCGCGGGTGCCGAGGTTCACGGCGAGCATGAGCTCGCTGTCCACCTTCTGCAGCCAGGAGGCGAACTCGTGCAGGCCCACCTGGTTGGTCTCCGTGGAGTGCCAGGCAAGGTCCAGCCGTGTGGGGCGCTCCTCGCGCGGGCCCACGCTGTCCTCCCAGCGGAAGCCCGAGACGAAGTTGCCGCCGGGGTAGCGGATGGTGGAGACGCCCATCTCCTTCACGAGCTCGATGACGTCCTGGCGGAAGCCCTCGTCGTCGGCGGTCGCGTGGCCGGGCTCGTAGATGCCGTCGTACACGTGGCGGCCGAGGTGCTCGACGAAGCCGCCGAAGACGTTGCGGTTGATCGGGCCTACGGTGAAGGAGGGGTCGAGGGTGAGGCGTGCGTTCTGCATCAAACTACTTTCTCTGCGTGGTGACATGGCTCGGGGACGGAGTGTGCGCTATTTGAGCGAGCCCAGCGACAGACCGCCCTGCCAGTACTTCTGGAGGGAGAGGAACGCGATGATCAGCGGGATGATCGAGATGAAGGCTCCCGTGGTGATGAGGTTCCACAGGGCCTCGCCACCGCTGCCGGCGTTCGAGAGTGCCTGCCAGCCGTTGAGGCCCACGGTGACCGGGAGCAGCAGCGGATCGCTGAGGACCGCCAGCGGCAGGAAGAAGTTGTTCCAGGTCCCGACGACGGAGAGGAGCAGCACCGTGACGATGGCCGGGCGCAGCAGCGGCAGGGCGATCTGGAAGAAGGTGCGGATCTCGCCCGCGCCGTCGATCCGGGCGGCATCGAGCAGCTCGTCCGGCACCGCCTCCTGGGCGAACACCCTCATGAGGTACACGCCGAAGGGGCTGAGGAGCGAGGGCAGGATGACGGCCCAGATGGTGTTGACCAGGCCCACCGAGCTGAGCAGGACGAAGGTGGGGATGACCAGGGCCGTCAGCGGGACCATGACCGCGCCGAGCAGGATGCCGAAGAAGGCGGTCCGGCCGCGGAAGTTGTACTTCGCGAATCCGTACCCGGCGAGGACGGCGAGGATGGTCGCACCCACTCCGCCGGAGATCGCGTACAGGAACGAGTTCCCGAGCCAGCGCCAGTAGATCCCGTCCTGGCGTTCGAACAGTCCCTGCACGTTGCTGAAGAAGTGGAACTCGTTGTCGAACCAGAGCGGTCCGCCGGAGCCACCGAAGAGTCCGGCGGTGTCCTTCGTGCTCGCGACGGTCAGCCACCAGATGGGGGTGACGAAGTAGATGACGAGGATGAGCAGGAAGATGTGGGACCCGATGCGCGGGCCTCCGTTGCGGGCGCGGTTGCGTGCGCCGGAACCGCGGACCTTCCGGCCACTGTCGCGCTGCTTCGGGGTGTCTGTGACGAGTGCCATGGCTTATTTCAGTCCGCTCTGCTTGCGGGTCAGGAAGAGGAAGAAGAACGAGAACACGAAGACCACGATGCCGAGCGCGAAGGAGATCGCTGAGGCGTAGTTGAACTGGCTGTAGGAGAACGCCAGGGAGAAGGCGTACATGTTGGGCGTGTACGACGTCGGTATGGCGCCCTGGGCGACGGCCCTCAGCACCTGTGGTTCTGTGAAGAACTGCAGTGTCCCGATCAGGGCGAAGATCACCACCATGACGAGCGAGGACGAGATCATGGGGATCTTGATGCGCGTCGCGATCTGCCGGTCGGAAGCGCCGTCGAGGACGGCCGCCTCGTAGATGCCCGGGTCGATGCCCCTGAGCGCTGCGTAGATGATGATCATGTAGTAGCCGGCCCACTGCCAGGTCACGATGTTCACGAGGCTGCCGAAGATGTTGCTCTGCGCCAGGAACTCCGGCGCGGCCAGGCCGAAGATCGCGAAGATGTCACTCGCCGGGCCGAAGCGGGGACTGTAGAGGAACCCCCACATGAGCGCTCCGATGACCACCGGTACGGCGTACGGGATGAAGATCATCAGGCGCGAGAACTTGGAAGCCCAGGTGGCGAGGTTGTCGAGGACCAGGGCCGCGACCAGAGCCACGATCATCTGCGCCGGGATCATGATGAGTGCGAACTTCGCGACGGTCCCGAGCCCCTGGAGGAAGATCGGGTCCGTGAACGCCTTGACGTAGTTGTCGGCACCCACGAACTTGTTCCCGGTGGCCAGCGTGCTCGTGAAGAGGCTCATCCTGAAGGCGTAGACCAGGGGCAGGATGAGGAAGGTCAGGAAGATGAGGGCGAAGGGCGCCACGAACAGCCAGCCCCAACGCTGCCTGCGCCGGTAGCTTCTGTCCGGTCGGTGCTTGACCTGCTGGGATGCCTCGGCGCTGTGTGACGACGTCGGCGCGGTGGTCGTGGCCATGGTGTCTTTCCTCGAGCTGTGGGACGGATGTGCGGTGGACGGGGTCCACGGGACCGGTCCGGGTGGGCGCCCGCGCTGTGGCGGACGCCCTACCCCGGACGGCTACTTGATGGTGAAGCCCTGCTCGGTCGCGTACTGCTCGAGCGATGCCTGGAGGTCGTCGAGCGCCTGGCTCGCGTCCTTCTCACCCTGGACCATCGCGTAGATCTGGACGGTCAGCTGGTCGTAGGCGTAGTTCTGGAAGGGGCTGAAAGTAGCGCCCTCGTAGCCGGCGGCCGCCTCGAGGAACACGTCCTTGTTGATCTGCTGTCCGCCGAAGAACTCGTACTCCTTGTCGGCGAACTCGGGCGAGTCCAGAACCGGCGCATAGGACGGGAAGAGTGCTCCCTTGTCGACGCCGAGGTTCATGCCTTCCTCGTTACCGAAGATGCCCATCGCGACCTTCGCGGCGAGTTCCTTGTCCTTCGCCTGTTCCGTCACGGCGAACGTGGAACCGCCCCAGTTCACCTGGACCGGGTTGGCGGCGTCCCACTGCGGGAGCGGAGCCGCACGCCAGACGGCATCCGGATCGGCGTCGGACAGACCCTGCAGGTAACCGGGGCCCCAGGCGGCGGCGAGGTAGACCGCATAGGAGCCGTCGACGAGCTTGGTATTGTAGTCCGCGGTGAAGGCGTCATCCGTCGCGACGAGTCCGTCCTTCACGAGGCCGTCCCAGTACTCCAGGACCTTCTTGGCGCCCTCGTCGTTGACCTTGATGCCGATCTCCTGCGGGTTCGCGGAGTCGTATTCGAAGGGAACGGAGCCTGCCTGCGCGAACAGGGCCTGATTGAAGGCGCGTCCGTTGGTCGGGAAGTCGGCGATCACCGCGCCGTTGCCCGATGCCTTCAGCTTCTCGGCTGCGGCCTGGAACTCCTCCCACGTGGTGGGTACGGCGATACCCGCGGCGTCGAAGATGTCCTGGCGGTAGAGCATGCCCATGGGTCCGCCGTCGACGGGGATCGCGTACACGGCGTCGCCGCTGGAGGCGTCCTCCCATGCACCCTCGGCGTAGTCGGCCTTGACGTCGTTCGCGCCGAACTCCGTCAGGTCCACGAGCGCGTCACGGATCGTGAAGCTGGAGAGCACCTCGGACTCGAGCTGGATGACGTCGGGAGCGCCCGAACCGGACTCGATGGACGTCGAGAACTTGGTGTACTCGTCATTGCCCTGGCCGGCGTTCGTCCAGCAGATCTGGACGTCGTCGTTGGCATTGTTGAACTGGTCGACGACCTCGTTGAATGCGGGGTACCAGGCCCACACGGTCACCTGGGGTGCCTCGGCGTTGACGATGGTGTTGGTGCAGGAGGCGGCCTCCGAGCCGCTTCCCCCGCCACTTCCGTTTCCTCCGGAGCAGCCGGTCAGTGCTACGGCAGTGGCGGCGACGATGCCTGCCGATGCCAGGAACTTGGCTTTCATATCTCTTGCTTCCTCTCGCGGTGATCTTCCACCGTGGTCCGCCCCGAGGGCGGCCGGTCCGGGTGCTGCAGGGAGGAGGATCACCGGGGCGCAACGTCGTGCGCCCGCTCGAATCTTCCTTGATCCGGGCCCGTCCTCCTGCAGGGCCGTCTCGCCGGGCGAGAGGTTCCGCAAGTGCCGGTTCCGTCATTTACATCGTTGTAGGTAAACGTTGTAGAAGAAGCATGCCGAGTGACCCATGACACTGTCAAGCGGTCGTGGCGAAAATTGCGCCGCCGATGGGAACGTCACCCGGGCAGGGCCGAGGACTCACGCTCGATGACCTCGAAGCGGGCCTCGAGTTCGCGCGGGGGGAGGTCCGCGTCGCGTCCGGAGATCCGCTCCTGCAGCACCCGGACGGCGGTATCGGCGATCTCGTCGCGGCCCGGATCGATGGTGGAGAGCGTGGGCAGGGAGTACCTGCCCTCGTCGAGGTCGTCGAAGCCGATGACGGCGACGTCGTCGGGGATACGCCGTCCGGCCTCCTGCAGCACGCGCATGGCGCCGAGCGCCAGGGTGTCGTTCATGCCGAACATGGCGTCGAACTCCACGCCCGTCTCGAGCAGCTCCCGCATGGAGGTGGCACCGTTGGAGCGGTGCCAGAACGTCGTGTAGGCCACGAGGTCGGGGTCGAACGGGATGCCCGCCTCCTCGAGCGCCTGCTGATAGCCGCGGAGCCGGAGCCCGGCCGAGCCGATGACCTCCCCGCGGTGTCCGCCGACGACGGCGATGCGGCGCCGGCCCTTCGACAGCAGGTGGGCGGTGGCGGCACGTGCGGACTCCACATTGCTCATCGTCACGTGGTCCGTGGGCCCGCCGAAGATGCGTTCGCCGAGCAGCACGAGCGGGAAGTTCACCCTGAGGTGGTGTGCGTCCTCGTTGGACATGCCGAGCGGACTGAACAGCAGGCCGTCCGTCATCTGGAGCCGGGGGCTCGAGAGGATCTCGAGCTCGTGGTCGCGATCCCCCCCTGTCTGCTCGATCAGGACCTTGAGCCCCCGCCGCTCCGCGGCCTTGATGATCGAGTCGGCCAGTTCCGCGAAGTAGCTCAGCGAGAGCTCGGGGACGGCGAGGCCGATCACGCCGGTGCGGCCCGAGCGCAGGCTGCGCGCGGAGAGGTTGGGGCTGTAGCCGAGTTCGGAGATGGCGTCCATGACGCGCTGCTTCGTCTCCGCGCGGATGTGCTCGTAGTCGTTGATGACGTTCGAGACGGTCTTGATGGAGACGCCGGCCACCAGTGCGACGTCCTTCAGTGTGGCCGCCATGCCGCTCCCTCGGGTCCTGCCGTGCTGTCCTGCACCTCACGGGTGAGGTGAGTCTACAACGTTGTAGGATGGGCGGGCATCTGCCGGCAGTGTTGCCGCAGCCTCCGATTCCGCCATCCGGCACCGGCCAGACAGGGACCACCATGATCGAGGAACAGGTAAGGGACACGCTCAACTGGGCGGGTAACTACGAGTACCGAGCCAGCGCGATCGAGCACCCCACCTCGCTCGCCGACCTCCAGCGGGCGGTGTCAGGATCCACGCGCGTTCGCGCGCTCGGCTCGCGCCACTCCTTCAACGATATCGCCGACACCCCCGGGACGCTCGTGTCACTCGACGTCCTCGATCCCGCGGTCGGGATCGACGAGGCGGCGCTCACCGTCACGGTCGGTGCGGGCGTCCGGTACGGCGTCCTGGCAGGGCACCTGCAGCGCCGTGGATTCGCGCTGCACAACCTGGCGTCGCTCCCCCACATCTCGATCGGCGGAGCCGTCGCGACCGCCACCCACGGCTCGGGGAACGCGAACGGCAATCTCGCCACCGCCGTCGTCGGGCTGGAGATCGTCACCGCCTCCGGCGACGTCCTGGCCGTGGCCGAGGGCGACGACGGCTTCGACGGCATGGTGGTGGGTCTCGGCGCGCTGGGGGTCGTCCACCGCGTGACGCTGCGCATCGAACCGACCTTCGAGGTACGCCAGCACGTCTTCCTGGACGTCCCGTGGGACGCGGTGCTGGCGGACTACGACGCCGCGACCTCCTCCGCCTACAGCGTCAGCCTGTTCACCGACTGGTCCGGCGACACCATCGGCCAGGCCTGGCTGAAGAGCCGTGTCGACAGCGACTCGCGCGCTCCGTCCTCGTTCTACGGCGGGAAGGCGGCGGACCGTGCGTACCACCCGGTACCCGGCGTGGCGGCCGACCACTGCACGCAGCAGCTCGGCGTGCCCGGACCGTGGTCGGACCGGCTCGCACACTTCAGGCTCGCTTTCACTCCCAGCAACGGCGAGGAGCTGCAGAGCGAGTACCTCGTGGGCCGGGAGCATGCCGTCGCCGCGATCCAGGCCATGCGGTCCCTCGCGCCGCGGATCTCGCCCCTGCTGCAGGTGTCCGAGGTGCGCTCCATGGCGGCCGACGGGCTGTGGCTCAGCAACAACTACGGCCGGGACGGGATCGGGCTCCACTTCACGTGGAAGCCGCTGCAGCCGGAGGTCGAAGCACTCCTGCCCGAGCTCGAGGCCGCCCTCGCGCCGTTCGCCGCCCGGCCGCACTGGGGCAAGCTGTTCGCGGCGGACGCCGCGCAGCTGGCACCGCTGTACCCGCGGTTCGAGGACTTCCGAACCCTCGCCCGCCGCCTCGATCCCGAGGGGAAGTTCCGCAACGACTTCCTCGACCGCACGGTGTTCGGGACGAGCGCCTGAGGACGACCGCCTGACCGGCTCCGCAGGGTGCCGTGGCACGCGGCGCCTCCGGCGGCGCGTGCTAGTGCTTGCGCGTCAGCCAGCTCCAGTGCGCGAGGGTGCGCAGGCGGGTGAGCAGTACCCGCGACTGCTCGGGGCCGTACGGCAGGAGCGGGATGGCCTTGGTCATGTCCACCGACGCCTCGTCCATCGCGAGCCTCGTCACCCGGATGGCGCTGCGCATCTTGTTCATCTGCGTGACCACCTCCTCGACGGTCATGGGCTCGCCGTGACCGGGCACGAAGACGTCGTAGAGGTCCTCCAGGGCCGCCATCTTGCCGAGGGTGCGCACCCAGTCCGTGGGGAACGAGTCCTCGAAGGCCGGATCGGCGCCCTCCTCCACGAGGTCCCCGGTGAACAGGACGCTGCCCGCTCCGACCAGGAGGTCGTGGTCGGTGTGGCCGCGCCCGAGGTGGAACAGCGTGACGGACAGGTCACCGAGGTCGAGGTCCACGGGTTTGCCCTCCACCAGCCGGTTGGCGCGGAGGATCGCGGCGTGCGCGCCGTCGCCGGCGGCCATGGCGGGTTCGACGGCGGTGACCAGTGCCCGCTGCTCCTCGCCGTTCTCGGCCTGCACCTCGCTGCACCGCGACGTCGCCCAGAACTCCTCGACACCCTGGGCGGCGAAGTAGCTGTTGCCGAAGAAGTGGTCGGCATGGGCATGCGTGGTGACGACGATGAGCGGAAGCCCGGTCACGTCCCGCACATGGGAGTAGATCTCGGCTGCACTCACGGGCCCGGCTCCGGTGTCCACGACGAGGGCCCGCTCCGTACCGACCACCAGACCGACGTTCAGCCGGAACCCGGCGGTGGGCAGCATATGGATGCCCGGCGCGAGTTCACGCCAGGGGCTGCGGGTCTCGGCACGGGGGACGTCGGTGGTCATGGATTCCTCTCGCGGACTGCAGGGGTTCCAGTCTAGGTCGGCGCGGAGGGGGCCGGGTGGGACGCGGCATGCGCCCGCGAGCCGGGAGGCGAAGGCGTGTATCGGAGCGGGTCAGGCGACGACGGCGTCCGGCCGGCGCCCCGGGCGCTAGGGCACGCGGAACAGCGGCAATGCGATGTTGACCAGCGGTCCGATGAGGAGCGCGAACGCCACGGTGCCGAGGCCCACGGACCCGCCCAGCAGCCAGCCGAGCAGCAGCACGGTTCCCTCGATGGCCGTGCGGACGAGCCAGACCGGCAGGCCGAACCGCGCGTGGACGCCGGTCATGAGACCGTCGCGCGGACCCGGGCCGAGGCGGGCCCCGATGTAGAGGCCGCTCGCAACGGCCAGCAGCACGAGCCCGCCCGTGAACAGCAGGATCCGCGCCCACAGCTGCGGAGGCTCGCTCAGGAGCGCGAGCCCCACCTCGGCGCTCGGACCCACGAGCAGGACGTTGAGGACGGTCCCGATCCCCGGCCGCTGCCGCAGCGGGATCCACAGGAGCAGCACGATCACCCCGATGATGTTGGTCATGAACCCGAACGGGATACCGCTCTGCAGCGATCCGCCCTGCGCGAGGACGTCCCACGGGGACACCCCGAGGGTGGCGCGGATCATCATCGCGAGCGAGAAGCCGTAGAGGAACAGGCCGAGGAGGAGCTGCAGGCCGCGCCGGGCACCGAGGAACGTCATTCCTCCAGTAGAGCCGTGGATTGGCCTTACTTCAAGGTGCCAATTGTGGCATGGTGGCCTCATGCTGGTCCTTCCCGCCCGTCGTCTCGCCGTCGAACTGGGTACCTGGCGCACCGCGGGGCCCGCCTATGCCGCCCTCGCCGACCGCATCCGGCTCCTCACCCTCGACGGCCGCGTCCCCCTGGGCACCCGCCTCCCGGCCGAGCGGGAACTCGCGACGCAGCTCGCCGTCAGCAGGACCACGGTGGCCGCGGCCTACGCCCGCCTGAGGGCTGCCGGCTACCTCGAGAGCACGCGTGGCTCCGGCAGCGTGATCGCCATGCCGGGACGTGGCGCGCCGGAGCACGACGACGGCGGCGCCGGCGTCGTGCTCGACTTCAGCAAGGCGGCCCTCCCGGCCGCTCCGCAGGTCGGAGAGGCGGCTGCGAGGGCGGCCGCCGAACTGCCCGCGTACCTCAACGGCAACGGCTACGACCCCCTCGGGCTCCCCCGGCTGCGCCAGGCCCTCGCGGACCGGTACGCGGGACGCGGGGTCCCGACGGCGCCGGACCAGGTCATGGTGACCCTCGGAGCGCAGCACGCCATCTCGCTCGTGGCGCGCATGGTCCTGCCCCGCACCGGCACCGCGCTGGTCGAGGCACCGAGCTACCCGCACGCGTACGGGGCCCTCCGCTCGGCCGGGCGCCGCCTGGTCCCCGTGTCCGTCGACACCGCGCAGGGCTGGGACGACGACGGCCTCGAGCAGGCGTTCCGGCGCGGACACCCGGCGCTGGCCTACCTGATGCCCGACTTCCACAACCCCACCGGTGCCGTCATGCCCGTGCAGCAGCGCGAGCGCCTGATGGCGGCTGCGGGCCGTGAGGGCACGGTGGTCGTCGCCGACGAGACGATGGCCGAACTGAGGATCGACGGTGACGCCGATCTCCCGTTGGCCGCCTTCGGGCCCGCCGTACTGATCGGGTCCATGGGCAAGACCGTGTGGGGCGGACTGCGCATCGGCTGGATCCGGGCGGACGAGGACATGATCCGCCGGCTCGTGCAGTCCAGGTACGCGCACGACCTCGGGACGCCCATCCTCGAGCAGCTCATCGCGCTCGAGATGCTGGGTACCTACGACGAGCTACTGCGGTTCCGCGCCAGGCAGCTCGCCGAGGGCCGCAGGGACCTCGCCGCACTGCTCCGGGAGGCCCTGCCGGGCTGGGAGGTGCCACACGTCCGGGGCGGGCTCTGCACGTGGGTCGACCTCGGTGCGCCGGTCAGCTCGCAGCTGGCCCTGGCCGCCCGCGACCGCGGCCTGCTGCTGGGCGCAGGGCCCCGCTTCGGCCCGGGCGGGGTCTTCGAGCGGTTCCTGCGGGTGCCGTTCAGCTACCCGTTGGAGGACACGCGGCGGGCCGTGGGCATCCTCGCCTCCGCGTGGCTGTCCCTCGAGGGGATGGCGCCTGTGCGCGACGACTTCGCGCCGGCACTCGTGTGACCGGGCCGTGGACATCCTCGCCCCCGCGTGGCTGTCCCTCGAGGGGACGGCGCCTGTGCGCGACGGCCTCGCGCGTGCACCGGCGTGGCCGGACCGGCATCAGGCCGCCGGGCGCCCGCCGTCGAGGTGTGCCGCGAGGTAGCGGGCCGTGACGCTGGTACCCGCTCCGAGAGCGGCGACCTCGCGCGGGGTGCCGGTCGCGACGATCAGCCCGCCCGCCGACCCGCCGCCGGGGCCGAGGTCGATCACCCAGTCCGCGGCCGCCACGACCGCCATCGTGTGCTCCACCACGACCACCGTGTTGCCGGCCTCCACCAGCTTCCGCAGCTGTGCGAGGAGCAGGACGACGTCCGCGGGATGCAGGCCCGTGGTCGGCTCGTCCAGCAGGTACAGGGTGTGCCCGCGCCGAACACGCTGCAGCTCGGTGGCGAGCTTGATGCGCTGCGCCTCTCCCCCGGACAGTTCGGTGGCCGGCTGGCCCAGCCGCAGGTACCCGAGCCCCACCTCCTGCAGCGTGGCGAGAGAACGCGCCGCGGCCGGGAGGTCCGTGAGGAACAGGGCGGCGTCGTCGACCGTCATCCCGAGGACGTCCGCTACGGTGCGCCCCCGGAGCAGGACCGTCAGCGTCTCCTCGTTGTAGCGGGCACCGTGGCAGGCCGGGCAGGGCCCGTAGCTCCCGGGGAGGAACAGGAGCTCGACCGCCACGAAGCCCTCACCCTGGCAGGTCTCGCACCGGCCGCCCTGCACGTTGAAGGAGAAGCGGCCGGCGCCGAACCCCTTCGACCTCGCCTCGGGTGTGGCGGCGAAGGCCTTCCGCACCGCGTCGAAGAGCCCGGTGTAGGTCGCGAGGTTGGAGCGCGGTGTCCGACCGATCGGTTTCTGGTCCACACTGACCAGCCGGTCGATGCTCTCCAGTCCGCGGACGCGCCCGACGACGGTGGGCGGGGCATCGCCGTCGTCGGGCGTCCCGTCCGTGGGTGTCTCGTCGCGCACGCGGGCTCCCACCGCCTCGGCGAGGACCCTGCCCACCAGCGTGGACTTGCCCGAGCCGGAGACGCCGGTCACCGCTGTCAGGACTCCCACCGGGATGTCGGCGTCGAGCCCCCGGAGGTTGTGGCGGTGGATGCCTTCGAGCCGCAGCCAGCCCGCCGGTTCCCGCGGCTCATCCTGTCCAGTACCGGCCGGGGCGGTCCGGGCCAGGAAGGGTGCCGTCACGGATGCGGGCACGTCGGCGAGCCCGTCGGCCGGACCGCTGTAGACGATCCTGCCACCGCCCTCCCCTGCCGCGGGCCCGACATCGACGATCCAGTCCGAGCGCCGGACGACGTCCATGTTGTGCTCGACCACGAAGACGGTGTTGCCAGCGTCCTTCAGGGCCTCGAGGACGGCGAGGAGCGGCTCGACATCGGCCGGGTGCAGGCCTGCCGACGGTTCGTCGAGCACGTAGACCACGCCGAACAGGCCGGAACGGAGCTGTGTCGCGATGCGCAGGCGCTGCATCTCACCGGGTGAAAGCGTCGGCGTCGAACGGTTCAGGCTGAGGTACCCCAGCCCGAGGTCCACCAGGACGCCGAGCCGCTGGACGAGGTCCCTCGTGATGGTCACGGACACCTCGGTACCCTCGCCCGAGGTGGACGACCGGTGCGCCGCCGTCGGCCGCTCGATGCTCGCCGCAGGTCGGAGATGGGCGGCCAGGTCCTCCAGTGGCAGGGCATTCGTCTCGGCGATCGAGAGCCCGGCGAACGTCACGGCGAGCGCTTCCGGGCGCAGTCCGCTGCCGCCGCACAGTCCGCAGGGACCGGACTCCATGAACGGCAGCACACGGTCGCGCATCTGCTGGCTCTTGGAGTCATGGAGGGTGTGCATCACATAGCTCTTGGCGCTCCAGAATCGCCCCTTGTAGGGCTTGGCCACGCGGTCGCGCTGCGGCGTGACCTGGACGACGGGCTGCTCCTCGGTGAACAGGAGCCAGGTGCGAGCCTCCTGGGGGAGATCCCGCCACGGGACGTCGATGTCGTGGCCGAGTTCGCTGACGACGTCGCGGAGGTTCTTGCCCTGCCAGGCACCGGGCCAGGCGGCGATGGCACCCTCCCGGATGGTCAGCGACGGGTCCGGGACGAGGGTCTGCTCGGTGACGTCGCGTGCCACACCGAGCCCGTGGCAGCGGGGACACGCACCGGCGGCCGTATTGGGCGAGAAGGCGTCGGACTCCAGCCTGTCGGCGGCGTCGGCCGGATACGTCCCGGCACGTGAGTACAGCATCCGCAGCGAGTTCGAGAGCGTCGTGAGCGTGCCGACGGTGGAACGCACGCTCGGGGTACCGCGGCGCTGCTGCAGGGCGACGGCGGGAGGGAGTCCGGTGATCGATCCGACGTGGGGTGTGTGGCCCTGCTGGATGAGCCGGCGGGCGTAGGGAGCCACCGATTCCAGGTAGCGGCGCTGGGCCTCCGCATAGATCGTCCCGAAGGCCAGCGAGGACTTCCCCGACCCGGACACACCGGTGAAGGCCACCACGGCGTCACGTGGGCAGTCCACGTCGACTCCGCGCAGATTGTTCTCGTTGGCACCACGTACCTGGACGAACCCGTCGAGGATACCGGTCTCGCCGAGGGCGTCGTTCATCGTTTCGGTCACCGTCCCCACCCTACGGTCCGGCGGCCCGGGGAAGGGCGCAGGTTCCGGACCGGCCCGACGACGCCCGGGTGCGCGGACCCGCAACCGGGACGGGTACGCGTCGAGGGTGCACGGACGGTCCGGCCCTGTAGGCTCCGAATGCCGAACCGCTCGTCCTCCACGGCGGGCCCTCGGCTCTGCGTCGCTCCCTCCGACCGGAAGGAGCGATGTGTCATGTGTGGCCGTCACCTCGGGGGAAGGGACCTTCATGGAGCGCCGAACGTTCGTCGCAGCGATCGTCGCGGGCGGTGTGAGCATCGGGCTGGCCGGCTGCACGCCACCCTCGCGCATCCTCGCCGAAGCTCCGCGGGCGGCAGGACCGACGGGCCCTCCGCATCCGGCGCCCACTCCCTCTCCAGTGGCACCGGCACCCGTACCGCCGCCCGTTCCGCCGTCGCCCGCCGTGACGAAGGTGCCGCTGCCCGCAGGCGTGATCACGGGCCTGCCCACCTCCGAGCCGGTCCTCGCGTGGACGGTCGACGACGGGTCCGACGCCGAGGTGGTCCGGCTCTACATCGAGTTCGCCCGGACGAGCGGAACGCGCCTGACCTTCTTCCTCAACGGGTCCTACCCCGGGTGGACCGAGCACGCCGAGCTGCTCAAACCGCTGGTGGCCTCCGGTCAGGTGCAACTGGGCAACCACACCTGGTCCCATGCCGCCCTCACCCACCTCGATGACGCGGGCATCGTCGCCGAACTCCAGCGGAACCACGACTTCATCGTCTCGACCTACGGCGTCGATCCGCGCCCCTACTACCGGCCCCCCTTCGGATACCGCGACCGGCGGACCGACGCAGCGGCAGCCTCGATCGGCTACACCTGTCCCGCCATGTGGTACGGATCCCTGGCCGATTCGGACCTCCGCTCCGAGCAGGAGATCCTCGGCCTCGCCGACCGGTGGTTCCTGCCCGCCCACATCGTGATCGGGCACCTGAACTTCCTCCCGGTCACGAGGGTCTTCCCGCAGCTTCAGCAGCTCATCGCCGATCGCGGACTGATCCCGGTGACCCTCGACGACGTCTTCGAGCACTGAACGGCCGTCGCAGGCACTGGAAGTACCCACGACGGCCGCTCAGCGCCGCATCGCTCACGCTCGGCATCGCGGCGGATGGGTCCCCGCCCTGCAGCGACATCCGCTACACCCTGGCGTGGCGGCGCCGCTACGCCTTCGCGTGGTGACGCCGGACCGCGTAGGTCCCGCCCGCTGCGGCCGCGAGCACCAGACCTCCACCGAGGGCGATCATGCCCACCGACGTCGAGGACGTCTCGACGACGGCACCGGTGTTCGCCCCACCGGAGGGCAGCGCGCCCATCTGGGTCTTCAGGAGCGTGCCACACAGTGCGGGCGCGGTGGCCCCGGCTGGTAGTGCCGGGTCCAGGTCGCTGGGCGCATTGAAGGCTTCCGCCGTCGACGGGGTGGTGGCGGGATCCAGACCGTGGACGTTGAAGACCGCCCGGCCGGCCTCGAGTTCCGCCAGTGTCGTGGCATCGACGGTGAAGGTGCGCTGGATGACGTAGGACCCGCCCTGCCCGGCGAGCTGGAGGTTCAGGGCCTCCGCAGGAGTCGTCGGCCCGGAGGTTGTCACCGTCGCCAGGATCCCACCGTAGCCGGGGGCACTCTCGGTGACGCTGATGATCCCGTCGGCGTTCGTGTCAGCAGCGGGGGTCGGGCAGACCCCGGCCGCGCCACCGTGGATGTGCTGCACGTGGGGGTACGGGGCACCCTGGAACGTCTCGGCCAGACCGGACACCTGCAGGTTGACCGTGGCCTGGTCACCCACGACGTCCACGGTGACGGTGCCCGTGCCCGTTGTCCCGTTGAGCTGACCGAGGGTCGAGGAGTAGCTGCCATCGGCGGCCATGGCCGGAGCCCCTGCCAGTGCGACGGCGCTGATGGCGAGGGCGGGTGCTGCTAGGAGGCGCATCTTGTTCATGGGATTCGTATCCTTCACTGTGCGGTGAGGGCGGATCCGTGATCGGATCCACCGTGGTGCTACTCGAGCGCTTCGTCGCGAACTTGCACTGTCCATCCAGCAGATACTGATTCTGATGTCGCCGCGGCGCAGCTTCCTCGTGTTCCATCCTCCCCCCAGGAGTGTCCGCCGGCACAGAGGTTGCCGCTCAGGCGCCCGCACTCTACAATCCTTGCGCGCTCGCTCCTTCCCACTCCCGTGCCTTCCACCCCTTGCTCATCGACCGGTCTCGAGCAATGCGACAGTGGGTGAAGAGTGCCGCCGCTCCGGCCGTCGCTCGAGGCGAAGGCGCCTGCTCCCCACGACGTCCCAGCACCGCCGACGGCAGTACGCCCGCAGTGCGCGCAGGCGGACCGTCGTCGCCGACCCATGCCGGATCCGTGGTTCAGACGGCCCGGTGACAATGGGCTGCACGCGGATATCTACGCGAGTATCGGACCGACCTCGGATCGATGCCCGTCGAACCGTATGCATCGCCTGAGCTATCGGGCACAGCAACGTGGTACACCTACGCTCGACATGACTCCAGGTGGTCATCACCCAGGCCCGTTGCGTAGCCGCGGACCGGCAGGATGACCTCGGAGGGCGCGCGCCACACCTTGCGAAACCTCGTGACAGGCCTTTGTCAGCAACCGCCGCGGGCCTGCAGGACGTATTCCATGCCGACACGGTCCGCGAGCAATGGCCCGCCGGCGAGGATCCAGCTGTCAGAGATCCGCGAGCATGGCGCCCGGATCCTCCATCGCGTCGGCGACGAACCTCAGGAAGCCCCCTGCAGTGCCACCGTCACAGACGCGGTGATCGAACGCGAGCGTCAGCTCCGTGACCTTCCGCACCGCGAGCTGCCCGTCGACCACCCACGGGCGGTCGATGATCCGACCCATGCCGAGGATCGCCGACTCGGGGTAGTTGATGATCGCCGCACTGCCATCCACGCCGAACACCCCGTAGTTGTTCAGCGTGAACGTACCGGAGGACAGGTCCGACGGCGTCGCCTTGCCCTCCCTGGCGAGGCCCGCCAGCCGGCGGATCTCGGCGTCGAGCTCCCGCGCGGACATCGTGTCCGCACGGCGGACACTGGGCACCACGAGGCCGCGGTCCGTCTGCGCCGCGATGCCGAGGTTGACGCCGTCCACGCGTACCAGTTCCTGGCTCCCGCCGTCGCCGGTCTCGATCCTGCTGTTCAGTTCCGGGTACCGGGCCAGGCCTGCGACCACGAAGCGCGCCACGAAGGACAGGATCCCGGGTACGGCGTCGGGCGTCCTCCGCTTCATCGCTGCGCGGAGCTCGACGAGGGCTGTCACGTCGACATCCACCCAGACCGTGGCCTCGGGGATCTCGCGTCGGCTGCGGGACATCGCCTCGGCGATCGTCCGGCGGACACCTCGAAGGGGCGTGCGCTCGAGGACAGCAAGACCGGACCTTGCATCGCGCTCCGCGGACCCGGGTTCCGCGGCCTCTCCGGGCCGCCCTGCGGGCGGCGACGAGGAAGCCGCCTGCGATGCGACGTCGGAGGCCTGCGGGCGCGCAGCGATCGCCGCTTCGACGTCCCGGCGCAGGATCAGCCCCTCCTCCCCCGATCCGCGCACATCCTCCAGGCGCAGTCCATGCTCACGTGCCAGTTTCCGCACCAGGGGCGAGACGCACAGGGTCGCCGCGCCTGCCGGGGAGACGCCGGAGGTGGATGCGGGCGACGCAGGCTCCCCGGATGCCGGCGCTGCGGCGGGCGCCGCGACGGCGGTCTCCGGCGTCGTTCCCGCCGGACGCACCGCAGCACCCTTGCGCGGACGACGTCGTCCGCCCGTGAGTCCTCCGGGCGTGCCGTAGCCGATCAGTACGTTGCCGGAGCCCTCGCTCGTCGTCGGCTCACCGCCTTCGTGCGTCGCCGCCGTGGGCACCCCGGCGTCCTCACGCAGTGCGGACGCAGCGGCAGCGACAGCAGGTGCCGCATCCGAGGCGAGCCCGGACGAAGTACCTGCAGGTGGCGCCTCGGATCCTTCCGGCCGGACGGACAGGAACGGCGCCCCGACGTCGAGCACCTCGCCGGGCCGGCCGTGCAGGACGGCCACGGTGCCGGCGAAGGGCGAGGGGACCTCGACCACGGACTTGGCGGTCTCCACCTCGGCGACGGGCTGGTCGACGGCCACGGCATCACCCTCGGCGACGAGCCAGGACACGAGTTCGGCCTCGGTCAGACCTTCACCGAGGTCGGGCAGGGCGAACACGAGGAGGGCCGCATTCACGGCAGGTGCGCTCATGGTCAGTCCTCCCACTGCAGGCTGTCCACCGCATCGAGGATGCGATCCACGCTCGGCAGGTAGAAGTGCTCGAGCTTGGGCGAGGGATACGGGATGTCGAAGCCGGTGACCCGGAGCACCGGCGCTGCGAGCGAGTGGAAGCAGCGCTCCTGGACGCGGGCGACGATCTCCGAGGCCACGGACGCGAAGCCGGGAGCCTCCGCGACCACGACGGCGCGCCCGGTCCTGCGGACGCTCGCGCAGACGGTCCCGTCGTCGAACGGGACGATCGACCGGAGGTCGATGACCTCGATGGAGCGACCCTCCTCGGCGGCCGCAGCAGCAGCCGCGAGCGCCGTCGGGACGGATGGTCCGTAGCTGATCAGGGTCGCGTCGGTCCCGGGGCGGGCGACGACGGCGCGTCCGATCCGGCGCGGGGCCTCCCCATCGTCGTAGGTGCGGCGGAGCTCGGCGAGGTCCACCTCCTCCTTGGACCAGTAGAGCTTCTTGGGCTCGAGGAACACCACCGGGTCCGGGGACGCGATGGCCTCGCGCAGCATGAAGTAGGCGTCGCGGACCGTCGCGGGGGCGAGCACCGTGAGGCCCGGCGTGTGGGCGTAGTAGGCCTCGGACGAGTCGCAGTGGTGCTCCACGCCGCCGATGCCACCGGCATAGGGGATGCGGATGACGATCGGCAGGCGCACCCTGCCCTTGGTCCGGTTCGGCATCTTGGCGACGTGGCTGACCACCTGCTCGAACGCCGGGTAGGCGAACGCGTCGAACTGCATCTCGACGACGGGCTTCATGCCGTTCATCGCCATGCCCACGGCCATGCCCATGATGCCGGACTCCGCGAGCGGCGTGTCGAAGCAGCGCTCCTCGCCGAAGCGGGCGGTCAGACCGTCGGTGATGCGGAAGACGCCGCCCAGCGGGCCCACGTCCTCCCCGAACATGAGGACGGCCGCGTCGGCCTCCATGGCGTCTGCGAGTGCCGCGTTCAGCGCCTTCGCGAACGTCGTGGCCCTGGGTGCGGGTGCCGCACCGGCGTCGGGCAGGGTGGTGCCGGGCGCGGGAGCTTCCGTGGTCTGCGTCATCGCTGGTGCCCCTCCATCGAACCGTCGGTCCCGGCCGCTGCTGCGTCCGCGTCCCGTGCCAGTTCCTCGCGCAGCAGTGCTGCCTGTTCGCGCAGCTGCGATGTCTTCTCCGTGTACACGTACTCGAAGAGCTCTGCCGGGTTCACTTCGACCTCCGTGTTGAGTCCCTTGCGGATGACCGCCGCGGTCGCGTCCGCGTCGGCGGCGAACGCCTGCTCGCCCTCCTCCGTCAGCAGGTCCAGCGTCTTCAGGTAGGTGCGCATCCGCAGGATCGGGTCCTTCGGCACCCACCGCTCGACGTCGTCGGCGGAGCGGTAGCGCGTGGCGTCGTCGGCGTTGGTGTGCGCCTGCATGCGGTAGGTGTGGGCCTCGACCAGCGAGGGCCCGCCTCCGTCGCGCGCCCTGTCCACGGCGGCTCCGAGCACGGCGAGAAGAGCCGCGAGGTCGTTGCCGTCCACGCGCTCCCCCGGCATGCCGTAGCCGATGGCCTTGTGCGCCAGCGAGGGAGCCACGGTCTGGTTCTTCAGCGGCACGGAGATCGCGAACTCGTTGTTCTGGACGAAGAAGACCACGGGGACGTGGAACACGGCGGCGAAGTTCAGGGCCTCGTGGAAGTCGCCCTCGCTCGTCGCGCCGTCACCGCACATGGCCAGGACCACCGTGGACTCGCCGCGGAGCTTCGCCGCATGGGCGACGCCGACCGCGTGCAGCAGCTGCGTGGCGAGCGGCGTGGCCTGCGTCGCCACGCGGTGTTCGTGGGGGTCGTAGCCTGCGTGCCAGTCGCCGCGCAGCAGCGTCAGGACCTCGAGGGGATCGACACCGCGCGTGATGACGGCGACGGTGTCGCGGTACGTGGGGAACAGCCAGTCCTCGTCCCCGAGGACGACGGCGGCGGCGACCTGGCACGCCTCCTGCCCGTGGGAGGACGGATAGACCGCCAGGCGTCCCTGCCGGACGAGGGCGTTGGCCTGGTCGTTGATGCGGCGGCCGGCGACCAGACGACCGTAGGCACCGAGCAGGCGGTCGCCGTCGGGGAGGGGGTAGCGGTCGTCCGGGTGCGGGTGCCCCTCCGGGTCCACCAGCTGCACGGGTTCCGGTGAGGGAAGCAGGGCGTGCGCCGCCGTCGAGGGCGTGCCACCGGCCGCCCCGCCCATGCGGCGCCCGCGTCCTTCGTTTGTTGCCGTACTCATTCCGCCTCCATCACGGGCCGCGGGAGCGGCACCTGTTCCAGTTGGAGCGGTAGCTCCGACGCTGGATGCTGTGTAGGTCCAGTATGGTCAGCGGGCGCCTTTTGTATCCACGGCGTCCGGAAATTCTGGATCAGAACGTTCCACACGCGGTATTCTGTGGACGAATTGTTGAATGTGACCTGCATTACGCGAAGGAGCGTGGACACGTGGTGGACGGGAACCTCGACGACGTCGATCGGAAGATCCTGGCGGAGCTGACGAGGGACGGCCGGCAGTCCGTCACCTCGGTGGCGGAGCGGGTCCACATCTCCCGCGCGCACGCGTACTCGCGCATCGCGAAGCTCACCGAGGACGGCGTCCTGACTCGGTTCACGGCGATCATCGATCCCCTGAAGGCCGGCCTGCGGTCCTCCGCCTACGTGACCCTGAAGGTGCGGCAGCATTCCTGGCGGGAGCTCCGGGAGAACCTCCGGAGCGTGCCGGAGATCCACCACATCGCGCTCGTGGGCGGTGACTTCGACGTCATCCTCCTGGTGCGCGCGGAGGACAACGTGGGGCTGCGGCGCGTCATCTTCGATCAGCTGCAGTCCATGCCGGGCGTGCTCGACACCCAGACGTTCCTGGTCTTCGAGGACCTCGACACGCGGTGACGCGCCCTGCGGACACCGGCTGAAGCGACGGACTCAGCCGCCGAAGCGCGGTGCCCGCTTCTCCCGGAACGCCTCGAGGCCCTCACGGTAGTCGTCCGAGGCGCCGAGCACCCCCTGGACGTCGTTCTCCCCGCGGATGGCTTCCCACAGCCCGAGCCGCTCGTCACGGATCCTCCCCACGAGCTGCTTGGAGGCGACGAGCGCCTGCAGCGGGCCGCTGGCCGCCCTCGCCGCCTTGGTCCGCGTCAGCTCGAGCAGGTCGGCCGCGGGGACGGCCCGGCTGAAGAGGCCTCCGGCAACGGCCTCGGCCCCGGTCATGAGATCCCCCGTGTACATGAGGTCGAGGGCCCGGTGCGCGCCGAGCCGCTCCGTGAACAGCCAGTGCCCGCCGGAGTCGAGGACGAGCCCCAGGTTGGCGAACGGGGAGCCGATCTTCGCGTCCTCCGCGACGTACACCACGTCCGTGGCGATGAGCAGACCCAGGCCGACGCCGAGGCACGCGCCCTGCGCGGCGGCGAAGGTCGGTGCCGGGAAGTCCGCCATCGTCCGCAGCAAAGGGGTCAGCGTGGCGTCGAGGAAGCCGTAGGCGTCGTCGGACCCGGGCTCGATCGACCCGAGATTCCGGCCCGCGCAGAACGCCCGTCCCTCCCCGCGGAGCACGAGGGCCCGGACGGTCCCCTCGCGCACCCCGGCGGCGGCGGCGTCGTAGGCGCCGGCGAGGTCGGCGAGTGCCTGCTCGTCCACGGCGTTGAGCCGGTACGGGGCGTCCAGCACCACCTCGGCGATGCCGTCCGCGATGGTCAACCGGACCATGCCCGCGGCGGAGCCGGTCGACGCTGGGATCCCGGGCTGTGCAGACATGGAGCGCTCCTAGGCGTCGTAGTCGACCGCGACGGCGTCGCTGGTGGGGTGGGCCTGGCACGTGAGGACGAAGCCGGAGGCGACCTCGTCGGGCTCGAGGGCGTAGTTCTCCTCCATGGCCACCGTCCCCTCGACGACCTTCGCACGGCACGTCCCGCACACTCCGCCCGCGCAGGCGAAGGGGACGTCGGGGCGCACCCGCAGCGCCGCGTTGAGGATCGACTCGCGCGCATGGGTGGGGCTCTGCACGGAGCCCTGGAGTCCGTCGAGGTTGAAGGAGATGGTGTAGTTCTGCCCGGCGGCGTCCGGCACCACGGGCCGGCCGATGCTTCCTTCGGGCCGGGTGGGCTCCCCTGTGGTGAACAGCTCGAACCGCACAGCGTCCGCGGCCACGCCCCGCTCGGCCAGGAAGTTCCGGCACAGCTGCACGAGCTCGAAGGGCCCGCAGAGGAACCATTCGTCCACGCGGTCCGGCGCGATGACGGTGCCGAGCAGCTTCTCCAGCTTCTCGGCGTCGATCCTCCCCGAGAGCAGCGGCGAGATGCGCTGTTCACGGGACAGGACGTGGTGGACCGCGAAACGGGAGGGGTAGCGGTCCTTCAGGTCCGCGAGTTCCTCGAGGAACATGACGTCCATCGCGGCCCGGTTCGCGTAGACGAGGTCGAAGCGAACGTTCGGGCCGCTCGCGAGCATGGACCGGGCGATGGAGATGACCGGGGTGATGCCGGACCCCGCCGCGACGGCGACGAGGGAGGCGGCCTGCTGCCCCGGCGTCGTGCGCGGGGTGAACTGTCCGAGCGGGCTCATGACCTGCAGCGTGTCCCCGGCCTTCAGGGACTCGTTGACCCAGGTGGAGAAGACCCCGCCGAGGTCACGCTTGACCGCGACGCGCAGTTCGCCCGGCCGCGGGTCGGCGCAGATCGAGTAGCTGCGCCTCACGTCCTTCGGCTCACCGTCGACCTCGAGCGTGGTCCGCAGGGCCACGTACTGCCCGGGGAGATAGTCGTACTCGTCCTGCAGGTCCGGGGGGACGTCGAGTACCACCTCGACGGCGTCCTCCGTCAGGCGGCGGACGTCGCGCACGGTGAGGGTGTGGAAGGAGCTCCGCCGCTTGGTCGAGGGGGCGAGGACGACGGCCATCAGTGCACCTTGAAGTAGTCGAAGGGTTCCCTGCAGGCATTGCAGACGTACAGGGCCTTGCAGGAGGTGGATCCGAAGCGCGTCATCTCACGGGTGTCCAGCGACGAGCACTGGGGGCACTTAACGCTCAGCCCGATGCGCACGGGCCCGGCAGCGGCCTTCCCCGTGGGCGGCGCGATGCCGTACCGCGCCAGCTTGGCCCTGCCGTCGTCGCTGAGCCAGTCGGTGGTCCAGGCGGGCGAGAGCGTGAGGCGGACGGCGACGTCGTCGTACCCGGCGATCCGGAGCGCCGCGGTGACGTCGTCGCGGATGGCGTCCATCGCGGGGCAACCCGAGTAGGTGGGCGTGATGGTCACCTGCACCTGGCCCGTCTCGGCCACGTGTGCGTCACGCAGCACGCCGAGGTCCTCGATGGTGAGGACCGGGATCTCGGGGTCGCAGACCGTTGCCGCGATGTCCCAGACGGCGGCGTCGGGGCCCGCG
Source organism: Arthrobacter sp. MDT2-16 (assembly GCF_054510925.1). NCBI lineage: Bacteria > Bacillati > Actinomycetota > Actinomycetes > Micrococcales > Micrococcaceae > Arthrobacter > Arthrobacter sp. MDT2-16. The sequence continues at coordinate 373,318 of NZ_JBTNDP010000001.1, forward strand.
GCGGGGCGCAGGTCGGCGACCATCACCAGGAGGCTCCGGGATGCTCGCGCGCGAGCACCTGCAGCTCGGCCAGGATGTAGCCGAGGTGCTCGCTGTGCCGGCCGAGCCGTCCGCCACCCACCGCACCGGGCACGGCAGGGAGTTCGAGTTCGGCCTCGCCGAGGACGGCCTGCAGCGCGGCGTCGAACGGCGCACGGAGGCTGCTCGGGCGGACGCCGGCGTCGCCGAGCTCGTCGATCAGCGGGTAGTCGGTGAACAGCTCGTCGATGTAGGGCCCGGTCAGTGTGAGTCCGGCGATCATCCGGCGGCGCGATTCGTCGGTGCCGAGCGCGAGGCGGAGCACCCACTGGATGCTGTGGTCCCGGTGGTAGTCGACCTCCTTGACGGCCTTCGCGGCGATCGCGGCGAGCGTCGCATCGGTCGAGTGGACGAGCCGCGAGTACAGCTCCCACTGGTACAGGGCGACGACGAGCTGCCGCGCGATCGTCCGCGCGAAGTCACCGTTGGGCTGCTCCACGAGGTGCACGGAGCGGAACTCCGGCTCGCGGCGGAAGTAGGCGAGGTCGTCCTCGGTCCTGCCCCAGGCGCGTCCGGCGTAGGTCAGGAAGGACCGCGCGTGACCGATCTGGTCGAGGGCGATGTTGGCGAGCGCCACGTCCTCCTCGAGCTCGGGAGCGCGGGAGATCCACCAGCCGAGGCGCTGCGCGAGGATGAGGGCGTCGTCGCCGAGCCACAGCGCGTACTGCGCGACGGCGTCGTCCGGCGCCGCCTCCTGGAGCGCGATGTCCTCGGGTCGGAGCGCGTCGCCCGGCGTGATGCGGGTGGCGCTGGCGTTGGCCTCGCTCACAGGTGCTTCACCCCTTCGCTCTTCGTGTAGTACGTGGCGTGGCGGTAGTCCTTGCCCTGCGGCGACTCGAAGAAGCTGTCCTTCGCATCGGGATCACTCGTGATGATCGACGACGCCGGCACCACCCACAGGCTCACGCCCTCGTTGCGTCGCGTGTACAGGTCACGGGCGTTGCGGACCGCCATCTCGGCGTCCGGCGCGTGCAGCGAGCCCGCGTGGACGTGCGAGAGACCGCGCGAGGACCGTACGAAGACCTCCCAGAGCGGCCATGCGACGCGTTCTTCCTGCAGGCCGCTCGACGGTGCGGTCGCGCCGTCATCGCCCGTCGTCGATCCGCCGGTCACCTAGGCCGCCTGCGCGGTCTTGAGGGCCTGCTTGCGCGCGTAGGCTGCCGCGGCCTCGCGGACCCAGGCGCCCTCCTCGTGGGCCTCCCGGCGTCGTTCGAGGCGCTGGGCGTTGCACGGCCCGCGGCCGGCGAGGACCTCCCTGAACTCGTTCCAGTCCAGCGGCCCGTGCTCCCAGCGGCCGGCCTCCTCGTTGTAGCGGACGTCCTCGTCCGGCAGGTCGAGCCCGAGGACCCTGATCTGCTCGACCATCATGCCCACGAAGCGGGAGCGCAGCTCGTCGTTGGAGAAGCGCTTGATCTTCCACTCCATGGACTTCTGCGAGTTGGGGGATTCCTCGTCCGGGGGGCCGAACATCATGAGCGACGGCGCGTACCAGCGGTTCACGGCGTCCTGCGCCATGGCGCGCTGCTCGGGGGTGCCGTTCGCCAGTTCGAGCAGGATCTCGAAGCCCTGCCGCTGGTGGAACGACTCCTCCTTGCAGATGCGGACCATCGCGCGTCCGTAGGGCCCGTAGGAGGCACGGCAGAGGGGCACCTGGTTGCAGATCGCGGCCCCGTCGACGAGCCAGCCGATGGCTCCGATGTCCGCCCACGTCAGGACGGGGTAGTTGAAGATGCTCGAGTAGCGGGCCTTGCCCGCGATGAGGTCCTCGGTCATCTTGTCGCGCGGCGTCCCGAGCGTCTCGGCGGCGGAATAGAGGTAGAGGCCGTGGCCCGCCTCGTCCTGCACTTTGGCCATCAGGACGGCCTTGCGCTTGAGCGAGGGCGCCCGGGTGATCCAGTTGGCCTCGGGCTGCATTCCGATGATCTCGGAGTGCGCGTGCTGGGAGATCTGGCGCGTGAGCGACTTGCGGTAGTCCGCGGGCATCCAGTCCCGCGGCTCGATCCGGGAGTCCCGGGCGATGAGCTCGTCGAAGAGCCGCTCACCGGCCTCGTGATCCGTGGGGGCTTCCGCGTCAATGGCCGTACTCGTCATCGTGCCTGCCTCGCTCGTCTGGACTTCCGGTTTAATTACCGACCGTTCGTTCAGTATAGGGAGTGCTGCTCGGGACGGTCAACGGTCGGCCGACCGAACGGTCGTGCAAAAATGGCAGCATGACCGTCGCCGACCCCACGCCGCCCCCCACGCGCCGGGGGCGCCCGGGCTACGACCAGCGGTCGGTCCTCGCCGTGGCCGTCACGGCCTTCAACCGGCACGGGTACGAGGCGACGTCGATGGGGATGCTGGCCGAGGACCTCGGCCTCAGCAAGTCGGCCATCTACCACCACGTCCCGTCCAAGGGCGACCTCCTGCGGCTCGCGCTCGACCACGCGCTCGGCGGGCTGGAGGCGGTGCTCTCCGCACCCCGGGCCTCCGCCGGAGCCGCCGACGCGCGCCTGGAGTTCGTCCTGCGCGGCACCATCGCCGTCCTGACCGAGCGGCTCCCCTTCGTGACCCTGCTCCTGCGGCTGCGGGGGAACACGGAGGTGGAGCGCGAGGCCCTGGAGCGACGGCGTGCGTTCGACCGCGAGGTGGCCGCGCTGGTCGACGCCGCACGCCGCGAGGGTTCCATCCGCAGCGACATCGACCCGCGCACCACTGCGCGCCTCATCTTCGGGACCATCAATTCGATCGTCGAGTGGTACCGGCCGGGCGGACCGCTGACCGCGGAGAAGCTCGCCGACGACGTCATCCTCATGGTGTTCGACGGGCTGCACCGCCGCTAGCGGCGCCGGTGTCGGAGGGGCAGTCGCTACTTCTGCACGAGGGTCAGGACGTCGTAGGTCGCCACGATCTCGTCGTCCTGGTTGTGCAGCACGGCGTCCCAGGCCACCTCGCCGTACTCGTCCGTCTCGCGCGGCGTGATGCGCTTGGCGGTCAGGGTCACACGGATCGAGTCCCCTGCGGCGACCGGCGTGATGAAGCGCAGGTTCTCCAGGCCGTAGTTCGCCAGGACGGGCCCGGGCGCGGGATCCACGAACAGCCCGGCGCCCCACGACAGCAGCAGGTACCCGTGCGCCACGATGCCAGGGAAGAACGGGTTGGCCGCCGCGGCCTCCTCGTCGGTGTGGGCGTAGAAGGTGTCGCCCGTCGTCTCGGCGAACGCACTGATGTCCTCGAGGGTCACCTGGCGCAGCTCGGAGCGGACGGCGTCACCGATGCGCAGCGTCGCGAGGTCCTTGCGGAACGGGTGGACGTCGTCGAACCGGCGGTCCGCGCCCGTGTGCCACTCCCCCGTGATGCTCGTGAGCATGTTCGGCGAGCCCTGCACCGCGGTGCGCTGCATGTGGTGCACCACCGAGCGCATGCCGCCGAGCTCCTCGCCCCCGCCTGCGCGCCCGGGTCCGCCGTGCACGAGGTGCGGGACGGGCGAGCCGTGGCCCGTGGACGTCCGCGCGTCCTCACGGTTGAGGATCAGGACCCGGCCGTGGTGCGCCGCGATCCCGAGTACGAGTTCCTGCGCCACCGCGGGATCATTGGTGCAGACGGTGGCCACGAGGGACCCCGAGCCGAGGGCCGCGAGGCGGACGGCGTGGGGGAGGTCGTCGTAGCCGATGACGGACGCTACCGGCCCGAAGGCCTCCACCGAGTGCAGGGCTCCCGCTTCGACGTCCTTCCAGGTGAGCAGGACGGGCTCCATGAAGGCTCCTCCCGGCGCCTTGCCGGTGGTGTTGTCCGCGAGCACGACGTCGGGCGCGTCCAGGGACCCGAAGGCCACGGACGCGCCGCCGGAGATCAGCTCCCGCACGGCTTCCTGCACGCCCTCGAGCTGCGCGAGCGACGCGAGCGCGCCCATCGTCACGCCCTCGGCCCGCGGATCACCGAGCGTCACCCGGGAGCGGATCCGCTCGCCGGCTGCCCGGACGACGTCGTCGACCAGCGCCTCGGGCACGATGGACCGGCGGATGCTCGTGCACTTCTGGCCCGCCTTCACGGTCATCTCCGTGACCAGGGACTTCACGAAAGCGTCGAACTCGGGCGTGCCGGGGACGGCGTCGGGACCGAGGATCGCGGCGTTCAGGGAGTCGGTCTCGCAGGTGAAGCGCACCCCGCCGCGCTCCACGGAGGGGTGGGACTTCAGGTGGTTGGCGGTCGACGCCGAGCCGGTGAAGGACACGAGGTCCCGGTAGTCGAGGTGGTCGAGGATGTCCCGTGCGGGCCCGGACACGAGCTGCAGCGCGCCCGCCGGCAGGATCGCGGACTCGACGACGAGCTTCACGACGGCGGCGGTCAGGAATCCGGTGGGCGTGGCCGGCTTCACGATGGTCGGCACCCCGGCGAGGAACGCGGGCGCGAGCTTCTCGAGCATGCCCCACACGGGGAAGTTGAAGGCGTTGATCTGGACGGCGACGCCGGGGATGCGCGTGTGGATGTGCGTGCCGAGGAAGGAGCCGTCCTTGGAGAGCACCTCGGGCGGTCCGTCGACGATCACGTGGGAGTTGGGCAGTTCGCGGCGCCCCTTCGAGCCGAACGTGAAGAGCACGCCGATACCGCCGTCGATGTCCACCATGGAGTCCACCTTCGTGGCGCCGGTCTTGGCGGACAGCTCGTACAGGGGTTCGCGGTGCGCATTCAGGTACTGCGCGAGCTCCTTGAGCTTCAGGGCTCGCTCATGGAACGTGAAACGCCCGAGCTCCGCCTGGCCCGAGGTCCGCGCGAAGCGGACGGCGGCGGCGGTGTCGATACCGGCCGTACTGACGACGGCGAGCTCCTCACCGGTACTGGCGTCGCGGACCACCGTCCCGTCGGCATCCGCGGCCGTCCGCTCGGGTGTCCACCAGGCATCCTCGATGAAGCTGGGGACGACGTCGATCTGTACTCGTTCCGGGGCGGTGGTCATGTCCGCTCGCCTTTCACTGGTGTTGCTGGGATGAGGTGGGAGGAGTCGGGTCAGGGGGCGGACGGCGGGGCGTCGTCCCAGTCGAAGAAGCCCCTGCCGCTCTTGCGCCCGAGGGCGCCGCAGGCCACCTTCTCGCGCAGGATCGCGGGTGGGGTGAAGCGCGGGCCGAGGGTCGAGGCGAGGTACTCGGCGATGCCGAGGCGGACATCGAGCCCCACGATGTCGGTGGTGCGGAGCGGCCCGACGGGGTGCTTGTAGCCGAGGACCATCGCGGCGTCGATGTCCTCCGCGCTCGCCACGCCCTCCTCGAGCATCCGCATGGCCTCGAGGGCGATGGCGACCCCGAGTCTCGAACTCGCGAATCCCGGGGTGTCGCGTACGACGACGGGCGTCTTGCCGAGCGTCGCCACCCAGGACCGCGCCGCCGTTTCGAGCTCCCCGGACGTCCGGCCCCCGAGGACCACCTCGATGAGGGTCGACGCCGGCACGGGATTGAAGAAGTGCAGCCCGCAGAACCGGTCGGGACGCTGCAGGGCGTCGGCGAGCGCGTCCACCGAGAGGGAGGACGTGTTCGTCGCAAGCCATGCGGCGTCGTCGAGCACGTCCTCGACCGCACGCAGCGCCTGCCGCTTCAGGGCGAGGTCCTCGGGCACGGCCTCGACGACGAGGCCGCACGAGGAGAACTCGGCGTAGTCCGTGGACACCGCCACGCGGCGGGTGAGGCCCGCCAGCGGTTCCGCGGTCGTGCCCCGGTCCACGCTGCGCGCGAGGGCCTGCGTGACGCGGGCGAGGCCGGCGTCCGCCGAGGCGTCGTCGCGCTCGACGACGACGACGCCCGACCCGGCGAGGCAGAACGCGTGCGCGATGCCGGCGCCCATCCGGCCGCCGCCGAGGACGCCGACGCGCGCGGGGACGTTCCGGCCGAGGTCGGTGCTCATGAGCTCTTCCTCCGGTCCAGGAACCGCTGCATGCGGTCGAACTTGGCCTCGGACTCGAAGAGGACGGCCTGCGCGAGCTGGTCGATCATCGGATGGGCCTCCCTGGGTGCATGGAACACGCTCTTGGTGATGCGGACCGCGAGAGGGTCCTGCCGGCCGATGCGGTCCGCGAGGTCGTGGGCCGCCTGCAGGAGGTCCTCGGGCGCGTGGATCGCCGTGATGAGCCTCGCCTCGAGAGCCTCCTCGGCCGTGAGGATGCGCCCGGCGAGCAGGATCTCCTTGGCGAGCGGCTCCCCCACGAGCTCCTTCAGCCGCCAGGTGGCTCCGGCGGCCGGGAGGATGCCGAGGCCCGTCTCGGGGTTGCCGATCTTCAGGCGTGGCGTCCCGATCCGGAAGTCCGCGGCGAAGGCGAGCTCCGCCCCACCGCCGAGCGCGTACCCGTCGAGGGCGGCGACGACCGGCATGGGCAGATCCGCGATGCGCGCGAAGAGCGTGGAGTTGATGCCCGCGAGGGCGTCGTCGCGCCGCCGCTCGCGCAGTTCGGCGATGTCGGCGCCCGAGGCGAAGACGCCGTCGGACCCGGTGAGGATCAGGATGCGGGGCGACTGCTCGAGGTCCGCGCAGACGGCGTGCAGGTCGTCGACCATCTGCCGGTCGATGGCGTTGCGGGCCTCCGGCCGGTGCAGTTCCACGACGAGGACATTCGAGCCGGTGCCCTCGGTGACTTTCAGCGAGGACGGCATCAGACACCCTCGAGGAGCATCGCCGTGCCCTGGCCCACGCCGACGCACATGGTCGCGAGGCCGAGGCGGCGCGAGGGTCCGGCGAGCTCGCGCTCCATCCGGCCGAGCAGGGAGACGGCGATCCGTGCCCCCGACGAGCCGAGGGGATGGCCGAGGGCGATCGCCCCGCCGTCGCGGTTGACGATGCCTTCGTCGAGCCCGAGGCGCCGGATGCACGCGAGGGACTGCGTGGCGAAGGCCTCGTTGAGCTCGACGGCGCCGAGGTCGGCGACCGACAGGCCGGCCCGCTCGAGGACCTTGTGCGTCGCGGGCACGGGGCCGATGCCCATGATCTCCGGCGGGACGCCCGCCGACGCCCCGTCCAGGATGCGCGCACGCGGAGTCAGCCCGTGGCGCTCGAGGGCGGCCTCCGAGGCGACGATGACGGCCGAGGCGCCGTCGTTGAGCGAGCTCGAGTTGCCGGCCGTGACGATCCCGTCCGGCCGGACGACGGGGCGGAGCCCTGCCAGGACCTCGAGGGTCGTGTCGGCGCGGGGCCCCTCGTCGGTGTCGACGGAGGACGACGTCCTGCCGCGGTTCACCTGCACGGCCACGATCTCGTCGGCGAAGCGACCGGCCCCGATGGCGGCGAGCGCGCGCTGGTGGGAGCGGAGCGCGAAGGCGTCGGCGTCGTCGCGCGTGATCCTGTCCAGTGCCGCGAGCTCCTCCGCCGTCTCGGGCATGGAGTAGGTGACCTTGTCCCGCGCGGCGAGCTTCGGATTGGTGAAGCGCCAGCCGATCGAGGTGTCGACCACGGCGCCGGGCTTGGCGAAGGCCTTCTCGGGCTTCTCCATGACCCAGGGCGCGCGGCTCATCGACTCGACGCCGCCCGCGATCACGATGTCCGCGGCGCCGGCCTTCACCATGTGGGAGGCCATGATGATGGCCGAGAGCCCGGAGGCGCAGAGCCGGTTCACCGTGATGCCGGGGACGGTGTCCGGGAAGTCCGCGAGCAGTGCCGCGAGCCGTGCGACGTTCCGGTTCTCCTCGCCGGCGCCGTTGGCGTTGCCGAGGATCACCTCGTCCACGGCGGCCGGGTCGAGGCCCGCGCGCTGGACCACGGAGGTGAGCACGAGCGCCGCGAGGTCGTCCGGCCGCACGCTCGAGAGCGCTCCGCCGTACCGGCCCACCGGGGTGCGGACACCTCCCACCAGGAAAGCCTCGGCCATGGTCGTCTCCCTCGTCGTCGCAGGTCCTGTCCGCACTGAGCCGGACGAATTACCGAACGTTCGTTCTGTAAAGGCCCGCTCCAGAATTGCACGGCTCCCCGGCACGGTCAACCGCCCGCCCGCGCAAGCGGGGACGAGGACCCGCGGAGTCGCTGGAGCCCGGACGGGCGGTGGCAAGATGGGAGCCATGACCGCTGACACCGCCCGCATACGTATCCCGGTACCTGCTCCCGCACAGAAGGTGCCCTTCGAACGCACCCACCACGGCGACACCTTCGTGGACTCCTACGAGTGGATGCGCGACAAGGAGAGCCCCGAGCTGATCGGGTACCTGAAGCGCGAGAACGAGTACACGGAGGCGGTCACGCAGCACCAGGAACCGCTGCGCGAGGCCATCTTCACCGAGATCAAGAGCCGGACGCAGGAGACCGACCTCTCCGTCCCCGCCCGCAAGAAGGGCTGGTGGTACTACTCGCGTACCGAGGAGGGCAAGCAGTACGGCATCCAGTGCCGCGTGGCCGCGCAGGACACCGGCGACCTGGTACGCGACTGGACGCCGCCCGAGGTGGTGCCCGGGCGTCCCGTGGCGGGCGAGCAGGTCATGCTCGACGGCAACGAGCTCGCCGAGGGCAAGCCGTTCTTCTCCCTGGGCGGGCTGTCCGTGACCGAGGACGGCACACTGCTCGCCTACTGCGAGGACAACGCGGGCGACGAGCGCTTCACCCTGCGTATCAAGGACCTCGCGACCGGCGACCTCCTCCCGGACGAGATCCCGGACGTCTTCTACGGGCTGTCCTTCTCCCCCGACGGGACCCGCGTCTACTACACCGTCGTCGACGACTCGTGGCGCCCCTACCAGGTGCGCTCGCACACCCTCGGCACCCCGGTGGCCGACGACGTCGTCGTGTACCAGGAGGACGACGTCGCCATGTGGACGGGTTTCGAGGTCTCCGCCGACCGCACGCAGCTCCTCATCAGCATCGGCTGCTCCGAGTACAGCGAGTACCGCGTCCTGGACCTCGCGCACCCCGAAGCCGGCCTCACGCTGTTGATCTCCCGCGACGAACGCGTCCTGTACGACGCCGAACCGCTCACCATCGACGGCGTACCGCACTACCTGCTGACCCACGACCGCGACGCGAAGAACTCCATGGTGAGCCTCGTCGCGGCGGGCGAGTTCTCCAGGCCGCTCGCCGACCAGAACTGGACGACGGTCATCCCCCACGACGACGCCGTGCGCATCAACGGCATCTCCGTCACGCGGACCCACCTGGTGCTCTCGGTCCGGAAGGACACCATCGAGCGAGTCCAGGTCCTCCCGCTGGCCGGCCTCGGCACGCCCGACCAGGCGCTGCCGGCCGAACCGGACTTCGACGAGGAGCTGTTCACGAGCAACCTTGCCAACGCCGAGTTCGACTCCCCGATCATCCGGCTGTCCTACACGTCCTACCTCACGCCGCCGCGCGTCTACGACTACGTGCTCGCGGACGGCTCGCTGGAGCTGCGCAAGGAGACCGAGGTGCGCGGCGGCTACGATCCTGGCGCGTACGTGGCCGAGCGCCACTGGGCCCCCGCCGCCGACGGGACGCTGGTCCCCCTCTCGGTGGTGCGCCGGGCGGAGCTCGGCCCGGACGGCACCAACCCCGCGGTGATCTACGCGTACGGCAGCTACGAGGTCAGCATGGATCCGGCGTTCTCGGTGGCCCGCCTCTCCCTCCTGGACCGCGGCGTCGTCTTCGTCGTCGCGCACATCCGCGGCGGCGGGGAGATGGGGCGCAGCTGGTACGAGCAGGGCAAGAAGCTCGCGAAGAAGAACACGTTCACGGACTTCGTCGACGCCACGACCTACCTCGCCGACTCGGGCTGGGCCGACGCCGGCCGGATCGCCGCGATGGGCGGTTCCGCGGGGGGCCTGCTCATGGGCGCCGTCGCGAACCTTGCGCCGGAGAAGTACCGCGCGATCGTGGCGCAGGTGCCCTTCGTGGACGCCCTGACCACCATCCTCGACCCGGAGCTGCCGCTCTCGGCGCTCGAGTGGGAGGAGTGGGGCAACCCGATCACCGACCCGGAGGTGTACCGGTACATGAAGGACTACACCCCGTACGAGAACGTGCGTCCCGTGGCGTACCCGCGGATCGCCGCGGTCACGAGCTACAACGACACGCGCGTGCTGTACGTGGAACCCGCGAAGTGGGTCGCGCAGCTGCGCGAGACGGCCACGGGGACGGAGCCGATCGTGCTGAAGACCGAGATGGACGGCGGCCACGGAGGCGCCAGCGGGCGCTACTCCCGCTGGCGCGATGTCGCGTGGGACTACGCGTTCGCCGCGGACGCCGTTGGCGCCACGGAGGTGCTCGCGCGTTCCACCAGTTCCGTGGAGTAGATGACGGGCTCCGGGTGCGAGCCCGGGGCCTCGATCTCCTCGAGGAGCATCGCGCCGGCCTTCACGGCCATCTCGACCATGGGCTGCGTGATGGTGGTGAGCGGTGTCGGCGCGGTCTCCGCGACGGCGTGGTTGTCGTAGCCGACCAGCGCGACGTCCCCGGGCACGGTCCTGCCGGCGGCCTGCATCGCCTCCAGCACGCCGAGCGCCATGAGGTCGGAGGCCGCGAAGATGCCGTCGATGTCCGGGTGCTCGGCGATCAGCCGGCGCGCCGCGGCGGCCGCCCCGTCCGTGGTGAAGTCGGCGTGGACCACGGGCCCCTCGGGGAGTCCCGCCTCGGCCAGGCCCGTCCTCCAGCCGCGGAGGCGGTCGACGGCGGCGGTCATGTCGGCCGGCCCCGCCACCGTCGCCAGGCGGCGGCGGCCGATCCCCGCGAGATGCTGTGCCGCCAGGCGTCCGCCGCCCAGGTTGTCGGTGTCCACATACGTCACCTCGGAGCCCGCGTCCCACGGCCGCCCGATGAAGATGGTGGGGAGGCCGGTCTCGGCCAGCGATCTCGCCCACGAGTCGGCCTCGTGGTGCGAGACCACGATCGCCCCGTCCACGTGCCCGCCGCGCAGGTAGCGCAGCGTGCGGGACGAGTCGTCGTCGGTCCGCGACATCAGCAGCACCAGCTGCACGTCGGTCTCCCGGAGTGCCTCCGTGATGCCGGTGATGACGACGGCGAAGAAGGGATCCATCATGACGCGGACGTCCGGCTCCGGGATGACCAGGGCGATCGACGACGTCCGCCGCGTCACGAGGCTGCGGGCCGCCCGGTTGGGGATGTACCCGAGGTCGAGGACGGCGCGGTCCACCGCCGCCTGGGCCTCCGGGCTGACGCGGTCGCCTCCGTTGATGGCGCGGGAGGCGGTGGACCGCGACACCCCGGCGGCCACGGCGAGGTCCTCGAGGGTGGGGCTCGAGCGTGGTGCGACCTGACGCAGCGGCCGGGGTGAGGACGTCTTCATCACACCGACAATACGACACCCGCCTGCTCGGCGTCCGGCGAGGAGACGCCCGGCACCGTGTTCGTGGCCGCCAGGCGGGAGTACCAGAGGGCGCTCGCCTTCGGGGTGCGTTCCTGCGTCTCGTAGTCCACACGGACGAGCCCGAAGCGCTGGTGGTAGCCCCAGGCCCACTCGAAGTTGTCGAGGAGCGACCACGCCAGGTAGCCACGGAGGTCCACGCCGTCGTCGATGGCGTCCTTCATGGCCCGCACGTGGACGTCGAAGAAGCCCAGGCGGTCCTGATCGTCCACGAAGCCGGTCTCGTCGGCGACGTCGTTGTAGGCGGCACCGTTCTCCGTGATGTAGATCGGGATGCCCGCGGGCCCGGTGTACTCGTCCTGCAGCCGGTTGAGCAGGCGGCGGAGCCCGTCGGGCTGCACCTCCCAGTCCATGGCCGTGACGGGCAGGCCGCGCGGCACCGAGCGGACGCCGTGCGCCGCCACGTAGGGCGAGGAGACGGCACGCTCGAGCGGCGCGTGGCCCTCCTGCGGTGTCACCTCCCCGGACGGCGTCGTGGTGACGGCTTCACCGTGGTAGTAGTTCACGCCCAGCACGTCGATCGGCGTGCCGATGATCTCGAGATCGCCCTCGCGGATGTAGTCGGCCATGCCCAGGTGCTCGACGTCCCGGAGGACGTCCTCCGGGTAGGCGCCGCGCAGCACGGGATCGAGGAAGATGCGGTTGAACTGCCCGTCGATGCGGCGGGCGGCATCGCGGTCCTCCTCGCTGGCCGGGTCCAGGGGATCCGGCACGGTGAGGTTCAGCGTGATGCCGAGCGTGGCGTCCGCGTCCCGGCGGCGCAGCTCCTGCGTCGCCAGCCCGTGCCCGAGCAGGAGGTGGTGCGCCGCGGCGAGGGCCGCCGTCGGCTCCTGCCGCCCGGGGGCGTGCACGCCGGCCGCGTAGCCGAGGAACGCCGCGCACCAGGGCTCGTTCAGGGTGGTCCAGATCCGCACCCGGTCCCCCAGGGCCTCGTGCATCACCGCGGCGTACTCGGCGAACCGGTAGGCGGTGTCGCGGTTGGTCCAGCCGCCCTCGTCCTCGAGGGCCTGGGGCAGGTCCCAGTGGTACAGGGTGAGCCAGGGCTTGATACCCGCCTCGAGCAGCCGGTCCACGAGGTCCGAGTAGAAACGGATGCCCTCCGTGTTCGGCGTGACCCCGTCCGCCATGCAGCGGGACCACGACGTCGAGAAGCGGTACGCCTGCAGGTTGAGGCTCTTCATGAGCGCCACGTCGTCGGCCGACCGGTGGTAGTGGTCGCACGCCACGTCGCCGTTGTGTGCGTCGGCCACCGCCCCGGGGACGCGGGAGAACGTGTCCCAGATGGACGGCCCCCGGCCGCCCTCCTGGGCGGCGCCCTCGATCTGGTACGCGGCGGTCGCCGCGCCCCAGAGGAAGCCCTCGGGGAAGGTGATGTCGGTGCTGCTCATCCTTTGACTGCTCCTTGCATGATTCCTGATACGAGTTGACGACCCGCCACCGCGAAGAGCAGCAGCAGGGGGATGGTGGAGAGCACGGCTCCGGCGAGCACGATCGAGTAGTCGACGAAGTGCGCTGCCTGGAGCAGCTGCAGTGCCACCGGGAGGGTCGGGTTGGACGGGTCCAGCACGATGAAGGGCCAGAAGAAGTTGGTCCACGTCGCGACGAACGTGAAGAGCGCGAGCATCGCGGCGGCCGGCCGGGCGGCCGGGAGGCCGACGTACCAGAACGCCTGGATCATGGACGCGCCGTCGATCCGGACGGCCTCGATGAGCTCGTCCGGCAGTGCGTCCCGCAGGTACTGCGTCATCCAGAAGACGCCGAAGGCGGTGACGACGCCGGGTACGATCACGGCCCAGAGCGAACCGGTCCAGCCCAGCTTCGCCATGACGATGAACAGCGGCACCACGCCGAGCTGGGTGGGCACCGCCATGGTGGCGATCACGAAGACCAGGAGGCCCTTGCTCCCGCGGAAGCGGAGCTTGGCGAAGGCGAACCCGGCGAGGGTCGAGAACAGCACCACGGACAGCGCCGTGACGGTGGAGACGATGATGCTGTTGCCGAGCGCCTTCCAGAACGGGATGGTGTCGAGGACACTGGCCGCGTTGGCGAGGAAGTTGCCGCCCGGCACCAGGGGGACGCCCTTGCTGATGACCGAGCTGTCATGGCTTCCCACCAGGAAGGACCACCAGAGCGGGAACAGCGAACCGAGGATCACGGCCCCCAGGAAGCCGTAGGTCAGGAAACCCGGCCGGCGCATGGTGCCGCCCGGCGCCCCGCGGCGCCGGGAGCCGACGCCCCGCTGGGCTGCGCGTGCGGCCCCCTTGCCCGCGGTCTGTTCGATCATGGGGATGGAGCTCATCGTCGGCCTCCCTGGCTGGCGATACGGCGGGTGATGAGGAAGTTGGCCATCGCGATGAGGACGATGATCAGGAACAGCAGCCACGCCACGGCGGAAGCCCTGCCGAAGTTGCGCTGCCCCCAGCCGAGCTCCCAGATGTACATGGTGAGCGTCTGCCACTGGCGGTCCGCGCCGCCGAGGCCCGCCTGGTCGAACACGCGTGCCTCGTCGAAGATCTGGAGGCCGCCGATGGTCGCGGTGATGACCACGAAGATGATGGTCGGCCGGAGCATCGGGACGGTGACGGAGAAGAACTGGCGGAGCCGTCCGGCGCCGTCGATCGTCGCCGCCTCGTAGACGTCCCGGGGGATGGCCTGCATGGCGGCGAGGAAGATCAGGGCGTTGTAGCCCGTCCAGCGGAAATTCACCATGGTGGCGATCGCCGCGTGACTCGCGAGCGAGTCGGAGTGCCAGCGGACCGGGTCCAGCCCTACCCCCGTCAACAGTTCGTTGAACAGGCCGGCCTGGTCAGCGAAGAGGTTGTTGAAGATCAACCCGACGGCCACGGGGGCCACCACGAAGGGGACGAGGACGCCCATCCTCCAGAACGTCTTGGCCCGGAGGTTCGCGTCGAGCACCGCCGCGATGGCGATGGCGAGGACGACCTGCGGGACGGACGAGAGGAGGAAGATGCTGAACGTATTGCCCACCGCGTTCCAGAAGAACGGCTGCGCGAGCACGAACTCGTAGTTCTCCAGCCCCGTGAACTTGCCCTGTCCCCCGATGAGGTTCCAGGTGTGGAGCGAGACCCATGCCGTGTACAGCAGGGGGAACAGGCCCGTGATCGCGAAGAGGAGGAAGAACGGCGAGATGTAGAGATACGGAGACAGCTTGACGTCCCATTTCGACACCTTCTGGGAGAAGGCCAGCCGCTTCACGCTCCTGTCGCGCGGGGCCCGCTGGTGCGAGTTGGGGGGTGGGGATTGGACCCGGTCCGTGACTGCCATTGGCTACAGAGCGCCTACAGCGGTGACGAACTTCTCCCAGGAGGAGGCGGGGTCGTCGGTCTTGTCGACGTCGACGCGGGTCAGCGCCTGCTGCATGGCGTCGTTGACGGCGAAGTACTTCGGGCCCTTGAACGGCGTGACCTCGACGGCGTTGGCCCGGTTGGCGAGGATCTCACCGGTCGGGGCGTCGTTGAAGAACGCGTTGGTCTGGCCCAGGAGCGCGTCGCTCTCGAGTGCGTCGACCTGGCTGGGGAACGTCCCCTTCGACTCGAAGGCCTTGATCTGCTGCTCCGGGGCGGTGAGCCACTCGGCGAGCTTCTTGGCCTCGGCCTGGTTGGCGCCCTGCGTGGGGACGGTCAGGTAGGAGCCGCCCCAGTTGCCGCCGCCACCGGGGAAGACATCGGCGATGTCCCAGCCCTCGACACCCTCTGCGTTGCCCTCGATGATGCCGAGCATCCAGCCCGGGCAGAGCTTCGTCGCGAAGGCGTCCGACTGGAAGCTGGCCACCCAGTCGTCCTCCCACTGCGTCAGGTGCGCGGAGAGGCCGTCGGTGACGGAGGCCTGCAGGACCTGCTCGTAGATGTCCTTGACCTCGGAGTTCTCCGTGGCGATGAGCGTGCCGTCGTTGTCCTCGTACGCGTTCTGGACCTGGTTGATCATGCCCTGGTAGGTGGCTCCGGCGGAGTCGAACCAGGCCGTGCCGCCACTCGCAGCGACGAACTTCTTGCCGGCGTCGAAGTAGTCCTGCCAGGAGCCGTCGAGCATGGCGGCGACGGACTCGCGGTCGCTCGGGAGACCGGCCTTCTCGAACAGGTCTGCGCGGTAGCACACGGCCTGCGGTCCGGCATCGGTACCGTAGCCGATCAGCTGGCCTTCCTCGGTGGTGGCGGCCTCGGTCTTCCAGTCGAGCCAGCGCCCCTCCACGGCGGGATCGCTGAGGTCCGCGAACTGGTCGGGGTACTCCAGCAGCTCGGGCAGCCAGTCGACCTCGATGCCCTCGATGTCCGAGAGACCGGAGCCGGCGGCGAGCCTCGTGGTGAGGTTGTCACGGGCCTCGTTGGAGGTCGCGGCCTTCTTGTGCTCGATCGTGACGTTGGGGTTGAGCTCCTCGTATTCCTTGAAGAGCTCCTCGTAGCCGAATTCGTTGAACGTACCGACCGACAGGGTGACGTCCTCGGTGCCGGTCTCGCCTTCGACGCCGGCATTGTCCGAACCGCCGGAGCCGCAGGCGGTGAGAGCCAGGGCGAGGCATGCCGCCGCGGCGGAAAGTGCGGTGATACGTGCTCTGCTGTGCACGGGTGACTCCTTTGTCAGGTTGGATCCCGCCGCCGTGTGCAGCGGGTTCTGGGTGGTACTTCCTGGAGCACTGTGTCCGGACGGGACGCGGGCCGGGCCCCTCGACGGGGTCGGTTCCAGGATCGGAATGGCGTCGATGGACCCGGGAAGCACCCCGGGCCCACCGCCGATAGGAGGTGGTCACAGCCCGAGGCCGGGTTCCCACCGGCGGATCACTTCCGGTGGGAGCGCTCTCACGCTGTCGGTCCATCCTGATTGTGACGTGGCGCACTGTCAAGTGAGAGCGCTTCCACAGGCGCGCTCATCCTGCGCCTTCGGGCGTTTCCGCAGGTCAGGCGACCATCCGGAGACCGCGCGTGATCCGATTGTTATGCCGCGCCAGGTCAGCGGGGCGTCCGGTGCACCGCTAGAGTGGCGGACGACACCCTCGTCCCCAGCCAGGAGTACCCGCACGATGACGCACGAGCCATCTACCCCGTGGACCATCACGCTCGGAGAGCTGGACGAGAAGATGGGCGTGACCATCCTGGAGCAGTCGGTCGAGCGGGTGGTCGCGACCATGCCGGTGGCCGGCAACCGACAGTCCTTCGGGCTCCTGCACGGTGGCGCCTCCCTCGCGGTGGGCGAGGCCGTCGGTTCGTGGGCCGCCGTGATCCATGCCTCGACGCTCGGGAAGACGGCGGTGGGGGTGGACGTCTCGGCGACCCACCACAAGGGCGCCCGGGGGGGGACGGTCACCATCACGGCGACCCCCATCCACCTGGGCCGCACCCTCACCACCCACGAGGTGCTCCTCACCGACGAGGCCGGGCAGCGGCTGTGCACCCTGCGCATCACCAACCTGCTCCTCGACAAACAGGCTCATCGGCGTACCGTTTAGCCATGAGTCCGATGAAGCACCCCAGCATGAGGAACGGCGCCCGTCTTGCCGCCGTCGCCGCGACCGTCGCCGCACTGCTCGGCGGTGCAGCCGGACCGGCAGCAGCCCACCCCAGGGATCCCGTCTCCTACGTCGCGCTCGGCGACTCCTATGCCTCCGGATTCGGTGCGGGCTCCTACCAGAACGCCTGCGGGCAGTCGCCCCTCGGCCTGCCCGGCCTCCTCGACGCCAAGCGGAAGGTGGAGCTGGTCGCCAACGCCACCTGCGCCGGCGCCAAGGTGGCGATGGAGGCCGGCGGCGCCGTCGACCTGCCGGAGCAGGTCGGTCAGGTCGACGATCTGCTGTCCTCGGATACCGATCTGGTCACCATCTCGGCAGGCGGCAACGATGCCGGCTTCGCCGAACTGGCGGCGGTGTGCGCCACCCAGCTCCCGGAGGTCTGCGCACAGGCGATCGCGGCGACGAACACCACGACGCTGCCCGCCCTGGCCGGGAACCTCGACATCCTCTACGGGCAGATCCGCGCCGAGGCACCGGACGCCACCGTCGTCGTCACCGGCTATCCGCACCTGTTCTCGCCCGAGTTCGGGAACGAGGTCATCTTCTCCTCTCCCGATTCCGGGGACGTGGTCTTCCCCCTGGCCTCGCAGGTGGCGTTCAATGTCGGTACGGACGCCCTCAACACCCTCATCCGAACCCGCGCCGAGGCATACGGCTTCGTGTTCGTGGACGTGGTGCCGGCCTTCGACGCACACGGCCTCGGCTCGCCCCGCCCGTGGATCACCTTCCAGCCCGGCGCCACCGACAACCTGCACCCCACAGCCAGGGGCTACCGCTCCGGGTACTACCCCGCGGTCCGCAGCGCCGTCGCCCTCTCCAGGCTCGACCACTAGTCCCGGCCGACGCGACGCGAGCCGCCCGGTCCTGGCCGCGCGGCTAGACTCGACGGGTGACTTCAGAGCTCCCCGCCAAGGTATCCGACATCTTCGATCCCAGCCGCTGGCGCATCGTCACGGGCTTCGAGGACTTCACGGACCTGACGTACCACCGCCAGGTGGACCGCGACGCCGACGGCACCGTGGTGCGCGACCTCCCCACGGTACGCATCGCCTTCGACCGTCCCGAGGTACGCAACGCGTTCCGCCCCGGCACGGTCGACGAACTCTACCGGGCCCTCGACCACGCCCGCATGAGCCCCGACGTCGCCACGGTCCTCCTCACCGGCAACGGCCCCAGCCCCCGTGACGGCGGCCATTCCTTCTGCTCCGGCGGCGACCAGCGCATCCGCGGCCGGGACGGCTACCGGTACGCCGAGGGTGAGACCCGGGAGACCATCGACCCGGCGCGGGCCGGGCGCCTGCACATCCTCGAGGTCCAGCGGCTCATCCGCACGATGCCCAAGGTGGTCATCGCCGTCGTCAACGGCTGGGCCGCCGGCGGCGGACACAGCCTGCACGTCGTCGCGGACCTGACCATCGCCTCCGCGCAGCACGGCCGGTTCAAGCAGACCGACGCCACGGTGGGCAGCTTCGACGCCGGGTACGGCTCGGCGCTGCTGGCCCGGCAGATCGGGCAGAAGAAGGCACGGGAGATCTTCTTCCTGGCCCGCGAGTACTCCGCGCAGGACATGGTGGAGATGGGCGCGGTGAACGAGGCCGTGGACCATGCAGCGCTGGAGGAGACGGCGCTCGCCTACGCGGCGGATATCGCCCGCCAGAGCCCCCAGGCGATCCGCATGCTGAAGTTCGCCTTCAACCTCGCTGACGACGGCCTGGCCGGACAGCAGGTCTTCGCGGGCGAGGCGACACGCCTGGCCTACATGACGGACGAGGCGGTGGAGGGCAAGGAGGCGTTCCTCGAGAAGCGCGCCCCCGACTGGTCCTCGTTCCCCTACTACTTCTAGGAGCGGCGTGGAACTCCTGCCCGTCCATACGCCCGACGGCTTCGACCCGCTCGGACTGCTGAAGCCCCTCGCCGCAGCCCTCGCGGGTGAAGGCCCCGCCGTCGCACCCCACGTGCTGCCGGACCAGTCCTTCGACGGCGCGCTGCCCAACGACGAGATCGCCGCCGTGATCAGCACCTCCGGTTCCACGGGGGTCCCGAAGCAGACGATGCTCAGCGTCGACGCCCTCGCCGCGTCCGCCATGGGAACCGCGTTCGCGCTCAAGGCCGAGGGCCAGTGGCTCCTGACGCTCCCCGTGCACTACGTCGCCGGATTCCAGGTGCTCGTGCGGTCCCTGTTCGCCGGGACGCAGCCCTGGGTCATGGACACCACCGGGGGTTTCACGCCCGCCGCCTTCACCGAGGCCGCGGCGGAACTGACGGACCGGGTGCGCCTCACCTCCCTGGTCCCCACGCAGCTCCACCGGCTGCTGGCCGATCCGGTGCCGGAGACCCTCCGGGTGCTGCGCCGCTTCGACGCGATCCTCCTCGGAGGTGCACCGGCCGGCGCCACCCTGCGGGCCCTCGCGCGCAGCCAGGACCTGAAGGTCGTCGAGACCTACGGCATGAGCGAGACCTGCGGCGGATGCGTCTACGACGGCACTCCGCTGGACGGCGTCGAACTCCGCTCGGTGGACGGACGGCTGCGCATCGGCGGGGCGGTGCTGGCCGACGGCTACTTCGACGCCCCGGGGCTCACCGAGGAGAAGTTCGTCTTCAATTCGGGTGAGCGCTGGTTCGTCACCGACGACGCCGGCGACGTCGCCTCCGACGGGTCGGTCACCGTCCACGGACGGCTCGACGACGTCATCGTCACCGGTGCCCTGAAGGTCTCGGCGCGGCGTGTGTCCGATGTCATCGAAGCGCTGCCGGGCGTGGAGCAGGCCCTCGTGCTCGGTATCCCGAGCCCGGAGTGGGGCTCCGCCGTGGCCGCGGCCGTCGTGGGTGACGTCGACGCCGAGGTCGTCCGGCAGGCCGTCCATGTGGAACTGGGCGCGCACGCCGTCCCGAAGGCCATCGTGACCCTCGACGCCCTCCCCCTCCTGCCGGGCGGCAAGCCCGACCGCCTCACCATCTCCACGCTGCTCGAACGCGCCTAGGCGTCCCGTTCGATCTCCGCCCGACCCGACGAAAAGGACCCCTCAGTGGCGACTGCCGCCCAGTGGCTCGAAGGAGCCCGCCCCCGCACGCTGCCCATGGCCTTCGCCCCCGTGATCATCGGCAGTGCGGCCGCCTTCGGGCTCGGCTCGTTCCGGCCGCTCAACGCGGTGCTCGCGGGGATCGTCTCGGTGCTGCTGCAGGTCGGCGTGAACTACGCGAACGACTACTCGGACGGCATCCGCGGCACGGACAACGAGCGTGTGGGTCCGCTGCGCCTGACGGGGTCCGGGGCGGCCCGGCCGCAGCAGGTGAAGAACGCGGCGTTCGCCTGCTTCGGCCTCGCCGTGCTCGCCGGCCTGGCGCTGATCGTGCTGTCGCAGGCCTGGGTGCTGCTGCTGGTGGGCGTGGGCTGCATCGCCGCCGCGTGGGGATACACCGGAGGCAAGAACCCCTACGGGTATCTCGGACTCGGCGACCTGTTCGTGTTCGTGTTCTTCGGGCTCGTCGCCACGCTGGGAACCACCTTCACGCAGGCGGACCGGCTCAGTGGAGCCGCCTGGATCGGCGCGATCAGTACGGGCCTGATCGCCACGGCGCTGCTGATGGCCAACAACGTGCGCGACATCCCCACGGACTCCGCGGTGGGCAAGCGGACCCTCGCGGTACGGCTCGGCGACACCCCCGCGCGGATCAGCTACGTCATGATGCTCGCCGCGGCCATCCTGCTGCCGCTGTTCCTGAGCTACGACTACCCCTGGATGCTGCTCGTCCTGCTGCTCGTCCCGGCGTGCATCATGCCGAGCCGGCTAATGCTCCAGGGCACACAGCGCAGGAGCCTGATCCCGGTGCTGAAGCAGACGGGTCTGATCAGTCTGGCGTTCAGCGTCCTGTTCACGGCGGGAATCGTGGTGACGACACTCCGGGCCTGAACGAGGACCTCAGGGTCCGCTCAGGCCGCGTCGCGGCGCGGCTTGCGGTCGGCGTTCACCGGTGTGTTGGGGTCCAAAGCGTCCTCGGCGGCGGCGTCGTCGAGCTCCACGGCGGTGCGGACGGGTGGGGCGCCCGGCGTGAGGCGGCGCTGCAGGGTCGTCGCGGCGGCATCGCGGAGGTCCCGGGCGAAGAGGTACGTCACGCACCATGCGAGGATCGCAGCGACCACCGCGGACAGGAAGAGTCCGAGGCCCAGCAGAACGCATGCAACGTAGAAGACGATGATCAGCAGCAGGCGCAGGGCAGTGAATTTGAGGAAGGCCACTCTCCAAGTTTACTCGCCTACAATTGGCGCATGCCCCGCCTCCTGCTCATAGCCGCGATCCTGGGGGTCGCCGTCGTCATCTACGCGTTGATCGATTGCGTCATGAGCCGAAAACACGAAGTACGGAGCATCTCCAAGACCGCGTGGTTCGTCACCATCCTCGTCCTGCCGCTCATCGGTGCGGGAATGTGGTTCCTGTTCGGCCGTCCGCGCAAGCAGGGACCGTCGGGCCCGCGGCGGCCCGCACCCCGGAAGCCCACCGCGCCCGACGACGATCCCGCCTTTCTGCAGAATCTCGAGGCCCAGCGCTGGCAGAGGGCCCGCGAGGAGGAGCGGCGTCGGCGCGAGCAGGAGCAGAAGGAACGCGAGGCCAAGGCCCGCGAGACCGGCAAGAACCCTCCTGTGCGGGACGACAAGCACGACGGCGAGGGAGACGACGCCGGCCCCGGACCCACGGGCGCCCACCACCCCTGACGGCTCGGGACCGGCCTGCGCCGGGCCCGCGCGTGCCGGTGCATTCCCCCGGACATCGAAGAGCCCCGCGGCAGCTGCCGCGGGGCTCTTCCGTCCGGTCGGGAGGACTCAGCCTGCGTAGCTGTGCAGTCCCGAGAAGTAGATGTTCACGATCGTGAAGTTGAAGACGATGCAGAGGTAGCCGACGATCGACAGCCACGCTGCGCGCGTCCCCGTCCAGCCGCGGGTGGCGCGGGCGTGGAGGTAGCCGGCGTAGACGGTCCAGATGACGAAGGTCCAGACCTCCTTGGTGTCCCAGCCCCAGTAGCGGCCCCAGGCCTGCTCGGCCCAGATCGCACCCGCCATGAGGGTGAAGGTCCAGCCCACGAAGGCGATGGCGTTCAGGCGGTAGGACAGGTTCTCGAGGCTGAGGGCGGACGGCACCAGGCGGAGGAACCTGGCGGTGTCGGCCTTGCCCGCCAGGAGCTTGGCCTCGCGGGAGGTCTGCAGGAGCTGCAGCACCGACATCGCGAACGTGATGGTGAACATCGCCGAGGACGCGACGGCGATGGAGACGTGGACCACCAGCCAGTAGCTCTGCAGGGCCGGGATCAGGTTGGCGACGGGCGTCGGGAAACCGACGGTCGCGGCACAGAGCATGATGACCACGAGTCCCACCACGAAGGACCCGACGAAGCGCAGGTCCTTGCGGGTGAGCGTGACGAGGAAGATGACGGCGACGAGGAAGGCGCCCGTGGTGCAGAACTCGTACATGTTGCCCCACGGCACGCGGTGGGCGGCGACGCCGCGGGTGACCACGGCGGTGCCGTGGATCAGCGCTGCCAGGACCGTCAGCGCGACGGCGATCCGCGCCCGTCCGCGGCGGGGCCCTGCCCCGTAGTCCATG
The DNA here is from genome assembly GCF_054510925.1 of Arthrobacter sp. MDT2-16. Lineage (NCBI taxonomy): Bacteria > Bacillati > Actinomycetota > Actinomycetes > Micrococcales > Micrococcaceae > Arthrobacter > Arthrobacter sp. MDT2-16. The sequence continues at coordinate 395,810 of NZ_JBTNDP010000001.1, forward strand.
GAGTCGTCGGCCGTGGCGGGCACGGTGGCGGCCGACGTCGACCCTGTTCCGCGCGCCCCGACGCCCGCGAGGGTGCGCGCGGGCGCATCGGCCCGGGCGAGGCGCGTCTCGAGCGTGCTGATGGTCGTGCTCGACTTCACGAGGTCGAGGACGAAGAACACGAGGGCCACCATGTAGGCGATGGAGGCCAGCAGCATGAACAGCTCACTGGCCTGCCCGAGCTCGGCGTTGACTGGTACTGGCATCAGTTGTCCTTTGCGTTGTGGTGCGACTGCCCCGAGCCGGCTGCCGACGACGCGGCCTCCTGCTCCCTATGGTCCCCCGTGGTGCCGGACGCGACCAACCAGTGGTCCGCCAGCAGTTTCCCGACGGCCTGGCCCTCGGCGGCGAGCCGGTGGTCCTCGCCGCGTGCCAGCAGGCCGTACTCCAGCATGATGCGCCCGTCGGGGTGCTCACCGGTCCGCACCCACAGCCTGCGGCGCCCGATGAACAGGGACGCGGTGAGGCCGAGGAGCGCGAGCGTGGAGAACACGAGGGCTCCCACTTCGCCCGGGTCGTGGTGGATGTCGAGGGCGACGTAGCGCTTGAGCCCGTCGAAGGTGATCGAACCCTTGCCCTCGGGCAGGTCGTAGGTCTGGCCGACGCCGAGCACGATCCCGCCGGCGTCGTTGTTCCGGCTGTTCAGCTCGGTCAGGTTCTCCGTGTCGAGGACGTAGACGTTCTCCGGGGTGCCGTCGTCCAGACCGAGGTCCCCGTAGTAGGAGTTGAGGTTGAGCTGCGGGTTGAACGGGTCCGGGTCCCGCGAGAAGGACACACCGTCCTCGTCGACGAAGGCCGTGGGGAGGAAGAACCCCACGAAGCCGAGCTGCTCCGGCCGGGCGTCGGGCGCCTTGATGACGATCAGGGACGTGTAGAGGCCGTCGGACGGGACCGACACCACGGGCCCCTGCGACGCGACATTGCCCTCGCCGTCGCGCACCGTCACAACGGGCGCGTACCCGTTGCCGACGAGGTAGACGTTGGTCCCGCCGATGCTGAGCGGCTCGTTGACCTTGAGGACCTGCTGCTCCTCGTCCCGGCCCGGGCCGTCCTGCGTGGTGAGCTCGGCGGTGAAGTCCAGCGGCTGGCCGTAGTGGCTCTCCTGCTCGCGGTCGAAGCGGACGTCGAAGGAGTCGAGGCGGAGGGAGTAGGGCTCGAGCCGGTCGTCGGAGAAGTTGGACCCCGGACTGAAGCTGTCGTAGCCGATGAGGGTGTTGACGAAGCTGTCGCCCTCCACGACGACCTTCTGACCGTTGTAGCCGAACAGCCCGCCGACGGCCACCGAGACGAGCACCCCGATCAGCGAGGTGTGGAAGACGAGGTTCCCGAGCTCCTTGGCGAGGCCGCGCTCGGCGCCGACCGACGGGCGGTCGGTCCCGGCGTCGCGCACGTCGACGCGGTAGCCGCGCTTCTTCAGCAGCACCGCGGCCTGCCCGGCGGCGGACGACGGCGTCAGTCCGGCCTCCCGCGCGCGATCCGCGGGCACCTCGAGCGTGCCGTAGACGGGCAGGCGGGAGAGCCGCCTGGGCGTGCGCGGCGGCTTCGATCGGACCGCCCTGAAGTGTGCGATCGCGCGGGGAACCACGCAGCCGATCAGCGAGACGAAGAGCAGGAGGTAGATGGCCGAGAACCACACCGACGAGTAGACGTCGAAGAGCTGGAACCAGTCGAGCACGGGCCCGGTGTCCGGGTTGTCCTGGAGGTACTGCGTGACGACGGCGGGGTTCGCGGGCCGCTGCGGGAACAGCGAGCCCGGAACAGCCGCGACGGCGAGCAGCAGGAGCAGGAACAGCGCTGTCCGCATGCTCGTCAGCTGCGTCCAGGCCCAGCGCAGCGTGCCGAAGAACCCGAGCGAGGGCAGGACGACGTCGGACGCGGCACCCGCGGCGCCCGCCCTGTCCCTCGTGTCCTGCGAGACGTCCTGCTTCACTGTGCCCTTCCCCTCGATGACGATCCGTCGTGGCGTGATGCGGCCCCGCATGCCATGGTGCGTGTCATATCGGCAGCACCACGGTGCCGATCAGCAGATCCTGCAGCTGCGTGATCAGCAGGTTCCAGACGCCGCTCACCATGAGCACGCCGACGAGCACCAGCATGCCGCCTCCTGCCCGCTGCAGCAGGAGCCGGTGCCGTCGGAAGAAGGCGAGCGCCCCCATCCCGCGGCGCACGCCGAGCGCGATCAGCAGGAACGGCAGGCCGAGGCCCAGGCAGTAGACGAAGGTCAGCACGGCGCCCTTGAGCGCCGTCGCGTCGTCACCGGAGATCGCCAGCAGCTGGACCGCGCCGAGCGTCGGGCCGATGCAGGGCGCCCAGCCGAGGCCGAAGGTGACGCCGAGCAGTGGGGCGCCCAGGAGTCCTGCCGGAACCCTGGCGTGCACCCGGCTCTCCCGCTGGAACCAGGAGAGGCCGCCCATGAAGACGACGCCCAGCAGGATCACGACGACGCCGAACACCTGGATGAGCCATCCCTGCGAGACGCGCAGGAAGGATCCGAGCTGCCCGAACAGCGTGCCGTAGGCCATGAACACCGCCGAGAACCCGAGGACGAACAGGCCGATGCCGGCCACCATGCGACCCCTCCTCTGCTTCTCGAGGTCCACGCCGGTCAGCCCGGTGACGTACCCGAGGTAGCCGGGCACCAGTGGCAGGACGCAGGGCGAGGCGAAGGACACCAGGCCGGCCAGCAGGGCGACCGGCAGGGCGAGGAGCATCGAGCCGTTGAGGACGGTGTCGGCGAAGCCGTTCCCGGCGGCGAGTGGCACGGACGCGATGAGCGATCCTGCCTGCGGGGCGGCCAGGAGGCTCATGGGCGGGGCGCGGCCGACGCGCTACTCGGCGAGGGCATCGCTGATCAGGGCCTTGAGTGTGCCGCGGTCCGCGAGCCCGAGGATCCGCGCGGAGACCCGTCCCTCGCGGTCGAGGACGATCGTCGTGGGGACCGCCTGCGGCGGCACGTACTGCGTCATGTCGAGCAGCACCCGGCCGTCCTTGTCGTCGAAGCTGGCGTAGGGGATGTCGAAGCTGCGCTCGAACGCCTCGGCGGTCGCACGCTCGTCCCGGATGTTCACGCCGTAGAAGGCGGCGCCCTGCGGCTCGTACTCGTCATGGAGCGAGACGAGGTCGGGCGCCTCCTCGCGGCAGGGGGCACAGGAGGCGTACCAGAAGTTGAGGACGGTGACCTGGCCCTTCCAGTCGGCGCTGGACACGGACGTGCCGTCGAACAGCGCACCGGAGACCTCGACCGGCTCTCCCCTCTCGGCGTACTCGGTGACCGATCCGTCGCCCGCGATGTAGTTCTTGCCGTCGCCCGCGGCGGCCTGCTGCGCGAGGGGGTCCTCGGCGGCGCAGGACGTGGCTCCGAGGGCAACCGGCACGGTGAAGGCCAGCGCCATGCCCAGCTTGAGCAGGAACCGGCGCTTCGGGGGACGGCTGCTTGGTGTCACGGCTTCTTCCGTTGATTTCTACGTCGTGTAGTAATTCTATTACGCCCCGGGGACATTCGCCGCACCGGGCAGCAGATCGGCACACGGCTCGACGTAGCTCACACGCTGGATCGTGTCGCCCACGAACTCGAGCGACGTGATGGAGGTGAGGGTGCATTCGCGCTGCCGGGGGTCGTGCCACAGGCGCCTGTTCTCCGCGGCGAGCCGCGTGACCCAGATCGGGAGCTGGTGACTGACGAGGATGGCTTCGGCGGGCCGGTCCGGGGCATCCCCGGCCAGCTCGATGGCCTGCCGGCGTGCATCCTGCACTCCTGCGAGGACGCGCTCGGCCTGCCGGGTGTAGGGCTCTCCCCACGAGGGCCGGAACGGGTTGACGAGGAGAGGCCAGTAGCGGGGCTGGCGGAGCCTGCTCCGGATCCGCGACATGCCCTCGAAGCGGTTCTCCGCCTCGATGATGCGCTCGTCGGTGGTGATGCCGAGACCGAGCGCGTCCGCGACCGGCTGCGCGGTCTCCTGGGCACGGGTGAGCGGGGACGCCACGAGGTGCACGATATTGGCGCCGTCGTCCCGCCGCCGTTCGAAGTGGTCGGCCATCTGGGCGGCCATGCGGCGCCCCAGCTCGGAGAGATGGAACTCGGGAAGCCGTCCGTAGAGGACGCCGTCGGGGTTGTGGACCTCACCGTGGCGCACCAGGTGGACGGTTGATCGCTGCATCCTCCCAGTTTCCCGCATGCGCGTACACGAGAGCGAATCGCTCCGATTCCTTCTGCTGAGGGCGTTCAGTTGAACCTTTGAGGAAAGTGTGGAATAAAACATGCATACGCATGCTTATCTATCCCGTACCCACCGCTCAGCCTCACAGGAGTTCATCATGACCGTTCCCTCCAGCCTCACCACCGGCACCTGGTCCTTCGATCCCGCGCACAGCGAGGTCGGCTTCAGCGTCCGCCACGCCGGCATCAGCAAGGTGCGCGGCGCCTTCCGCGACGTCGACGCCTCCCTCACCGTAGGGTCCTCCCTCGAGGATTCCAGCATCTCGGCGACCATCCGGACCGCATCCTTCACCTCCGGCGACGAGAACCGCGACGCCCACGTCAAGGGCGCGGACTTCTTCGACGTCGAGGAGTTCCCCGAAATGACGTTCGTGTCCACCTCGCACGAGGGCTCGGGCGAGACCTACCGGATCAACGGTGACCTCACCATCCGCGGCATCACCCGCCCCGTGGTCCTCGACGCCGAGTTCAACGGCGTGGCAGTGGACCCCTTCGGCGCCACCCGCGCCGGCGTCTCCGCCTCGACGAGCATCTCCCGCAAGGACTTCGGCCTCACCTGGAACGCAGCCCTCGAAGCCGGCGGCGTCCTCGTGGGCGACAAGGTGACCATCACGATCGACGCGGCATTCGTGGCACCTGCCGCCGTCGCTGTCTGACCCGTCCCACACCGACATGAGGCGGCCCCGCGCCGCCCCTTCCACGCCCTGGCCGGCGCCGTCCTCCCGACGGCGCCGGCCGTCTGCGTCGAGCCCTGTTGTCTCCGGTGGCCGACGAACTTAGTCTTGCAGCGACCCCATCCACGCTGGGCGCGTCCATGGGGGCACCGGCGGAAGGATGACCGAATGAGAGCGCAACGGAGGACGCCGCGATGAGCACGCCACAGGACAACCCGGGAACCGGACAGAACGACGGCCGGGGATGGAACCCGCCCGGCGCGGACGGGAGCAGCCAGCCGGGCCCGTACAGCCAGCAGAGCCCCTACGGCTACCAGGCGGCTCAGCCCTCGGGCTATGCCTATCCCACGTCGGCCGGCGCTGCCGGACCCGTGGAGAAGGGGCCGGCACCCAGGGAGGTCATGAGGGCCTACTACCTGATCCTGGCTGCGGGCGTGCTCTACCTGCTGTCCTCGCTCATCTCCGCCCTGACCACCGAGGTGCCCGACGTGGCCGGCGCGTCGTTCGGTCTGGGGCTGACGGTGGTCTTCGCCGTCCTCTTCGCTGCCGTCTACGTGGTCCTCGCGATCTTCATCCGCAAGGGCCAGAACTGGGCGCGCATCACCGCGACCGTGCTCGCCGCGCTGAACGTGGTGATCACGCTCGGCACCCTGCTCCTGCTGCCGCTCGCGAGTCAGGCGGCCGCGGCCGGCGGGCAGACGATGCCCGAGACACCGGCGCTGTCGATGGCGCTCAGCGTGCTCGTGATGCTGGTCGGGGCCGCCGGCGTCGTGATGACCTACCTCAAGCCCGCACGGCCCTACTTCGCGCCGCAGAGGCTCGGGTACTGAGCCGGGCGGCCGCGCTTCCTACTGGGCGCGGGAGATCGGACCGAGGTCCGGCTCCTGCGCCCTCTGCGCGTGGTAGGCGAGGATCTGCAGCTCCGTGGACATGTCCACCTTGCGCAGCTGGACGTGCGGCGGCACCTGCAGCACCACGGGCGCGAAGCTGAGGATGCTCGAGATGCCGGCGGCCACGAGCCTGTCGCACAGTTCCTGCGCCACGGACCCGGGCACCGAGAGGACCGCCATATTGGTCCGCGTCCGCTCCAGCACCGCTTCCAGCTCGCTGATCGCACTGACCCGCAGGTACCCGACCTCGGTGCCGACGACCAGCTGGTCCGCGTCGAAGAGCGCCACGATCTCGAATCCCCGCGACACGAACCCCGAGTACCCTGCGAGCGCGCGGCCGAGGTTGCCCGCACCGATGATGGCCACGCGCCAGTCGAGGGTCAGTCCGAGCGCGATCGAGATCTGCCGGTTGAGGACCTGGACGTCGTAGCCGACTCCGCGCGTGCCGTAGGACCCGAGGTAGGAGAGGTCCTTCCGCAGCATCGGCGAGTTCACGCCGGCGGCGTCCGCCAGCTCCTCGGAGGACACGCGTTCGGTCCCCTCGGCAAGGAGGGAGTTGAGTGCCCTCAGGTAGATGGTGAGGCGGGCCACCGACGCGGGCGGGATGTGGCGTGCCCCGTCACCCACGGGGCGTAGGCCTGGCATGTCCGGCGTTGTCACTGTCATCGGCTCCGTCGCTAGCGCCACCGTCCGCGATGGACGGGCGGATACTCCGGACCTCGTCGTCGGGGCGGGAGTATCACCACTGTATGCCGACGGCGCGGGGCCACCAAGCCGGTGAAGCGGCGCCCGCCCAGGGCTCAGCCGCCCGGCGGCCGCGACAGGAGCCGACGCAGCCTGGCCTCGTCGATGGACCAGAAATCGCGCTGCACGCCGTCAATGAACAGGACGGGCAACTCCTCGGCGAACCGCACCCCGAGCGCGGGCGCCTGGGTGACCGACAGCTCCTGCCAGCCCACCCCGACATCGGCTGTCACGCGCGCGACGACGTTCCGAGCGTCCTCGCAGAGGTGGCACTCGGGGCGGGTCAGGAGCACGACGCCCGGACCCGGCATCTCGGCGGGTGATTTCATGCTCCCAGCGTACCGCCGCGCCGCAGCGGGGGCCCGGGGGCGAACAACTACACTCGGAACATGCCGGACGCCGCCCGGGGCACGCAGCCCCTCCCAGAGCCGCCGGTACCGTCGCAGGGCGAAGCGGCGTTCTTCGACGTCGACAACACACTGATGCGTGGCGCGAGCCTGTTCCACGTGGCCCGCAAGATGTACCAGCGGAGGGCGTTCACCCTGCGGTTCGCCGCCGGCCTCGCGTGGAAGCAGCTGCGGTTCATCATGCGCGGCGAGACCATGACGGACGTCAACTCGGTGCGGGACGCGGCGCTCGCCTTCGCGATCGGCATCGCCCACGAGGACATCCTGGCGCTCGGTGAGGAGGTCTACGACGAGATGATCGCGTCGAAGATCTGGCCCGGCGCCCGCGCCCTGGCCGAGCAGCACCTCTCCTCCGGCCGCCAGGTCTGGCTCGTGACGGGAACGCCGGTGGAGGTGGCGGGCGTCATCTCCAGCCGCCTCGGGCTGACCGGCGCCCTCGGCACGGTGGGCGAGGTCGCGGAGGGTCTCTACACGGGCAAGCTGGTGGGCGAGTTCCTGCACGGGCCCGCCAAGGCCGCCGCCGTGCTGGAACTCGCGGAACGCGAGGACCTCGACCTCGCACGCTGCTGGGGCTACAGCGACTCCTACAACGACATCCCCCTGCTGACCGTCGTCGGCCACCCCGTGGCCATCAACCCCGACAGCAGGCTCCGACGCCACGCGCGGGCCAACAACTGGCCGGTCTACGACTTCCGCAGCGGCCGCCGCGCGGCGACGTTCGGGCTGCGCGCGGCCACCGTCGCCGGCTCCATCTACGGGCTGTGGCGCGGCTTCTCACGGTTCAGGAGCCGCTGACGGGCCGGCAGCCGCCCACCCCGGGAACGACGACGGCCCGGCTCCCCTGCCACGAGGGCGGAGATCCGGGCCGGTCGGCTCCGGCGTGACGCCGGATGCTGGCTACTTCTTGTTGCGGCGCTGGTGGCGCGTCTTGCGAAGCAGCTTGCGGTGCTTCTTCTTGGCCATACGCTTGCGGCGCTTCTTGATAACTGAACCCATAGAGTCCTCACAGACTGTCGTGGTGCCAGCACGGACCACGGCCGGAAGCCGGAGACCCGCACTGGTGGCGAATGGCGTGTGCCTGCTGGCAGTTGCCCGGATGATGCAATAAGTCGAGCGGGCGAGAAGCCCGCCCAAAACGCTCCTTAACAGGGTACATCCGTTTGGAGAACGGACCGGACGGCCACCAGCGGCTCAAGCGCTCTCCGTCTGGCCGTCCACCTGGGCGTTGCGGAGGAACTCGCCCACGGCGGATTCGGGGACGCGGTAGGAGCGGCCGAACTGAACGGCCGGCAGGTCCCCGGCGTGGACGAGCCGGTACACGGTCATCTTCGATACGCGCAGGAGATCGGCCACTTCCGCGACCGTCAGGAACTGCACATCCGAGAAGTTGTTCCCGTCCGCCATCACACCACTTTTCCTTCACATGGGGGCCAAGGCTTCACCCGACCGGCATCGAGGAGCGTACCCCTCGAGCGACCGCTCGGCGTGTCGCCTTGTGGCACGGGGATGATCCGCCTAAGGATCCACTGTAGTGGCTGATGTTATCCAAGTGAAAGAGACGGGCAGCCCGTGCATCTCCGCATCAGGACTGCTACGAGGAGGGGTCGCGACGGCGCCGCAACTGCGAGAGCAGGTCCGCGGCCCGCTCGGCCGCCCGGCCCATGGTCCTGCCGATGGGGGGCCTCGGGGCGTCGACCCCGGCGGGTTCCGGTGCCACGAGGACCTCGGTGGCCAGCACCTCGGCTTCCGCCGCGTCCGGATCCGCCGCCGCGATCGCCCCGGACACCGTCTCCAGCGCCGATCCGGCCCGGTCCTGCTGCCCTGTGTCGGGAACTCCCGGGGCGGGACCGGATGAACCCTCCGCGTCGAATCCGGCGAGCCACTCGCGCACGTGGCCGAGGGGTGCGGTGTCCAGTGAGTAGTAGCGCTTCTGGCCCTGGGCCCTCATCGTCACCAGTCCCGCCTCACGCAGGACCTTGAGGTGCTTGGACACCGTCGGCTGGCTCACCTGCAGCTCGATCACGAGCTCCCCCACCGCCCTGTCGCCGTCACGCAGGGTCCTGAGGATCTGCCTGCGCGTGCCTTCGGCGATGACGGCGAATACATCATCGATTCCCATCCGCCCACCCTAGCGATATATACGCCCGACGGCATCATGCGTCGGAAGGCGGGTCAGTCGAACCAGGGGTCGAGGCCGTGCAGCGGGAAGACCGCCTTCCGCGTGGCCATCACGGTGCGGTCCAGGTCGTCGTTCGGGTCGTAGCCGACCTCCCAGGAACGCCACCAGGTGTCCGCCCCGTCACCCATGAGGCCCGGGGTGTCCACGCCGTGCCGCTCGAGCACGTACTCCCGCCAGGCGGCGGGGACCGGGGTCCTCGGTCCGGTCGCCGCTTCGGCCGCGACGGCCACGAGCAGGGCCCAGGAGCGCGGCACCACGCTGGTGAGGGCGTACCCGCCGCCGCCGGTGGCGATCCATCGTCCTCCGCAGAGGCGGTCCGCGAGCTCCCGCACGCCCAGCATCATCGCGTGCTGGGCGTCGACGCTGACCCGCAGGTTGGTGAGGGGATCCTCGCGGTGGGAGTCGCACCCGTGCTGGCTCACGATGACGTCCGGCGCGAAGGCCTCCGCCAGCTGCGGCACGACGGCGTGGAACGCCCTCAGGACCGCCGCATCCCCGGACAGCGTGGGCAGGGCGACATTCACCGCATACCCCTCGGCGCCGGGCCCCCCGGTCTCGTTGGCGAACCCCGTCCCGGGGAAGAGACTCATGCCCGTCTCGTGCAGGGAGATGGTGAGGACGCGGCGGTCGTCCCAGAAGATGCTCTGCGTACCGTCTCCGTGATGGGCGTCGACGTCGACGTAGAGGACCCGCTGCGCACCGCGGTCGAGCAGACGCTGGATCGAGGCCGCCGTGTCGTTGTAGATGCAGAACCCACTGGCCCGCGACCGGGCGGCATGGTGCATCCCCCCGCCGAAGTTGACCGCCCGCACGGCCGTGCCCTGCAGCAGCGCCTCGGCAGCGGCGAGCGAGCCGCCCGCGAGGCGGGCACTGGCCTCGTGCATGCCGGCGAACGCCGGGTTGTCCTCGGTGCCGAGACCCTTGGCTGCATCGGAGGCGTCCGGGTTGCTGCTCACGTGCCGCACCGCGCTGATGTAGTCCGCGCTGTGGACCGTCGCCAGCTCCTCGTCGGAGGCGACGAACGGAGGGGCGACCGCCACCTGCCGGAGATCGAGCAGGCCGCACTCGCGCATGAGCCGGGCGGTGAGATGCAGTCTCTCCGGGTTCATGGGGTGCTGGCCGCCGAAGTCGTAGGACAGCATGGATTCGTCCCAGACGACCTGGAGGGGAACCGCGGACCCGGAGTGCGTAGACATTGCAGCAAGGCTACGCGATGGGCGATATTCCGGTGTCGCGCGCCGGGAGAGTGCTTTACTACTGCAGGAAGTATTTTTTTCGGCCCGCTTCGGCGGAAGGACCAGCAAACGGGGCAGAGCGGGCGTCAATGCTAAGTCAACAGCCACGGTGGCTGAAGGACGATCGGAACGGGTACGTCAGGCTGCTGGCCTCGATCCGGGACTTCATCGACTCCTTCGCGAACAGCTCACCCGCACGCCTCGCCCTCCTCATCTTCACCGCTGTCATCCTCGTCTTCACGGTGCTGCTGAGCCTGCCCGTGGCGTCCAGCGACCGGCAGGTCACACCCCTGCACGACGCCTTCTTCACCGCGGTGTCGGCGGTGTGCGTCACGGGCCTCACCGTCGTGTCCACCGCCACGCACTGGTCCTTCTTCGGCCAGCTGGTGATCCTGCTCGGCATCTTCATCGGCGGACTGGGCACCCTGACCCTCGCCTCCCTCCTCGCGCTGATCGTGAGCAAGCGGCTCGGCGTGCGCGGCAAACTGCTGGCCCAGGAAGCGCTGAACAACGCCAGCCGCCTCGGCGAGATCGGCACGCTCCTGCGGATCGTCATCACCACGTCGGTGCTGATCGAGATCGTCCTCGCCGTCGTCCTGATCCCCCGGTTCATGATCCTCGGGGAACCCTGGTGGCAGGCGCTCTGGCACGGCATCTTCTACTCCATCTCCGCCTTCAACAACGCCGGTTTCACCCCCCACAGCGATGGCCTGGTGCCCTACGAGACGGACCTGTGGATCCTGACCCCGCTCATGGTCGGGGTGTTCCTGGGCAGCCTCGGCTTCCCGGTGATCATGGTCCTCGTCCAGGTGCGCCACCGCTTCAGCAAGTGGACGCTGCACGCCAAGCTCACGGTGTCGGTGTCGCTGATCCTCCTGGTGGCCGGGACCTTCGCCTGGGGCTTCCTCGAGTGGGAGAACGACCGCACCATCGCGAACCTCGGCGTCGTCGACAAGTCCATCCATGCTCTCTTCGCCTCGGTCATGACCCGCTCCGGCGGGTTCAACCTCGTGGACCAGAACGACATGACGACGACGACGATGCTCCTGACGGACGCCCTCATGTTCGCAGGCGGGGGTTCCGCCTCCACCGCCGGCGGGATCAAGGTGACCACCATCGCCGTCATGTTCCTCGCCATCGTGGCCGAGGCCCGCGGTGACGCGGACGTCCGCGCGTGGGGCCGGACCATCCCCTCCGGGGTGATGCGCGTGGCCATCTCGGTCATCTTCATGGGCGCCACGCTCGTCCTGATCGGCAGCGGCCTGCTGCTGCGCATGACGGACGAGCCGCTCGACAAGGTGGTGTTCGAGGTCATCTCCGCCTTCGCGACCTGCGGCCTCAGTACCAACCTCAGCGCGGAACTGCCGCCGGAGGGCAAGTACGTCCTGTCCGCCCTGATGTTCGCAGGGCGCATGGGCACCATCACCCTCGCCTCGGCCCTCGCGCTGAGGCAACGCAGCACGCTCTACCGCTACCCAGACGAGAGGCCGATCATTGGCTGAAAGACCCGCCCACAACGCACCCGTCCTCGTGATCGGCCTCGGCCGCTTCGGCGCGGCCACCGCCGAACAGCTCGTGCGGCAGGGCCGCGAAGTGCTCGCAATCGAGCGGGACCCGCAGCTCGTGCAGAAGTTCGCAGGCATCCTCACCCACGTGGTCGAGGCCGATGCGACGAACCTCGACTCGCTCCGCCAGCTCGGCGCCCAGGAGTTCTCGGCCGCCGTCGTGGGAGTGGGCACCTCGATCGAGTCCAGTGTGCTGATCACGGCCAACCTCGTGGACCTCGGCATCGACCACCTCTGGGTCAAGGCCATCACGCCCTCCCACGGCAAGATCCTCAAGCGCATCGGCGCCAACCACGTGATCTACCCCGAGGCCGACGCCGGGCAGCGCGCCGCTCACCTCGTGGGCGGCCGGATGCTGGACTTCATCGAGTTCGACGACGGCTTCGCGATCGTGAAGATGTACCCGCCCAAGGAGACACAGGGCTTCACCCTCGCGGAGTCCTCCGTGCGTTCCAAGTACGGCGTCACGGTGGTCGGGGTGAAGTCGCCGGGCGAGGACTTCACCTACGCGCGTCCCGACACCAAGGTGTCCGGCCGCGACATGCTGATCGTCTCCGGACACGTGGACCTGCTCGAGCGCTTTGCCGGCCGGCCCTGACGTGCCCGGTGCGGACCTCCGGCGGGCGGCGGGGACGCGTACGTCCGGGGGGATGCGCCGACGCCTGTCCCTCGGAGGCGCGCCGACGACGGCGCAGCGCCGTCGCGGACCCCTCGGCGCGATGGCAGCGGTGGGCGGTGCCCTCGTGCTCGCCGTCGTCGTCCTCGCGGCGCAGATCCACGGGCTCGACCTCTCGGTGTACCGCGAGGGCGCGCTGGCGCTGCTCGGGCTGGCCGGGGACAAGGAGCTGTACGACGACGCGCTCGTGCAGACGGACACCCGCGGGCTGCCGTTCACGTACCCGCCGTTCGCCGCGATCCTCTTCGTGCCGCTCGCGCTGCTCCCGGAGGCGGTAGCCCTCGGGATCGTCACGGCGCTCTCGTGCGCCTGCCTCGTCGGGGTGGCCGTCGTCGTCGTGCGGTACCTGCGGTCCGCCGGCCCCGGCGCCCAGGGGAACACCGCTCCACGCAGTGCCTGGGGCATGCCTGTCGCGGTCCTGGCGGCGATGCTGCTGATCGGCATCAGCGGGCCGTGGCGGGAGGGCCTCGGCTTCGGCCAGGTCAATGCGCTGCTGATGGTGCTGATCCTCGCCGACCTGCTCCGCTCCACCCGCCTGCCCTCTGGAGTCCTGATCGGCGTCGCCGCGGGCATCAAGCTCACGCCGCTCGCCTTCGGCCTCGTGTTCCTCGCGCGGCGCGACTGGCGCTCGCTCGCGTGGATGGCGGCGTCCTTCGCCTCGACGGTCGCCCTCGGGTGGCTCCTGGCGCCCCGCGAGTCGGTGGTCTTCTGGCTGGATGCCCTGTTCGACGCCTCCCGGGTAGGAGCGACGGCGGACCTCTACAACGTGTCGCTGAACTCGATCGTCGCCCAGTCCGGGCTGCCCGAGACCCTCCAGGGGCCCGCCTGGCTGCTCGCGTCCCTGGGCGTCGTGGCCGTGGGCTACCTCGCCATCCGCCGCGCGGACCGCGAGGGCGACTCCCTGCGTGCCGTCGCGGCCAACGCCGTCGTGATGCTCGCGATCTCGCCCATCTCGTGGTTCCACCACTGGGTGTGGATCGCCCTCCTCTTCCCGGTCGGCCACGTCTTCGCCCGATCCCGGACAGGAGCCCGCCGCGCCCTGAGCCGGGCGCTGCTCGGTGCCCTCGTCCCCGTGATGATGTTCTCCTCGATCACCGTCACCCTGACGCTCACGGGCACGGTCTCGGGCGAGGGTCCGCTGCCGCTGCGGCTGTTCACGGGTCTCGGCGTGGTCCTGCCGGTCGCGCTGCTGACGGTCTGGGCCCTGCCGGCCCGGTCCGCACAGCCCGTCAGGACTGCGACGGTTCCGCGAGCTCGCGCGTGATCGCGGCGGCCCTCGCCGTCGCGGCCCGTGCGCCGTCGGCGACGACACGCGTCAGGCCTCGCGCCTCGAAGGTCTCGATGGCCGCCTGGGTGGTGCCGTTGGGGCTCGTGACGGCCCGTCGGAGGCCTGCGGCGTCGGCGCCGTCCTCGGCGAGCATGAAGCCCGCTCCCGCGACGGTCTCCCGGGCGATGAGCGTGGAGAGATCGGCATCGAGGCCCAGCTCGACGCCGGCGGCGGCCATGGCCTCGGCCAGGTAGAACGCGTACGCAGGGCCGGAACCGCTGACAGCCGAGAGGGCGTCCACCTGGTCCTCGGGGATCTCGACGACCGTGCCTGCGGGCCGCAGGAGGTCACGGGCCTGCGCCATGAGCTCCGGGCCGGCGGCGGATCCGGCCGAGATGGACAGCACGCCCCTGCCCAGCCTCGAGGGCGTGTTGGGCATCGAGCGGATGACGGGCTGGCCCGCGGGCAGCGCGGCCTCGATCATGGCGATGGACACGGCGGCGGCGACGCTCACGACGACGGCGGACGGCTGCAGGCCCGGCGCGATCTCCCGGGCGAGCGGGACGATGCCCACGGGCTTCACGCCCAGCACGACGACGTCGGCCTCCCGCACCGCAGCGGTGTTCGCGGTGTCGTCGTCGGACGTGGCGCGTGCGTCCACCCCGTACCGCTCCCTCAGTTCGGCGGCCCGTTCGCTCCGGCGCACGGTGGCGGTGACCTGCGCGGGGTCGAGACCGGCGGTCAGCAGCCCGGCGAGGATGGATTCGTTCATGGATCCGCACCCGAGGAAGGCGATGCGCTGTGTGGCGTGGAGGGTCATGGCTTCATCCTGCCACGGGCACTTCCAGCCTTCTCCCAGCATCCTCGGTGTTGCCGCACAAGCAGGAGCCCTAGGGTTGGGAACACCTCATAAGGGTGCGAGTGAGGCCGGAATTCCTGATCCGGTCCGGCGCCGGTGGCACCAGATGATCCCCCCAACATCTGGACCGTCCACCGGCGCCATCCCTGTCTGAGGGTGGTCCCGGGAGTCGGCCCCTGGTGCGCTGCTCGGGATACCGTCCGGGATTCGCGCCTCCCACGCCTCAGTGGCCCAGGTGCTCCCGCGCGAACCGCAGCGTCTGTGCGAGCCATTCCTCGCGCTCCCCTGCGGCGCGGGCGCGCCGTGTGCTGACCTCCACCGCGACGACGCCGTCCCACCCCGCCCCGGCGAGGTGGCCGAGGGCCTCGGCGCACCGCTGCTGCCCCTGCCCCGGCAGCAGGTGCTCGTCCTTGCCGTTGGGCGTCCCGTCCGTGAGGTGCACGTGGGCGAGCCTTCCCCCGAGGGCGCGGATCTCCTCGTAGGAGTCCATGCCGGCGATCGCCGCGTGGGAGAAGTCCCAGGTGATGCGCTCGTAGGGCTCCGGGATGGGGTTCCAGTGCGGCAGGTAGGCCTTCGCCTCGCGACCCCTGACCTTCCAGGGGTACATGTTCTCGACGGCGATCTCCACGCCGTACTCCGCCGCGACGCGCGCGATCCCCTCGGGGAACTCCTCGGCGTAGCCGGTCTGCCAGCGGAAGGGCGGGTGGGTGACCACGGTCCGGGCGCCCACTTCGGCGGCCATCGCCGCGGACAGCTCGATCTTCGTCCAGGCCTTGCCCCACACCTGCTGCGTCAGGAGCAGGGTCGGCGCGTGGATCGCGAAGATCGGCATGCCGTACCGCTCACTGAGGACGGCGAGCTGGTCGGGGTCCTGGCTCACCGAGTTGTTGGTGACCATGACCTCCACGCCGTCGTAGCCGAGGTCCTGCGCCAGGGCGAAGGCGTCGTGCACCGCGAGCGGGTAGACGGAGGCGCTGGACAGGGCCACGGGGATGGCGCGCGGAGCGCCGTCGGACTCGGCCACGTCAGGCTCCCTGGGGCAGGGAGGTGCGCCGCAGCGAGTCGAGCTGGGCATGCCCCACCCCGGCGCCCTGCAGCGGCTCGTCCGCGTCGAACATCTTGGCGTCGAAGCGCCGCAGCAGCAGACCCTCGCGCAGCGCCCAGGGGCAGATGTCCATGGAGGGCACGTTGAACAGTTCGAGTGCGCACTCGGCCACGAGAGCACCGGCGAGGACCTGCGGCGCCCGCAGCTCGGAGACGCCGTCGAGGTTCATGCGGTCCGCGGAGCTCATCGCGGCCAGCCGCTTGGTCCACAGGGAGAGGTCCTCGAGGCGCAGCTCACGTCGCACGAACGGCCCGGCGGCCGACGGCGCCGCCCCGGCGATGCGCGCCAGGGACCGGAACGTCTTCGAGGTGCCCGCGACCAGATGCGGTTCCCCCAGGTGCGCGAACCGGGGCACTGCCTCGCGGAGCGTCGCCCTGATGTAGCGGCGCAGCTCCTTCACGCTCTTGGCCGACGGCGGGTCCTTGGTCAGCCAGTCACGCGTGAGCCTGCCGGCACCCAGCGGCACGGACAGCGCCACCTCCGGCAGTTCGTCGGTCCCCATCGCCATCTCGAAGGAGCCGCCCCCGATGTCCAGGTTCAGGATGGACTCCGCTCCCCAGCCGTACCAGCGGCGGACGGCCTGGAAGGTCACCGCCGCCTCCTGGTCGCCCGAGAGCTCCTGGAGGTCCACGCCGGTCTCCTCCCGCACACGGGTGAGGACCTCACGGCCGTTGCCGGCCTCGCGGATCGCGGAGGTGCAGAAAGCGAGGAAGTCCTCGGCGTCGTGCCCCGCAGCGAACGCACGGGCCTCCCGGACGAAACCGACGAGCTCGTCCTGTCCCTCCCGTGAGATGCTGCCGTCCTCGTCGAGATAGGCCACCAGCTGCAGGGGCTTCTTATGGGACGCGAACGGCACCGGGCGGCCACCCGGGTGGGCATCCACCAGCAGCAGATGGACCGTGTTCGACCCGATGTCCAGTACACCTAACCGCATTGCTCCCGCGCTTCCAGCTCATCCCCCGCTTGTGTGTGTCTGTTCATACCGCGCAACGGGCTACTTCCCTGCAGCGACCTTGCGCTTCGCGGGTGCCCGCCGGGTGGTCTTCTTCGGCGCCGGACCCTTGGCCCGCTTCTCGGCGAGCATGTCGATCGCCTGCTCGCGCGTCAGCTCCTCGATGGCCATCGAGCCGGGCACCGTGATGTTGGTGACACCGTCCGTGATGTAGGGCCCGAAACGGCCGTCCTTCACCACGATGGGCTTCTCGCTCACCGGGTCCTCGCCGAACTCGGCAAGCGGCGGCGTGACCGTCCGTCCGGCGCGCTGCTTGGGCTGCGCGTAGATCTCCAGGGCCTGCTCGAGGGTGATCGTGAAGATCTCCTCCTCCGAGCCGATGGAGCGCGAGTCGCTGCCCTTCTTCAGGTAGGGCCCGAAGCGGCCGTTCTGCACCGTGATCTCCTTGCCGTCCTCGTCCGTGCCGAGCACGCGCGGGAGGTTCATGAGCTTCAGGGCGTCCTCGAGCGTGACGGTGTCCACCGACATGGACTTGAAGAGCGAGCCCGTGCGCGGCTTGACCTTCGCGGGCTTCTTCGGCGGCTTGGGCTTGCCGTTCTTGTAGTACTCGACCGGCTGGTTGGCGAGATCCTCCGCGGTGGGCTCCGGGATCAGCTCGATCACGTACGGCCCGTAGCGGCCGTCGCGGGCCACGATGGTACGCCCGGTCTCCGGGTCGGTCCCGAGCACCCGCTCCTGCGAGGTGGGCGCCTCCATCAGCTCGAGGGCCTTCTCGACCGTCAGCTCGTCCGGCGCGAGGTCCTCGGGGACGTTGGCACGCTGCGGTTCGGTACCCTCGGGGGCATCCGCCGGCAGCGGCTTCTCGAGGTACGGGCCGAACTTGCCGACGCGCAGGGTAATGCCCTCCGCGATCTCCACGGAGTTGATGCTCCGTGCGTCGATCTCGCCGAGCTCGGCGACGATCGTGTGCAGGCCGGTGTCCTTGCGGTCGCCGTAGTAGAAGTGGTTGAGCCACTCCACCCGACCCGCCTCGCCACGGGAGATGCGGTCGAGGTCCTCCTCGAGCTCCGCCGTGAAGTCGTAGTCGACGTAGTCGTTGAAGTGCTCCTCGAGCAGGCGCACCACCGAGAACGCGATCCAGCTCGGCACGAGCGCCTGACCCCGGGAGCTGACGTAGCCGCGGTCCATGATCGTGGACATCGTCGCGGCGTAGGTGGAGGGGCGCCCGATGCCGCGCTCGTCGAGCACCTTCACGAGCGACGCCTCGGTGTAGCGCGGGGGCGGCGAGGTCTCGTGGCCCACGGCCTCGATCGCCGTCGCGCCCAGCGCGTCGCCCTTGGCGACGTTGGGCAGGCGCGTGCCCTGGGCGTCGTCGTCCGTCCCATCCTCGGTGCGGTCGGCGTCACGGCCCTCCTCGTAGGCGGCGAGGAAGCCGCGGAAGGTGATGACCGTGCCGGAGGCGGCGAACTCGGCATCGCGGCCGTCGGCGCTCCGGGCGCCCAGGCGCAGCGACGCCGTCGAACCCTTCGCATCCGCCATCTGGGAGGCGACGGTGCGCTTCCAGATCAGTTCGTACAGGCGGAACTCGTCGCCGCGCAGCGACTGCGCCACCTGGGCGGGGGTGCGGAAGGAGTCACCCGCGGGGCGGATGGCCTCGTGGGCCTCCTGCGCGTTCTTGGCCTTGCCCTTGTAGACGCGGCGGGACTCCGGGACGTACTCGGGACCGTACAGCTCCGACGCCTGGCGGCGCGCGGCGTTGATGGCCTGGTCCGAGAGCGCCGAGGAGTCGGTACGCATGTAGGTGATGTAGCCGTTCTCGTACAGGCGCTGCGCCACCTGCATGGTGACCTTGGAGCTGAAGCGCAGCTTGCGGGCCGCCTCCTGCTGCAGCGTCGAGGTGGTGAACGGGGCGGCGGGACGGCGCGTGTAGGGCTTGGTCTCGAGGGACCGGACCTCGAACGCGGCGCTCTCCAGGCCGGTGGCGAGCGAGCGCGCGGCGTCGCCGTCGAGCCGGACCACGTTGGCGGCCTTCAGCTCGCCACGGTCGGAGAAGTCCTTGCCGGAGGCGATGCGGCGGCCGTCGACGGCGACGAGCTTGGCCGGGAAGGCGCTGCCCTTGGAGGTGTCCTCGGGCGTGAAGGTGCCGGTGAGGTCCCAGTACGACGCCGCGCGGAACGCCATGCGCTCGCGTTCGCGCTCGACGACCAGGCGCGTGGCCACCGACTGCACGCGGCCGGCGGACAGACCGCGGGCCACCTTGCGCCAGAGCACGGGCGAGATCTCGTAGCCGTAGAGGCGGTCGAGGATACGCCGGGTCTCCTGGGCGTCGACCATGGGGATGTCGACCTCGCGCAGCTCCCCGAGGGCGCGGGTGACGGCCTCCTTGGTGATCTCGCCGAAGGTCAGGCGGTACACGGGGACCTTCGGCTTCAGGACCTGCAGCAGGTGCCACGCGATGGCTTCGCCCTCGCGGTCGGCGTCGGTGGCGAGGTAGAGCTCGTCGGCGTCCTTCAGGGCCGCCTTGAGTTCCGCGACGGTCTTCCGCTTCTCCGGGGAGACGACGTAGTACGGCTCGAAATCCTTGTCCAGATCCACCGCGAACTTGCCCACGGAGGACTTCTTCAGCTCGGCGGGGAGATCGGAGGGCTGCGGGAGGTCGCGGATGTGCCCCATGGACGCCGCGACCTGGAAACCCTCGCCGAGATAGCCCGAGATGCTCTTGATCTTGCTGGGGGACTCAACGATGACGAGCTTCTTGCCGTGCTTCTTGTCCGTGGCCTTGGTCGGCACTTCTCTCCTATATATACGGGGCGATGCCGCGGCAGGGTGGTGGGCATCCGGTCGGGATCCCTCTGCTGGGCCTCAACTCACAGTATGCGTCATGAGTACCTGCACAAGGGTAGCCGCTGGTTTCAGGGGACCGGAATCAGGAAGCCCTCGCGGATGAGCTGCTCGACGTCGACCAGCAGTCCCGCCGTGAACGCCGCATCGGGCCGCTCCAGGAGCATCGCGAGGGCGCCTGCGATCTGACCGGCGGTGAGGTCACCGTCGCACGCGGACACGAATCCGGCGAGCTCGGTGCTGAGCAGCGTTGTGCGCCGGAGGCCGGCGCCCTGCCGCAGCAGGATCACGCCCGGGTGCTCCGCGCCGGGCCGCTGGTGCCGTTCCTCGGTGACGTCGTCGGCGACGAGCAGGAACGCGTCCGCGATACCGGTGCCCGATGCCGCCTGCTCCGTGTGGGCGGCGAGCCAGTCCCCGCGTCCGACGGCGGCCGCCAGGTGCGGACCCACGGGCTGCTCGATCTCGTGCGTGATCTCCTCGAGCGTCACCCGCACGAGGCCGCGCCGGTCCCGCGGGCGCCGCAGCCACACCGAGCCGAAACCGATGCCCTCGACGTCGCGCGCGGCGAAATCCGCGAGATAGGCGGCGAAGCTCTCCAGGTAGGCATCCCGGTCCCGGTTCTCGGCGGCATCCCGCAGCCACGTCTCGGCGTACTGCACGGGTGTCAGCTGCTCGCGCTGGATGATCCAGGCGTCGACGCCGGGAGGCACGAAGCCGCGGATGCGGCGCTCCCACGCGGTGCCCTCGGTGATCTCCCAGTTGCCGAGCAGCTGCGCCACGCCGCCCGGCGCGAGGATCCCTGGGAGGTCCTTGATCAGGGTCGACACGATGGCGTCGCCGGCGAGGCCGCCGTCGCGGTAGGTGTACGACTCCGTCGGGTCGCCCGTGCGCGGGGTGATCACGAACGGCGGATTGGACACCACGAGCCCGAACCGCTCCCCCGCCACCGGCTCGAGCAGGCTCCCGAGGCGGAGGCTGACCCGCTCGCCGAGGTGCAGCGGGTCGAGATCCAGGGCCGGCGCGTTCAGCAGGAGGTTGAAGCGGGCGAAGGCCAGCGCGCGGTCGGAGACGTCGGTCAGGGTGACGTGGCGGGCATGCGACAGGAGGTGGAAGGCCTGGATGCCGCTGCCGGTGCCGAGGTCCAGGGCCCGGTCCACCGGCGCCCTCATCACGGTCTGCGCCAGCGTCAGGGACGCGCCTCCGATCCCGAGGACGTGGTCGTGGTGCAGCGGACCCGACCGCTGTTCGGACCCGAGGTCGCTGGCCACCCAGAGGTTGCCTCCGACGTCCGAGCCGTAGGGGCGCAGTTCGACGGTGGCGCGCCAGGGGTCCGGGGTTCCGCCGTGGTTCCGCCCGGCTGCCGGGGATTCCCGGGGAGCGTCACCGGGCGCGTCGGACGGCGCCGCGGCGGGATCGCCCGGCACCCGCTCGATGAGTCTGAGCTTCTCGAGTCCGGCGACGCCGATGCCAGGGAAGGCCGCCTGCAGGTCGTCCGTCGCCACGGTCTCGCCGAGGAGCCACAGCAGCACGGGGACGGCACGTGCTCCGGCTCCGCGGCCGGTCCCGCCGTTGCCGCTCTCGCCGCCGGTCTCGTCGTTGCCGGCCTCGTCGTCGTGCCCGTCCCCGCTGAGGAGACGCCGACCCTCCAGCAGCGCGGGTGCCAGCTGCCCGCGGCCCAGCGCCGTGTACGCGGCGCTGCCGAGAAGCGCTTCGACGCCGTCGACCGTGTAGTCGAGCACAGTCAGATCCCCGGCGAGCGCCTCGAGCGCGGCCGGGTCGTCGCTGGAGGGCGCGGAGGGGACGTCGTCGTCGAACTCCCCGTACGCGGCGGTGACCGGCATCAGGCGGCGCCCGCTGCCGTCGCCCCGGCCTCGTCCGACTCGCACCCCTGCGGGCAGCGCAGCGTCACCGGATCGGCGGCACATCCGGCGCAGTACAGGGTCAGGTTGCGGCACGCGGGATCCGAGCAGTTCTCGAAGGTGTTCGTGGGGGCCCCACACCTGACGCACCGTCCGAGGGTCATGGCGTCATCGCTGAACTCGAGGTGCATGCGCTTGTCGAACACGTAGAGGGACCCCTCCCAGAGCCCGCCGTCGCGGTACTTCTCGCCGTAGCGGACGATCCCGCCGTCGAGCTGGTAGACCTCCTGGAAACCGCGGTTGACCATGAGGCTGGAGAGCACCTCGCAGCGGATCCCACCGGTGCAGTAGGTGACCACGGGCTTGTCCTTGAGGTCGTCGTACCTGCCCGAGTCGAGCTCGCGGACGAAGTCATGGGTGGTCCGCACGTCGGGCACCACGGCGCCCTTGAACCGCCCGATCTGCGCCTCGAGGGCGTTCCGGCCGTCGAAGAAGACCACCTCCTCCCCCGCTGCACGCTTCGCGTCGACCAGGGCGTGCAGTTCCTCGGGCGCCAGATGCGTGCCACCGCCCACCACACCGTTCTCGTCGACCTCCAGTTCGCCGGGGGCGCCGAAGGAGACGATCTCGTCGCGGACCTTGACGCTCAGCCGCGGGAAGTCATCGGCTCCGCCGTCGGACCATTTGATCTCCATGCCCTTGAACGCCGGGTACTCACGCGTGGTCTTCACGTATTGCTTGACCGCGCCGATCTCGCCACCGACGGTGCCGTTGATGCCGTCCTTGGAGATGAGGATCCTCCCGCGCAGCCCCCACTTCTCGCAGAGGGCGCGCTGCCAGAGCCGGATGGCCTCGGGATCGGGCAGCGGGGCAAAGGCGTAATAGAGCGCAATACGGTTCATCGACACGGCTTAAAGCCTACTTCGCGTCTCAAAACCGTAACCCTCGCGGCCGCCTATGTGCATCGTCCCCGCCGAGAACTAGGGTGCAGCACATGGGCGCAGAAGCAGACAGGGAACTCCTCCGGACCTGGATCACCGGGTGGTCCGCATGCAGGGGCTACGAACCGCACGACGACGGCCGCACGACGTCCGTGCTCCTGACGGACCAGCAGAACCGGACGGAGCATTTCCTCTTCGAGCCCACCGACGAGCTGCTGCTCGACGTGGCATCGGAGCTCCGGCAGGATCCCCTGCGCGTGCTGACCGTCGTCACCAACCGGATGCAGGCCCTGATCGACGCCACCGCGCCGCTCGGCACGCGCGTGACCGACCGCCAGCAGTCCCTGATGCGCGTCGACATGGACGGGCAGGACGTCGAGGACCCGCGGCCTCCCGGCGACGGCTTCGCCCTGGAACGCACCCGTGAGGGATCCTGCCGCCGCGTCACGGTCCATGCCGACGGGGTCCTGGCGGCCCGGGGGTCCGTCTCGGTGGTGGGCGAGTACGCGGTCTACGACCGCATCGTCACCGAGGAACGCTTCAGGCGCCGCGGGCTGGCCAGTTACGTCATGCGGGATCTCACCGCCGCGGTCATGGAGGACGATGTCACCTCCGGCCTGCTCATGGCTTCCGCCGACGGACGGGCGCTCTACGAATTCCTCGGCTGGCAGCACCTGGCCGACGTGTTCGTCATCAGAGGATAAGCGCCGTTCCCGGGGTACCCACCCGGGCGCCGATGGGACAATTGCGGCGTGGCTGCGCACGACTCCCTCATCCCCCTGCTCGGGGGCGGACCAGAACCCGAGCAGCTGCTGCATGTCCGGGAGATCCCTGCCCGGGACGCCGAGCATGCGCCCTGGCCGGAGTGGGCCCACCCCGACGTCGTCTCCGCCTTCACCCTGCGCGGCGTCCGCGAGCCCTGGCGCCACCAGGTGGAAGGCGCCACCTCCGCCCATGAGGGAGCGCACACCATCATCGCCACGGGCACCGCGTCCGGGAAATCGCTGTGCTACCAGCTGCCGGTGCTCGACGAGATCCACCGCAGTGAACTGGCGAGCCGCGCGACGCTCGCCCCGAACGGGTCGGTGGCTCTCTACCTCGCGCCCACGAAGGCGCTCGCCGCCGACCAGCTCTCGGCGATCAACGCGCTGAAGCTGCCCACCGTGCGCGCCGAGACGTACGACGGCGACACGGAATCGGGCGCACGGCGCTGGATCCGCGATCACGCCAACCTGGTCCTCGCGAACCCCGACATGCTGCACTACGGCATCCTGCCCAACCACACGTGGTGGGCGCGGTTCTTCCGTCGGCTCAAGTACGTGGTCATCGACGAGGCGCACAGCTACCGGGGCGTGTTCGGGTCCCACGTCGCGAACCTCCTGCGACGCCTGCGGCGGATCTGCGCGAGCTACGGGGCGCACCCCGTGTTCATCGGGGCGTCCGCCACCTCGGCCTCACCGGCCGCCTCCTTCGGCCGGCTGATCGGCGCCCCCGTGCAGGCGGTCGACCAGGACAGCTCCCCGCACGGCTCCACCACCGTGGCCTTCTGGGAACCGCAGCTCACCGGGATGAAGGGCGAGAACGGTGCCCCCTCCCGACGGACGGTCATCGCGGAGACGTCCGACCTCCTCGCCAATCTCGTGTCCTCGCAGGTGAGGACCATCGCGTTCATCAAGTCGAGGCGCGGCGCGGAGAGCATCGCGCAGACCTCCCGGCGGATGCTCGAGGACGTGCACCCGAGCCTGCCGCACCGCATCGCCGCGTACCGCTCGGGTTACCTGCCGGAGGAGCGGCGGGCCCTCGAGGCATCGCTGCGCAGCGGGGAGCTGCTGGGCGTGGCCAGTACCTCGGCGCTGGAGCTGGGGATCGACATCTCGGGCCTCGACGCCGTCCTCGTGGCCGGCTGGCCGGGCACCCGTGCCTCGCTCATGCAGCAGATCGGCAGGGCCGGGCGGTCGGGCCAGGACGCCATCGCCGCATTCGTCGCCAGCGACGATCCCCTCGACACCTATCTCGTGCACCATCCGGAGGCAGTGTTCGACCTCGCCGTCGAGGCCACCGTGTTCGACCCCTCCAATCCGTACGTGCTCGGCCCGCACCTGTGCTCCGCGGCGGCCGAACTGCCGCTGACGGAGGCGGATCTCGGTCTCTTCGGGGCGACGTCGGAGGACCTGCTCGGGACCCTGTGCGAGCAGGGGTTCCTCCGGCGCCGGCCCGCGGGCTGGTTCTGGACCCACCCCCAGAGCGCTGCGGCCATGGTGAACCTCAGGGCGGACGGAGGCGGGCCGATCAACATCGTGGAGGCGGATTCCGGTGCTCTGCTCGGCACGATGGATTCGCCGCAGAGCCACTACCAGGCGCATCCCGGGGCGGTGTACGTCCACCAGGGGCGCACGTACGTGGTGCAGGAACTCAACGAGCAGGACCACTGCGCCGTGGTGGCCCGGGCGCATCCCGACTACTACACCCAGGCGCGGGACGTCACGCAGATCGAGGTGATCGGACGGGACGTCAGCGCGCTGTGGGGCGGGGTGCTCGCGAACTTCGGGGACGTGAAGGTCACCACCCAGGTGGTCTCCTTCCAGCGCAAGGCGTTCTCCTCCAACGAGATCCTGGGCGAGGAGCCTCTGGAGCTCGGGGCCCGGGACCTGTTCACGAAGAGCGTGTGGTTCGAGATCAGCCCGGAGCTCCTCGAGGCGGAGGGAATCCTCGCGGAGGAGCTGCCCGGTGCACTCCACGCCGCCGAGCACGCAGCGATCGGGCTGCTGCCACTCGTGGCCTCGAGCGACCGGTGGGACATCGGCGGCGTGTCGACGGCGCTGCACGCCGACACAGGCCTGCCGACCATCTTCGTGTACGACGGGCATCCCGGCGGGGCGGGGTTCGCCGAGCGCGGGTTCGAGGCCGCCCGCACCTGGCTGGCGGCGACCCGTGACGCCATCGAGGCGTGCGAGTGCGAGTCCGGCTGCCCCTCCTGTGTGCAGTCCCCCAAGTGCGGCAACCGGAACAACCCGCTGAGCAAGGGCGGAGCCGTGGCGGTGCTGTCCCTCATCCTCAACCAGGCGGCCGGGGCATCCGCCGACGGGGTCGCAGCCTCGCCGCTGCGCTCCTGACGGTTCCCTCCCACCGCCCCCGCGCCGCGACAGGCCGCGGTGCACCCGCTCACGGCGGCGGTCCCGCCCTCGCCGCGCCGACGGCGTCGGGCAGCAGGCCGGTGCTGCTGACCGACACGCGGATCACGACCGTCCCCGGGCCGGTCCCACCGACGGAACACTCCCGCACCGCCGCACCCTGGCGTCGCGCGACCGCCTCTGCGGCCGAGCATGGGTCGTCTGCGGTGAGGCCCCGGGCGGCGTCGGCGGCCGCCAGGGCGGCCAGGTCGGCGGCTGTCGCCGCCTTCGAGGCCGCCGTCGTGGCCTGCAGCAGGAGGGCCGCCGATGCGATGAGAAGGAGCGCCAACAATGCGAGTCCTGCCATCAGCAGCGTCCCGGCTCCGTTCTCGGCGTCCAGGCCCTGCTGCCCGCTCCGTGATCCCGGTGGCCTACCCATGATGTTCCTCCCTGCCCGATGCCGAGGCATGCAGCTCGATGCCCATCAGCTCGACGAACGGACCCTCGACCCGTGACCGTACCTCGACGGTCGCCCAGCCCGATCCGGAGACGACCCGCGCCGACGCTCCGCGTCCGGCGAGGCGCTGCACCGTCTGTTCCACGGATGCGTTGCTCTCGCCCCGCATGACCTCCCGGGCGCCTGCACGTGCCGCTTCCTCCAGCCGCAGCTGCACGGTGCCGACGTGGGCCGTACCCAGGAGGAGAGCGAGCAGGAGGACCAGGGCGGGCAACACGACGGCGACCTCGGCGGTGACCGACCCCTGCTGCGCCCGGTCCGATCCGCGGACCCGCGATCCGCACGTGCCCGCCCCGCACGCCGACGAGCGGTGCGCCGACGTCCGACAGGGGACTTGCTGGACGCCGTCGCTGACGGCCGACCCGCCCCGGCCACCGCTCATCAGCCGAAACTGAGCGCCGAGGTGATCAGGGACATCAGGAGTCCCCTGACCTCACCGCTGGACAGGACCGCGACGAGGAGGGCGGCGAACCCCACCGCGGCGAGCGTGGCGATCGCGTATTCGGCAGTCGCCATCCCGGCTTCCCGGTCCACCGGCGCGTTCCTGCTCCGGCGGATCACCTGCTCGTTCGACCTCCGCCGTCGCGCCTCCTCGCGGCGGGCGGACCGGGTGCCGCCGGATGCACCGGCGGCGGACGACCCGGAACCGCTCCCCCAGGAACGGTCTCCGGTGCTGACGGGCTGCGCGGGCAGAAGGACCGAGCGGGGCTGCGGCACGGGGCACGCGGCCGGGCTGTCGGTGACCGGCCCGCCTGACCCTGCAGCCTCTTCGTGCGCCGGCCGAGCCGACCCGCGCCCGGGATCCGCCGTGCGGCTCGTGACGCCCTCCGGAACCGGGCCGGTCG
The DNA here is from genome assembly GCF_054510925.1 of Arthrobacter sp. MDT2-16. Lineage (NCBI taxonomy): Bacteria > Bacillati > Actinomycetota > Actinomycetes > Micrococcales > Micrococcaceae > Arthrobacter > Arthrobacter sp. MDT2-16. The sequence continues at coordinate 422,731 of NZ_JBTNDP010000001.1, forward strand.
GGAGGCGGACGGCGCCCCTGATGCCGGCGTCGGGGTCCTGCAGTGCCGGATCCCCGGTCTCCCTCTGGTGCAATCGCTGTGCCATGACGTCTCCTTTTCATCGACGTGGAATGCGGTCCACGTAGCGGAAGCGACGGTCGTCGCAGGACCAACTCTGGCGGTGCCACACCTGGTACCGGACGAGGTACCGGGCTAAGTGGATAACCATCCGCCACCCGGGCAGCACCGTCAGAGCGCCGGCAGGAGACCCAGCACGACGGGCACCACGCCCAGGCAGATGAAGGCCGGCAGGGAGCACAGACCGAGCGGCAGGACGAGCTGCACACCCAGGGCGGCAGCCTTCCTGTCGATCTCGCGGTTGTGCCGGCGTCGTAGCTGGGCGGCGTGGGCATGCAGGAGTGCCGCCGACGGGGCCCCCGTGGAGGTGGCGAAGCGAAGGCCTTCGCGGACCTCCGCGACGCACCGCCGCGGATAGGGACCGCCGCGCTCTCGCCGGCGGAGCACCGGGCGTCCTGCCGCGGGTGTGTCCGCACCTCCTTCGCCGACGTCCCAGGCCGCCTCCCACGACGCGCCCAGGAGTCGCGCAGCATGGACGCGGCCCAGGGGCGAACCCACCTCGGGCTCGCAGGCGCCGGCGATGACCGAGAGGGCGCTCTCGACCGATGCCCCGGATGACAGCAGCACCGCCAGCAGATCGAGCATGAGCGGCGCGTCCCGGATGCCCCGCCCCTCCCGCTGTTCCGCCGCCGATCGGGGACGCGACCCGGAGCGGCCCGACGGGAGAGCCAGGACGAAGGCACCGACGGCGAGCAGGACGGATACGGTCAGCCCCGCCGTCACGGATCACCTCCGGCCCGTCGCACGAGGGCGCCGGACCAGATCCGCGACACGATCATGAGCAGGAGGCCCGCGGCAAAGGCCAGCCGCCCGAGGAACGACCCCAGCAGTACCTCCAGCGGATTCAGGCCGAGGGCGAACCCGAGGAACAACCCGACGGCCGGCAGCCAGGCGAGCAGGACGACGGTCGCCCGAGGACCGGCCAGGGCTGTCTCCCGCGCCGAGAGGCCCTCGAGATCGGCGTCGAGCTGCGCCGCGTATCGTTCGAGGATCCCGGCCAGGGGCGCCCCGCTCCGCTCGGCGACGACCAGGCATCCGGCCAGGTCCACCCACAGCCGGTCGGTCTGCACCCGCGTCCTCCCCGCGCCGGCGAGGCCGGTGCCCCCGGTGGCCTGGCGCAGCGCATCGGGAATGCCCAGACCGAGTTCGGCGGCTCGACGCGCCGTCCCGATCACCGGCAGGGCCTCCACCGCGAACGTGCTCCGGCGGTCGGCGTACACGCTCTCCATGTCCGCCCACAGGGTGTGGGGCGGGCGTCCCGCCCGAAGGAGCCCGGCCAGCTGGTGGACGAACAGCGGAAGCTCGTGGGGGTCGACGGCGGTGCGTCGCCCGCCGTAGCGGGCCCTGGTCCCGCCATGACCGGGCATCCTCGATGACAGGGGACCGCGCAGGCCCTCGCCGGCCGGTGCGCGGGCCCGCCCCGCCGGTCTGCTCCCGGTCGGTGCGGCCCGGGACAGTGAGAGGATCACGCCGGAGCCCGCCAGGAGGAGCGCCACCATCAGCCCTGTCACGGCACGCCACGGCCTGCACACGGCCGCCCGGGCTCGGACGCGGGCACCGGTCCGGGCCAGCCCACGCGGTGGGCGAAATCGTCCCAACCCGCGGCACGGCGGCAGCCCGCTCCTGAGTCGACGAGGACGGGCCGGACCCTCAGACCCGGCGATCCGCCGCGCTCCAGCAGGCCGAGGCTCTCCACACGACGGCCCTGCCGGTCGTGCACGATATGGACCACGACGTCGACCGCGCTGGCCGCCTGCAGCGCGAGCGCGTCCTGCGTCAGGCCGGCGAGAGCCGCGAGCGCGCTCAGCCGTGCCGGTACCGCCTCGGCGGAGTTCGCGTGGATGGTCGCCCCTCCGCCGTCGTGTCCGGTATTCATCGCCGCCAGCAGTTCACGGACCTCAGCGCCCCTGCACTCGCCGACCACGAGCCGGTCGGGCCGCATCCGCAGGGCCTGCCGGACGAGCGAGGTGAGGTCCAGCACTCCTGCACCCTCGAGATTGCCGTGGCGGGACTGGAGCCCCACGGTGTGCGGGTGCGCGGGATTCAGCTCGGCGGCGTCCTCGACCAGCACGACGCGTTCACCGGGATCCGCCAGCCCGAGGAGCGCGGACAGGAGCGTGGTCTTGCCCGTCCCCGTCGCTCCGCTGACGAGGAAGTTCAAGCGGCTCCGCATCATCAGGGCGAGGGCGTCGGCCATCGCAGCCGCCACGGTCCCGTTGGCGGTGAGCTCCGTCAGGGAGAAGACCCGCGGGCGCCTGACGCGGATGGACAGCAGGGTGCCCGCCGTGGAGATGGGAGGCAGGACGGCGTGGACCCTGAGCCCGTCGAGGCGGACGTCCACGGCGGGACACCCGTCGTCGAGGCGCCGCCCTCCGGCCGCCACGAGTCGGACGGCCAGGGCCCGCACCTCACCGTCCGTGGAGAAGACGCGGCCGACCCGCCGGAGCCCGGCGTCGCCGTCGACCCACACGTCGTCGGGGCCGTTGACGAGGATGTCCGTGATGGACTCCTCGGCGAGGAGGTGCTCGAGCGGCCCGAGTCCCTTGAGTTCGGCCCGCACCCTGTCCAGCGCCGACAGGGTGCCCTCCGAGCCGAGCAGCCTCCCGCTCGAACCCACCGCGTCGGCGAACGCCGCGCCGGTCGCCCGGACATCACCGGCCAGGACCGCCCTGCGGACCGAGTCCACCATCGATGCTGCTCCGGGATCACCGGCCGACGACGCCCCGGTGTCCGTCGAACCGCGTGTGCCGGGGCGGGCCGGCGTGTGCCCGGGGGTGGAGCGCAGCTGACGCCTCGTGGGCGCGTCCTGTCCGCCGTCGCCGCTCATCCTGCACGCTCGAGGCCGGTACAGACGGAGGCGACGAGCGTCCGTGCCTTCCGCGGCAGGGGGAACCCCAGCATCCTGCCACCGGCTTCGGCCCCGGAGGCTCCACGCACGAACGGCAGGTACGGCAGGGGCCCCGGTCGCCCGATGACCTCCGCCAGATGCCACGCGTCGAGTCCCTCGAGCACGGGCCCGCGCAGCACCACGGTCGTGGGCAGGGAACCGTGCGCCGACAGGACACCTCCCAGGGCCGTGAGGCTGCGTGGTCGGGACGGCACGAGGACCACGAGCTGATCGCACAGGGACGTCAGGGCGGAGGACGCGGGCAGGCTGCCGAGGTCCACGACGCTGACGTCGAACGCGCTGCGGGCGGCCTCCAGGGTGGCGGCAGCGGATTCCATGCCGTGCTCCGCGCCGTTCCCGGCACCACCGGAGTGGGACAGTACCGCGAGCTTCCCCTCGGCGGGCAGCGCGGACACCAGCTGGTCCGGGTTGAGCGTCCCCCGGAGGTCCTGCAGGTCATTCCACCGCACGCCGGGGCGTTCCTCCATGCCCAGGGCGAGATCCAGTCCGCCGGCCAGCGGCTGACCGTCGACGAGCAGGGTGGAGCTGCCCCGGCGGGCCAGGGTGCGCGCGCACCAGAAGGCGAGGGTACTGACGCCGCATCCTCCGGCCGTGCCGACGAAGCCCACCACCGCCCCGGTGGCAGCCGGGCTCACGCGCCGGCCGATGTGTTCGGCGAGCCACGCCGTGCCCTGGGGCAGGATGACGACGCGGGAGGATGCCAGGTGGGCGGCGGTCCCCCACGCCGCCGATTCGTGGTCCGCAGCCCCCACCACGATGACCTCCCGATGCCCTGCCACCCCCGCCTCGGCCTGTTCCGGACCGACGAGCAGCACGGCCGGATCCAGGGGGAGAGCGGCTGCGAGGCTCTCGACGAAGAGCGGGGAGACGCCCGCTGCGGCGCCGACGCGCGCCACCTGGTCCCGCACGTCCTGCGAGCCGCCCGCGAGGACCACGGGCCGCCGGCCTGCGGTGGGGATCCAGGTCTGCTGCCTCATGCCCCAACCCTCGCCGCGCGGGTCCGGAGCGCGCGACCGGATCGCCGCTATGTGGACAATCCGCTGATTGCAGGAATGACACCGCCACCGCCGACAATATGGACATGTACATCGCTGTCGCGCCCCTCCCGCCGGACCACGGCGGCGACCGCGGCGGCAGCGCGACGCTTGCGCTGCAGCGCCTCGGATCCGACGGAGCACCGATGGGCTCCCCGCTGGTCGTCGACCGGAGCGGTCTCGCCCCGGCCGTCGCCGAGGCCGAGCGCGGGCGCCCCCGCTGGGTGTGGAACAGCACGCGGTCCTGGTACCTCGACCTGCTGGCGGCGGGCGTCGACGTGGACCGGTGCTGGGACCTCGCGCTGACGCGCGCCCTGCTCGCCAACTCGCCGTCGTGCCGGCCCTCCCCCTACATCGATTCCCTGCGGGCGACGGCCCAGACGGAGGACGGCACGGAACCACCCCGGCTCTCGCTGCCGCCCCTGCCGCCGGCCCCCAACCAGCACTCCCTGTTCGACGAACCGCAGGCGCCCACGGGTCCGTTCCTGGACGACGTCGTCGAGCAGTTCGGCCACCAGCTCGCCGCCGTAGCGGCCGCGTCGCAGCCCGCGCGCCTGAACCTGCTCGTCGCAGCCGAATCGGCGGGTGCGCTCATCGCCGCCGAGATGGAGCACTGGGGTCTCCCCTGGCGCAGGGACATCCACGAGGACCTGCTCGAGAGGAGCCTGGGACCGCGGCCCGCGGAGGGTGTGCGGCCCGCTGAACTGGAGCGGCTCGCGGGAGAGCTGCGGGCCGCGCTGGGGAACCCGACGCTCAACCCGGACTCGCCGCAGGAGCTCCTGCGGGCCCTGCACCGGGCCGGGATCGAGGTGAGGACGACGCGCTCCTGGGAGCTGGAGCGACAGCAGCACCCGGCCATCGGACCGCTCCTCGAGTACAAGAAGCTGTCCCGGCTCGCGACCGCCAACGGCTGGAACTGGCTCGACACCTGGGTGCACGACGGCCGCTTCCGCCCCGAGTACGTGGTGGGCGGCGTCGTGTCGGGCCGCTGGGCGTCCCGCGGCGGGGGCGCCCTCCAGATCCCCCGGCAGGTGCGCGACGCCGTCCGACCCGACGAGGGCCACGCCTTCCTCGTCGCCGATGCGGCGCAACTGGAACCCCGGGTACTGGCGGCCCTCGGGCGGGATTCGTCGCTCGCGGCAGCGGCGCGCGGCAGGGACCTGTACCAGGGGATCGCCGACCAGGGGTTCGGCGGCGACCGCTCGAAGGCGAAGCTCGCCATGCTCGGCGCGATGTACGGAGCGACGAGCGGGGAGTCCGGCAGGCTGATGCCCCAGCTGACCCGCGCCTACCCCCGCGCCATCGGCGTCGTGGAGGCCGCCGCACGGGCCGGGGAGGCGGGCGACGGCGTCGCGAGCCACCTCGGCCGCGGGTGTCCGCCCGCGTCGGAGGAGTGGCGGGCGAGGCAGCGCACGACGACGGCGGAGGAACAGCGCCGGGCGGACGGTGCCGCACGCGCCCGGGGCCGTTTCACCCGGAACTTCGTGGTGCAGGCCTCCGCGGCGGAATGGGCCCTGTGCTGGCTCGCGGAGATCCGCCGACGCCTGGCGGGCAGCGGCATCCCGGCACCGAGGAGCCGGATGGCCTTCTTCCTCCACGACGAGGTGGTGCTGCACGTCCCGGCGGACCGGACGGCCGAGGCAGCAGCCATCCTGGAGGACGCGGCGCGCGCGGCGACAAGCCTGATGTTCGGGCCCATCCCCGTCGAGTTCTCCATCTCCACGGTCACCGTCGCGTCCTACGCCGACGCGAAGTGAGGAAGCGGCTCACAGGGGCGCAGGGATCTCCCGCGACGGGTCCCACGGCCTCGACCAGCCGAGCCCGTCGAACATCGCGTCCAGCAGCAGGGCCGTGAACCCCCAGATCACGGCGTCCGGGGTGAGGAAGGCCGGCGTGCGGCTGACGAACCCGTCCCGCCGCACCACCGCCGTCCGCCGGTGCGCCGGATCGAGCAGCAGGCCCACCGGGGACCTGAAGACCGCCTCCGATTCCGCCCGGTCCACCGCGTGGACCGGGGACTGCTCGGCCCACCAGGCGACGACAGGCGTGACCACGAAGTTGCTGACGGGGAGCCCGACCTCCGGCAGCGTCCCCACGATCTCGACGCCGGCAGGGTCCAGCCCGGTCTCCTCCTGCGCCTCGCGGAGGGCCGCAGCACGCTCGTCCGGGTCCTGCGGGTCGATGGCACCGCCGGGGAATGCCACCTGGCCGGGATGGTTGGACAGGGTGCTCGACCGCATGACGAACAGGATGTCGAGATCGTCGCGCTCGACGCTCCCCGGATCCGCACCGGACGCGACGCCGTCGCGTGGGCCCACCAGGACGAGCACCGCCGCGCGGCGGCTCTTCGCGGGATCGAGGGTGGCGAACTGCCAGCCACCGGGCCGGACGAAGGTCGAACCAGGAGCAGCCTTCGACCGCACCCATGCCGCCAGTTCGTCGTAGGCGGTCGCGGCAGGAGGCCTAGGCACCCAGACCGTGCCCGGCCTCACGGAGCTCGGCACGGGACCGACCGGCACGCATGAGCTCCAGCAGCTCCTCCCGGCCCGGCGCGAGTTCGTACTTGAGGAGCTTCGCGGCCTTCATCGGATCCGTCTCCCCCTCACCGAAGGACGGGCACAGGGCGGCGACGGGACAGACGCCGCAGGCCGGCTTCCTGGCATGGCAGATCCGCCGGCCGTGGAACACCACGCGGTTGGACAACGAGGTCCAGTCGCTGCGCTCGAAGAGGGCGGCGACGTCCATCTCCACCTTCACCGGGTCCTCGGACGTGGTCCAGCGGAACCGGCGGGCGAGCCGCCCGAAGTGAGTATCGACGGTGATTCCCGGGGCACCGAAGGCGTTCCCGAGGACCACATTGGCCGTCTTGCGGCCCACGCCGGGCAGCGTGACGAGGTCCTCGAGCCGGTCCGGCACCTCGCCGTCGAACTCGTCCACGAGGCGGCGCGACAATGCGAGGAGACTGTTGGCCTTGGCCCGGTAGAAGCCGGTGGGCCGGAGGATCTCCTGCAGTTCCGGTTCGTCGGCCTCCGACAGGGCCCGGGCGTCGGGATAGCGCTCGAACAGGACGGGCGTGGTGAGGTTGACCCGCACGTCGGTGGTCTGCGCGGACAGCACGGTCGCCACGAGCAGCTCGAACGGGTTGCGGAAGTCGAGCTCGGCGACCGCGTACGGGTAGGTGTCCCCCAGGATCCTGTTGATCTTCCGTGCCCTGCGTTTGAGGGCGACAGGCGACTCCTCGTCCACCTTCGTCTTCCTGCCTGCCACGTGCGGGTCTCCTCTCGACGGGACGGAACGGACTCCGCCGGGCTGTGGCGGGGCGGGATGTCAGTCGCGGGGTGCGCGCTCGATGTTGCGCAGGTCCCGCAGGATGCCGACGGCACCGGTGCGCTTGTCCTGCACCAGGAACTCACCACCACGGTCCTCGATGCCTACCTCCCAGTCGCCGGGCTGCAGCCGGAACACCTCCCGGCCCGTCTGCTCGTCGTACACCGGACGGGGGGAACCGACGGCGAACCAGAAGGCCTCGACCACGGGCTCCTCATCGGCCGAACGGGTCGCCGTGATGGGCTCCTGCCGGCCCCGCTCGTCGGTGGAGGACCCGGTGGAGTAGTCGGCAGCGGATTCGCCCGAGGAATCAGCCGAGGAGTCGGCGGACTCGTACGTCCGCGTCGAGTCGTCCCGAACGACGTCGTGGACCCGCGTCTCCTCGGCCGGTACGACCTCGGCCTGGCCGGAGGTGGAGTCGGCGGAGCTCCGGTGTGCGTCCGCCCCGTGGTCGTCCGGTGCCTGGCCGACGGCGTGGGCGCCGCCGGCCTGCTCCTGCGCGGTATGCGTCGACAGCCCGGAGTCCTGTCCCGAGCGGGTGGGCGCCGGAGCCTCATCGGCCTGCGGGGCTCGCAACGTCGAGGAGTCCCGCTCCATGCCGGACTGGCCCGACGCAGCAGCACCGGCACCCACGGCACCGGCCCCGCCCGCACCGTACAGACCGGCGCCGTTCTGGCGGACGGCCGCGGCGGCAGGGTTGATGTCCGCCTGGCCGCCCTGGACCGGGCGGGAGACCACGGGATCGGAGCCCGTCCCGGGTGCATCCCCGGCCGTCCTCGCGGGCTTGGGCGGCTTCGGCGCCTTCGGCGGGCGGGGCTGTGCAGCGGTGATCGGGCGGGCCGCGGTGCGGGCGGGCACCTCCGGCCTGTCGGCGAAGTCGTTCTTGATCCCGGGCAGGAACGGCCCGACGACGGTGGCGGCCAGCATGCCCAGCGAACCGATCAGGGCCACGAGGGGTCCCACGTGGAACGCGGTGACGGTCTGCAGGAAGAAGTAGGTCGACGCGAGCACCGCCGCGACCGATGCGAACTGGTCCACCGACAGCGAGCCGACACGGAGTCCGCCGCTCCCCAGGCGGCGGCCTGCGAGCAGCGCCAGGGCGATCACGGGCAGCAGGATGCCGATACCGATGAAGAAGAGGGAGGCACTGCTCCAGAAGTTGGTGTAGAGGACCCTGCCGCCGATGAAGGGCAGGAGTGTACCGATGAAGACGAGCGCGGCGCCTGCACCGAAGACCACTTCCCGCAGGGTGAACGGTCCTGCCAGGGCCTTGCTCGGCCCCGGAGGCGCGCCCTGTGGTGTCCCGGACGCGGAGGTGCCGGTCACCGACGTACCGGTCACCGACGTACCGGTGCCCGAGCCGTCCGACGGGAGGCCGTCGCCCCGGGCGGGATCCGGTCGGAATCCGGCCGATGTGACGCCGGTGGCGCCCCGGCCATCGGATGCTTCGGTCATGGTGTGCTCCCGTATGTAGCGCTGGTCGCCCGCGGCCGTCGGCCGCCGGTGTTGGATACCTGCTTCCACCCTAGCCACCGCCTCCTACCTTCTCCACCGACCACACCGCCGAGGACACCACCGAGGACGCCACCGAGGACAGCACCGGGGAGCTCCGGCGCCGGGCGCCGCTCACCGCACAATCACCCCACCTCGGCTAGGCCCTGTGACCCGGGGCACACAGGACGGGGAGAACTCGATAGTGTTCCCTTGGACCTGTCACCGACCACGTCACAAAGGGGTAGACCATGACCGCCGAACGCCAGGGCGACGCCTTCGAGAACCTGCTGCACGAGGAACGCCGCTTCCCGCCCAGCGCGGAGTTCGCCGCGAACGCCGTCGCGCAGCCGTCCCTCTACGACGAGGCGCGCGAGCAGGGCACGGAGTTCTGGGCGAAGCAGGCGCGCGAGCTCCTCACCTGGGACCAGGACTTCACGCAGACCCTCGACTGGTCGGACGCACCGTTCGCCAAGTGGTTCGTGGGCGGCACCGTGAACGCGGCCTACAACGCGCTCGACCGCCATGTGGAGGCCGGCCGCGGCGAGCGGGTCGCGATCCACTTCGAGGGCGAACCCGGCGACACCCGCACCATCACCTACGCGGACCTCACCCGTGAGGTGAAGAAGGCGGCCAACGCGTTCGAGTCCCTGGGCGTGCAGAAGGGCGACCGCGTGGCGGTGTACCTGCCCATGATCCCGGAGGCCGTCATCACGATGCTCGCCTGCGCGAGGATCGGTGCCGTGCATTCCGTGGTCTTCGGCGGGTTCTCGGCCGACGCCCTCCGCAGCCGTATCGACGACGCCGAGGCCAAGCTCGTCGTCACCTCCGACGGCACGTACCGCCGTGGCAAGCCGAGCGCCCTCAAGCCCGCCGTCGACGGCGCCCTCGAGCGCGAGGGCCACAGCGTCTCCAACGTGGTGGTGGTCCGCCGCAACAACGAGCCGGTCGAGTGGACCGAGGGCCGCGACCTGTGGTGGCACGACGTCGTCGACACCGCGCCGGACGAACACACCGCCGTGGCCCACGACGCGGAGCATCCCCTGTTCATCCTCTACACCTCCGGGACCACCGGGAAGCCGAAGGGCATCCTGCACACCACGGGCGGGTACCTCACGCAGACCGCGTTCACCCACCGGAACACCTTCGACCTGCGCCCGGAGACCGACGTCTTCTGGTGCACCGCGGACATCGGCTGGGTCACGGGGCACAGCTACGTCGCGTACGCGCCGCTGGTGAACGGCGCCACGCAGCTCATGTACGAGGGGACGCCGGACACGCCGCACCAGGGACGCTGGTGGGAACTGATCGAGAAGTACAAGGTGTCCATCCTCTACACGGCACCCACGGCCATCCGCACGTTCATGAAGTGGGGCCGCGACATCCCCAAGAAGTACGACCTCTCCTCGATCCGCGTCCTCGGCTCCGTCGGGGAACCCATCAACCCCGAGGCGTGGATGTGGTACCGCGAGGTCATCGGCGGCGGCAACGTCCCGATCGTGGACACCTGGTGGCAGACCGAGACCGGCGCGCAGATGATCACGCCGATGCCCGGTGTGACCGCGACGAAGCCCGGCTCCGCCCAGGTGGCCGTGCCCGGGATCGCCATCGAAGTCGTCGACGAAATGGGCGTCCCGGTTCCGAACGGCTCCGGCGGGTACCTGGTCATCCGCGAACCGTGGCCGTCGATGCTGCGCGGTATCTGGGGTGATCCCCAACGCTTCAGGGACACGTACTGGTCGCGCTTCGACGCCATGTACTTCGCCGGCGACGGCGCCAAGAAGGACAGCGACGGCGACATCTGGCTCCTGGGCAGGGTGGACGACGTCATGAACATCTCCGGCCACCGCCTCTCGACCACCGAGATCGAGTCGGCGCTCGTGAGCCACCCGTCGGTGGCGGAGGCCGCCGTCGTCGGGGCGAGCGACGAGACCACCGGGGAGGCAGTGGTCGCGTTCGTGATCCTGCGCGGCTCGGCGAAGGACGACGACGACATCGTCACCACGCTGCGCAACCACGTGGGCAAGGAGATCGGGCCCATCGCGAAGCCGCGGAACATCCTGGTGGTCCCCGAGCTGCCGAAGACGCGCAGCGGCAAGATCATGCGCCGCCTGCTCAAGGACGTCGCGGAGGGCCGGGAGGTCGGCGACGCCACCACGCTGTCCGATCCGACGATCATGCAGCAGATCGCCGTCTCGCTGCGGAAGTAGCCGGACATGCCAGAGGCCCCCGCGAGTGCGGGGGCCTCTGGCATGTCCGGGGCAATCAGCCGATCGTGGCGTCGACCGTGACCTCGATGTTGCCGCGCGTGGCGTTGGAGTACGGGCACACCTGGTGGGCCCGCTCGACGAGCGCGTCGGCCGTCTCCTGGTCCACTCCGCCGATCTCGGCGTGCAGGGCGACGGCGAGCTGGAACGCCCCGCCGTCGACCGGGTTGATGCTCACCTCGGCGGTGACGGCGGTGTCGCTGATCGTCGCCTTGCTGCGGCTCGCGACGAGCTTGAGGGCGCTGTGGAAGCAGGCGGCGTAGCCGAGCGCGAAGAGCTGCTCGGGGTTCGTCGCGCCGCCGGCACCGCCCATCTCCTTCGGGACCGCGAGGTCGACGACGAGCTGCCCGTCGTCCGTGTGCGCCTTGCCGTTGCGTCCGTCGCCGGTCGCGGTGGCCACCGCCGTGTAGAGAGCACCCATGCCTGTGTCCGTCCTTCTGTCGCGGGGCGCCTGACAGCTCCCCTCCGACTTAGTAGACTAACTAGTAACTCTAGTGGGATCAAACGATGGAACCGGCTTGACAGACAATGGAGCATGATGAGCGCCCAGCCCCCCGTGCGGGATCGGATCCTCGCCTCGGCGACCACGTTGTTCGACGCCACGAGCATCCGCTCGGTGAGCGCCGACAAGGTCATCGCCGATGCCGGGACCACCAAGGTGACGTTCTACCGGCACTTCCCGACCAAGGACCACCTCGTGGTCGCCTACCTGGAGGACCAGCTCGCGCGGCTGCAGGCCGCCATCGGGAGGGAACGCGCGGACGGGCTCGATGCGTGCACCGTCCTGCTCCACCTGGCCGCGGCCAACGGGGACGCCGCGTGCCGCCCCGGCTTCCGGGGGTGCACCTTCATCAACGCCGCCGCCGAGTACCCGGCGGACGGCATGGTCCGGACCGCCGTCGGGCGCTACCGGGCCTGGTTGCACGCGGTCGTCGCCGAACTGCTGGCCGAGCTGGGTGTGGACCGGCCCGACGCCGTGGCGGACCAGCTCATCATGCTGCGCGACGGCGCCATGGTGCACGGCTTCATGGGGGACCCGAGCGCCGTCACGGACTCCCTCGTCACCGCCGGGCGGGCCATCGTCACCGCCCACCTCGGCGCGCCGCTGTCCCCCTGACACCACCGGCCCCTCCCGCACAGGTGGGCGCCGTGTGCCACCGGTGTGATGTTCGTCCTGAAACATGGCTCCCGGGCGGCCACGAGAGGATGATTTCAGCGTGTCCACAACCGTCCAGCAGCCCCCCGTCACGAATCCACGCATGGCCCGCCGCGTCGCCGGCGCCTCCTTCGTCGGAACGGCCCTCGAGTCCTACGACTTCTACGTCTTCGGCACCGCCGCCGCACTCGTGTTCAACGTCGTCTTCTTCACCGAGCAGGATCCCCTGGCCGGGACCCTCTCGGCCTTCCTGGTGTTCGCCATGGGGTTCGTCGCCCGCCCGCTCGGCGCCATCCTCTTCGGCCACCTCGGGGACCGGATCGGCCGCAAGCGAACCCTGATCTGGACCATCACCCTCATGGGCCTCGCGACGGGGACCGTGGGCCTGCTGCCCGACTACAACACCATCGGCATCTGGGCGCCCATCATCCTCACGGCGCTGCGCTTCCTGCAGGGACTCTCCCTGGGTGGCGAGTGGGGCGGCTCCATCCTCATCGCGACCGAGCACGCCGAGCCCCGCAAGCGGGCGCTGTACGCATCCATCCCCCAGCTCGGATCCCCCGTGGGCACCATGCTGATCTCGGCCATCTTCCTGGTGCTCGCCGTCGCGGCCCCCGACATCATGACCACCTGGGGCTGGCGCATCCCGTTCCTGCTCGCGTTCCCGTTCCTCGCCGTCGCGATCTACCTGCGCCTCGCGATCGACGAGACGCCCGTGTTCAAGCAGGCGAGCGAGGGACACCAGCTGCCCCGCATCCCCTTCCTCGAGGTCCTGAAGTCCCAGCCGGTCGCGATCGTCGTCGCCATCGCCTCCGCAGTCCTCGGCATCGGCTCCTACTTCCTCATGGTCACCTACACCCAGGCGTACGGCACCGAGACGCTCGGCCTCTCCCAGGCCACGGTGCTCAACGCCGCCCTCGTCGGATCGATCCTCCAGCTCGGCACCATCCCGGCGTTCGGCTACCTCGCGATGCGCATCGGCTCCGCGAAGGTCGTCGCGGGCGGGGCCCTCGGGACGGCGCTGATCGCCTTCCCGCTGTACTGGGTCATCAGCATCGCGACCGAACCGATGTACATCGCCGCGATCATCCTCGGCGGCATCCTGCCCACGGCGAGCTGGGCGGCCCTCGGCGGCCTCATGGCGGACATCTTCAAGCCGGCGACGGCGTTCACCGCCCTCTCCTTCGCCTACAGCATCGCCGCGATCGTCGCCGGATTCGCGCCGTCGATCACACAGCGCTTCGGTATCGCGACGGACGGCGCGTGGTGGCACCCCGGCGTCGTCCTCGCCGCCATGAGCCTCGTGACGGTGGCCGGCGCCCTCGGAGCCGTGCGCCTGCGGAATGCGCAGCAGATGGATGCCGGCGCGCGTACGGCATAGTGGGGGCATGACCCCGCGCACCCCGAGCATCCTCGTGATCAACGGACCCAACCTGAACCTGCTCGGTACCAGGGAGCCCGACGTGTACGGGACGGCGACGCTCGACGACGTCGTCCGCCTCGCCGCGGACACGGCACGCGGGCGCGGCTGCACCGCATCCGCGCTGCAGTCCAACCACGAGGGCGAGATCATCGACGCGATCCACGCGGCGCGGTCCACGGCGGACGGGATCGTCATCAACGCCGGAGCGTTCACGCACACCTCGATCGCCATCCGCGACGCGCTCGCCGCCGTCGGACTGCCCGTGGTGGAGGTGCACATCAGCAACGTGCACCGGCGTGAGGAGTTCAGGCACTCCTCCTACATCTCCGGCGTCGCCGACGCCGTGATCGTCGGCGCCGGCATCGACGGCTACCGCCTGGCGGTGGACCACCTGGCCGCCCGCCTGGCCGCCGCCGGATCGGACGCGGCATCGTTCCCGAAAAGTTAGCGCTGCCGCTGCTGCGAGCGCCGCTCCGCACCTCCCCATAGGGCACGATGGTGCTATGACGGACATCACTCCTGACGCGCGCGCTACCGCCCAGCCCGAGAACCCCGACGCACCCCTGCTCGAGGTGCGGAACCTGGCGGTGAGCTTCCGCACGACGCACGGGGAGGTCCATGCCGTCGAGGACGCGAGCTTCACCCTCCGGCGCGGCAGCGCCCTGGCGATCGTCGGGGAGTCGGGCTCGGGCAAGTCGACGACGGCGATGGCCTGCATCGGCCTGCTGCCCGGCAACGGCCGCGTGACCGCCGGCAGCATCCTGTTCGAGGGCCAGGACCTCACCACCCTGCCGGAGGCGAAGATGCGCTCCATCCGCGGCCGGGCGATCGGCCTCGTCCCGCAGGATCCGATGTCCAACCTGAACCCGGTGACGAAGATCGGCACGCAGGTCGCCGAGACCCTCCTGGTGCACGGCATGGCCACCAAGAAGAACGTCAAGCAGCGCGTCATCGAGGTCCTCACCGCCGCCGGGCTGCCCGACGCCGGGGAGCGCGCCAAGCAGTACCCGCACGAGTTCTCCGGCGGCATGCGGCAGCGGGCACTCATCGCGATCGGCCTCGCCTGCCGGCCGCGGCTGCTCATCGCCGACGAACCGACGTCCGCCCTCGACGTCACCGTGCAGCGCACCATCCTCGACCAGATCGAGATGATGACGGAGCAGCTCGGCACGTCGGTCCTGCTCATCACGCACGATCTCGGCCTCGCCGCCGAGCGCGCCTCGCAGCTCGTGGTGATGCACCGCGGGCGCGTGGTCGAGACCGGACCGGCGGACCAGCTGCTCAACGACCCGCAGCATCCCTACACGCAGTCGCTCGTCCGCGCGGCGCCCAGCGTCGCGGCGGTCCGGCTGCGCCCCGGCGCGTTCACGGCGGATCCCGCGTCGCGGCTGAAGCTCGCCGAGGAGGTGTTCGCCGGGCACGAGGCGGAGCACGGGATCGCGGAGGGCGCCGCGCCCGGTGCAGCCCCGACCTCCGGGGCCGGGGAATCCGCCGGCGCAGCGGGATCGCGGGCCGGCGGGGCGCATGCCGCACCGTCACCGGACCGTCCGGCCGAGCATGCCGGGACGCCCGGGACAAAAGGCGCGACCGCCCACACCGCTCCGCCGAACATCGTGGAGATCCGTGACCTCACGAAGGTCTACAAGCGCCGCGGGAGCAAGGACGACTTCTACGCGGCGAAGAACGTCACCCTCGACATCCCGCGCGGGCAGACCGTGGCGATCGTCGGCGAGTCCGGCTCGGGCAAGACCACCACGGCGCGGATGCTGCTCAAGCTGATTCCACCGACGTCGGGCACGATGACCTTCGACGGCATGGACGTGGCCACGCTCGACAAGGCGCAGCTCAGCGACTTCCGGCAGCGTGTGCAGCCGATCTTCCAGGATCCCTACTCCTCGCTCAATCCCATGTTCACGATCGAGCGGATCATCGAGGAGCCCCTCAACGCCTACAGCCGCGGGTCGAGGAAGGAGCGCGCGGCACGCGTCCGTGAGCTGATGGACCAGGTCTCGTTGCCGCAGAACGCCCTGCGGCGCTACCCGGCGGAGCTCTCCGGCGGCCAGCGGCAGCGCGTCGCGATCGCCCGCGCCCTCGCCCTGAAGCCCGAGCTGATCGTCTGCGACGAGCCGGTCTCGGCGCTCGACGTGCTGGTGCAGGCGCAGATCCTCAAGCTCCTGGGCGACCTGCAGTCCGAGCTCGGCCTGAGCTATCTGTTCATCTCCCACGACCTCGCCGTGGTGCGCCTCATCTCGGACTACGTGTGCGTGATGAAGGACGGCGAGCTGGTGGAGGCCGCGAGCTCCGAGGAGGTCTTCCAGAACCCCCGCCACCCGTACACGCGCAGGCTCCTCGCGTCCATCCCGGGCAACGAGCTCGCCATCGACGAGGACCTCGCGTCATAGCGTCCCCCGGCTGATCCGGCGGAACTCCTCGCGCAGGCGGGCGCCGCGCGGCGGGTCGAGCGACTCCACCCAGGCGATGCGTCCGGCGAGGTGCGCGCGGAAGTCGGCCTGCCCGCGCCGTTGCGACTCCGGCCCGTGCACCACGCAGGTGTGCACGGTCGCCTTCAGGGCGTCGTAGTCCGTCCTCGCCACGCCGGTGCGGACGTTCACGACGACGCCGGTCACGGACTGGCGCGTGGACGCGCCCCGTACGCGCGTCTTACGCCGGTTCACGGCATGGCTCTCCTCGACGACGATGCACTCCACACCGCGGATGAAGGCGTCTGCGCGACGAGCGAGGCCGGCCGGACCACTGAAGGTGGGATCGTCGGTGTATCGCGTGTAGCTGCCGCCCGCCACCCCCGCCCAGCCGGACAACCGGGAGTCCAGGCGCCGCACGGCGAGGTCGGCGAGCGCAGGCGATGACGGCGCCCCCTGAGGCAGGTGGGCTGCGCGCAGCGCCCCGGCGAGGGCGAAGCGTTCCTGCGCTCCGCCGCCGTCGGGCATGGACCGGAGGATGGCCTCCGGGACCGAGTGGGTGCAGAGCCCCGTGATCACATGCGCGGTGGCCTCGGGATAACCCGCCTGCCGCAGCACGCCGAACACCCGCACCGGCGGGACCTGGGCGAAGAAGGAGACGAGGTCCAATGAGATGACGACAGCCGCGCCGGTGTGGGCCGCGGCGCCGGTCCGGGTGCGTCCCTGCTCGACTCCGCGACCAGGTACCGGGCCTGAGCGATCGGAGCGCCTCTGCCCTCGGACTTCGCCACCGCGTCGGTGAAGGGTGGTTGTGCCGCGATCCAGCGGGCGAGTTCCCGCGGCGCGCCGTCGGGCCGCCGCGGAGAGCCGGAGATGACTGCGCGCACCAGCGGGCCGAGCCATCGCCGTCGGACCCCGAGGAGGAGAGAGCCCATCTGCAGCAGATCCTCCCGCTTCTGTTCGGGCGCTGTGCTGCGCGGAGCGCAGTCAGGCGCCTGAGGTGCCATGTGCTGGCCGGTCTGCGTGCCCCTGGGTAACCCCGGAGAGGAACGCGTAGCGCGTACGTGTTCCGCCCCGGCCGGGATCCGTCGGTGCCACCCTGGCAAGACGCTCGTCCGCTGCCTCCCTGTACCCGACCGGGATGGGCGCCTAGATTGGCTTCCGACAGGCGCACGCACCAAGGGGGCACGATGAACGAGCAGGACAGCACGGGCAGCACGGGCAGCACGACGACGACGGACAGGTGGTCGGCCGACTGGCCCGAGCTGCGCGTCGCTGACTGGCAGGACACGCAGGCAACGCTGCACATGTGGCTGCAGGTGGTCGGCAAGATCCGGATGGCGCACGCGCCGCTGGTCAACCACTGGTGGCAGGTCCCGCTGTACGTGACACCGCGGGGACTCGGCACGTCCTCCGTCCCGTACCGCGGAGGGGCGTTCGACGTCGAGGTCGACGTGGTGGACCACCGCCTGCTGGTGCGGGCCAGTTCCGGTGAGGACCGCACCGTGCCCCTGGAGCCCCAGTCCGTGGCGGTCTTCCACGCCCAGACCATGGCGGCGCTGGCCGACCTCGGGATCGAGGCGCCGATCCGGCCCGTGCCCACGGAGGTGGATCCCGCCGTCCCGTTCGCCGAGGACCACCAGCACGCGTCCTACGATGCCGCCGCCGTTACGGCGTTCTGGCGGCAGCTCCTCCAGGCCGAGCGGGTCCTCACGCGCTTCCGGGCGGAGTTCCTCGGCAAGGTCAGTCCCGTGCACTTCTTCTGGGGAGCCATGGACCTCGCCTGCACACGCTTCTCCGGCAGGCCCGCGCCGCTCCACCCCGGCGGTGCCCCGAACTGCGCCGACTGGGTCATGCAGGAGGGCTACTCGCACGAACTCTCCAGCTGCGGTTTCTGGCCCGGCGGCGGCGAGGAGGGTGCGTTCTACTCCTACGCGTATCCCGAGCCGGAGGGCTACCGCGATGCCGCGATCGACGTCGAAGGCGCGTTCTACAGTGCGGAGTACCGCCAGTTCCTGCTTCCGTACGAGGCCGTCCGCACCGCCCCGGACCCCGAAGCCGCCCTGCTCACCTTCCTGCGTGCCACCTATCGGGCCGCGGCGAGCACCGGCGGCTGGGACCCGGGCCTGCTGCTCGATCCGCACCGCCTCGAGCAGCACAGGCGCCCGTAGGACGACGACGGCCACCGGCCCGAGGGCCGGCGGCCGCCGTCGTGCGCAGCGCGTCCTACTTCCTGCGCGTCTTCGGGTCGAGGGCCTCGCGCAGCGACTCCCCGAGGAGCGTGAAGCCGAGCGCCGTGATGGCGATGCAAGCACCCGGCAGGAAGGCCAGCTGCGGCGCGACCGCGAGCTCGGCCTGCGCATAGGTGAGCATGCGCCCCCACTCCGCGGCCTGGGGCAGTCCACCGCCGAGCCCGAGGAAGGACAGCGCCGCCGCGTCGATGACGGCGGTCGCCAGGGTCAGCGTGGCCTGCACGATCACCGGGCCCATGCTGTTGGGCAGCAGGTGGCTCATCGTGATGGTCCTGCGGCTGAGTCCGAGGGTCTGCGCCGCCAGGATGTAGTCGGCACCCCGCTGGGACAGCATGGTGGAGCGCAGCAGCCTCGCGAAGATGGGGATCTGCGACACGCCGATGGCGATCATGATGGCGTAGGAGCCCTGCCCCAGCACCGCGGCGATGCTGACCGCGAGCAGCAGGTGCGGCACGGACAGCAGGATGTCCACGAAGCGCATGATGAGGCTGTCCACCCAGCCGCCGAGGCCACCGGCCAGCACACCGAGCAGCATGCCGCCCGCGAGGCCGAGAGCGGTCGAGACGACGCCGATCATGAGCGAGGCCTGCGCGCCCCAGATCAGCTTGCTGAGCACGTCCCCGCCGAAGCGGTCGAGGCCCAGCGGGAAGCCGTCGATCTCCCCGGGGCCCGGGATGGTCGTGGGCGTGATCGAGGTGCGCCCGGGCAGGTCGTCGCCACCGTGCGGCGCGAGGATCGGGGCGAGGACGGCCACGAGCAGGAACAGGCCGATGATGACGGCGCCCACGATCGCCTGCGGGTTCCTGCGCAGGCGCAGGTACGCGTCCTTCCAGAGGCCGGTGCCGCGCTCGGGCTCCATCGCGGGATCGCTGGGGGCCGGCGAACCGGCGACGGCGGGAGGCAGGATGGCACTCATTGCACACGCACCCTCGGGTCGATGACGGAGTAGGACAGGTCCACGATCAGGTTGATCAGCGCGTAGAGGATCGCGATGAAGATGATGAAGCCCTGCAGCACGGGATAGTCCAGCCCGAAGATGGCATCGCGCAGGAACCTGCCGATCCCGTTGAACGCGAAGACCGTCTCCGTCAGCACCGCCCCCGAGATGAGCAGGCCGAGCTGCAGGCCGATCGTCGTGACGACCGGGAGCATGGCGTTGCGCAGGATGAATCGGCCGCGGATGGTGCGTTCCATCAGGCCCTTCGCGCGGGCCGTACGGACGTAGTCGGCGTTCTGCACCTCGAGGACCGAGGCGCGCGTGATCCGGACGATGATCGCCAGCGGGATTGTGCCGAGGGCGAGGCCGGGGAGGATCAGGTGCAGGAAGGCGTCCCACGCGGCGTCGTACTCACCCGTCAGCAGCCCGTCCAGCACGTAGAACTGCGTGTAGTGCGTGGCGTCGAGCCGGGGGTTCTGCCGGCCGTCGGGCGGCAGGATCGACCACTGGATCGCGAACAGGTACTTGAGGATGAAGGCCAGGAAGAACACGGGCACGGTGATGCCGATGAGGCTCAGCACCACGGAGCTGTGGTCGAGGAGCCGGGCGTAGTGCCGTGCGGCAAGATACCCGAGCGGGATGCCGACACCGATCGCGAAGACCAGGGCCACGACGGCGAGCTCCACCGTCGCGGGGAACCGGGTGGCGAACTCCTCGAGCACGGGGCGGCCCGTGTTGATGGAGACGCCGAAGTCGCCCTGCAGCAGCTTGCCGATGTACGTCAGGTACTGGGTGATGAGGGGGCGGTCGAAACCGTACAGCTCGTTGATCCGGGCGATCGCCTCGGGGGTGGCCTTCTCGCCGAGCAGCGCGGTGGCCGGACCGCCGGGGAGACTGCGCACCCACAGGAACAGCAGGAGGGACAGGCCGAAGAGGGTGGGGATGAGCAGAGCTATCCGTTTACCGATGACGCGTAACACTGGGGGTCCTTCCGGGTTGACCGGCGACAGCCGGGCAGGGGTAGCACGAGCACGGGCCGGCCACCGGGATCAGTGGCCGGCCCGTGCTGCGTCCTGCTGCTACTCGCTCAGCTCGATATCGGTGAAGACCTCGTCGTTGACGGGGCTTGCCGGGTAGGAGGTGACGCGCGGCGCGAAGGCCAGCGACGGAGCGGGATGGGCGAGCGGGACCGCCGGGTTGAACTGGGCGATCTGCTCGTTGATCTCCTTGTAGAGCTCCGTCTGCTGCTCGCGGTCGCTAACCCCGCGTGCTTCGTCGAGGGCGGCGAACAGCTCGGGGTTGTTGAAGCCGTACTCCAGCTTCTCCTTGCCGAAGAAGACGCCGATGAAGTTGTCGGTGTCGTTGTAGTCGCCGGTCCAGCCGAGCAGGTGGATGCCGTGGTCCGGGGTCGCCTGCACCTGGTTCAGGTAGTCGGGGGACCACGCTGCGGGAGCCGGCTTGACGGTGATGCCCACCTCGGCGAGCTGTGCCTGCAGGTTGGTGAAGACCTGCTCAGGGGTGGGCATGTACGGACGCGAGACGTTCGTCGGGTAGTTGAACGTCACCTCGAAGCCGTCGGGGTAGCCCGCCTCGGCCAGCAGCTCCTTGGCGCGCTCGGGGTCGTAGTCGTACGTGGTGACGTCCTCGTTGTAGCCGTCGACGACCTCGGGGATGAACTGCGTGGCGACCTTCGTGCCCTCGGGCAGGGTCTGCGCCACGAGCGCATCCTTGTCGATGGCGTGCGAGATGGCCTGACGGACCTTGACGTCCTTCAGCTCGGGGACGGCCTGGTTCATGCCCAGGTAGAGGATGGTGAACGGGTCACGCGGCGTGACGTTGTAGCCGGCGTCCTTCAGCGACTGCGTGTCCGCGGGTGCCACGAGGTCGTAGCCGTCGATGTCCCCGGCCTCGAGGGCCTGGCGGCGTGCCTGCGGATCGTCGATGATGCGGAAGATCGTCTTGGTGATCTGGCCCTTGTCGCCCCAGTAGTCCTCGTAGATGGACAGGTCGACCTGCTGCCCCACGTCCCAGGAATCGAACTTGAACGGGCCGGTACCCACGGGATGGCCGAGGGCGTACTCGCTGAGCGAGGGCGCTTCCGCGGTGCCGCCGATCTCGTCCGCGGCGTACTCCTCGAGCGCCGTGGGGCTCTGCATGGCGAAGGACGGCAGCGACAGTGCTGCGATGAACCCTGCGAACGGCTTGGCGAGGTTGATGGTGACTTCGTTGTCGCCATTGGCCTCGCAGGACTCGTAGACGGCCTTGTCGGGGCTGTCCACGAAGCCGCGGAACAGGGAACCGTAGTAGTACGACGTCGACTCGGCCTGCTGGATGCCGGTCCAGTTGTACCAGCGGTCGAAGTTGAAGCAGACGGCCTCCGCATCGAACGGCGTGCCGTCGTGGAAGGTCACGCCCTCCTTGAGCTGGAAGACGGTGGACAGGCCGTCCTCGGCGGTCTCCCAGGACTCGGCGAGCAGCGGGGCGGGATCGGCCGTACCGGGCTCCACTCCGACGAGCCCCTCGAAGATCTGGCGACTGACCCGGAAGGACTCGCCGTCGCTGGCGAACGCGGGATCGAGCGACTTGGGGTCGGAGGACGCGGCAAAGACGAAGGTGGAGTCGACGGCGGTGTCGCCCTCACCCTCGGCGCCCGTGTTCTCCTCACGCTGGCTCTGCACGCAGCCGGTGAGGAGGAGTGCTGCGATGGAGAATCCTGCTGTGAGCGCCGCGCGTTTCCTCGCGAAACCTGCGCCGCGCACGGATGTGCCTCGGTTAGACATAAGTGCTCCTGGTGGACGAGTGATTCCTACCGGATCTACCGGCAGCCGTGGGACCACGGCGGCGAGCGCGCTGATCCGTGTGACGAGCCTAACTTCCGGGAAGGCCCGTAACAGTATTTCGGGGGCCGGAGTGGTTACGATTTGGCATCATGCGCAGCCCGGCGGTTGCGGGTTACACCGGGGAAATACCTGCGAAACGGGAGGATCGATGAGCGGGACAGAAATGACCACATCCGCGCGCTACCGGCGCTTCGCGGAGACCGACGCCCGTGGGTACTCGCCCCTGTACGACGAGTGGTGCACGGGTGTGAGCGACGACGACGAGGTCCTCGCCCTGCTCGAC
This sequence comes from Arthrobacter sp. MDT2-16, assembly GCF_054510925.1. Lineage (NCBI taxonomy): Bacteria > Bacillati > Actinomycetota > Actinomycetes > Micrococcales > Micrococcaceae > Arthrobacter > Arthrobacter sp. MDT2-16. Next base: position 445,186 of record NZ_JBTNDP010000001.1, read on the forward strand.
TCCCTTCCGCCGGCGCGCCGCCAGCCGGTCCTGTTCCTCGGCGCGGCCCGCTTCGCCGGGGTGCCCCTCGGCGGCTACCGCGCCTTCCGCTCGTTCGTCGTCGGGCACTGGGAGGAGATACGCCACGTCATGGAGACGCGGACCACCCAGACGAACGAGGCGGGGCGCTGCGCCGTCCTGCTGCCGAGTCTCGCCGCGATCAGCGCCGGGGAGGGCAGGCCGCTGGCACTCATCGAGGTCGGCGCGTCGGCGGGCGCGTGCCTCTTCCCCGACCGGTATGCGTACGCCTACTCCCCCGGCCCGACCCTCACGCCCGCTGCGGGCTCCCCGGTCCCGCCCCTCGCGTGCTCGGTGACCGGGGCCGTCCCGCTCCCGTCGGCGCCTCCCGCCGTCACCTGGCGGGCGGGTATCGACCTGAACCCGCTCGACGCGGGGGATGCGGATGACGTGCGGTGGCTCGAGGCCCTCGTCTGGCCCGAGCACGGCTTCCGCGCCGAGCGCCTCAGGGCCGCGTTGGGTGTGGTGCGGGAGGACCCGCCGCTGCTCGTGCGTGGCGACCTCAACGAGCAGCTCCTGCCCCTCATCGGGCGCGCACCGTCCGACGCCGTCGTCGTCGTGTTCCACAGTGCCGTCCTCGCGTACCTCGACGCCGAGGGACGGCAGCGGTTCCGCGACACGATGCTGCGGCTCGCAGCGGACCGGGACCGCCCCGTGCACTGGCTGTCGCACGAGGGCGCCGGCACGCTCGACGGGGTGCCCGGCGCCCTGGAGAGGGTGGCGGGTGAGGAGGACGGCAGGTTCGTGCTGCAGCACAACGGTCGGTCGGTCGCGCGCACCGGGCCGCACGGGCAATCGATCGAATGGCTCTGAAGCGGCGGCCGCACCGGGCCGGGACTTCCCGGTCCGCGCCGCGGGCGCAGGCGCTGCCCGACGGACCGGCGCTCCCGGAGGAGGCTGCTGGTACTCTGACCCCACCCGGCCGCGAATCGCCGATACCGGGCCGTCCCGCAGGATCCGGTCGGCCCGAGATCGTCGTGGGCTCGGCTGTGTCCTGAGTGGTGCGACGACGACCCCGGAGGCGAGGACCGCGATGAGCTACATCATCGGGCGTGAGGACGATTTCGACTTCCTGTCCGCCGAGTACGCCGCCCTGCACGCCGACTCCGGGGCTACGTCGTTCCAGCACGGCGTCTGGCTGCACCGCCTCTACACCACGCTGGCTCCGGCCCGGGGCGCCCGACCGGTCGTGGTGACCGTTCGGCGGGAGACCGACCGGGGGCTGGTGCTGGTGCTGCCGCTGGTCCGCGTCGGCGGGGCCGTTCGTACGCTCACCTTCGCCGACCTCGGAGTGGCGGACTACAACGCCGCCGTCGTCCCGCAACCGGTGCTGGTGGAACTCTCGCGTCGTCCGGAGGTCGTCGCCGGGATCCGTCGCACGCTCGGGGGCTTCGACCTGCTCCGCGTGGACCGCGTCGTGGGCTCCCCCGACGCGATGGCCGCGCTACTGGGCGGTGCGCTCGTGCGCCGCCACCACTACGACACCCACCTGATGACCCTGGAGGGCACCCCGGAAGCGTGGCGCGGGACCCTGGACGCGGCGTTCGTGCGGCACCTCGAGCGCAAGTACAAGCGTCTGCGCCCCAAGGGCGAGCGGGTCCTGCGCGTGGTGACGGCCGCCGCCGAGGTCGAGCCCCTGATGCGGAGGATGCGCGCCTTCCGGTCGGCCCGTTTCGCCGAACGGCGCGGCGTGGACCTCGTGCAGGACGATGCCACCTTTGCCTTCTACCAGGCCGTCGCCGAGGACAGCGTGCGCCTCGGAGGCCCGGGACGGCTCGTCGTGCTGGACGTCGGAGCCGAGCCGGTCGCGATCGCCCTCGATCTGGTGGAGCCCGACCGGGAACTGTTCCTGCTCGTGGGCTACGACGTCGAACGTCTCCGGAACTACTCGCTCGGGCTCCTGATCGTCGACGGCCTGGTGCAGGACGCCATCCGCCGGGGCAAGTCCTACTTCGACCTCACGGTGGGTGACGAACCGTACAAGTCCGACTTCGCCGCGCGGTCCGTGCCGCTCCATCAGTTACGGGTGCCCCGGACGATGCGGGGCCGCGCGGCGATGGTCTCCGCCGACGGTCTCCTCGCTGCGCGGCGTGCCGCGAAGCGCGTGCTGCTGGCGGTGGAGGCACGGCGTGCGCGGAAGGCGGCCCGGCCGACGCGCTCCGATGACGGTGCGGGATCAGCGACGCCCGCGCAGTCCCAGGCGCAGTGAGTGCCGCACCATGCGGGCCACCAGGTGCGCCGGGGTGTCCCGGGGGCTGATGTAGCAGCGCGGCAGGGTGAACCGGTCGCCCGGGTCGTAGTCCCCGATCACGCACCCGTGGTCGTACCCGGCCGCACGGACGGCACCGGTGGCGGCCTCGTCGAACTCGCCGTACGGGTAGCAGAAGCTCGCGACTCCGGTCTGCAGGACGTCCTGCAGGACCTCCCGGCTTCCACTGATCTCCTCGACCAGGGAGTCGGCACCGACACCGCGCAGGTGGGGATGGGTCATGGTGTGGCTGCCGACCTCCTGCCCCGCAGCGGCGACGGCACGCACCTGATCGGCGTCGAGAAGACCGAGCCGGGGGCCGTCGTCCCACTCGTTGGTGCCGCCGAGCCCACCGGCCACCACATAGAGCGTGCTGCTCATGCCGTGGCGCTGCAGGGCCGGGAGGGCGTGCTCGAGGTAGTCGGTGTAGCCATCGTCGAACGTGAGGCCGACGAGGCGGCGTGCCTCCCCGCGTTCGCCCGCGCGCAGCAACTCGGACAGCGACACCCCGCGTAACCCCAGTCGCCGCAGCAGTCCCAGGTGCCGGTCCAGCCGGTCCGGGTGGACCCGCAACCGGTGCGGATCCGGCAGGCGGGACGGGCTGATCGAGTGGTACATGAACACCGGCGGCGTGGCCAGTCGTGTCCGCCCCGTGCGTGCGGTTGATTCCTGGGACAACGCAGTTCCCCCTGATCCGAGAGCGGGCCGTGCGGTGAAAGCGTAGCAGCGGGGTCTGCCCTAGCCTCGGGCGCACTGCCCGGCCGAGACGGCCTCGGCCAGATCGGGCGCGCTCTCGGCGATGGGGCGCAGTTCCTCGAGGGACAATGCGTACCCGACGGGCGCATCGGCCGTGGACTTCGCGAAGACGACGCCGGCCACGCGGCCCTGCAGATCCAGCAGGGGTCCGCCGGAGTTCCCCTGCTGGACGTTCGCGGCGAGGCTGTAGACCTGGAGCGGCTGCGGCTCGGCGCCGTAGATGTTGTTGACGAGCACGGGTGACAGGCCCTGGACGCTCGCGGGCTGGATCCGGTAGGGGCCGCCCGCGGGGTAGCCGGCGAACGCCGCCGTCGTCCCGTTGTCCAGTTCCTGGCCGAGCGGCAACGGAGCGGCCCGCAGGTCGTCGACGGCGATCACGGCGATGTCGCGGGCCGTGTCGAGCTGCACCACCCGACCGGGCAGCGCACCGCCGCCGGGGACCTCCACGACGGGCTCGTCCACACCGGCGACGACGTGCGCATTGGTGATCACCCGTCCCGGTGCGACGACGAATCCGGAGCCGGTCTGGTTCTGGCCGCACTGGAAGGCCGTCCCGGTGATGCGGACCACCGACGCGGCGGCGGCGGCGAGTTCCGGGGTGTCCACAGAGGCGTCGGGCACAGCGGCCGGCGTCGCGGGTCCCACGCTCTCGAGGATGGTGGGGATGCCGTCGTCGACCGCGATGGTGCGCAGTTGCGCCATCCAGGTGCGTACGGGACCGGGTGTGGCCGTGTCGATCGCCCGGATCACCTGCGAGGACGCGATCTGCTGGGACAGGAAGGGGACGCCGAGGGTCCCGACGCCGAAGGCGAGCATCGACAGGACGAGCGCCGCGACGACGACGTTCACGACGCCGCCGAGGATGCGGTCGATGATGCGCAGCGGTGGGAAATCGGACCACCGGCGGATGGACGCCCCCAGCGCCGATCCGACGGCCTGACCGACGATGATGAGCACCACCACCGTGCCGATCACGGCGATCAGGCGCCACGGGTTGTCGGGGACCCACGCGCTGACGAGGGGGATGGCGAAGAACGCGGCGACGGCCCCGGCGACGAAGCCCGCGATGCCGCCGAGGGTGACGAGGAGGCCGTTGCGGAGCCCTGTCACGAGGTAGCCGAGGAGGACCACGACCAGGACGAGGTCGAGGAGCGTGAACCCCGCGAGGCTGAATTCCGGCACGAACGTTCTCCCTGGCTCTGGACGGCGGGAGAACGGCGTGCATCCCGACACTGCGAGCGATTCTAGCGGCGCGTCATGGGAAGAGCGTGGGAGTACGGTCCCGAGCCGCTGGATGCGGGCCTCCCGGCAGCGATCGAAGCGTGTATCAGTCGTCACATCCGCTCCGGTACGGCAAGATGGACAGGAGAAGACAGCGGGGACAGCCGCGGAACGACACCACGCATCAGGAGAATTCATGGACATCGAGGTACTGCGCCGGGCACCCCTCTTCGCATCACTGGGAGACGACGTCTTCGCGGCGCTGACGGACGAGCTCATCGAGGTGGATCTCCCCCGCGGTTCGTCGGTCTTCCGTGAGGGGGACCAGGGCGACCAGCTGTACTTCATCGTCTCCGGCAAGATCAAGCTCGGACGCACCGCCCAGGACGGGCGCGAGAACCTCCTCGCGATCCTGGGCCCGGGTGAGCTGTTCGGCGAGATGGCACTGTTCGATCCGAGTCCCCGCACCGCGACCGCGACCGCCGTGTCCGAGACGCGCCTCGCCGGGCTGAAGAACGAGGACCTCCGGGCCCTGCTCGAGACACGCCCCGAGGTGTCGGCCCAGCTGCTGCAGGCCCTCGCCCGCCGCCTCCGCCGCACCAACGAGTCGCTCGCCGACCTGGTCTTCTCCGACGTCCCCGGGCGCGTGGCGAAGGCCCTGCTGGATCTGGCGGACCGCTTCGGCCGGCCGGCCACCGACGGCATCCTCGTGGCGCACGAACTCACGCAGGAGGAGCTCGCGCAGCTCGTCGGGGCGTCCCGCGAGACGGTCAACAAGGCCCTCGCCGAGTTCGTCCAGCGCGGCTGGCTCCGCCTCGAGGCGCGCGCCGTCGTCATCCTCGACATCCAGCGCCTGCGCCAGCGCAGCCGCTGAGGTCCGGATGGCGGAAGGCACCCGCCTGCGGGTGCCTTCCGCCATCCGGGTGGGGGTGTCAGCTGGGTGGCCGGACGGCGGCGTCAGCGCCCCCGCTGCACCGATCCGCCCTCGGTGAGCTTGGGGCACTCGACCTGGAGCACGAGATCGCCGTCGTGCTCCTCGAGCTGCGGGTGGTACAGCTTCACCGGGCGCTTGTGGGAGAGGTAGGCGATACAGCCGCGCGAGGAGCCGATCTTCTCCAGGATGATCTCGACCGCCGGCACCGCCAGCTCGCTCAGGGTGCGGCCCACCGTGTTCGGCTGGCCCACCTCGTCGCCGAGCCGGGTGGTGTCGCGGTCGGCGATCTCCTGGGCCGCCCAGCGCCACTGTCCCCAGACGCCCTTGCTCGCGAGGATGCTCGGCTCCTGGTTCACGGGCTGCGCCGCGGCGAAGTAGTGGGTGTCGAAGCGGCGGTGCGCGAAGTCGGGGGTGACCCAGTGCGAGATCGGCTTGATGAGGTCGGTCCGGACGCCGAGGCCGCGACGGCCGAGGATGTCCGCGAAGCGGCACTCGCCCTCGTTGATGGCCTCGCGCGCCTTCATCCACTCCTTCACCTGCGTGCCCTCGACGAGGGACGACGCATCGGGACCGGCGAGCAGGACGCCGGTCTCCTCGAACAGCTCCCGGATGGCGCACAGCACGTGCCGGCGGGCCACGCGGTGGTCCTCGACGCCGAGGGTCTTCGCCCACATCGACGGCGTGGGCCCGAACCAGCGCAGCTCGTCGTCGTCGGACTCCTCGATGCTCCCGCCCGGGAAACCGAGGACGCCCAGGGGCGACTGCCCGCGCCGGTAGGACAGGTAGGTCTCCGTGCCGATCGCGCTGTCGCGCAGGAGGACCACGGACGACGCCGGCCGGGCCTTCAGCGGTGTGCGCTCCCCGTGTTCGATCCAGCTCTGCGCCGCCGTGCGCTGGTCCGGGGCCACGGGGAAGAACCGGGTGCTGAGACGGTCCACGGCCTAGACGAACTCCGCGATGACCTCGACCTCGACGGGCGAGTCGAGGGGGAGGACGGCCACGCCGACGGCGGACCGGGCATGCACCCCGGCGTCGCCCAGGACGGCGCCGAGCAGCTCGGACGCTCCGTTGATCACTGCGGGCTGACCGGTGAACGAGGGATCGGATGCCACGTATCCGACGACCTTCACGATCCGCGTGATGCGGTCGAGGTCCCCGATCTGGCTCTTGATCGCGGCGAGGGCGTTCACGGCGCAGGTGGCTGCGAGGGACGCCGCCGCTGCGGCGTCGACGTCGGCCCCGACCTTGCCCGTGGCTGTGAGTTTGCCCCCAATGAAGGGCAGCTGGCCCGAGGTGTACACGTGGCTGCCGGTGACGACGGCCGGGACGTAGGAGGCCACCGGGGGGACCACGTCGGGAAGGGCGATGCCGAGGTCCGAGAGGCGTGCCTCGACGGCGGAAACCGCGGTATCTCCAGCAGGCACTGCTAGCTCTTCTCCCTCTTGAGGTACGCCACGAGGCCGTTCCCGTCCGGTCCGGGGACCACCTGCACGAGCTCCCACCCGTCCTCGCCCCACTGGTCGAGGATCTGCTTCGTCGCATGGATGATGAGCGGAATCGTGGAGTACTCCCATTTCGTCATGAGGAAAGCCTAGCGCGTGCTTGTAAACTGGAATAATGGCTGCGCGCAAATCACCCCTCTTCGACACGGCAACCACCCTCGGCAAGATCATTGCATTCCTCGGGATCAGTGGGCTCGCGGGTGTACTCGCCGCGGGCCTCCTCGTGCCCGTGGCTGCCGCCGCGGGTACGGGCGCCTCCGCCTCCCTCCAGTTCTTCGAGGAACTGCCGGCCGAGCTGGAGCGCGAGGCACTCGCCCAGCCGACCAACATCCTGGCCGCGGACGGATCGCTCATCGCGACCCTCTACGAGGAGAACCGCCAGCCCGTCACCCTCGATCAGGTGTCCCCGCACATGAAGGACGCCCTGATCGCGATCGAGGACTACCGCTACTACGACCACGGCGGCGTGGATCTCGAGGGCATCCTCGGAGCGATCGCCAGCAACGTGTCGAGCGGCACCCAGCGCGGGGCATCGACCCTCACGCAGCAGTTCGTCACGAACACCCTGAACGACTCGGCCCGCCAGAACGGCGGGGAGGTCACGCTCAACGGCGGCGGCAAGTCCGTCGGCGACAAGCTCCGCGAGATGAAGCTGGCCATCGCCGTCGAGAAGGAGCTCAGCAAGGACGAGATCCTCGAGGGCTACCTCAACATCGTGCAGTTCAGCGGCACGAGCTACGGCGTGCAGGCCGCGTCCAAGTACTTCTTCAGCGTGGACGCCAAGGATCTGTCCATCCCGCAGAGCGCCCTGCTGGCGGGCCTCGTCAACGGCCCGAGCTACTACAGCCCCACGGAGAACCCCGAACGGTCCCTCGAGCGGCGCAACCTCGTGCTCAACGCCATGCTCGTGCACGGCAAGATCACGCAGGAGGAGTACGACGCCTCCGTCGCCACGGATCTCGGCCTCAATGTCACCCCGACGCTGAGCGGCTGCGTCGGTGCCGCCCAGGCCCCGTACTTCTGCGACTACGTCACGCACCTCATCCTCAACGACCCCGCCTACGGCGAGACGGTGGAGCAGCGCAGGAAGGTGCTGAACCGGTCCGGCCTCACCATCAAGACCACGCTCGACTCCCGCGTCCAGGCGGCCGCACAGACCGCGATCAACGAGACCGCGAACCCCGACAGCACCGACGGCGCGGTGGGCCACTCCATGGTGAGCCTCGACCCCAAGACGGGGAACATCTTGTCGATGGGCCAGAACACGCGCTACATGCCCGGAGAGGCACCCGGCGACTCGGTCCTCAACTTCAACGTGGACCAGTACCAGGGCGGCGATCCCGCGAAGAGCCTCGGCGGCGTCGGCGGGTTCCAGCCCGGGTCGACCTTCAAGCCCTTCACGGTCGCCGCATGGGTGGATTCCGGCCGCTCCCTGAACACGGCCATCGACGGCCGCAAGCGCGTCTACCCCGAGGGCGACAAGTGGCCTGCGAGCTGCCTCCCCGGCGGCTCCTACACCGTCCTCAGTGACGACGGCAAGGGCTACTCCCCGCAGAACTACGGGGACACGAACTACGGCACTTTCACCGTCCTGCGAGGACTGGCCCAGTCCTACAACACCATCACGATGGAGACCGCCCGCCAGCTCGACATGTGCAAGATCTTCAGCATGGCGAACGACATGGGCATCCACAACGGCAAGAGTGCCAGCGGCGAGGAGGAGAGCCTCGACGTCCTCGCGCCAGGACTCATCGGCGGCGTGCAGGACGTCGCACCGCTCTCCATGGCGACGGCGTACGGAGGGTTCGCGGCCGAGGGCAGTGTCTGCCAGCCGCGGGCCATCACCGAGGTGACCGCCGCGGACGGCACCAGCTACCCGGTAGCCCCCGTGACCTGCAAGCAGGCGATCTCCAAGGAGACCGCCCAGGGCGTCAACTACGCCACCCAGGAGGTCATCAAGAGCGGTTCTGGCCAGCTGCTCGAGTTCGGGGACATCCCGATGGCCGGCAAGACCGGCACCAACGACCAGCGCTCGCAGACCTGGTTCATGGGCTACAACTCGGGCATGGTCACCGCGAGCTGGATCGGCAACTGGAAGGAGGGCAACACCTCCCTGAGCGGCCTGCAGATCGGCGGGCGCACCTACCCCGAGATCGACGGTTCGCTGATCGCCGCCCCGTCATGGGCACGCTTCATGCAGCAGATCCCCGGCCTGTACGTCGGCACGCCCTTCGCCAACCCTCCGGCTGCCATGATCAACGGCACCCAGCGCGGGACCAACCCCACCCGCCCCACCACACCCGCCACCCCGGGCGCCGGGATGAACACCGGTGGAACTGGCACCGGCGGTACCACCGGTGGTACCACTGGAGGAACCGGCGGCGCTGCCGGCAACAACGGCAACGGAGGCAACGGCTAGCGTGAAATCGACTTCTACATCCCGGAGCGGGGCACCGCTCGGCTGGGCGGCAGGCCTCACCCTGACCACGGCGGCCGCAACCCTCGCCTACGCCTCGACCGTCGAGCGCACGCTGTACCAGGTGCGGGAGGAGACCCTCCCCATCCTCCCGCAGGGCTCCTCTCCCCTGCGCGTGCTGCACCTGTCCGACATCCACATGGTCCCCGGGCAGAAGTCGAAGGCGAACTGGCTCTCCAGCCTCGCGAGCCTGAAGCCCGACCTCGTGGTCAACACGGGTGACAACCTGAGCTCCAGGAAAGCCCTGGGACCGCTGCTCGAGGCGCTGGAACCCCTCCTGGGGGTGCCGGGCGTCTTCGTTCCCGGGTCCAACGACTACTACGCCCCCGTGTTCAAGAACCCGCTGCGGTACTTCGCCGGCCCGTCCATCGCGCCGAAGGCGTCGGAGCCCCAGGACCTCCCGTGGGCGGACATGTTCAGCGCCTTCGGTGCTGCCGGCTGGGTGGACCTGACCAACCGGGCGCAGTCCGTCGGCTTCGGAGGCCTCCGCATCGACTTCACCGGTGTGGACGATCCGCACCTGGGCCGTGACCGCTATGTGCCCTACCCCGCGGGCAGCAGCACCTCCGCCGAGGCGCCCCACATCCGGGTGGCCGTGGCACACGCCCCCTACCAGCGCGTGCTGGACTACTTCACCGACGGCGGAGCGGACCTGATCCTCGCCGGCCACACGCACGGCGGCCAGGTGTGCGTGCCCGGCTACGGTGCCCTGGTCAGCAACTGCGACCTGCCCACCTGGCGGGCCCGCGGGCTCACGCAGTGGGAGCACGACGGCCGCTCCGTGCCGCTCAACGTCTCGGCCGGCATCGGGACATCGCGTTTCGCGCCGATCCGGTTCGCCTGCCGGCCGGAAGCCGTGCTCCTGACGCTTACCCCCCGGAGCGCGCGTTAGCCACTGCTTCCTGCTTCTTCGGATTCCCGTAACGTGATCGGCGTTACAGCCCTGCTGGCCTAGGATGGTTGCTGAGGGACACCAACCACCATCTATCACCGAAGAGATGGCATGAAGCACCAGAACACACTGCGGGAATCGCTCGGGCGGCTCTATCCGCACGTCCGCCCCATCCTTCCGCGACTCCTCCTCGGCCTGCTCTGCGCCCTCGGCGCGAGCGTCATGGCCCTCGCCATCCCCCAGGTGCTGCGCGTCCTCATCAACGACGCGCTGGCCGAGGGCGGCTCCGCCCGCACCGTCTGGATCGCGTCCGGCGTCGTGCTGCTCCTGGGGGTCCTCGAGGCCGCCTTCGTGGCGCTGCGCCGCCAGTTCGTCATCACACCGGCGACGGCTGTGGAGACGAACATGCGCACCTCGTTCTACCGGCACCTGCAGGACCTGACGGTCGAGTTCCACGACCGCTGGGGCAGCGGCCAGCTCCTCTCCCGCGCCATGAGCGACCTCAACCTGATGCGGCGCTGGATGGCCTTCGGCCTCATCATGCTCGTGGTGACCTCGCTGACCGTGGTGATGGGCGTCGTCGTCATGTTCTTCATGAGCTGGGTCCTGGCCCTGATCTTCGTCGCGGCCGCCGTGCCGCTCATGGTCTACGGCTATCGTTTCCGTACGTCCTACAGCCGCGTCTCACGCAAGAGCCAGGACCAGGCCGGCGACCTCGCGACGACGGTCGAGGAGTCGGTGCACGGCATCCGCGTGCTGAAGGCGTTCGGTCGCAGCGGCGAGGCCCTGGAGGACTTCGAGGAGCAGGCCGAGGAACTGCGCCGGACCGAGATCTTCAAGGCGCGGTCCCTCGCGAACTTCTCCATGATCGTCACCCTGCTGCCGGAGCTCGCGCTCGGTGCGTCCCTCGTCGTCGGGATCACCCTCGCGGCGAGCGGTGACGTCTCCATCGGCGCGCTCGTGGCCTTCTTCGCCACGGCGGCAGCGGTGGCGGGTCCCGTGGAGTTCATCGGCCCTCTGCTGGCCATGACGTTCACGGCGAAGACGGCCATCGACCGGCACTACGAGGTCATGGAGTCGGAGAACACCATCACCGATCCGGCGTCGCCCGTGCACCTCCGGGCACCCCGGGGCGACCTGGTGTTCGACGCCGTCCACTTCCGCTACCCCGACGCACAGGACGACGCCGGCGACGTCCTCGACGGCATCGACCTGCGGCTGCGGGCCGGCGAGACCATGGCGCTCGTCGGCGTCACGGGCTGCGGCAAGAGCACCCTGCTCCAGCTCGTCCCGCGCCTGTACGACGTCACGTCAGGCAGCATCAGCATCGACGGCGTGGACCTGCGCGCCCTCACGCTCGGGGAGCTGCGCACGCTCGTCGCCGTCGCGTTCGAGGACACCACGCTGTTCTCGAACTCCGTGCGCGACAACGTGCTCATGGGCTCCGACGCCACCGGCGCGGACGCCGAGAGGATCCTCGCCGAGGCGCTCGATGTGGCGCAGGCCCAGTTCGCCCACGAGCTGCCCGACGGGCTCGACACCCTCATCGGCGAGGAGGGGCTCAGCCTCTCCGGCGGCCAGCGCCAGCGCATCGCCCTCGCACGCGCGATCGCCGCCCAGCCCACGGTGCTCGTCCTCGACGACCCGCTCTCGGCGCTCGATGTCGCCACGGAGGAACGCGTCTCGGAGGGGCTGCGCGCGGTGCTCACCACCACCACGACGCTCATCGTCGCACACCGGCCCTCCACGGTGGCCCTGGCGGACCGGGTGGCGCTGCTGCAGGACGGGCGGGTGGCCGATGTCGGGACGCACTCCGAACTGCTCGCCCGCAACGACCACTACCGCTACGTCATCGCGAGCCTCGACGACGAGGAGATCGCGCAGCTGGGACGCACCGTCCCGCCCCTGCAGCAACCCGCGCACGACGACGAGGAGGCGCTGGCATGAGCCGCACCACGGCAGCAACGGGCGGGGCGCCGAAGGACGGAGCCGGCACCACCTCCGCCGGCGTGCTGAACGAGGACGACGTCCTGCTCGACCGGGCGCAGAGCAGGTCGGTCCGCTCGCGGTCCTTCCGGCTCCTGGGTTCCCTCATCCGGCCCAACCGCCGGCAGTTCGTCTGGACCGTCCTGCTGGTCGTGATCTCGCAGGCGGCCCGTGTGGCCGGACCGGCGATCATCGCGCTCGGCATCGACCGCGCCCTGCCCGCCCTGATCGCGGGCGATCCGGTCCTGCTGTGGGTGGCCGGCGGGACGTACTTCCTCGCCGCCGTGCTCGCCTCCGTGCTGACCGCGGGCTATGTCCGCGCGACGGCGCAGCTCAGCCAGGCCATGCTGCTGGACCTGCGCCTGCGGGTGTTCCGTCATACCCAGCGGCTGAGCCTTGAGTTCCACGAGAAGTACACCTCGGGGCGCATCATCTCCCGCCAGACCTCGGACCTCGAGGCCCTGCGCGAACTGCTGGACTCGGGCGTCAGCTCCCTGGCCTCGGGCGCCATCTTCATGCTCTTCACGGCGGCCACGATCTTCGCCCTGGACTGGCGGACCGGGTTCCTCATCCTCGCCGCCGCCGTGCCCATGTTCCTCCTGGCACGCTGGTACCAGAAGCACTCCCAGATCGCGTACCGCGAGTCCCGGGTGGTGTCGGCGAAGCTGATCGTCCACTTCATCGAGACGATGACCGGCATCCGCGCCGTCAAGGCCTTCCGTCGCGAGGCGGTCAACGCCCGGCGCTACGACGACCTCGCGGAGGACTACCGCAGGGTCACCGTCCGCTCCATCAACCTCAACGGCGTCTTCCAGCCCGGCCTCGTGCTGATCGGCAACGTGACCGTCGCCGTCGTGCTGGTGTTCGGCGGTTTCCGGGTGCTCGGCGGCACGCTCGAGGTGGGTGCCCTCCTGGCCCTGCTGCTCTACAGCAAGCGCTTCTTCCAGCCCGTGGACCAGATGGCCATGTTCTACAACTCGTTCCAGTCGGCCGCCGCGGCACTCGAGAAGGTCTCGGGCCTGCTCGAGGAGGTCCCCACCGTCCGGCCCCCGAAGCACCCGGTGTCCCTGCCGCACCCTCGCGGTGCCGTCGAGTTCCACGACGTCTCGTTCCGGTACGGGAACGGCCCGGTGGTGCTGCCCACCATGGACCTGGCCATCGGTGCCGGACAGACCGTCGCCCTCGTGGGCCAGACGGGTGCCGGCAAGTCCACGCTGGCCAAGCTGATCGCGCGTTTCTACGACGTGTCCGAGGGCAGCCTGACGCTCGACGGCGTGGACCTGCGGGACCTCGCCCCGAAGGACCTGCGGCGCGCCGTCGTCATGGTGACACAGGAGGCGTTCCTCTTCAGCGGATCCGTGGCGGACAACATCGCCCTCGGCAAGCCCGAGGCCAGTCGCGAGGAGATCGTCGCGGCTGCGCGGGCCGTCGGAGCCGAGAACTTCATCCTCGACCTGCCGGAGGGCTTCGACACGGACGTGAACAAGCGCGGGGGCCGTGTCTCGGCCGGGCAGCGGCAGCTCATCAGCTTCGCCCGCGCGTTCCTCGCCGACCCGGCGGTCCTGATCCTCGACGAGGCGACGTCGTCGCTCGACATCCCGAGCGAGCGCCTGGTGCAGGAGGGCCTCCAGAAGCTCCTCGGCAACCGGACGGCCCTGATCATCGCGCACCGGCTCTCCACCGTGGCGATCGCGGACCGCGTGCTCGTGGTGCACGGCGGCGAGGTGGTGGAGGACGGCACGCCTGCCGAGCTGATCGGCGGGACGGGCCGTTTCGCGACCCTTCATGCGGCGTGGAAGGACTCCCTGGTGTGAGCTCCGGGCCCGGTTTTCCTCGCCGCTGATCCTCGGCTATCCTTGGACAGTTGCGGTTCGGGTGGTTCGGCCTTCCGGGTGCAGCATCGGGGTGTGGCGCAGCTTGGTAGCGCGCGTCGTTCGGGACGACGAGGTCGCAGGTTCAAATCCTGTCACCCCGACCATCTGGAAGAGGCCCGCCGGCAGCAGCCGGCGGGCCTCTTCCATGTCCCGGCTGCCGTCAGCGTGCGGGAACCGTCACCACCTCGTACCCGTCCGGATCGACTGCCCCGAACTTCGCGTTGGCGAGCGCCAGGGTGTTGCCGAACAGCGCCACCGTGGTGGGGACGTCGAAGAGCGGACTGGTGATGACGTCCTCCACCTCGCCGCTGGTGAGGTCCTTCGACAGGTCGATCCTGCTGACCTGGTTGATCCTGTTCTGCACCGCGTACAGGGTGTCCCCCTTGGCAAGGATGCCGTCGACGTTGGGCAGCGCGCCCGTGGCGATGTCCGCGCTCCGGCCCGTCGTGGGGTCCACGGTGTAGAGGGCCTGGTTGGCCGAGTGGGCCACGATCAGCGTCCTGCCGCGATCCACCGAGGTGATGCCGTTGAGGTTGAATCCCGGCGTCACCGCTGCTGCAGGTCCCGACAGGGTGATCGTGGTCGGTGCGCCGAGCACCCCCTTCCGCCCCACAGGGATGAAGTAGAGCTCCGCGCTGCGTGAGTTGGTGAAGTAGGCGCCGTCCGGGGTGAGCGTAACGTCGTTGATGAAGGCGTCCCCGGTGGCCAGTCGGAAGTCCGCCACCTCGGCGCCGGTGCGGGTGTCGTAGACGTACGCGTGGCCCGTCGCTCCGCCCGAGACGAAGAGGAGGTCGTTGCGGATGTCGGCCTTGAGGCCGACGGCGGCCCTGCCCTCGGGTGCGTCGATGAACAGGGCTGCGGTGCCCTTCCGGATGTCACCGCGGAAGATGTCACCGCGGCCGAGATCACCGGCGTAGAACGTGGAGCCCCTCCCCTCCGCGACGCCCTCGGCCGACGAGGCGCCCGGAAGCGGGATGCTGGTGCCCTGGTGCCGCGAGGCGGACACCGGGGTCTGGGGCGACGGCGGTGCGGCGACCGCGCCGGCCGCCGGCAGCAGGAGGGCGCCCGCGGCGACGACGGCGACGACTGCGCGGGTCCGGGTAGGGGTACGGGATGATCGGCGGGTGTGCTGGATGGGATTCACTGTGCTCCTCGAAGGTTCGACGCCGGTCGTCGCCCTGAGGGTCCGCACGGCGCAGTGTCGGATCAAGCTGTGTCGGATCGAGCTGTATCGGATCGAGCTGGGCCGGGAGACGTGATCATTGTGAACGTCGGCCGCCTCCGGCCCGGGCACCGGCTGGAGCCGGGCCGAAACGATAACGATCCGTCCGCGGTCATCGTCCCCCGGACCACCGCAGCGGCCTGTCGCCCGCCGTCGTTCGTGGTTCCTGCCGCACGGAGAGGTGTGGAGCGCGTGACGGCGCACGAACGGCCGCCGCGCCGGATGAACCGGGAACGACGGCGAGCGCCGAGGCAGCCGAGGACGCGTCAGGCGAAGGTGCGGCCGGTCAGCCGCTCGTACGCCTCGATGTAGCGGGCGCGCGTGCGCTCGACGACGTCGTCGGGCAGCGCCGGCGGCTCCGACCGCCGGTCCCAGCCCGCGACGTCGGAGGTGAGCCAGTCGCGCACGAACTGCTTGTCGAACGAGGGCTGTGCCTGCCCGGGCGCGTAGAGCGCGGCGTCCCAGAAGCGCGAGGAGTCCGGCGTCAGGACCTCGTCGCCCAGCGTGATCCGGCCCGTCGCGGGGTCGAGGCCGAACTCCACCTTGGTGTCCGCGAGGATGATCCCGCGCTCCCGGGCAATGGCCTCGGCACGCGCGTAGATGTCCAGGGTGAGCGCGCGGAGCTGGGCCGCGGCGTCGTCGCCCACGGTCATGACGACGGCGTCGTAGGTGATGTTCTCGTCGTGCTCGCCCACCTCGGCCTTGGCCGAGGGCGTGAAGAGCGCGGGCTCCAGGCGGGATCCGTCCACGAGCCCCTCGGGCAGCGGCAGCGAGCAGACCGTCCGGGACGCCCGGTACTCGAGCAGCCCGCTGCCGGTGAGGTAGCCGCGGGCGATGCACTCGATCGGGTACATGACGAGGTTCCGGCAGATCATCGCCCGCCCCTCCACCTCGGCGGGTACGCCGCCCGCCACATCGGAGGCGATGACGTGGTTCGGGATGCCGGACAGACGCTCGAACCACCACAGGCTGAGCTGCGTCAGCACGCGCCCCTTGTCGGGGATGGCGGTGGCCAGGACGTGGTCGTAGGCGCTGATGCGGTCGCTGGCGACCACGAGCACGACGTCGTCGGACCCGTCCTCCCGCTCGTACAGGTCGCGGACCTTGCCCGAGTAGACGTGCCGCCAGCCCGGCAGCTCCGGGTGCGCCGGCGCGAAGCCGCTCATACCGACGCCGCCGGACCGGTGACGGCGACCTCGGCGCGGGAGGCCCGGAGGGCGATGTCCGAGCGGGACTGCCCGCCCTCGAGCTCGATCAGGGACAGGCCCTCGTAGGCCGTGGACCGCGCGTCCCCGAGGGAGTCCCCGAGGCCGACCACGGCGAGGACCCGCCCGCCGGAACTGACCACCTTGCCGTCCCGCAGCGCAGTACCGGCATGCAGTACGTGCGCGCCGTCCACCCTCGCGGCCTTCTTCAGGCCCCGGACGCGTCGTCCGGTCGCGGGGGCATCGGGATAGTTCTCGGACGCGAGGACGACGGCGACGGCCGTCTGCGGCGACCACATGAGCGGGTCGATCTGGTCGAGGGTGCCCTTGGCGGCCGCGAGCAGCACGCCTCCGAGGGGCGTCACCAGCCGGGCGAGGACGGCCTGGGTCTCGGGGTCGCCGAACCGTGCGTTGAACTCGATGACGCGCATCCCGCGCGAGGTGAGGGCGAGCCCCACGTAGAGGACCCCGGCGAAGGGTGTCCCGCGGTGGGCCATCTCGTCGACGACGGGCTGTGCCACGCGGGTGAGGACCTCCTCGACGAGCGTCGCCGGTACCCATTCCAGCGGCGAGTAGGCGCCCATGCCGCCGGTGTTCGGCCCCTGGTCGCCGTCGTGGATGCGCTTGAAGTCCTGGGCAGGTGCGAGCGGCACCACGGTGTGCCCGTCGGAGAGGACGAACAGCGAGACCTCGGGGCCGTCGAGGAATTCCTCGATCACCACGGTGCCGCCGGCCTCGAAGCACGCGGAGGCGTGGGCGCGGGCGGCGTCGAGGTCGTCGGTGACCACCACCCCCTTGCCCGCGGCGAGCCCGTCGTCCTTCACCACGTAGGGGGCGCCGAAGGTGCACAGCGCCTCGTTCGCCTCCTCATCGGTGGCGGCGACGCGTGCCATCGCGGTGGGCACGCCAGCGGCCGCCATGACCTGCTTGGCGAAGGCCTTCGACGCCTCGAGCTGGGCGGCGGCCTTCGTGGGGCCGAAGACGGGGATGCCGGCGTCGAGCAGCGAATCGGCGACGCCGGCCGCGAGCGGGGCCTCGGGGCCGACGACCACGAGGTCGGAGCCGAGTGTGCGGGCGAGGTCGGTGACGACGGCGGGATCGTTGGCGTCGACGTCGTGCACGGGGACGTCCTCGGCGATGCCCGCGTTACCGGGAGCGGCGTGCACCTCCCGGACGAAGGGGTCGGCCAGCAGGGCCCGGACGATGGCGTGTTCGCGGCCCCCGGGGCCCAGCACAAGAACCTTCACAGTAGGACAGCGTACTGGAGGGGGCGGTGCCGACCCAGACTCCTGCGTCCGTTCGATGTCACATGAAGGACCCGTCGGCGCCGCAGGAACACCCGGCCGGCATCCGGTCCTGGCGCCCGCTACCCATACCCCCTCCGTGCCTCTCCGAATACTTGCCATGAGCAACTCCACCCAGCCCCGCCGCGGTACGTCCCTCCTCGCCGCCCTGGCCGGGATCGTCGCGGCAGGCGTGGTGCTCGGGATCGCCGAACTCGCCGGTGCCTTCTTCCGCGCCAGTGCCACCCCGGTGGTCGCGATGGGCTCCACCTTCATCGACTTCACCCCGCCGTGGATGAAGGATTTCGCGATCGACACGTTCGGCACCAACGACAAGCTGGCCCTGCTGGTCGGCATGGCCGTCACCATCGCGCTCCTGGCCGCCGTCCTCGGCGTCGTGGCCTTCCGGAGGTGGGTCCTCGGCGCGGCCGGCGTCCTGCTCATGGGTGCCATCATCCTGGCCTGCGTCCTGACCCGCGCCGGTGCCTCCGTGGCGGATGCGCTGCCGACCGTCGCCGGCACCGCTGCGGGCCTGTTCGCACTCCGCTGGCTCACCAGGCGCCTGCGGTCCGCCGTCGCAGATCCCGGCGCCGAGCCGGCACTCGTCGAGAGCCGGCCGCACACCCCCTCGCGTCGCGGGTTCTTCGCGGCCGCGGGCGTGACCGCCGTCGTCGCCGCGGCGGCCGCGGGTGGCGGGCGCCTCCTCGCCGGTGCCCGCAACAACGTGGCCGCGGTGCGCAGCGGCCTGCAGTTCCCCGCTCCGGCCAGCCCTGCGCCGGCCCTTCCTGCCGGCGTGCAGTCCCCCGTCGCGGGCGTGACACCCTTCGTCACCCCGAACGGGGACTTCTACCGCATCGACACCGCGCTCAGCGTCCCGCAGCTCAGCACCGAGGACTGGGTCCTGCGCGTGCACGGCATGGTGGAGGAGGAGTTCGAGCTCTCGTACCAGGACCTCCTCGACGCGGACCTGATCGAACGCCATGTCACCCTCACGTGCGTCTCCAACCCGGTGGGCGGGGACCTCGCCGGCAACGCGAAGTGGCTCGGCTATCCGCTGCGCGAGGTCCTCGCCCGGGCCAGGCCCCTCGACGGGGCGGACATGGTGCTGTCCACGAGCTCGGACGGCTTCAGCGCCTCCACCCCCCTGCCCCTGCTGCAGGACGACCGCGACGCCATCCTCGCCATCGCCATGAACGGGGAACCGCTGCCCGTGGAACACGGGTTCCCCGTCCGCATGGTGGTGCCCGGGCTCTACGGCTACGTGTCCGCCACCAAGTGGGTGGTGGACCTCGAGGTGACCCGCTTCGCGGATCGGACGGCGTACTGGACGGACCGCGGCTGGGCCGAGCAGGGACCCATCAAGACGATGGCCCGCGTCGAGGTCCCGAAGCCCTTCGCGACGCTCGACGCCGGCTTGGTCGGGATCGGCGGCGTCGCCTGGTCCCAGCAGCGGGGCATCACCGAGGTGGAGGTCTCCGTCGACGGCGGTGACTGGGAGTCCGTCACGCTTGCCGCCGAGGCGTCCGTGGACACCTGGCGCCAGTGGTCGCACCAGCTGACCCTCGAACCCGGACCTCACACCCTCCGCGCGCGGGCGACCGACGGCGTCGACGGCCTGCAGACCGATGAGCGTGCGGATACCGTCCCGGACGGGGCCTCCGGCTGGCAGACCGTGCAGTTCAGCGTGAAATAGCGCGTCCCGAGCCTGGAGTGACGACGCTCCCCCAGGTCTGCGCCCACCGGATGTCCGTTCCCTCCGGTGGGCGCAGTTGCGCCGGCTCACCGCCCGGGCGGGACGGTCCCTCCGGCGAGGGGCCGGCCGGACCCGTGCTGCGCCCGAAGGCGGCACCCCGAGTAGGGAATACTGGACGCATGCCCTCCACCTTCACTACGGCCGACGCCGTGGACTTCGCGGTCCTCGAACGCAACGGCTTCATCGAGTCCCGCCACGTGGGTGCCGCCGTCGTGCTCGCCGCCGACGGCTCCGTCGTGACCGAACTCGGCGACATCACCAGCCCGGTCTTCCCGCGCTCCACCCTCAAGCCGTTCCAGGCGCTCGCCAGCATGAAGGCCGGCGTGCCGCTGCGCGGCCCGCAGGTGGCCCTGGCCGCCGCCAGCCACGTGGCCGGCATCGAGCACATGGACGTGGTGCGCACGATGCTCGACGCCGCCGGCGTCACCGAGGAGCACCTCCAGTGCCCCGAGGACTGGCCGCAGGACGAGGAGGCCCGCAACGGTCTCGTGCGCAGCGGAAAGGGCAAGCAGCGCATCGCGTTCAACTGCTCGGGCAAGCACGCCGCCTTCCTGTGGGCCTGCACGGAGAACGGCTGGGACACCGCCACGTACCTCGAGCCCACGCATCCGCTGCAGCGCTCGGTGGCCTCGGTCATCGAGGAGTACACGGAGGAATCGGTGGCGGCCTGGGGCGTGGACGGCTGCGGCGCCCCCGTGGCCGCCGTCTCGCTGACAGGCCTCGCGCGCGGCATCGGCAGGATCGCCAAGGCGCCGTCGGACAAGCACGCCGACGCCCGCGCCGCGACGATCGCCACCGCGATGCTCGACTACCCATGGGCGGTGCACGGCAACGGCATGGAGAACTCGGTGGTCATGGAGGACCTCGGGATCCTCGCCAAGAGCGGCGCGGAGGGTGTCCTCGTCCTGGGCGCGCCCACCGGGGCATCCCTGGCCCTGAAGGTCCTGGACGGCAATTCCCGGGCGGCGACCCTCGTGGGCCTGACCCTCTTCGCAGCCTCCGGCGCGATCGACGCGGAGAAGGTGGGCGCGGTCCTCGAGAAGGTCGTCCCACCGATCCTCGGCGGCGGACGTCCCGTCGGCAGCCTGCGGCTCGCCGCGCCCGTCATGGCGCTGCTCGACTAGGACCGGCGGCACCATGGCACGACGACGCATCACCCCCGAGGACGGGCACCGGGCACTGCATCGGGTGGCCGACGGCTCGGCCGTCCGCGCGGACCTCGCGACCGCCGTCCGCTTCACCCTCGAGGAGCTCGCCGAGCTGGCCCCCGGCAACAGCGTGGAGGTGCGGGTGCCGCCCTTCGGCGTGACCCAGTGCGTCGAGGGCCCGCGCCACACGCGAGGTACTCCCCCGAACGTCGTCGAGACGGATGCCGCCACCTGGCTCGCCCTGATCACGGGCACGACGGACTGGCCCGCGGCGGTCGCGGCGGGCAGGGTCGCGGCGTCGGGCCAGCGCGCGGACCTCAGCGCCTGGCTCCCCCTGTTCGGGCGTACCGCGTGACCACCGACCGGTCCCTGGGCACGAGACGAACGGGCGGCCCCGGAACAGGATCGACCGCGGCACCGACGGCAGTACCCGCGCCGCCACCGACGGAAGCACCGGCCCCGCGCCCGACCGCGCCACCGACGACCGAGCCCGCGCACGGGACCGACTCCTCCCGCGGGCAGTCCCTGCCCCGTCGCGCCCTCGCAGCAGTACGCCGCCAGCCCGCCGCCGCGTGGCTGACCGGGCTCGCCGCGGCCGCCCTCTACACGGTCTTCTCCGTCACCCAGTGGAACCAGCTCGGCTCGCCGTCCTGGGACCTCGGGATCTTCACGCAGCTCGCGAAGGCGTATGCCGGTCTCGGCGCCCCGATCGTGCCCATCAAGGGCGAGGGCTTCAACCTGCTCGGCGACCACTTCCACCCGTTACTGGTGCTGCTCGCGCCCGCCTACGCCATCGCGCCGTCGGGCCTGACCCTGCTGATCGTGCAGAACCTCCTCTTCGGGCTCTCGGTGGCCGTGGTCACCCGCGCGGGGACACGGCTGATCGGGACGGTCGCGGGCATAGCCGTCGGGACCGCCTACGCCCTCTCCTGGGGCCTGCAGTCGGCGGTCGCCGCCCAGTTCCACGAGATCGCCTTCGCCGTCCCCCTCCTGGCCCTCAGCCTCGAGGCCGTGCTGCGGCGGCGTGTGGTGCCCGCCGTCGTGTGGGGCGGGCTGCTCGTCTTCGTCAAGGAGGACCTCGGGCTGACCGTCCTGGCCCTCGGACTGGTGATCGCCTGGCGGCTGCGCACGGTCGTCGGGCTGTGGTTGGCCGCATGGGGCGCGCTGTGGCTGATCCTCTCGGTCCGCCTGATCCTGCCCGCGCTCAACGCCGCGGGCCAGTACGACTACTCCGACCGGATCGACGTCGGTGCGATGCTCGGCGACCCCGCGGGTGCCGTCGCCGGCCTCCTCACCGGCACGGCGAAGTACCAGACGCTGCTGTTGCTGCTGCTCGCCGGTGGCCTCCTGTTCCTCCGCTCCCCGCTCGGCCTCGTCCTGCTGCCCACCCTCCTGTGGCGGTTCGCCTCGAGCGAGGAGTGGTACTGGGGTCCCGACTGGCACTACAGCGCGGTCCTCATGCCCGTGCTCTTCCTCGCCCTGATCGACGGCGTGCAGCACCTCAGGAGGAGCCCCCGCGCCTGGCTCCGCGGCACCGCGCCGGCAGGTGTCGCCGCCGCCGTCGTCGCGTGCCTCGTGCTGCTGCCGGCCCAGAAGTTCGCCGTCCTCGCCGAACCGGAGACCTACCGGCAGTCCGAGCGCTGGGACGCCGCCCACCGCATGATGGACCTCATCCCCGCCGGTGCCACCGTGGAGAGCGGCGTGGTGCTCATGGCCTACCTCGTCCCCGAGGCACGCGTGTACTGGCTCGGCAACACGAACCCGGCGCCCGAGTACCTGATCGTCGACGCCGACGACTGGAGCTGGGGCGCCACCCGTCCGGGCGACGCCGAAGCCCACGCCGAGCAGCACTATCCGGGGACCGACTACACGCTCGTGTTCAGCGAGGCGGGCTACCAGCTCGTCGAGCAGCGACGCTGACGCCCGGTAGCCTTAAACCATGACCTCCGAGCCGTCCAGCAGCACCCCCGAGCAGCCGAACAGCACCCCCGACACCCGCGGCGCAGTACCGGCGGACGGGCAGCCCACCCCCGCGGACAGGATCGAGCCCGTCCGTGACGCAGCTCCCCCCGCGCCCGCCTCCCGTGAGGTGACCATCCGCCGGGCGCCGAAGTTCGTCCCCTTCATGCTGCTGGGGGCGCTCGCCGGCTTCCTCGTGGCGCTCGTGGTCGCCTACACGGGGCCGGAGGATCCCACCCTCACGCGCGAGTCGATCCTCGGTTTCTTCACGGTCGCGTTCGCCCTGCCCGGCCTTCTGCTCGCCGCCCTGCTGGTGCTCGTCATCGACCGGCGCAGCATCAGGCGCGCCGAGCGCGCCCGCGCCGAGCGGACGTACGACGACGGCGCCTGAGCAGCTCCCGGCCTCCCGCCGGGAGACGCGTCGCCAGGAACGCTAACGGTGTGTCCCCGCCGGGCGATAGTAGGCAGCGGTGTCCGACAGGACAGCAGACCGTTCGGCCAGGGAAGAGGGACACACCATGAAGGCTTTCGCCTGCGGAGACGTCGTGCCGGGCTGCGACGCCCGCTGGGTCTGCAGCACCGATGACGAGATCCTCGCCGCCGTCGGTGCACATGCCGCATCCGCCCACGGACTGATCGACATCACGCCCGAACTCGTCGGCGCGGTCCGCGGCAGCATCGTCGCTGCCTGATCCTGCTGCATCCTCCCGCCGTGCCGGCCGCGCACCAGCACCAGCACCAGCACCACGGCCTACCCGGGGCCGCGGAGCTGGCCCGTGCCTGCACCGGCGAGGGCATGGCCTCCTGGTACCAGCCGATCATCGACACGGCACGCGGCACCGTGGTGGGCTACGAGGCGCTCGCGCGGTTCCCCGGCTACACGGAGAAGAACCCGGAGGTGTGGTTCGCGGCCGCGCAGCATGCCGGGCGTGCCGCCGACCTCGAGGCTGCCGCCCTGCGCAGCGCGTTCGCCCACCGCGGGACCCTGCCCGCGAATTGCTTCCTCACCGTCAACGTGTCCCCCCACCTGCTTCCGTCGCCCGTCGTGCAGGCCGTCTGGGCCGACCAGGGGCACCTGGGCGGGGTGATCGTGGAACTGACCGAGCAGACGCCGATCGACTCGTACCTCGAACTGGAGCCGTTCCTCCACGCCCTGCGCGCCGCGGGGGCGTTGATCGCGGTCGACGACGCCGGATCCGGGTACGCCGGCCTGCAGCACCTGCTCACGCTGCGGCCCTCCCTGATCAAGCTGGACCGTGAGCTGGTCCGCGATGTCGACGTCGACGAGGCCAAACGCGCCCTGATCGAGATGCTCGGGCTGTTCGCGAGCAGGGTGGACGCCTGGATCCTCGCGGAGGGCATCGAGAGGGTCGAGGAACTCGACACCCTCGCCGCCCTGGGGGTCCCGCTCGTCCAGGGCTACCTGCTGGGGCGCCCGGCGCCGCCCTGGCAGGCGCTCGACCTCGATGTCGCGCTGCGCCTCTCGGCCCGCTCCCCCACCTCGCAGGCCTCCACCGTGCGCGGCGTCGTCGAACCGGTGGCCACCGCGGCATCACCGCGCGCCGCGGCGGCGCTCTTCGCGGCCAAGCCGTTCCTCACCGACGTCGTGCTCCTCGACAATCGCAGGCCCGTGGCCGTCCTGTCCGGGGAGGAGGCACGCCTGGGGGTCGTGACCGCCGGACTCGTGGTGAATGTGGACACCCCCGTGGACGAGGCGCTGCAACGATCGATCACGCGGGACAGGAGCACCCGGTTCGCCCCGCTGCTCGTCACCGACAACGCGGGCCGCTTCGTGGGCATCGCGCGCCTGGAACGTCTGATCGGGCGGCTCGCAGGCAACCCGCCCGCCCCGTCCGCCTGACCGATGGCAACCCGGCCGGGGCTCCGGACCGGCGCGGGCGGCGTCCGCACACCGTGAGAGAATGGCCGCATGGTGCGCGGTGACGGACAACTCTCCCACGATCTTCTTCCCGGCGAGAAGGGACCACAGGATGCCTGCGGTGTCTTCGGCGTCTGGGCGCCCGGCGAGGAGGTGGCCAAACTCGCCTACTACGGTCTGTACGCCCTGCAGCACCGCGGCCAGGAATCGGCGGGCATCGCCACGAGCGACGGCCGTCGCATCAACGTCTACAAGGACATGGGCCTGGTGTCCCAGGTCTTTGACGAGTCCACGCTGAACACGCTGGCTGGCCATATCGCCGTCGGCCACTGCCGGTACTCCACCACCGGCTCCTCGCACTGGGCCAACGCTCAGCCCACGCTCGGCGCCACCGCCGCCGGCACCGTGGCCCTCGCCCACAACGGCAATCTCACCAACTCCGCCGAGCTCTACCAGATGGTCCTCGCCCGCCACGGCAAGCCCCGCGCCGGGGAGCTCGCGCAGGGCAACACCACCGACACCGCCCTCGTCACCGCGCTCCTCGGCGGTGACGACGACCGTTCGCTCGAGCAGACGGCCCTGGAACTGCTGCCGAGCATCCGCGGCGCCTTCTGCTTCGTCTTCATGGACGAGGGCACGCTCTACGCCGCACGCGACCCCTACGGCGTGCGCCCCCTCGTCCTCGGCCGCCTCGAGCGCGGGTGGGTGGTCGCCTCGGAGCAGGCGGCCCTTGCAACGGTCGGCGCGAGCTACATCCGGGAGATCGAGCCCGGCGAGTTCATCGCCATCGACGAGGACGGCGTGCGCAGCAGCCGCTTCGCCCCGCCGAGCCCTGCAGGCTGCGTCTTCGAGTACGTGTACCTGGCCCGGCCCGACGCCGCGATCGCCGGGCGCTCCGTGTACGAGGCGCGCGTGGAGATGGGACGGCAGCTGGCCCGCGAGAATTCGGCCGCGGCGGACATCGTGATCCCGGTCCCGGAGTCCGGCACCCCCGCCGCCGTGGGCTTCGCGGAGGAGTCCGGCATCCCCTTCGCCCACGGCTTCGTGAAGAACGCGTACGTGGGCCGTACGTTCATCCAGCCCAGCCAGACGCTGCGGCAGCTCGGCATCCGCCTCAAGCTCAACGCCCTCGAGTCAGTGATCCGCGGCAAGCGCATCATCGTGGTCGACGACTCCATCGTCCGCGGCAACACGCAGCGCGCCGTCGTGCGGATGCTGCGTGAGGCCGGGGCCGCCGAGGTGCACGTCAAGATCTCCTCGCCGCCGGTGCGCTGGCCCTGCTTCTACGGCATCGACTTCGCGTCCCGCGCGGAGCTGATCGCCAACGGTGCCGCGATCGACGAGATCAGCAAGTC
The DNA here is from genome assembly GCF_054510925.1 of Arthrobacter sp. MDT2-16. NCBI lineage: Bacteria > Bacillati > Actinomycetota > Actinomycetes > Micrococcales > Micrococcaceae > Arthrobacter > Arthrobacter sp. MDT2-16. Next base: position 470,936 of record NZ_JBTNDP010000001.1, read on the forward strand.
CATCGGCGCCGACAGCCTCGCGTACATCTCCGAGGACGGCATGATCGACGCGACGCAGCAGCCCCGCGAGCGCCTGTGCACGGCCTGCTTCACCGGGAAGTACCCCATCGAACTGCCCGACACCGACCGTCTGGGCAAGAACCTCCTCGAGCGGCTCGACCCCGCGGATAAGGCGGGAGCCACGGGATGCGATCCCGGCCCCGATGCCGAGTTCGAAGCCGTCCTGACTGCCGAAGACAAGAAAGAGCGGGTATGAGCGTGTCCGGTCCCATCACGTACGCCAGCGCAGGAGTGGACGTCGAGGCGGGTGACCGCGCCGTCGAGCTCATGAAGGACGCCGTGCGCGCGACGCACGGCGAGCAGGTCATCGGCGGGGTGGGCGGCTTCGCCGGGCTCTTCGACGTCTCACGCCTGCTCACCTACACGCGGCCGCTGCTGGCGACGTCGACCGACGGCGTGGGCACCAAGGTGGCGATCGCGCAGGCCATGGACATCCACGACACCATCGGCTTCGACCTCGTGGGCATGGTGGTCGACGACATCGTGGTGGTCGGCGCGGAGCCGCTGTTCATGACGGACTACATCGCGTGCGGGAAGGTGGTCCCGGAGCGCATCGCGGACATCGTCCGCGGCATCGCGGCAGGCTGCTCGGCCGCCGGCACGGCCCTCGTGGGCGGAGAGACGGCGGAGCACCCGGGCCTGCTCGGCGAGCAAGAGTACGACGTCGCCGGCGCCGCCACGGGCGTGGTCGAGGCCGACCGCGTGCTCGGCCCCGAGCGCGTCCGCGCGGGCGACGTCGTGATCGCGATGGCGTCCTCGGGCCTCCACTCCAACGGCTACTCCCTGGTGCGCCGCGTCATCAACCAGGCCGGCTGGGCGCTGGACCGGCAGGTGTCCGAACTCGGGCGCACGCTCGGCGAGGAACTCCTCGAGCCCACACGCATCTACGCCGCGGACTGCCTCGCGCTGACCCGCGACGACGCCGCCCAGGTGCACGGCTTCAGCCACGTCACCGGGGGCGGGCTCGCGGCGAACCTCGCCCGCGTGCTGCCCCGCGGGCTCGAGGCCACCGTGGACCGCTCCACCTGGGAACTCCCGCCCGTCTTCACGCTCGTCGCGCAGCTCGGGAACGTCCCGCTGCCGGATCTCGAGCGGACACTGAACCTCGGAGTGGGCATGGTCGCGATCGTCGGTGCCTCCGGCGCAGACGCCGCCCTCGCCCACCTCACCGCGGCGGGCGTGCCCTCCTGGGTGATGGGCAGCGTGCAGGCCGCGGGCACCGGGGCCACCGACGGACCCGACTACGTGCAGGGCGCCAAGGGCGTGGACGGCGGATCGGTGCGGCTGCTCGGCGCCTACGCCTGACCGGTACGACGAAGCCCCTGCCCTCCGAGGAGGACAGGGGCTTCGTCGTGCCGGGGAACGGTCAGGGCTTCCCGGGCTGCTTGCGCGTCACGACGACGTCGAACGAGCTGGTGCGGGTGTTGCCCGCCTCGTCCGTCGCTGTGCAGGTGACCGTCGTGACACCGACGACGAAGCGCGAGCCCGGTGCAGGGTCGCAGGTCAGTGGCACCACGCCGTCGAGGGTGTCGATGGCCGACGGCAGCGTGTACTTCACCTTCGCGCCGCTCGCACCGTTGGAGACGGTCCGGACGTCGGACTGGTCGGCGATCCGCGGTGCCAGCACATCGGCCGGCCGGGCGGGCAGCCGGGCCGGGTCGACGATGCCCCAGTAGGCGGGGGTGACCTGCAGGTCGTCGTCGAAGGGCAGCGGCTGCTCCCAGGGCCGGGCCATCGGCCACGTCCGCAGCCAGGTGCGGGCATTGCTGATGCCCCAGAACGTCACCGAGTCGACGGACTCGTTGTGCTCACGCAGCATCGCGAACAGGTCCCGGTAGTAGTAGCCCACCTCGTCCGCCGCGTCCTCGTCGTCCTCGAAGGCAGGGCTGTACGGATCCTGCGGGGCACCGCTGACGTCGGCGCCCTGGTTCTCCGTGGAGGCGTTCACGTCGAGTTCGGTGATGGCCTGCAGGAGGTCGGGGTTCAGGCGCTCCACCGCCACGATGGAGTCCTCGAGCCACTCCACCGGCCGGGCGACGTCGACGTGGGCCTGGTGCCCCACGCCGTCGATCGGCACGTTCCGCGCCTCGAGCGCGCTGATCAGCGAGAGGTAGTCGGTCCGCTTCTCCGGCATCTCCGTGTTGTAGTCGTTGATGAACAGGGCCGCGTCCGGGAAGTAGCGGTCCGCCAGGCGGAAGGCCTCGTCCACGAATCCCTCGCCGAGCACCTGGAACCACCGGCTGTCCCGCATGTCGTGTGGATTGGCGGTGTCGCCGTCGGCGATGACCTCGTTGACCACGTCCCACGCCCAGATGGGGCTGTTCCCGTCGGGGTAGCGTGCGTCGATGTGGTCGGCGATGCCCTTGATGTGGGCCTCCATGCGCGCCTTCAGCAGTGCCTGGTCGGCGGGGCTGTTCGTCAGGTCGCGGGTGCCGTCCTTGAAGAACCACGCCGGTGTCTGCGAGTGCCACGCGAGGACGTGCCCGTACACCTCGATGCCGTTGGCGTCGGCGAAGTCGAGCAGCTGGTCCAGTTGGGCGAAGGAGAACTGGCCTTCGACCGGCTGGACGCTCTCGGGCTTGCCCGCGTTCTCGGGGGTGAAGGCGTTGTAGTGCTTGCGGACGAGGTCCGCTGCCGTGCCCACCGTCTCCCGGGCATCGATGGCAACGCCGACGTGCTCGATCCCGTCCGCCCCGAGGACGTCCTTGAGCCCGGGGACATCGGTCTGGATGGGCTTCTCGCCGAACGGGGCGAGGCTGAAGTCGTCGAGGAGGAAGTCGACGCCCACGGGGCCCTCGACGTAGACCTGGACCTTGTCGGCGGCCGCCCCGAGGGTGTAGGTGCCCTTCAGCTGCGTCCAGCCGTCGGCGGTGACGGATGCCGCGGCACCGGCCACGCCCTCGTACGCACTCGCGCCGCCGTTGTCGCGCTGCACGGACACCTTGAGGGAGGCGGGTGACTGGCCCGGAGCGAGCTTCGCCCAGACCGACACCTCCATCGCCGACCCCACGGGGAGTCCGGCGGTGACGTCGAGGGCCGCGCCGTGCCAGGGCTGGGTGCGGCCCGTGACGAGCAGGCTGCCGGTCCCGGTCCGGGCGTCGCTGCCGGCGCCGACCTGCACGCCGTCACCCCGGGGCGTCCAGCCGTCGGTGCCGGTCTCGAAGCCGCTGGTGATCCCGGTCGTCTGCCCGATGCCTGCACCACCGCTCGGGAGCGTGAAGGTCCAGCCCTCGGCCAGCTTCTCGGTCACCACCGTCGTCACGGCCTTGACCGTGGCGGCCCGGTCGCCGCCGCCGTCGTGCGCGAGCACCACCGCGCCGGGCGTGAAGGCCTTGCGGAGGTTCTCCGTCAGGGTGGCCTCGCCGAGGTCGTTGCCGTCCCAGTCGAAGATGACGTTGCCGAGGCCCAGCGGCTGCATGCCGAGGGCCGCCGCCACCTCACCCGTGATTCCCCAGCTGCCGTTCGGCGCCCGGAAGTACGGCACCTGCAGCATGGGATCGCCCGCGGCGGCACGGATGATGCGGAGGTTCTCCTTCAGGTCCGCCTCGACCTGCGCCTGCGTCCACGAGCCCATGTCCGCGTAGGACGTGCCGTGGTTGCACAGCGTGTGCCCTTCGGCGACGATGCGGCGGAGCAGGTCCGCACCGCCGTCCGCCTGCACGTTCTGCCCGATGACGCAGAAGGTCGCCGTGATGCCCCTGGATTTCAGGAGGTCGAGGACCGCGGCGGTCTCGCCGGGGTTGGGGCCGTCGTCGAAGGTGAGGGCGACGACGTTCCCGGTGCCGCGGGCCGTGGCGAGGGGCGTGGTGGTGGGGTCGGTGGCCCCGCCGGGGATGAAGGCCGGGTCCGGGGTGGGCTGCCAGGTCCCGCCGTCGCCCGGCCCGGCGGTACCGGTGATCACGACGTCGTCCACGAGGTAGTCGTAGGGGGCACCGAGGTCTCCTGTCCCGAGGTAGACGCGCAGCGTGGCCGGGTCGGCACCGGCAGGGGCATTGAACGTGCCGCTCACCGTGGTCCACGCGTCGGCCGAGACCGTGGTGTTGCCCACCCAGCTGTAGGCGGGCTCGACGACGAAGCGTGCCGACGTCGTCGTGCCGGCGGCGGCGGACAGCTTCACCTGCGCGGAGAACGAATAGGTGCCACCCGCCTGCAGGAGGTTGGCCGGCGTCTTCACGCCGTCGTAGTCATTGGTCCTGCCCTTCACCAGCAGGGCCTTGTCGCCGTCGGCGTCGACCACCGACAGGGTGGCCCCTCCGTTCTGGACCAGCGGCCCGAAGGCGCCGTCCTCGAAGTCCTCGGTGAGGAGCACTGCTGGCTCCTCGGCGTTCGCCGGTAGCGCCAGGGCGCCGGCCCCGGCCACCAGGCCGAAAGCCGTGGCGCCCGCGATCAGACAACGTCGTCTCATGGTTCTTCCTGTTCTGTCGTCGATCATCGGGTCAGCGGTTTCCGCGCCCGGGGGACGCCTGCTCCAGGGTGTCCTGGAGCGCGTAGTAGGCGGGCTTGCGGGTGAAGTCGTTCCCCATGACGGTCGCCTCGCCCTCGCCGCTGAAGAACACGGGCACCCAGGAGTACTTGTCGGTGAAGCCCCAGATGGTGAAGGAGTTGCACTCCTCGACAGCGACGCAGGCCTCGAGGGCCCGCTGGTAGTAGCTCGCCTGCGTCGCGAGCTGGGCTTCGGTGGGCGACGTTCCCGCGGCCACGTCCATGCGTACGTCGATCTCGGTGATCGCCGTCTCGAGACCGAGGTCGTCGAAGCGCTGCAGGTTCGCCTGCAGGTCACCCGGGAACCCGTAACGGGTGCTGAGGTGGCCCTGGATGGCGAAGCCGTCCACCGGCACGCCCTGGGCCTGCAGCCGTGGGATCAGTTCGAGGTAGGCGTTGCTCTTCGCGTTGATGCTCTCCACGCCGTAGTCGTTGAAGAACAGCTTGGCCTTCGGGTCCGCCTCGTGTGCCCAGCGGAACGCATCGGCGATGATGTCGGGGCCGAGTTCGCGGATCCAGATGTTGTCGGTGGTGCGCAGCGTGCCGTTGTCGTTGAAGATCTCGTTGGCGACGTCCCACTGCTGGATCCTGCCGGCGTAGCGGCCCACCACGGTCTGGATGTGGTCCTTGAGGATGGCGCGCAGCTCGTCCTTGGTGAAGTCGCCCTCCTCGAGCCAGGCCGGGTTCTGGCTGTGCCAGAACAGGGTATGGCCGCGGACCACCTGCTTGTTCTGCCGTGCGAACTCCACGATCGCGTCCATCTCCGCGAAGCGGTAGGTGCCCTGCTCCGGGTGGACGAATTCCCATTTGAGCTGGTTTTCGGGTGAGACGGAGCTGAACTCGGCCGCGAGACGCTTCCGGTATTCCTGGTCGAAGGTGAAGGGGTCGGGGTAGGGCTGTGTCTCGTGATGGCCGCCGCCCGCGACGGCCGTGCCGATCTCGAGGTCCCTCGGGGCCACCCAGCGCAGGGTGTCCTTCCTGTCGATCCCCTTCTCGATCCCCGGGGCGCGGGACGGTTGGGACGCTGCGTGGGCGGGAACAGCCACGGGAAGGATCATCGCGGTTGCGAGGACTGCGGCGGCGAGGGATGAACGAACCTGCATGAGCTCTCCTTTGAGGTACCTGAGGTGCGGAGACCGAAACTCCGATCAAGAATTTCCGGAAGTTTCCGGAAATGCCGTTGCTGTAGGTTAGGAACATCACGCCCGGAAGGTCAAGGGGCGAATTCCGCTCCGGGGATGCAGTACTGCAGCGTCGGTGCCCCGAGGAGGACGACGTGCAGGACAGCGCCCAGCCGGCAGTGACGATTTCCGCCATCGCCTCCGCGGCCGGCGTGTCCGTCCCCACCGTGTCCCGCGTCCTCAACGGCAGGTCCGATGTCGCACCCGCGACGCGCGAGCGGGTGGAGGCGCTGCTGCGCGAGTACGGCTACCGGCGCCGCGGGACCGCGGCGCCCGCCCCGTCGGGACTCGTGGACCTCGTGTTCAACGATCTCGACAGCCCCTGGGCGGTCGAGATCATCCGGGGGGTCGAGGACGCCCTCAACGCGGAGGGTCTGTCCGTGGTGGTGTCCGCCATCCACCGGCGCGGTGGCACCGATTCCACGCGCAAGTGGCTGGACACGCTGGCGGACAGGGCGAGCGACGGCGCCATCCTGGTCACCACCGACCTCGACTCCTTCCTGCACGCGGAGCTTCAGCGCCTTCATCTCCCGGTGATCGTGATCGACCCCGCCGGCGTCCCGGACCTCGAGGTGCCCACCATCGGGGCGACGAACTGGACGGGCGCCGTGACCGCCACCGAGCACCTGATCCAGCAGAACCACCGGCGCATCGGCTTCGTGGCCGGACGGCCGGGCCTCTGGTGCAGTCGCGCACGCCTCGACGGCTACCGAGCGGGCCTCGACGCGGCCGGCCTCCCCTTCGACCCCGCGCTCGTGATCACCGGCGACTTCGACTACGCCTCCGGCTTCGCCGCGGGCGTGCAGCTCCTGGAACGGGAGGATCGCCCGAGTGCGATCTTCGCGGCGAGCGACCAGATGGCCCTCGGCGTCTACGAGGCGGCGCGCCAGCAGGGCATGCGCATCCCCGACGACCTCAGCGTGATCGGCTTCGACGACCTGCCCGAGGCGTCCTGGGCCTCCCCACCCCTGACGACGGTGCGTCAGCCGCTGTCCGAGATGGGGATGCTCGCGGCGCGCACGCTCGTGCGGCTGATGCGCGGTGAGGCGGTGGAGAGTCCGCGCATCGAGCTCTCCACGAAACTCGTCCCCCGCTCGAGCGTCCGGGCCCTGGGTCTCTGAGCGGATCTCCCCGCACTCCTTCCATCGGGGGCGCAAGAACTATTTTGCGGCTTGACTCTGCCCGCAAACCTAATATGTTTGTAACGGCAACATATTGATCACACACCCCCTGGAGCACTCAATGACGATCGAGCCCACCCGTGACGACAAATTCTCCTTCGGACTCTGGACGGTGGGCTGGGAGGCCCAGGACCAGTTCGGCTCCGCGACCCGCGCGCCCCTCGACGTGGTCGAGGCCGTCAATCGCCTGAGCGACCTCGGCGCCTACGGCCTCACCTTCCACGACGACGACCTCTTCCCCTTCGGCTGCTCCGCGGCGGAACGGCAGGCGCAGATCGACCGGCTGAAGGGCGCCCTCGAATCGACCGGCCTGATCGTCCCGATGGTCACCACGAACCTGTTCAGCCACCCCGTCTTCAAGGACGGCGGCTTCACCAGCAACGACCGCGGCGTCCGCCGCTTCGCCCTGCGCAAGGTGCTGGACAACATCGATCTCGCCGCCGAACTCGGCGCGCAGACCTTCGTCATGTGGGGCGGACGCGAAGGCAGCGAGTACGACGCCGCCAAGGACATCCGCGGCGCCCTCGAGCGGTACCGCGAAGCCGTGAACCTGCTCGGCGACTACGTCACCGACAAGGGCTACGACATCCGCTTCGCCATCGAGCCGAAGCCCAACGAGCCCCGCGGCGATATCCTCCTGCCCACGCTGGGACACGCGATGGCCTTCATCGAGACGCTCGAGCGCCCCGAACTGGTCGGCATCAATCCGGAGACCGGACACGAGCAGATGGCCGGACTGAACTTCACGCACGGTATCGCGCAGGCCCTCTACCAGGGCAAGCTGTTCCACATCGACCTCAACGGCCAGCGGAGCATCAAGTTCGACCAGGACCTCGTGTTCGGTCACGGTGACCTGCAGAACGCCTTCTCGCTCGTCGACCTCCTGGAGAACGGCGGCCCGGCCGGAGGCCCGGCCTACGACGGCCCCCGCCACTTCGACTACAAGCCGAGCCGCACGGAGGACATGGACGGCGTATGGGACTCGGCGTCCGCCAACATGCAGACCTACCTCCTGCTCAAGGAGCGCGCAGCCGCCTTCCGTGCGGACCCCGAGGTACAGGCCGCACTCGAGGCCTCGCGCGTCTCCGAGATCAACGAGCCCACGCTCAACGAGGGCGAGGGCTACGAGGCCCTTCGCGCGGACCGCTCCTCCTACGAGGACTTCGACGCCGACGCCTACTACAACGGCAAGGGCTTCGGGTTCGTGAAGCTGCAGCAGCTCTTCATCGAGCACCTGCTCGGGGCCCGCTGACCCATGGCCCTGGTCACGGGCGTCGACTCCTCGACGCAGAGCTGCAAGGTCGTCGTCGTCGACACCCGGACCGGCGCCGAGGCGCGTACGGGCCGGGCCTCCCACCCCGACGGCACGGAGGTGGACCCGGCGGGGTGGTGGCAGGCCCTGCTCGCCGCCCTGGAAGCCGGCGACGGCCTCGGGGACGACGTCGACGCCCTCTCGATCGCGGGCCAGCAGCACGGGATGGTGCTGCTGGGCCGCGACGGCCGCGTCCTGCGGGATGCACTGCTGTGGAACGACACCCGGTCCGCAGCCGCCGCACAGGACCTGATCGCCGAGCTCGGCGTCGACGATCTCGTGACCCGGACCGGGTCCGCCCCCGTGGCGTCCTTCACGGGGACGAAGGTGCGATGGGTGCGCGACGCCGAGCCCGACGTCGTCCCGGCCATCGCCGCCGTCGCACTCCCCCACGACTGGCTGACCTGGCGACTGCGCGGCTTCGGGCCCGAGGGCGAGTCGCCCCTCGGCCCGGTGCTCGAGGAACTGGTCACCGACCGCTCGGATGCGAGCGGCACCGGGTACTGGAGCCCGGCGGGTAACGGGTACGACCTCGACCTGTTCGAGCGGATGCTCGGCCGTCCAGCCCGGGAGGCGCGTGGCCAGGGGGTGAGCGGAGGAGATCCGGAGGCGGTGGTCCTCCCGCGCGTGCTGCCGGCGGACGCCACCGCCGGCGTCGTGCACGCCTCCTTCCTCGCGTCGGATCACCGTATCCTCCTCGGCGCCGGCGCCGGCGACAACGCCGGCGCGGCACTGGGCCTCGGCACGGAGGAGGGCGACGTCGTCGTGTCGCTGGGCACCAGCGGCACGGTCTTCGCCGTCGCCGCCGACCCCGTGGCCGACGCGTCGGGCACCGTGGCGGGCTTCGCCGACGCGAGCGGACTGTTCCTCCCCCTCGTGGCGACGCTGAACGCCGCGCGTGTCCTGTCCTCTGTGGCGGGCATGCTGGGGGTGGACCACGACGGCTTCGCGGAGCTGGCCCGGGCTGCCGCACCCGGCGCGGGCGGCGTCGTCCTCGTCCCGTACTTCGAGGGGGAGCGCACACCGAACCTGCCGACGGCCAAGGCGAGCTTCCACAACCTCAGCATCGCCTCGGGCACGCGCGAGAACCTGGCGCGGGCGGCGATCGAGGGGATGCTCTGCGGGCTCGCCGACGCCCTGGATGCGGTGCGCGCGGCCGGAGTCCTGCCGCGGCACCTGCTGCTGATCGGCGGTGCCGCGCAGAACGCGGCGGTGCAGGACGTCGCCGCGCAGGTGTTCGACCTGCCGGTGCGCATCCCAGCGCCCGGCGAGTACGTGGCCCGGGGTGCAGCCGTCCAGGCCGCATGGGCACTGACGGGCTCCAGGCCGCTCTGGTCCGTGGAGACCGTGGAGGACCGCGCCGTCGACCACCGACCGGTCATCCGCGAGCAGTACCGGACGGCCGTGGGATCGCTCCGGTTCCAGGCCTCGACCTCGGGAGGAATGATGCCCGGGATGTGATGACTCGGGGGTGAACGCATCTCGACGGTCTGAGTGCACTTCATAAATTCGGTGGGACCGGCGAGGGTCTCGCACTCCGCTGGGCGGTGATCTGGTTGACTTGGGGCATTGCTGTCCGCAGGGGATCGCATGAAGGGGGACATAGATCGTGGACATGACATCTGCTCTGAAGGGGTGCGCGCTGGCAGCAGCTGTACTCGTAGGTGCTGCAACGGCTGCAGTAGCGGCGCCGGTTGCACCCAATCCGGACTTCGTCCCCTTCGATCAGGCGACCATCGTGGACCCCGCCAGTGTCACTCCGGGGAAGGGAGGGCTGCTCACTGCGGACGGGACCAACCTGTGTGCCATCAACCCCTATGGCATCGCTTACCCCGATGGCACGTATCCCTGTTTCGCCGGCTTCACCAATTTCGGGATTCCCGGCTCCCGCTATCCGATCGATCCGCCCGTCCTGGTGCCTTTCGATCAGGCCACCATCGTCGATCCGAAGACCGTGACGATCGTCCCGGGCGGCGTCATCACCGCCGATGGGGCCGATCTCTGCACGGACGACCCTGGCAGCATCGTGTTCCCTGACGGCCGCTACCCCTGCTACATCGGCTTCGTCCAGACCTACGGCGTGAATCCGACACCGGAGGACGGCATCTACGAGACCCCACAGGTAGCCCAGCTACCGGTCGGTGGCGCCGATACCGGTGTTTCGGATGTCGGCCGCAGCGACACGACCACCGGAGCCATGCTGGGCGCCGGCCTGCTCGGCATGGGAATGCTCGCCGCGGGCACCATGCTCGGGCTGCGGACCCGACGTCACCCCTAGAACCGAATCTCCGCGACCCGCCTCGGGGACCGCCAGGGGGTTCCGGGGCTTCCTAGCGGGTTGATCGAGGCGGCAGCAGGCTGACGCACTCACCTCGGAGCGGTGTGAGAATCGCTTCGGCGAGGTCCTCCAGCTGCTCGAGCTGCCTGTCATCGAGAAGCCCGAACACCCGGGCGCGGACTTCCGCTACATAGCCGGGCTCCACCTCGGCCAGAAGAAGCGCCCCCGCCTGCGTCAGCCTGGCCAGGGTCTTCCGCGCGTCCGAGGGATCCGCGCTGCGGGTTAGGAGGCCTCGTTTCTCCAACCGGCCGACGATCCGCGACAGGTGTGACGGCGTCACGCTCGCGGTGGCAGCAAGGCGACTCATGTGGATCTCACGAGCCTCGCTGAGCGACAGACAGCGCAGCACCCCGTACTCGGCGTGGCTGAGGTCCGCGGATCGCTCCAGGTAGGCATCCAGCTCCGCGGGCAGCCACATCATCACGCCCACCAGCAGTGACCAGGTCCGGTCCTGCTGCGGTGGGAGGCGATCTGCTGCGGACATGATCCCATCGTACTGGTACTTGCCGCGGAAACGACTTCGGGCTAGCGTTACTTTCCGCAGCAAGTACTGACTGCATCGTGCCTCCAGAAAGCAGAATCTCCATGCGCGCTGTCCGTTTCCACTCGTACGGTACCCCCGACGTTCTCGTCGTCGAGGACGCCCCCGAACCTCATGCGGGTGGGGGTTCGGTCCGGATCAGGGTGCATGCCACCAGCGTGAACCCGATCGACGTCCTCCTGCGCGCCGGCCATCTCGTGCAGTTCCTGCCGCTGCCCCTGCCCGCCATCCCGGGCCGGGACGCTGTCGGCGTCGTGGACGAGGTCGGCCCGGATGTGACGGACACACAGGTGGGTGACGTCGTGTTCGGCCTGGGCGGGATCAGCGATACCACGGCAGAGTTCGCAGTGCTGACCGCCTGGAGCAGCGTCCCTCCGGGCTGGTCGACGGCCGAGGCTGCCGCAGCAGGGCTCGCGTCCGCCACCGCGGCGGGTGCTCTTGAAGCACTGGGCGACCTGGACGGCCGGACACTCCTCATCGAAGGCGCTTCAGGCGCCGTGGGCAGCGCCGCCGCAGCATTCGCCCTCGCCGCCGGAGCCACCGTCATCGGCACAGGACGCGAGAGCAATCACCCGTACCTCGAGGCACTCGGCGTTCTCCCCACGGTGTACGGTCCGGGGCTGGCCGAGCGCGTCGGCATCCTCGCGCCCCGCGGTGTGGATGCAGCCCTGCATTCCGCCCCCTCCAGCTCGCTGCCGGACCTGCTGGGCATCGTCGGCGACCCCTCGCGGGTCGTCACCGTCATCGACGACCAGGGAGCTGCGCGCCTCGGTCTCAGGAAGATCGACGCCCGCAACGATTCGACCCTCCTGCGGTACGCAGCTGCGCTGGGGCAGGAAGGGCTCTACACGCCCCGCGTCGACCATGAGCTGTCCCTGGTGGACATCGTCAAAGCACATACCCTCGCCGAAGAGGGCAGTGGCAAGGTGGTCATCACACAGCCCTGATCTCCGGTCCACAGACCGAACCCCCGACGGGCCTCATCCGTCGGCGAGGCCCCTGGGACGTCATTCGGACTGCTTCGGACGCCGCCGAGCCGACCACGCAGAGCCCGATGACGAAAGAGGCGCCACCCCGCTGGGGTGGCGCCTCTTCTCGGTGGAGCGTGACGGTCAGATGCCGGCCTGGTGGTTGATGCCGACCTGGTCGACCTTGCGGTGGAAGCTCATGCCGGCCTTGCCGCCGAGGATCGCGCCGATCAGGGGGACGAGGACCGCGATCGCCAGGGCGATCAGGCCGCTGGCGGTCAGCAGGCTGCCGTCGACGGGGATGCTCGGGGCGCCGCCGATGCTGGACAGGACGTTGAACCGGTCACCGGCGAGAGCGGCGAGGATCGCGACGACGATCGCGATGATGATGCCCCACAGCCACACGGCCACGCCCTGCTTCACACCGTCGAAGCGGGCCATGCGGCCGGCGACGTAGCCGCCGCAGTAGTAGGCCACGAAGAGGATGATCGCCAGGACGATCCCGCTGACGATACCGATGGTCTGTGCGTTCTCCTGCGCCTGGTTCGCGGCGTCGGAGGCGCCGCTGGTGTTCGCCGCTCCCACGCCGGCACCGATCGCCGTCGCGAGGGCGCTGAGGATCACGGTCAGGCCGATGGCCGTGAGCCAGCCGAAGAACGCGGACCCGAACTTGATGCCGCCGAAGCGTTCCTTCTGCGCAGCGACGACGTCATTGCGTCTGCTCCTCGGGGTGCTCGCTCCCGCTGTGTTGTCTGATGCCATGATGGTGCTCCTCGGTTGGGATGATCGCGGTGGCCACACTGGTGCTGCCGACGGAAAATCATCAGTCTGCTTACTACCGTGACCGACCGCCACCCTCCTCGCAAGTCCTTTGTTTTGCCCGCAGTGCAACAACCCGACGCCCCTCCGCTCCGATGCGTGCCTGGAGCGGTCCACACCCTTCCTGAAGGCCGAACATCGGCCGCAAAGAGATAGTAAGGGGGCTTGTTATCCTTTTGTGGCTTGCCTAGAGTGAGGCGGGAGTGCAGTCCCCCACTGCATGATCACGGTTGCACATGCTAGGAGCACTACATGATCACCTCGAAGGACCTCGACCGCCTGACGACCGGCAAAGGCACGGTCTACACGAACGACGGCGACAAGCTCGGTTCGATCGGCGAGATGTACGTCGACGACAGCACCGGGCAGCCGAGCTGGGTCACCGTCAACACCGGACTCTTCGGCACGAGGGAGACCTTCGTGCCGCTGCAGGACGCCTCGTCCGACGGCAACGACCTGCGCGTCCCCTATGCCAAGAGCCTCGTGAAGGATGCCCCGTCCGTCGAGCGCGACGGCCACCTGAGCCCGGAGGAGGAGGAGCGCCTCTATCGGCACTACAGCCTGGGTTCCGGTACGACGACCACGACGACCACCTCCGACCAGGGGCGTGAGGCTCCCGGCTTCCAGCCCGGTGACGAGAAGGTGGACCGCTCGGAGAGCCGTGGAGTCGTGGGCCACGACACCTCCGGACCCACGACCGACGACGCGATGACGCGCTCCAAGGAAGAGCTCCGCGTCGGCACCCAGACGCACGAGACGGGCAGGGCGCGCCTGCGCAAGCACGTGGTGACGGAGAACGTCAGCCAGACGGTTCCCGTGAGCCACGAGGAGGTCCGGGTGGAGCGCGAGCCGATCACGGACGCGAACCGCGGCGATGCCTACGACGGGCCGGCCATCAGCGAGGAGGAGCACGAGGTCATCCTGACCGAGGAGCGCCCTGTCGTCGAGAAGGAGGCCGTCCCCGTGGAGCGCGTGCGCCTGGACAAGGAGACGGTCACCGAGCAGCAGACCGTCACCGAGCAGGTACGCGAGGAGCGCATCGAGACCGAGGGCGACGGCACCAGCCGCTGACCCGGTGATCGTCTGACACCGCTTGACCGAAGGGCGCGCCAGATACGGCGCGCCCTTCGCCGTGCATCCGGCGCCCGACACACCCAGGACGCGCCATGGCCCACTCCCGAGGGAGCGGGCCATGGCCCTGCGGGCCTCCGGCAGATGTGGTCAGAGAGTCCTCAGAGTGCGACCACCTGCACGTCGCAGTGCAGCCGGCGCGTGTGGTCGACCCGCCGGACGCTTCCGGTCAGGGTCAGCGGCAGCGCCGCCCGGATGTCACCGCTCGACGCTCCGAGTCGCAGCTCGAGCGCACCGGGCTCGACGATCCGCGCCCCGTCCCGACCGGTGAAGGACGTGACGTCGGCAGGGACGGTGAAGGCCACGCGCGCCGAGGACCCCGCCGCGAGCTGCACCCGGGCGTAGCCGATCAGCCGCTGCACGGGTCGCACGACGGACGCCACGGGATCGTGCACGTACAGCTGCACAACCTCGACGCCGTCGCGCTCCCCCGCGTTCGTCACGATGACCTCGATGCCGGCTTCGCCGTCGGTGGTGGCGGCATCCGCCGTCGACGACGCACCGGTCCACGTGAAGTGGGTGTAGCCGAGGCCGTGGCCGAAGGGGAACGCGGCCGTCGGGTCGATGTTCGACACCCCGCTGGACTGCGCCAGGGGCGCCGCGAGGTAGGTGGACGGCTGTGCGCCCGGCGACCCCGGGATGCTGACCGGGAGGCGGCCCGCGGGGTTGAGCCGTCCGCTGAGCACTCCGGCGACGGCACCCGCACCCTCCTCGCCGGGGAAGAAACCCTGGACGATCGCCGCCGCGTCGGTCGCCGCGGACCCGAGCGCATACGGGCGCCCGGTGAGCAGCACGACGACGACGGGCTTGCCCGTGGCGAGCAGATGCTCGAGGAGCTGCTGCTGGACGCCCGGCAGGTCCAGCGACTCGGCGTCGCAGCCCTCACCGCTGGTCCCTCTGCCGAAGAGTCCGGCACGGTCACCGAGGACGGCGACGACGACGTCGGAGCCGCGCGCGACGGCGCGGGCCTCGTCGAAGCCCGTGGTCGCGGTGCCGTCGATGGTGCAGCCGGCCGCCGTCGTGATCTCGCTGCCCGGGAACTCGTCGCGGAGAGCCTCGGCGACGGTGGGGATGCTCAGTCCCAGGTCGACGTCGGGGTGCTGTTCGCCGACGTGGGCCGGGAAGGAGTAGCAGCCCAAAAAGGCGCGGTGGGTATCGGCATTGGGCCCGATCAGGGCGATGCGCGGGGCCTGCGCCAGCGGGAGCACTCCGGCGTTGCGGACCAGGACGATCGACTGCTCGGCCAGCTGCCGGGCGATGTCCCGGTTGCCCGCGGAATCGAGGTCGACGGGTGCCTCACCCGCGAGCGCCGACGGTACGGGCGACCAGTCCGCGTCGAGCAGTCCGAGGTCCAGCTTCTGCCGCAGGACACGGCGGAGGGCGCGGTCGACGAGCGCCTCGTCGAGGGTACCGCCCTCGATCTCGGCGACGAGGTGGTCCCCGAAGGTGTGCACGGTGGGCAGTTCGACGTCGACGCCGGCGGTCAGCGCGGCGGCGGCAGCCTCGCCGAGGGTCCCCGCGACGCGGTGGAGCTCCTTGAGGAAGGCGATGCCGAAGTAGTCCGCGACCACCGTGCCGTCGAAGCCCCACGTGTCGCGCAGCAGCGAGGTCAGGAGCGAGGCGTCGGCCGCGGTCGGCACGCCGTCGATGTCGGTGTAGGCGTGCATGACGGAGCGGACGCCGGACTCACGGACAGCCATCTCGAACGGCGGCAGGAGCACGTCGGCGCGCTCCCGCTCCCCGATCGACACGGGGGCGAGGTTGCGCCCTGCCTTCGAGGCCGAGTACCCCACGAAGTGCTTCAGCGTCGCGACCACCCCCGCCCGCTCAAGGCCCTGCACGTACGCCGTCGCGACGGTCCCGATCAGGTACGGGTCCTCGCCGATGGTCTCCTCGACCCGGCCCCAGCGGGCGTCGCGGACGACGTCGAGCACGGGTGCGAGACCCTGATGGACGCCGACCGAGCGGAGATCCGCGCCGATGGCGCCCGCCATCGTCCGCACGAGGTCGGGGTTGAACGTGGCACCCCATGCGAGGGGCACCGGGTATGCGGTGGCCTTCCAGGCTGCGAAGCCGGCGAGGCACTCCTCGTGGACGAGGGCCGGGATGCCGAAGCGGTTGGCCGACGCGATGCGCTCCTGCGTACGCTGCAGCGACAGGGCGCCCAGCCGCGGATCGACCGGTGCCGTGCCGAAGGGTCGCGTGAGCTGCCCGAGGCCGTGGGGCAGGAGCTCGTCGAGGTCGACGGCCTCGTTCATCTCGTGCTGGTGCGGGGCGACCTCGCCGCCCTCGGTGTTGGCACCCACCCATACGCCGACCAGCTGGGCGACCTTTTCGCGGAGTGTCATCGCCCCGATCAGCGCGTCGACGCGTGCCTCGGGTGCGGCCCCGCCGTCCCGCCAGGGGGCGTCGTTCAGTGTTGTCTCAGTCATGATCACTTTCCGCCAGCGCCCATGAGGCCCTGGACAAGCGCGCGTCGCGCGAAGAGGTAGACGAGCAGGACGGGCACCATCGAGAGCGTCACCGCGGCGAGCAGCCCCGGGATGTTGATGCCGTACTGCGTCTGGAAGTTGAACAGGCCGAGGGTCACCACGCGGGTGCTCTCGGACTGGGTGAGGATCAGGGGGAACAGGAACCCGTTCCACGCCTGCAGGGCGGAGAAGACGGCGATCGTGGAGATCCCGCCCTTGGACAGGGGCAGCACCAGCCGGAAGAACGCCCGGGCCGGACTCGCGCCGTCCATGGCCATCGCCTCGTACAGCTCGCCGGTGATGTCGCGCATGGTCCCGCTCAGGATCAGGGTGCAGATCGGCAGCGCGAACGCGGCGGTGGGCAGGATGATGCCGAGCAGGTTGTCGTACAGACCCACGGCGTTGATCAGGTAGAACACCGGCACGATCACGGCCTGCGCGGGGATGGCGAGGCCCAGGAGGAAGAAGCGGAACACGAAGGACGCCGCCCGGCTCCGGCTGCGCACGATCGCGTAGCTGAGCGGCGGCACGAGCAGGAGGACGATGGCGACCACGCCGACGGTCACCACGACCGTATTGAGGAAGTACCGGCCGAAGCCGCTCGTGATCGCGTCCGCGTAGTTCTGCAGCGTGAAGCTCGTCGGGAAGGACAGCGGACCGTTGTCCCCGAACTCCTCACGTGTCTGGAAGGTGCCCGAGAGCATCACGTACAGCGGGATGGCGACGATCAGCAGCCAGATGAACGAGCCGATACCGGCGAAATAGTTGGGGCGTGTCTTCATCAGAGGCCTTCCAGCGAGCTGTTCATCTTGTCGTAGCCGGACACCTTGACCACCACGAGGGAGATGAGGGTCGCGACGACGACGAGCACGAGGGCGATCGCGCTGCCGACACCGAAGTCGAAGCTCTGGAACGCCTCCTGGTACATGTAGAAGGCGGTGATGGTGGTGTCGGTACCGGGGCCGCCGTTGGTCAGGATGAGCACGGTCTCGAAGGTCGTCAGGCCACCGACCACCATCAGGATGATCGAGGTGATGGCGGTGTTGCGGAGCTGCGGCAGGGTGATCGAGAAGAACTGGCGCATCATGCCCGCGCCGTCGATCGACGCCGCCTGGTACAGCACGGGCGGGATGCCCTTGGCGGCACCCTGGTAGATGAGGGTGTGGAAGGGCGTGAACTGCCACATGCCGACGAAGATGAGGACGCCGATCGCCCCGGCCTGCGTGCCGAGCAGGTTGCCGTCACCGAAGAGCCAGGGCAGCTGCCCCGGGAGGCCGAAGTTCGGATCGAGCAGGGCCCGCCACAGCACGGAGATGGCGGCCGAGGACAGCAGCAGCGGGATGAAGTAGATGGCGCTGAGCACGGCGCGGTTGCGCTGGTGGCCGGCAGCCCAGACGCCGAGCAGGATGCTCAGCGGTGTCTGCGTGACCACGCCGAGGACGATGAACAGCAGGCTGAGCCAGAGGCTCTTGAGCATCACGGGGTCGGCGATGAGCGTCTCCCAGTTCTCGAGCCCCACGAACTCCGGGTCACCGAGGCCGCTCCACGAGGTGAAGGACAGAACGGCGACAGCGGCCAGCGGCACGAGCGCGAAGAGCGCGAAGAAGATGGTGGCGGGCAGGGCCCAGGCGAAGCCGGGGCGCCCCACGGAGGAGGTGCCCGGGCGGGCCGGGCGGCTCGCGGTGGAGCCGCCCGGCCCTGCCTGCCTGCGGGTTGCAAGCGTTGTCATGACGTGGTCCTACAGGCTCTGCATGGCCTTGATGAAGCCGTCTTCATCGATCTGGCCGCTGAAGAACTGGGACACGGCCGTGTGGATGGTGACGGTCGCCTCCGGGGGGTACGCCTGGTCCCAGGAGAGCTGGAAGTGGGGCGCGTTCTTCACGAGGTCGAACTGGTACTTCGCGTACTCGGGGTTGGAGGCCTCATCGAGGAACTCCTCCGTGTTGGTGGTGGTGGGCAGGTTGCCGATGGCGATCTGCTCCTGCACGAACTCGTCGGAGTACATGAGCTTCAGGAACTCGGCGGCCTCTTCGGGGTACCGCGTGTCCTTGTGGACCGAGTAGAAGTTGTTCGTGTTGCCCGCGAGGTTGTGGGGGTCGCCCTCGCCACCCTCGATCTCCGGGAACTCGCTGTAGCTGAGCACGTTCTCCGCGAACTCGGGGTTGGCATCGAGGTGGGTCGCGTAGGCCCAGGAACCCATGAGCTCGAAGCCCGCCCGGCCGCTGGAGAGCAGGGTGGGCGAACCGCCGTCGGTGAACTTGACGGAGTCGAAGTTGGTGCCGAAGGCGCCGGCGTCGATGAGTTCGCGCAGCTTGCCGAGCGCCTCGCGGCTCTCCTCGGAATCCCACACCTCGGTGTCGCCGTCGAGCGCGGCCTGGAACAAACCCTCCCCTGCCACGCGGTCGAACACGTACTGGAACCACATCTGGGTGGGCCACTGGTCGGCGCCGCCGAGCGCGATCGGGGTCACACCGGCCGCCTTCAGCTTCTCGACGTCCTCCAGCAGTTCGTCCCAGGTGGCGGGAGGCGCGTCGATGCCGGCCTGCTTCAGCACCTCGGAGTTGTTGAAGAGCATCACGGGCTGGGTGCCGCGCATGGGGACGCCGTAGCTCTTGCCGTCGATTTGCGCGGTCTCGAAGACCGAGGGCAGGAATGCGTCCTTGAGCTGCGGGTCCTCCTCGATGAAGTCGTCGAGGGGCAGCAGCAGGTCGGCCTTCACGAAGTTCGCGATGCTTCCACCGCCCCAGTTGAAGAAGACGTCGGGGGCGGAATCGGTGTCGATGATGGTCTGCAGCTTGGTCTGGTAGTCGGCACCGGGGATCGTGTCGAGCACGACCTTCACGTCCGACGTCTCGTTGAACTTGGCGACCATCGCCTCCTCGACCTTGTTGCTCGCGTCACCGTAGACGGCCACGTGCAGTTCGTTCTCGGGTCGGCTCGATGCGTCGCCGCCTCCTCCTCCGCATCCGGCGAGGGTCAGGCCGAGCATCATGACCGCGGTGCCCGCGAGACTGCGGGACATCCAGGTTCGGTTGTTCATCGTTGAACGCCTCTCGAAAGTTTCGACCGTAAGATCGAAAGTGTTGTAATGGGTCGAGTGTATGTAGCGCTCCTCCGGAAGTGCAAGGCCAGCTGTGCAACGGGTCACATTCTGCGACGAACGGTGTCCCGTGCCCCGCCGATGCGCGGGGGTAAGCTATGGCTCATGTCGATTCCGGCGGACGAACCGCGCGTAACCCTCGCCCAGCTCGCCACCAAGGCAGGGGTCTCCCTCTCCACCATCTCCAAGGTTCTCAACGGTCGCACCGACGTGTCGCCGAAAACCCGGGCGAAAGTTGAGGAGCTCCTCGAGGAGCACGGCTACCGGCGGCGGAAGGTCTCCACCGCCAAGGCAGGACTCGTGGAACTCGTGTTCCACGAACTGGAGAGTGCCTGGGCGCTCGAGCTCATCCGTGGGGTGGAGAACGTGGCCCGCAACCACGGCCTGAGCGTCGTCCTCACGGAGACCGGCTCGCGGCACGCACCCGGTCCGGCGTGGATCGAGGGCGTCATGTCGCGGCGGCCCGCCGGCGTGGTCCTCGTGTTCTCGGAACTGCCCCAGGACTTCCGCGCCAAGCTGGACGCCCGTTCCATCCCGTTCGTGATCATCGACCCGGCCGGCGACCCGTCCCCCGACGTACCCTCGGTGGGCTCCGCCAACTGGTCGGGCGGGATGATGGCCACGCGGCACCTGATCGACCTCGGCCACACGCGCATCGCGGCGATCAGCGGACCGGAGGACATGATGTGCTCCCTCGCGCGGATCGACGGCTACCGCTCGGCCATGAACATGGCGTCCCTGCCCATCGACCCGTCGTTCATCAGGTTCGGCGACTTCCACGTGGACGGCGGACGCGACCACGCCTTCTCCCTGCTGCGCGGCCCCCATCCCCCTACCGCGATCTTCGCCGGCAGCGACCTGCAGGCGCTGGGCGTGCTCGACGCCGCCCGCCAGATCGGACTCCGGGTCCCCGAGGAACTCTCCATCGTGGGCTACGACGACCTGCCCGTGGCGCAGTGGTCGAGCCCCGCGCTGACCACGGTCCACCAGCCGCTCATCCAGATGGCGGAGGAGGCCACGCGCATGGTCCTGCGACTGCGCGACGGGGATCGCCCCGACAACCTGCGGCTCGACCTGGCGACGAGCCTCGTGGTGCGCCAGAGCACCGCCGCACCGTCGGGCGTCACGCGGGTCGACAGCGCGATCGGGCAGCGGGCCTGAGTCGAGGCCGTCCGCGTCCCCGATACGATGGCAATCCGACCAGGCGCACAGAGGGCTCCTGCATCACGAAGGAGGACCCGGGCCGTGCGGTCATCAGCCGGCGTCGCGAACGGCACCGAAGGCCTTCGTGCGCAGAACCTGTCCCAGATCCTGACCATGGTGCACCGCCACGGGCCGCTCTCGCGCTCCGAGCTGACCCGGCGCAGCGGCTTCAACCGCTCCACCGTCGGCGCCCTCGTGCAGGTGCTCGTGGAGAGGGACCTCGTGCAGGAGACGGAACCGTCCGTCGGGGGCCGGGTGGGGCGTCCGAGTCCCATCGTGCAGGCGAACCCCGGCGTGGCCGTGCTCGCCGTCAACCCCGACATCGACGCGGTGACCGTCGGTGTCGTCGGGCTGGGCGGCCGTGTCCTGCATCGGGTCCGCCGCACGACCGGCGGCATCCCCTCGCTCGAGGACGCCGTCGCACTCACCCGTGACGCCGTGGCCGATCTCCAGCCCGTCCTGTCCGGTCTCGACCGGATGCTCGGCGTCGGCATCGCCCTGCCCGGTCTCGTCAACACCGGAACGGGCAGGGTGCTGGTGGCGCCCCACCTCGGCTGGCGCGACGCCGACCTCACCGGTCCGTTCAGCCGCGCGCTGGAGCTCCCTACCGCCGCCGCCAACGACGCCTCGCTCGGCTCCCTCGCGGAGAGCATCTTCGGTGCAGCCCTCGGGGTGGACGACGCCCTGTACCTGAACGGCAGCGCGAGCGGCATCGGCGGCGGGATCGTGACCGGCGGGATGCAGCTCGTGGGCAGCCGCGGCTATGGCGGGGAGCTGGGCCACACGCTGGTCAGCCCCGGCGGGGCGCCGTGCCACTGCGGCCGCTCCGGCTGCCTCGACGCCGAGGTGCGCCTGGAACGGCTGCTCGACGCCGCGGGCGAGGACGGGGGCGGCGTCGAGGCCCTCGAGCGGGTACTGTCCGACGATCCGGGGGCCGCCGTCCGTGCCGAGGCGGAACGCCAGCTGGACCTGCTGACCGTCGCCCTGACCGATTTCACCAACGTCTTCGACCCGCGGCTGATCGTCCTGGGCGGCTTCCTCGGAGCTCTCGTCGGCTCCCGCGGCGATCAGCTCGGCGACGCCGTGAACGCGGCGTCGCTCGCGGGCGGCGTGGAGGTGCGCCGCGCGGCACTCGGTCCGGAGCTCCTGCTGGTCGGCGCGGCGGAGCTGGCGTTCAGACCCCTGCTCGCCT
Source organism: Arthrobacter sp. MDT2-16 (assembly GCF_054510925.1). Classification (NCBI taxonomy): domain Bacteria; kingdom Bacillati; phylum Actinomycetota; class Actinomycetes; order Micrococcales; family Micrococcaceae; genus Arthrobacter; species Arthrobacter sp. MDT2-16. The sequence goes on from NZ_JBTNDP010000001.1 coordinate 492,915, forward strand.
CACCCTCGTGAGCTCCCGCCCGTTTCCGGGCACACGGAACGGCGCATCGTCCCTGCTGGATGATGCGCCGTGCAGTGCACTGAGGGTCAGCGGATCGAAGGTCAGCCGGTGCGGCGGGACCCGGTCTCCTCGCCGTCGTCGTCGACCTCGTCGGCGTACTTGTCCTCGTACGCCGAGTAGTCCGGCTCAACCGGCTCGACGGGTTCGGTACGTCGGGTGGAAGCACGACTACCCGGGCCTGTGAGCTCTCGCTGCAGTGCCGAATAATCAGTGGCCGGGCTGAAGTACTTCATGTCCCGGGCCTGCTTGGTAGCTTTTGCCTTTTGACGGCCGCGCCCCATGGCGTGACCCCCTTTGTGCGTCGATCCGGAGGTGGTCACTGGGGCACGAGGCCCAAGGCTGCAGCGAGGCCCCGGAGTATTTGGTCAAAATGTCGTAAGTATAGGTTACATGCTTTCCCCGGCACCCGAGCCCGGTTCCGGTCGGCGGCCCGCGGGCAGCCGGGCGATGGCGGGTCCGGCCCGCGGAACGTATGCGCCGGCAGGTGGCCCTCCCCGGAGCGTTCTTGGATAGAGTTCAAGCCACGCCGGAGCGTACCGGTCGTGGAGCACCAGTGAGCGAGGAGACAGCGCCCCACCATGAGCAACGAGGAGCACGCACCGAGTGGTCCCGGGTACGACCCCGCGCCCGACGCGTCGGAGGACGTGACCGGCACGGACATCCCCGGTGACCACGAAGGTCCGGACGTGGTGGACCCCGACGACGTCGTCCTCGACGACGCCGCCATCTCCCCCGGGACCCTCGAGCCGCACCTGTCGGTCTCGGCCGACACCCTCGATCTCGAGGAGCCGGCGCTCGCACCGGCGCAGATCAGCACCGACACCGCGGAGGCCGCGTCCCTCGCCGACGCCGCCGCCGAAGCACGTGCCGTCGCCGCGGAGGCCGAGGAGACCGGGACGCTGGTCGCCGGGCCGATGCCTGTCGGCGCTCCGGTCACCGAGGCCGCCCCCGAGGGGACTGCTCCCGCGGGCGGCGTGGCAGGCGATTCCTCCGACACAGGACCCGCACGCGGCGGGTCCCACCCCGCGGGCCCGGTCGGCGGCGCGCACGCGTCCCCTCCCCGGGGCGGCCCCGCCGGTGATCCGGAGCGGCACCCCGGCCTGTACCCGGGGACAGACCCGGCCTTCATCGGCACCGACGGCGCGGGACACCGCGGAGGTGACGCAGGTACGGGCGACACCGGCAGCGGACCGGGCCCCGGGGACACAGGATCCGCCGGTGGCGAAGGAAGCGCCGCGGGCACGGCGGTCGGCGCGACCGCGGCACGGCCGGCCTGGGTCCCCGAGGCACCCGAGGGGCATCCGGCCGCCGAGGACGGCCCCGCCCTCCGGGAGCGGACCCGCTCCCGGAGCAGCACCGCGCCCCTCCTGCTGGTGATCGGCGGCGCCGTCGTACTCCTCGGCCTCCTCGCCTGGCTGCTCCTCTCGCTCTTCGGAGGCTCCGACGACGAGCAGCGCGTCGACCCGTCGTCACTCGCGGCGGGCGAATGCCTCGCGGGGTTCACCGACATCACCGAGGACGCCGTCCTGGTGGACTGCGCCGAGCCCCACAACGCGCAGCTCGTGGCGAGCGAGAACTATTCCGACGACGCCGCGTTCCCCGGCCGCGACCAGTTGGGCCTCCGGGCCGAGGCGGCGTGCGCCGCCGCGTCGGCCGCCATCGACCCGGCCGCCCTCCCCGAGGACCTCCAGGTGACCCTGCTGCGCGCCACCCCGACCACGGAGACGTGGGCCGACGGCGACCGCCGGGTGGACTGCTTCGCCGTCGTGGAGGACGAGGACACCGTGAGCAGGAGCCTCCTCGCCCGCTGAGAGCACGCCGGGGCTACCTCGCCGCGTGCACCAGCAGGCCCTCCGTGTCCGCGCCGCTCCCGAGAGCGTCCGGCTCCGGGCGGTCGACGAGGACGGTGTCGCCGTCCACGATCTCACCGGCGAGGATGCCCCGGGCCAGCCGGTCGCCGATCTCGCGCTGCACGAGCCGCCGGAGGGGGCGCGCGCCGTACGCCGGGTCGAACCCGGTGAGGGCCAGCCACTCCTTGGCGGCCTCGCTGACCTCGAGCTCGAGCCGCCGGTCGTGCAGCCGGTCCCCGAGCGCCCGGACCTGCAGGTCCACGATCCGCGAGAGCTCGTCCAGGCTCAGCGGATCGAACACCACGACGTCGTCGAGCCGGTTCAGGAACTCCGGCCGGAAGTTCGCGTTGACGGCGGCCATCACGGCCGCGCGCTTGGCGGCGTCGTCGAGGGACGGGTCCACGAGGAACTGCGAGCCGAGGTTCGAGGTCATCACGAGGATCACGTTGCGGAAGTCCACCGTGCGGCCCTGGCCGTCGGTGAGGCGCCCGTCGTCGAGCACCTGCAGCAGCAGGTCGAAGACCTCGGGGTGCGCCTTCTCCACCTCGTCGAACAGCACCACGCTGTAGGGGCGGCGCCGCACCGCCTCGGTGAGCTGCCCGCCCTCCTCGTAGCCCACGTATCCCGGAGGAGCGCCGACGAGGCGCGCCACCGCGTGCTTCTCCGAGTACTCGGACATGTCGATCCGCACCATGGCGCGCTCGTCGTCGAACAGGAAGTCCGCGAGCGCCTTGGCGAGCTCCGTCTTGCCCACGCCCGTGGGGCCGAGGAACAGGAAGGAGCCCGTGGGCCGGTTGGGATCCGAGACACCGGCGCGGGCGCGGCGCACGGCGTCCGACACCGCGGACACCGCGTCCTGCTGGCCGATCAGGCGCGCGCCGATGACGGACTCCATGGAGAGCAGCTTCTCGCTCTCGCCCTGGAGCATGCGCCCGGCGGGGATGCCTGTCCAGGCCGAGATGACCTCGGCGATGTCGTTCGCGCTGACCTCCTCCGCCACCATCAGCTCGGGCCCGCTGGCGGTCTGCTCCTCGGCGGCCTGGGCCTCCCGCAGCTCCCGCTCCACCTGGGGGATCTCTCCGTAGAGGATGCGGGACGCGGTCTCGAGGTCGCCCTCGCGCTGGGCGCGGTCGGCATGGGAGCGCAGGTCGTCCAGGGAGGCCTTCAGGTCACCCACGCGGTTCAGTCCCGCCTTCTCGGCCTCCCAGCGAGCGTTGAGCCCGTCGAGCTCCTCCTGCCGGTCGGCCATCTCCGCGCGCAGGGCCTGCAGCCGTTCCAGGGACGCCTCGTCCTTCTCGCGGGAGAGCGCCATCTCCTCCATGTTCATCCGTTCGAGGGACCGGCGCAGCTCGTCGATCTCCACCGGGGCGGAGTCGATCTCCATGCGCAGGCGGGAGGCGGCCTCGTCGACGAGGTCGATCGCCTTGTCCGGGAGCTGCCGGCCCGGGATGTACCGGTGGGACAGCGTGGCGGCGGCGACGAGCGCGGAGTCGGCGATGGACACCTTGTGGTGCGCCTCGTACCGCTGCTTGAGGCCGCGCAGGATGCCGATCGTGTCCGTCACGGACGGCTCCCCCACGTACACCTGCTGGAACCGGCGCTCCAGCGCAGGGTCCTTCTCGACGTTCTCGCGGTACTCGTCCAGCGTCGTCGCGCCGATGAGCCGCAGCTCACCGCGCGCCAGCATGGGCTTGAGCATGTTGCCGGCGTCCATCGACCCCTCCGACGCGCCTGCTCCCACCACGGTGTGGAGCTCGTCGATGAAGGTGACCACCTGGCCGTTGGAGGAGCGGATCTCCTCGAGGACGGCCTTCAGCCGCTCCTCGAACTCGCCGCGGTACTTGGCGCCCGCGATCATGGAGCCGAGATCGAGGCTGATGAGGGACTTCCCCCGGAGCGACTCCGGGACGTCCCCGGCCACCATGCGCTGGGCCAGGCCCTCGACCACGGCGGTCTTGCCCACACCGGGTTCGCCGATCAGTACGGGGTTGTTCTTCGTGCGGCGGCTGAGCACCTGCACCACGCGGCGGATCTCGGCGTCGCGTCCGATCACGGGATCGAGCTTGCCGCTGCGCGCCACCTCGGTGAGGTCCACGCCGAACTTCTCCAGGGCCTGGAAGGTGTTCTCCGGGTCGGGCGTGGTCACGCGCCGGTCCCCGCGCACGCCGGGCAGCGCTGCGGCGAGCGCCTCACGGGTGAGCCCGGCGGACCGCAGGATGCCGCCGGCCGTCCCGCCGTCGGCCGCGAGTGCCAGCAGGAGGTGCTCGGTGGAGACGAACTGGTCGCCCAGGGTCTCGGCCTCCTCCTTCGCGGCGTTGACCGCCTGCAGGGCGCCGCGGGAGAACTGCGGCTGCGCCACCGAGGAGCCCGACGACGACGGCAGCGCCTTGATCGCAGCGCTCGCCTGCACGCTCACGGAATCGGGGTCCGCACCTGCGGCCCGGAGGAGCGCGACGGCGATGCCCTCGCGCTGGTCGAGGAGGGCCTTGAGGAAGTGCGGGGTCTCGATCTGGGCATTGCCCGCCGTGGAGGCGTTCATGGAGGCGGCCGAGAGCACCTCACGGCTCTTGGTGGTGAAGTTGGTGTCCACGCGCGGTTCCTTTCCGTTCTGGCACGGGTGGTGCGGTCACATTGAGTGTACTCGACTCAACTTTGGCAGGAGTCCGCCTATTCCCGTGGCTGCCATCAGCGCGACGCCCCGACGGGGGTGATACACCGGCGGCGGCAGCCGCCTCGGACATAATGAGCCGTATGGGGAAACTTGACCGCGCCACGGCCGTCCTGACCACCGCCGCCCTCGCCCTCGGCCTCGCGGCCTGCACGGACAACCGGCCGACCGCCGAGGACGCGGCCCGCACGCTCGCCGAGGGCCTGGCGCAGCTCGACGTCGGCCGGTCCTCCTTCACCACCGGCGAACCCGCCACGGTCACCGCGGAGCTCGCCGCGATCACCGAGGGCTTCGCGCCCGGGGCGCCGAAGGTCTCGGTGTCCGGTGTGGAGGAGACGGGAGAGGACACCGCGAGGGCGACCCTGGACTACGTGTGGGACCTCGACGCCACGGACTCCGACTGGACCTACAGCACGACGGCGGACCTCACGCGCGTCGAGGACGTCTGGCAGGCCGCCTGGGACCCGGCGGTGTTCGTCCCGAACCTGCTGCCGCAGGAGAAGCTGACGCTCACCAGCCTGCCCGGCGACCGCGGGGACATCACCGGCGCGGACGGCGAGGTGATCGTCACCCAGCGGCCCGTCCTCCGCGTCGGCATCGACAAGACGCGCGTGCCCGAGGACCAGCAGGCCGCCTCCGCGCGGGCCCTCGCAGCGTTGCTCGAGCTGGACCCCGCCGACTACGAGCAGCAGGTCACGAGTGCGGGCGCGGAGGCCTTCGTCGTCGCCCTCGTCCTGCGCGACGACGCCACCCGCACCGTGACCGACGCCCAGATCGACGCCGTCCCGGGCGCCCTCCGCCAGGCCGACACCCTCGAACTGGCCCCGACCCGCACCTTCGCCCGGGAGCTGCTCGGCGGTGTGGGCGAAGCGACCGAGGAACTGGTGGAGCAGTCCGACGGCGCCGTCCGGGCCGGGGACGTCACCGGCCTCGGAGGCCTGCAACTGCAGCACAACGCCAAGCTCGCCGGGACGCCCGGCCTCGAGGTCAACGCGACGTCGGTAGAGGACCCGGCGACACCCACGCAGCGCCTGTTCACCAGGCCCGCCGTGGACGGCACCGATCTCGCGACCACGCTCGATCCCCGCCTCCAGAGCCTCGGCGAGCAGGTGCTGGCGGACGAACCCTCGGCGTCGTCCATCGTGGCCCTCCGCCCCAGCACGGGCGAGATCCTCGCGGCGGCCAACGGTCCGGGCAGCGAGGGGCTGCAGACGGCGCTGCTCGGCCAGTACCCGCCCGGGTCCACCTTCAAGGTGGCCACGAGCCTCGCACTCCTGCGGAAGGGCTTCACCCCGGACTCGCCGACCGAGTGCACGGAGGAGGTGACGGTGGACGGCCGGAGGTTCAACAACGCCGGCACGTATCCCGCCCAGTTCCTCGGCACCATCCCGCTCCTCGAGACCTTCGCCCAGTCCTGCAACACGGGGTTCATCGCGGCGCGGGACCGCATCACGCAGGCCGACCTCGCAGCCGCCGCGGCCGACCTCGGGATCGGCGTCGGAGCGCGCATCGGCACGCCGGCGTTCTTCGGGTCCGTGCCTTCGGAGGCCGAGGGCACGGCGCACGCCGCGTCCATGATCGGCCAGGGGGAGGTCCTCGTCTCGCCCCTCGCGCTCGCCACCATGGCCGCGTCCGTCGGCGCGGGCGAACGCGTCACGCCGACGCTGCTCGCGCCCGGCGAGTCCACCGACCTGGATCCCGGATCGGAGAGCGCAGCGGCGACCGCGGCACCCACCGGTGCGACGTCGACCGCCGAACCGACCGAGGAGCCCGCTCCCAGCGCCTTCACCGCCGACGAATCCGCCACGCTCAAGACGCTCATGGCCGCCGTCGTCGCACAGGGCGGCGCGCAGCTGCTCGGGGACGTCCCCGGCGCACCCGTCCTGGCCAAGACGGGCACGGCGGAGTTCGGCAGCGAGACGCCCCCGCGCACCCACGCCTGGGTGGTCGCCCTGCAGGGAGATCTCGCCGTCGCCGTCTTCGTCGAGGAGGGCGAACTCGGGTCCACCTCCGGCGGCCCCCTCATGCGGGCGTTCCTCTCCGGCGCCGCCTGACAGCCAGCGCCCGCCGGACAGGCGGGCTGTCCACTTCGACGACATGGGGGTCGGATCAGCACAGGGCAGTAGCTTGATCATCCCCGGCGCCCAGGGTGCGCCGGGGGCAATTCGAAGACCGTTGAAAGGGTCGCAGTGGATCTCACGTTCATCCCGCTCATCATCGGCGCGGTGGTTCTCCTCGTTCTCATCGTCGCCGCCATCGTGCTCGCCCGCATGGCGCTGCACATCGCCAGCCCCGACCAGGCGCTCATCATCTCGTCCAAGGACAGCAAGGGCCAGCCGGATCCGGACAGCCAGCGCGTCGTGTTCGGGCGGATCTTCATCAACCCGTTCTCGCAGCGGGCGTACCCGCTGTCGCTGGCGTCACGCCAGGTCTCCCTGCGCATCGAGGGCATCTCCAAGAACGGCATCAAGCTCCACCTGACGGGCGTGGCCCAGGTGAAGGTGGGCGGCGACGCCGACGCCGTCCGCAAGGCGGCCCAGCGCTTCCTCAACCAGCAGGACGCCATCGACCACTACACGCAGGAGACCCTCTCGGGGTCGCTGCGCTCCATCGTGGGCACCCTGACTGTCGAGTCGATCATCCGGGACCGTGCAACCTTCGCCAAGAGCGTGAAGGAGGAGGCGGAGCATTCCATGCACAACCAGGGCCTGGAGATCGACACCTTCCAGATCCAGTCCGTGGACGACGACTCCGGCTACCTGAAGAACCTCGGCCGGCCCGAGGCCGCCCTCGCCGAACGCAACGCCAAGATCGCCGAGGCCCGCTCCATGCAGGAGTCCGAGCAGGCCCGTGCCCTGTCCGACGAGCAGGTGGCCCTCGCGCAGCAGCAGCTGATCATCCGGCGCGCTGAGCTGAAGGAGGAGGCCGATGCCCGCCAGGCACGCGCCGACGCCTCCGGCCCGCTGGCCCAGGCCGAGCAGCAGGAGCAGGTCATCATGCGCGAGCAGCAGGTGGCCCAGCGCCGTGCCGAGCTCCGCGAACGCGAGCTCGACACCGAGGTGCGCAAGCCTGCCGACGCCGAGAAGTACCGCCTCATCCAGCAGGCCGACGCGAAGCTCGAGGAGCGCCGTCGCGCCTCGGAGGCCAGCGAGATCGAGGCGCGCGTCGACCTCGCGCGCCGCAAGCTCGTCGCCGAGGGCGACCGCGTGGCGGCCGAGGCGGACGCTGCGGCGAACACCGCACGCGGCACCGCGGAGGCATCCATCAACGAGGCCCGGGGCCGCGCCGACGCCGCCGTCATCGCCTCACGCGGCGAGGCCGAGGCCGGATCCGCCGAGGCCCGCGGCAAGGCCGAGGCAGCAGGCATCGCAGCCCAGGCGGAGGCCTACGAGAAGTTCAACCAGGCCGCCATCCTGTCCAAGGTCCTCGAGGTCCTCCCCGCGATGGCGCGCGAGATCGCCGCGCCCATGGCGGCCATCGACACGATGACCGTGGTCTCCAACGACGGCGCGAGCCAGCTCAGCAAGAACGTCTCGAGCGGCGTGCACCAGACCACGCAGATGGTGAAGGACACCACGGGACTGGACATCATCGCGCTGCTCGGCGACCTGCTGAAGAACGCTGACAAGGCCGGATCGAACGGCTCCGGCGGGTCCTCCGCCGTCGGCAAGTCCTAGATCCACGCATCGGGAAGGGCCGTCACCGCTCCGGCGGTGGCGGCCCTTCCCGTGCATCGGGGTCGATCCCGCGATCCCGACCCCTTCCCAAAGCCGATGGCGCCCCCTACAGTGGTCCGAGTAAATGAATGCCATTCATTTTGAGGTGTGGGTCACGCCCCGCCTACGGCCGGACCCCGTTCCGGCCCTCCCCGTCCGGCGGACGACCTCGACGACGAGGCGCGTCCACCCTGCTGAAGAAGGCCTGCCATCGTGTCCGACACCGCGCCCAGCCAGACCACGACCCCCGGTGCCCACCCCCTGGGGACGGGGACATCGCCGAAGGGCCTCGCCCGCGGCCAGCTCGGGCTGCTCGCCATCGTCGTCATCGGCATCTCGACGATCGCGCCCGCCTACGTCCTGACCAGCACCCTGGGACTCACGGTCGCGGAGGTCGGCGTCCATCTCCCCGCCATCTTCCTCGTCGGGTTCATCCCCATGTTCCTCGTCGCCCTCGCCTACAAGGAGCTCAACGCCGACTCCCCCGACAGCGGGACCACCTTCACGTGGGTCACCAAGGCCTTCGGCCCCTTCATCGGATGGATGGGCGGCTGGGGCCTGCTCGCGGCGAACATCATCGTCCTGTCCAACCTGGCCGGCGTGGCCGTGGACTTCTTCTACCTGTTCCTCGGACAACTCGGCGGGGACGCCTCGATCGCGGACCTGACCTCGAACAAGGCCGTCAACATCATCACGTGCCTGGTCTTCATGGCCGCGGCGGTATGGGTGTCCTGCCGGGGCATCCGCACCACGCGCACGGTGCAGTACGTCCTCGTCGGCTTCCAGCTGCTCGTCCTCACCTGGTACACCGTCCAGGCGTTCGCGCGGATCGCCGCCGGGAACGCCTCCGGCCTCGCCTTCAGCTGGGAGTGGTTCAACCCCTTCGGGATCGAGAGCTTCTCCGCCTTCGCCGCCGGCCTGTCGCTCTCCATCTTCGCGTTCTGGGGCTGGGACGTCTGCCTCACCGTGAGCGAGGAGGCCACCAACGGCCGCCGGACCTCGGGCCTGGCCGCGACCGTCGCGGCGGTCGCCATCCTGGTGATCTACCTCCTCGGGTCGATCGCGACCGTTCTGTTCGCCGGCACAGGAGACACCGGGATCGGGCTGAACAACCCGGAGAACTCCGAGAACGTGTTCACCTCCCTCGCAGCCCCCGTGATGGGCCCGTTCGCGATCCTCCTGTCACTGGCCGTCCTCTCCAGCTGCGGGGCATCGCTGCAGTCCACGTTCGTGTCACCCGCCCGCACGCTTCTCGCCATGGGCTACTACCGGGCGCTGCCGTCCCGCTTCGCCAGGGTCAGCACGCGCTTCAACTCGCCGGTCTATGCGACGGTCTTCGCCGGCGTCGTCTCGGCCGCCTTCTACGTCCTGATGCGCATCATCAGCGAGAACGTCCTCAACGACACCATCCAGGCGCTCGGCCTCATGATCTGCTTCTACTACGGGCTGACCGCACTGGCCTGCGTCTGGTACTTCAGGGCCTCGCTGTTCAGCAGCGTCCGGAACGTCGTGTACCGGCTGTGCGCGCCCCTCCTCGGCGGGATCGGGCTGATCGTCGTCTTCCTCCAGACCGCCGTGGACAGCTGGGACCCGGCCTTCGGCAGCGGCTCGGAACTCTTCGGCGTGGGACTCGTCTTCGTCATCGGCATCGGCATCCTCGTGGCCGGTGCCCTCGTGATGCTCGTGGTCCAGCGGAGGGACCCCGATTTCTTCCGCGGCCGGACCCTCACCCGCGACTCGTCGCTCGTCCTCCCCGACTGACGCCGCCGGCAGTCCGCCGGCTCCGTCCCGAGATCCCCTTCATCCCCTTCATCCCGGAAAGATCCCAGTGAACCACCGACACCGCGACAGCACGTCCACCCTTCCGGCCGAGGCGGGCCCCGATCGCGCGATGGCCGCGGGGGGCCGGCGGATGCCCGCGGAGTGGGAGGCCCACGACCGCACGTGGATGGCCTTCCCGCCGGCCAATGACACCTTCGGTCCCGCCGGCAGCGACACGCTCGCCCGGGCGCGGCGGGCCTGGGTGCAGGTCGCGCGGACGATCCGACGGTACGAACCGGTGACCGTCCTGGCCGATCCCGCCGATTCCGCGATGGCGCACGGCATGCTGGGCTCCGGGATCACGGTCTCCGAGGTGCCCCTCGACGACGCGTGGCTCCGCGACTCCGGACCCACGTTCGTCCACGGTCCCGACGGCGCGATCGCCGCCGTCGACTGGGTGTTCAACGGGTGGGGTGCCCAGCACTGGGCGGACTGGTCCAGGGACCGGCACGTGGGACGTGCGGTGGCGGGCCTGGCAGGAACGCCGATCCTCCGCAGCGGACTGGTCAACGAGGGCGGCGGCTTCCATGTCGACGGGCGCGGCACCGTCCTGCTGACGGAGACGGTCCAGCTCGACCCGGGCCGGAACCCCGGGGCGACGAAGGAATCCGTCGAGGCCGAGATCCACGCCCGGCTCGGCACCCGCCACGCCGTCTGGCTCCCCCGCGGCCTGACGCGGGACTACGGGGAGTTCGGCACGAGGGGCCACGTGGACATCGTCGCCGCCTTCACACCCTCGGGATCCGTCCTCCTGCACCGGCAGGACGATCCCGGCCACCCCGACCATGAGGTCACCCGCGAGATCAGGGCCGTACTCGGGTCCGCCATCGACGCCGACGGCCGCCCGCTGCCCATCATCGAGGTGCCCGCCCCGACCGTCACCCACGACGACGACGGCATCGTCGACTGGTCCTATATCAACCACTACGTCGCCGACGACGTCGTGGTGCTGTGCGCCTTCGACGACCCCAACGACGCCGTGGCGGCGGAGATCCTGCAGGAGGCGTACCCGGACCGGACCGTCGAACTCGTCGACGCCCGGGACATCTTCGCCTTCGGCGGCGGCATCCACTGCATCACGCAGCAGCAGCCGGCCCCGCGCCGCACGGGCGGTGCTGTCTGATGGGCTTCGACGTCGTGGAAACGACCATCGCGGAGCTGAGGGAGGCGCTGCGGACGGGCACGGCGACCAGCGAGGAACTGGTCACCGGCTACCTCCGCCGCATCGAGGCGTTCGACCGGGGCGGCCCCCGGCTGAACTCCGTCGTCGTGATGAACCCCGACGCACTGGACGAGGCGCGGGCTTCGGACCGCCGTCGCGCCGAGGGGAGGGCGCTGGGCCCGCTCGACGGCATCCCCTACACCGCCAAGGACAGCTACAAGGTGAGGGGCCTCACCGTCGCGGCCGGGTCGCCCGCCTTCAAGGAGCTGGTCGCCCGGCAGGACGCCTTCACCATCGAGCGCCTGCGCGCCGCCGGGGCGGTCCTGATCGGCCTGACCAACATGCCGCCCATGGCCAACGGGGGCATGCAGCGCGGACTGTACGGCAGGGCCGAGAGCCCCTACAACGCCGACTACCTGACCGCGGCCTTCGCCTCGGGGTCCTCGAACGGGTCGGGGACCGCGACGGCCGCGAGTTTCGCCGCCTTCGGCCTCGCCGAGGAGACCTGGTCCTCGGGCCGGGCGCCTGCCTCCAACAACGGACTGTGCGCGTACACGCCGTCCCGCGGAGTCATCTCCGTGCGCGGCAACTGGCCCCTCGTCCCCACCATGGACGTCGTCGTCCCGCACGCCCGGACCATGGCGGACCTCCTCGAGGTCCTCGACGTCATCGTCGCGGACGACCCCGTGACGCGCGGGGACTTCTGGAGGGTGCAGCCCTGGCTCCCCATCCCGCCGGCGTCGGCGCTCCGGCCTGCCTCCTACACCGCCCTCCACCCGGACACCGCGGCCGCGGCGGGCGGGGTGCTGGCCGGCAGACGCTTCGGTGTCCCCCGCATGTACATCAACGCCGATCCCGACGCCGGGACGGCCGAGGCGCCCGGCGTCGGCGGACCGACCGGTCAGCGCATCATCACCCGACCGTCGGTCATCGCACTCTGGGAGGCGGCCCGCCGCGACCTCGAGGACGCGGGCGCGGAGGTGGTGGACGTCGACTTCCCCGTGGTCTCCCACTACGAGGGCGACCGCCCGGGAGCGCCGACCGTCTCCACCCGCGGTCTCGTCAGCCGGGACTTCCTGCACCGGGAGATCACGGACCTCTCCTCCTGGGCATGGCACGACTTCCTGCAGGCCAACGGCGATCCGACGCTCTCCAGCCTCGCCGACGTCGACGGCTCGACGATCTTCCCCCGCCCGGACGGTGCCCTCCCGGACCGCTATTCCGGCTTCGACGACGACATCACAGGATACCCGGCGCACATCCGCGAGCACGGCATCAGCGGGCTGGCGGACATCCCGCACCTGGCGGAGGGACTGCGGGGGCTCGAGGAGACACGGAGGGTGGACCTCGACGAGTGGATGGAGCGGCACGGCCTCGATGCGGTGGTCTTCCCGGCGGCCGCCGACATAGGACCCGCGGACAGCGACCGCGACCCGGCGTCGGCCGATGCCGCCTGGCGCAACGGCGTCTGGGTCTCCAACGGGAACCTCGTCCCACGGCACCTGGGGATCCCGACGGTCACCGTCCCGATGGGACTGCTGGAGGACCTGCGGATGCCGGTCGGCCTGACCTTCGCGGGGCCCGCGTACTCCGATACGAGGCTGCTCCGACTCGCGGCGGCCTTCGAGCGCACCGGCGCCTCCCGGCGCGTCGCGCCACCCCGGGCGCCCCGGCTCGACGCGGGCGGCTGACCGGCAGCGCGTCGCGCCACCCCGGGCGCCCCGGCTCGACGCGGGCGGCTGACCGGCAGCGCGACCGCCGGGCCGGGCACTCCGCCTGGAGGCGGGCGGCCGACCCGGCGGGGTGCCTAGCGGTAGGTGGGCAGGTATGTCCCCGACGACGGGACGATCACCTTGCCGAGCGGGGCCAGCGACACCGGGATGAGCTTGAGGTTCGCAATGCCCAGGGGGATCCCGATGATGCTCGCGAACATCGGGATGGCCGTCAGCACGTGGCCGATGGCGATCCAGATACCGGCGACGAGCAGCCAGATGACATTGCCCACGGCGGTGAAGCCGTTCGCCGGCCCACCCCGGTTCACCACCGTCTGACCGAAGGGCCACAGCGCGTACAGGCCGATCCTGAACGAGGCGACCCCGAACGGGATCGTGACGATCAGCAGGCAGCAGACGATGCCTGCCAGGAAATACCCGAGGGCGAGCCAGATGCCGCCGAACAGAAGCCAGATGATGTTCAGGAGTGCGCTCATGCCGCCATTGTTCCGCACACTCGACGACGCCGCACCCATCAGGACGGGGAAAGGCCCCCTACCCGGACGGGCAGGGGGCCTTTCCCTTGTGCTGCAACGGGTCGTGCTAGCGCGGGCGACGGTCGTTCGACGCCGGGGCGCTCGCCCTGCGGGAGCCGGGGGCGCGACGGGCGCCCTCGGTCCGGGGAGCGGACGACGGCGCGTGGCTGCGCTGGCCGCCGGCCGCCGGGGCTCCCGCGGCCGTGCGGCGGACGGCGTCGCCGACGCGCTGGCCCGAGGCGGGTCGGCGGCTGCGCGTCGACGTCTCCGAGGCCGTACGGGGCTCATCGGCCCGTCGGCGTCCGCCGGTCTTCGCGGCAGCACCGGCATCCGACCCGAAGCGCGGTGCCTGCGGCTGGTCCTTGCGGCGGTCGGCGCGGTTGCCCTGCGCGGACTGCGGTTCGGCGGAGACGCGGCCGCGTCCACCGCGTCCTCCACGGCCTCCGGCGGTCGGAGCCGCCGCGCCACGGCGGGCGCGCTTGCGCTCGGCGTTGGCACCGGTGGAGGTGCCCTCGCCGCGTGTCGCCTCACGGGTGGCGAGCAGTGCGGCACGGGTGCGGGGATCGATCTTGTCCGCGACGTCGCCGGTCAGGGACAGCACGAGCGGCGAGGTCGCCTTGACGGTCTCGAACGCGACGTCGACCCCGGCGGCCTTCATCAGCTTCTGCACCTCGGACTTCTGCTCGGGCAGGGTGATCGTGACGACCGTTCCCGAGGATCCGGCGCGGGCCGTGCGGCCCGAGCGGTGCAGGTACGCCTTGTGCTCCGTGGGCGGGTCCACGTGGACCACGAGCTCGACGTCGTCCACGTGCACGCCACGGGCTGCGACGTCGGTGGCGACCAGGACGCGGACGTCACCGGAGGAGAACTCGGCCAGGTTCCTGTCCCGGGCGTTCTGGGAGAGGTTGCCGTGCAGGTCGACGGCGGGGATGCCGGCATCCGTCAGGGTCTTCGCCAGCTTGCGGGCGTGGTGCTTGGTGCGCATGAAGAGCAGGCGGCGTCCGCTGCCGGAGGCGAGCTGCACGATGAGCTGCTTCTTCTGCGTCTGGTCGCCGATCATCAGCACGTGGTGCTCCATGGAGGTGACCGCGGCCTGGGGGTCGTCGACCGAGTGGGTGACGGGGTTGGTCATGTAGCGGTTGACCACCTTGTCCACACCGTTGTCGAGCGTGGCCGAGAACAGCAGGCGCTGACCGTCGGCGGGGGTGGTGTCGAGCAGCTTCTTCACGACGGGCAGGAAGCCGAGGTCGGCCATGTGATCGGCCTCGTCCAGGATGGTGATCTCCACGGACTCGAGCGTGATGAGCTTCTGGCGCATCAGGTCCTCGAGACGCCCGGGGCAGGCGATGACGATGTCGACGCCGGCACGCAGCGCCTTCTCCTGGCGCTGCTGGGACACACCGCCGTAGATCACGGTGGTGTTGAGTCCGAGCTGGTTCGCGAGCGGCTCGACGGTGGCGTTGATCTGTGTCGCGAGCTCGCGGGTCGGGGCGAGCACGAGGGCCAGGGGGCGTCCCGGCTTGCGCCGGTAGGCCGCTTCCTGCTCGGCGAGGCGGGCGACCATGGGCAGCGCGAAGGCGAGGGTCTTACCCGAGCCGGTGCGGCCGCGGCCGAGGACGTCACGTCCTGCGAGGGAGTCCGGAAGGGACTTCACCTGGATGGGGAACGGTTCGGCGATCCCCTGCGCGGCGAGGTTCTCGACCAGCGCTTTGGGCACACCGAGGGCAGCAAAAGTAGTCATGGAAAGTACACGAACTTTCTTCTCATCTTCCCGGCACCGGGCGGTGCGGGGGTTCGCCGAAGAAAAGTCAGACAGTGTCCACCGCGCTTCCGGTCTCGGAAGCTGGATGCGGGACAAAAGAATGCGTTCTAGCGACGCAGGCTGCGCATCTCACTGGCGGAACCGATCCGCCCTGCGCAGGCAAGTATCCCCAGTTTACCAGCAGTGACGCTCCTGGCCCGCATCGGCGGAGACGGCGCGCCCCGGCACCACGGGAACCGGGCTCCGGGGTCTCGCCCCGGCCCGGCGCATCTGCGAGGGTGGGACCACCAGCGCCGGTACCGTACCAGGAGGAACCCCCATGACTTCGTCCCCAGCCACCCTGCTCGAGGATGCCCGCTCACTCGCGGGTGACATCACCGACCTGCGGCACCGCCTGCACCGGGAGCCGGAGCTGGGCCTGCAGCTGCCGCGCACCCAGGAGAAGGTGCTGGCGGCCCTCGACGGGCTCCCCTACGAGATCACCCTGGGAACGGACACCACCTCGGTCACCGCCGTCCTGCGCGGCGGCGCCACGCCGGCGGGCGAGGCTCCCGTGGTGCTCCTCCGCGGCGACATGGATGCCCTGCCGGTCCAGGAGGCCGCCGGCGTCCCCTACTCCTCCGAGGTCGCCGGCGTGATGCACGCCTGCGGCCACGACCTGCACACCGCCATGCTCTCCGGGGCCGCCACGCTCCTCGCCGAGCGCCGGGAGCAGCTGGCGGGCGATGTCGTGCTCATGTTCCAGCCCGGCGAGGAGGGGCACGACGGCGCCGGCGTCATGATCCGCGAGGGCGTCCTGGATGCCGCAGGCAGGAGGCCCGACGCCGCCTACGGCCTGCACGTGGTGTCCTCGCTCATACCCACCGGGGTATTCACCAGCCGGTCCGGGCCTCTGATGTCGGCGTCGGACGGGTTGACGATCACGGTCCGGGGCGCGGGCGGGCACGGGTCCTCGCCGCACTCCGCCAAGGACCCGGTGACGGTGGCCGCGGAGATCGTCACGCAGCTGCAGGTCGTGATCACCCGGCAGTTCGACATGTTCGACCCCGTGGTGCTGTCCGTCGGGGTGCTGCGCGCAGGCACGCAGCGCAACATCATCCCGGAGACGGCGCGGATCGAGGCGACCGTCCGCACGTTCTCGGCAGTGAACAGGGACAGGATGGCGGAGGCGGTCCCCCGCCTGGTGCGGCACCTCGTAGCCGCCCACGGGCTCGAGGCGGACGTCGAGTACGTCCACGAGTACCCCGTCACCGTCACCGACACCGACGAGACGGCACACGCCGAGGCGCAGGTCGGCGCACTGCTCGGGACCGACCGGTACCTCACCATGCCCCGGCCACTGAGCGGGTCCGAGGACTTCTCCCGCATCCTCGAGGCCGTGCCCGGCAGTTTCGTCTTCCTCTCGGCGGTGACCCCGGGCGTCGATCCGGTCACGGCACCCTTCAACCACTCGCCGTACGCCGTCTTCGACGACAGCGTCCTCCCCGACGGCGCGGCCCTCTACGCGCAGCTCGCGATCAGCCGACTCGACGCCGCCGCCGGCGCTGGTCCACACCGGCGATAGGGCGGCGGTCCCCGCCTACTCCGCGATCCGGCGCCGCGACGCCAGATCTCCGCGGACGGCGAGCTGCTCGGCGACCTCGATCAGCTTGGTGTTGGTCTTCGTGCTCGCGGAGGAGAGCACCAGGAACGCCTCGTGGGCGGTGAGCTTGTGGCGTTCCATGAGGATGCCCTTCGCCTGGCCGATGACGTCCCTGGTGATGAGCGCGGCGTTGAGGTTGGAGATCTCCTGCGCGTCGGAGAGGGCGATCGCGGCGTGGGCCGCGATCAGCAGGCCGACCTGCTCGTAGTCCTCACCGAACTCGCCCACCTCCGCGCCGTACAGGTTCAGCGCACCGAGGTTGTCGTCGTCCACGAAGAGCTGGAAGGAGAGCATGCTGCGCGCTCCGGCGTCCCAGGCACGCCGTGCGAAGTCGGGCCACCGGGGCTCGTCCCTCAGACTCGGCACCCGGACGATGCGTTCACGGAAGACCGCATCGAGGCACGGACCCTGCCCGGTCCGGGTCTGCAGGTCGTCGATGATCCGGGGCAGGTCCCCCGACGCGGCCCGCGATTCCACGCGCCGCCGGGCCCGGACGAGGCTGATGGAGCCCTCCGCCGCGGGCGGGATGAGGGACAGGGCGGCGTGGACGATCTCGGCGAGGGTCGAATCCACGTCGGGTTGACGACGGAGTCCGCGCGCGAGCTCACTCAACTGCAGGGCGAGACCGCCCGTGGCCTCGCCGCTCCCAGCTGCCGCCGGCGCCACCGCATCAGGACCCGTGTTCATGTCGCGCCTCCTCGGGTTCGTCACATCACTCTGCCACTGTCCGCGTGGGCACACCAGTGCACCGCCCCGCGGCGGTGCACCCGATCGACGATGCACGGCGCCCCGATGCGATGACCACCCGGTCCGACGATGGGGTGCCCGGCGCAGCAGCGGATGCGCGGTTCACCCGTGGCGTAGGGATTCCCCGGGCGCACCTCGCCGGCCACAGGCCGTGCCCGGCGGCGGTACCGGCGGGCGTGCTGCCGGTAGCCTTGGAGGTGATGGAGCCCTCAGCACAGACCCCCGACCAGCCGCACCGCGCCCAGCCCGTCTCCTTCGTCCGGCGGGGCTCACGCCTCCAGGGCCGGCGCCGCGAGGCCTGGGACGACCTCGCCGAGGACTTCCTCATCGACGTACCGCGCATCGACAACGCCGACACGTCCGTGGCTCCGGGCTTCGTGTTCGACGCCGGAACCGCCTTCGGGCGGACCGCCCCGCTCGTCGTGGAGGTGGGCTCGGGACTCGGCGAGGCCATCACGCACGCCGCGGAACAGGACCCGGACCGCGACTACCTCGCCCTGGAGGTCTACCGGCCGGGGCTGGCCCAGACGATGCTCCGTATCAGCCAGAAGGACCTGACGAACGTGCGGACCGCTCAGGTCGACGCGGCGGAGGCCTTCGCCGGCATGATCCCGGCGTCCTCCGTCGCGGAACTGTGGACGTTCTTCCCCGACCCCTGGCACAAGGCGCGGCACCACAAGCGGCGGCTCGTCAAGGACGACTACGTGGAGCTGGCCGCGCGCATCCTCGAGCCCGGCGGACTCTTCCGCCTGGCCACGGACTGGTCCAGCTATGCGGTGCAGATGCGCGAGGTCCTCGATGCGAGCGGGCACTTCGAGAACCTGCACGACGGCGAGCGCGCCGGAGCCGCGAGCCCCCTCACCCAGGTGTGGGAGAGCGGCGTGGAATCGGTGGTGGGCGGCGCCCCGGTGCGTGAGGGACGCGACCCGGTGAGCACCGGCAACACGGGCGTCAACGAGGGCGTCGACGAGCGCGGAGGCTGGGCGCCGCGTTTCGAGGGGCGGACCCTCACGAGCTTCGAGAACAAGGCGATCAAGGCCGGGCGGATGGTCTTCGACCTCACCTACCGGCGTCGCTGACCGACGCCTCCCCGGACGCGTACACCGACAGAAGCAGGGACCATGGGACTCTTCAGCCGCCGGGCACCATCCCGCCACGGACACGGCAGGGACCCCGTCGCGGCGTTCTGGCAGTGGTGGACCGAGGACGGCGAGGAACTGCTCACCACAGCCACGAGGGCCGGTGACTTCGACGCCTACGTGGACGTGATGACCCACAGGGTGAGGGCGATCGCCCGGGGCCTGGAGTGGGAGACGCGCACAGGTGTCGGTGCCGAGCACACCCTGTGCCTCTCCAGCGGAGGCGATGCCGCGCTGCGTCCCGTGGCCGAGCGCTGGTACCGGGCGGCGCCGCCGCCGAGCAGGCGCTGGGAATTCATGCCCGCCCGCAGCGCGCGGCCCGACATGCTCGACTCCACCATCACGTACCGCGGCAGGACGTTCGACCTCCGCCGCACCAGGGTCCACGCGGCGGTGACCCGCAAGGGTGACGGGTTCATCGTCTCCGTGTACAACCCCGGGTTCACGGGTCGCTGGGACGACGAGCACGGCCTGTGCGTCCTCGTCCTCGAGTGGCTGCTGGGCGAGGACGACGTCGAACGCTGGGTACGCCGCGTGGACTGCATCGCGACCGACGTCGTGGACAGCATCGCGGCCGTGGACCTGCCGGCGCGGGTGGCCGACCTGGCGGGCACGCTGCCCCCGCCGGCGTGGCTGCTGATGCAGGGGACACTCGGCGCCGGCGACCCGATCTCGGTGCGGGTCCTGCGCCCGCTGCGGTGGATCGACCATCCGCGCTTCGATCTCCACACGGCGCTGCGGGTCCCCTTCGAGGCCGACGGGCAGGGCCTGCCCCTGCCGGCGGCGCTCGGTGTCCTCGACGATCTCGAGGACACCCTCGTGCGGTCCCTCGGTCACCGTGGGATGCTCGTCGCCGCCGAGACCTCCAGGGGCGTCAGGACCCTCCACTTCTACTCCGACTCGGAGGACCAGAACGGGCGTGACGTGCTCGACGCCGCCGCTCGCGACCGGCGTCCCGTCACCGCCCGGCACTCGCTCGATCCCGGGTGGAGGAAGGTCCAGGACTTCGCGTGACCGGGCACCGGTCCCGGTGGGCTCAGGAAGCCGCCGCCGGCGCTCCGGTGAAGGACTGCAGGGTGATGCTCGCGATGCGCCGCCCTTCGGTGGTGGCGGTGTCCACGTCCGTCCCACGCAGGATCATCCCGAGGACCCCGGTGTAGATCAGGACGAGGTGGCGTGCCAGGAGCGCGGCTCCGTCGGCGCCGACGAGGGGAGCCGCCAGGTCTTCGAGCCGCCCCAGCAACAGCCGGGTGTCGTCGCCCAGGGTGGCCTCGAGGTCGGGACCCGGGTGCGGGGTCTCCGCGGTGACCCCGAGGAACACGCACCACCGGGAAGGTGTGACCCCCTGCCGATACCGTGCGAGGGCTGCGAAGAGCGCGAGCACCTTCTCCTCGGGGGTGGGCGCCTCGTCGACGCACTCCTGCCAGGTCGTGTCCCACCGGGACAGCCTGCGCTGCAGGGCGTGGGTGATCAGCCCCTCCTTGTTGCCGAAGTGCGCGTACAGCGTCGCCGGTGACACCTGGGCGCGCTCGAGAATCGCATCCACGGGGGTGGCGGTGACACCCCGCGTCGCGGCCAGGTCCTCTGCCGCATCGAGGAGTCGATCCCGCGCTGTCGGTTGTCGTGCCATGGAACAAGGGTATAACGTTCGTTTCAATGAAACGATCGTTACAGTTCGCCACGTCCCGTCGGGACCTCCTCTTCGCCGCATCCGCGGTCTCGCTCATCGCGGTCACCTACGGTCTGGCCCGGCTTGGCTACGGACTGTTCCTGCCCGCCTTCTCGGCGTCGTTCCCGCTGCCGCCCGCGGTGAGCGGCCTGCTGGCCGCGGGTGCGTCGGTCCTCTACTGCGTCTCCGCCGGGATCGGCTTCCGCTTCGCCCAGGGTCATCCGCGGGCGGTGACGCTGCTCGCGGGCCTCTCGGCGGCTCTCGGCAGCATCGGCATCGCCGGCGCCCAGACCACCCCGATCTTCGCCGCAGGGGTCCTGCTCGCCGGCACCGGAGCAGGCTTCGCGTCCCCCGCCCTGGTGGAGCTGGTGCAGCGGAACACCGCACCGGAGGCCCGCGGGCGCCTGCAATCGGTGGTCAATTCGGGGACGGGCTTCGGCGTGGTCCTGGCGGGCGCCCTGTCCCTGGTGCTCGGTGAGGCGTGGCGCCTGGCATGGGCGCTCGTGGCAGTGCTCGCCGTGACGTCCATGCTCGCCGTCCTGCGGCTCGACGGAAGCGCCGTCGCACCGGCTGCACCACCTCGGCCCGCTCCGTCCCTCGTCGCACGATCGAGCAGGCGCGGGCTGGCCCGGCCGCTGTGTGGGGCCTTCGTCTTCGGGATCGGGTGCGCCGCCGTGTGGGTGTACGGCCGGTCCACGCTCGAGCAGTCGGGCGGTATGAGCGAGGGGTTGTCGGCCGGCGCCTGGATAGCGCTGGGGCTCGGGGGCGCCGGCGCCACCCTGGTGTCGCGTTGGCTCGCCGGCCGCTCCGTCCCAGCCGCCTGGTCGCTGACCACCCTGGCGACGGCGGCGGCCACCGCACTCCTCGGGACGGTACCGGACTCCCTGCTCCTGGCCTACGCGGCCTCCGCCCTGTTCGGACTGGCCTACACGGCGGCGACCTCCGTGCTCATCCTGTGGGCCTCCACCACCGACGCGGGCAGCGCTGCGGGCACGTCGCTGCTGTTCACCTCCCTCGTGCTGGGGCAGGCGGCCGGCGCACCCCTCACCGGATTCCTGCTCCAGCAGGGCGGCGCGACGCTCGCCTTCGCGGTGGCGGCTCTCGCGTGCGCGGCGAGCACCGCTGCCGCCGCGCCGATCCGGGTGAGGGTGCGGGTGGAGTGAGAGGCGAGGCGCCGTCGGTTCAGTCGTCGATGACGGCCAGGCCCCGGCGCTGGAGGTCCCCGGCGAGGTCCGCCTTCGTCCCGTGCAGGAACGCTCCCGACTCGTGGAGTTCGAAGGGCTCGGGTCCGTCCGCCATGGTCACCTCCGATGGATGGCTGTGCCCGCCGGGCCCCTGCTCAGAATGCCGACGACGGCAGGTCGCGCTCGCCGTCCCGGATGGCCGTCACGATGCGTGCGGCGACAGCCACCGGATCCTTGCCCTGCGGCAGCCTCGGCGCCTCCCCTGCGATGGGCCGGCTAGCCAGCCCGGTCTCGGTGTGGGGCGGGCGGGCGTCGAGCACCCGCACCCCCTGCCTGCGCAGCTCCAGTGTCAGCGCCTTCCCGTAGGCGCTCAGTCCCGCCTTCGTCGCGGAGTACGCGGCCATGCCCGCCGTCGGGCTCTCGGCGACGACGGCGCTGATCTGCGCGATGAACGAGTCCCGCGCGAGCCGGGGCGCGATCTCGCGCACGAGCCGCATGTAGCCGAGCAGGTTCACGAGCACGAGTTCGTCGAGGGTGTCGTCGTCCACCTCGACGGCGGGACCGAACGCCACGACGCCGGAGGCGAACACCAGCCCGCTCAGTTCGCGCCCGTAGATGGCAGCGGCGATGTCCGCCGGGCCCGTGGGTCTGCCGAGATCGGCAGCGGCGCGGCCCAGGACGGCATCGCCGAGTTCGTCCGCGAGCGCCGCCAGTCTGTCGTCGGAACGGCCCGAGAGCGTGAGCTGGGCGCCCTGGGCCACGAGCTGGCGGGACAGCTCGGCCCCGAGGACTCCCGTCGCACCGACGACGAGGACGTGGGCACCGCTCAGCTCGGTCATGGGCAGAGTGTAGCAACGGCCTTCGGCGTCCTTCCCTTCGCGCCCGGCGGGACGGCACCGGAACGCTACAGTGTGGCCATGGGCGAGATGCAGAGCTGGCAGTCGATGGTGCACGCCAACGCCGCGCGGCTGCTCCGCACCACCGGACGGACACCGGCGGATTGGGCTGCGGAGGCGCGTACTGCGGGGATCGGCACGCGGGAGGATCTCTCGCACTGGCTGAAGGAACAGGGAGTCACCGGATACAACCTGATGAGCGTCGACTGGGAGGTCTTCGGACTGCCGGAGTTCTTCGAGCGGTCGGCGGAGGAGCTCTACGCCGCCCAGTACGCGAACCGTCCGGCCCTCAGGCCCATCGCTGACAGCATCGTATCCTGGGCCACCGCGACACCGGAGGTCACCATCCAGCTGCGCAAGACCTACGTGTCCCTGCAGTCGTCGCGACGGAAGTTCGCGCAGCTCACGCCCACCAGGACCGCCGTGGACCTGGTCTTCCGGCTCGCGATCCCCGGACTGCCCGGGCTCGAGCCGATCCGCACGAACGAACCGTTCGCCTGGCGCCTCCGGCTCAGGCAGCCGGAGGACGTCGATGCCGCCGTCCGGCAGGCGCTCAGCGTTGCACTGGAGGATAGCCTCGGCCGTTCCTCCGCTTGAGCTCCTCGAGCTCCTGCTGGGCGGCGGCCTCCGCCTCGAGTTCCTCGAAGGCCTGCTGCAGGCGCGGTGACGACGGGTCCGTCCAGGACAGTTCCTCACGGGCCTGGGCCTGCGCCTCGAAGCGCCGCACCTCGAGTTCGGCGTTGCGCCGCGCCGCGTCCATCGCGGCCGCCTCCCGCGAGGACGACGCCAGTGCGTCATGCACACCGATCGCAGCCTGGGCCGCCGCGCGGCGGGCCAGCATGGCGTCGTACTCCATGGCGTTCTGCTGCACGCGCTGTTCCAGCCGCTGCACGTCGTCGTGGAGCCGGCGTGCCTGCTGCTCCGCCTCGTGCAACTGCCGGGTGAGGGTCTCGAGGCGACGCCGCGCCGTCATCGATTCGCGGATCGCGGCCCGGGCGGCGTCGTCGTCCCCGCGCTGCACCGCGGCTGCGGCAGCGGCCTCGACCCGGTTGACGTAGTCGGCGGCCTCGTTCGCGGCCAGGCCCACCCGGTGGTGGTGCGCCGCGACGTCCGCTGCCCCCCGGCGCGCCTGGTCGAGGAGGTTGCGCTGCGCCTGCTGGGCGCTCTGCGCCTGGATCCGGGGATCCTGCTTGGACTCCTCCGCCGCGGAGCGGTTGGCCTGCACGATCCGCGTGATGCGGCGTTTGATCGACACTCTGGACCCCCGGGGTGATGGTTGGTTGCGGCTACCTGGACTGACCCGTCACCAGGTCTGCCGGTTCCCGTAGCTGTCCCGCCAGGTGGCCATGGCGGAGATCTCGGTGCGGAGGCGGCTGGTGGCCTGCTCGAGCTGCAGCGTGTCGATGGACCGCGAGGTCTGCAGCAGGCTGCGGCGCAGGTCGGCGGACAGCTCGTCGAGCGCCCGCGCCTGCGCGGCGAGATCCGCGGTCCACTCCTGCTTCAGTGCCCGGTTCGGCTCACGGTCGGCAGCACGCAGCAGGGTCTCCAGGGAGGCCGCGGCCTGGTCGATCTCAGCGGCCGCCCGGGGGAGGTCCCCCACGGGGCGTCGCTGCGCCGTCGCTTCGGCGAGGGCGAGGTGCGTGGCACGCGAGGACCGCGTCAGGTCACCGATGAGCCGCGCGGGTTCCCGCGTCAGCCGGTCCGGCGCATAAGCGCGGGCCGCCAGCACGCCGCGGTCCCTCGTGCGCTCGATGATGCGGGAGCGCTTGACCTTGCGGACCACGAGCCACCCGGCCACGCCGGTCCCCGCGCCGACGGCGGTGAGGACCCCGGCGCCGACGACGAGCGCCTGGACGAAGAGATCAAGCATCGTGCAACCCCACGAGGTATTCCATCTCCTTAGTCTGCCCGCGTCCTCCGACATATTCCACCCGCGGCCGTGCGCGGCCGCGGGCGACCGCTCACCGGCGGTGGCTAGTTCGCCGTCCGCGCCGTGTCGGGGCGCCACACCACGAGCGCCTGGCTGCGCGGGCGGGGGCGCTGGCCGCGGGCCAGTGTGACGACGTCGCCCGCCAGCCCGGCGGCGAAGACCCGGCTCGATTCGGCGTGGAAGCGGCGGGACGCCAGCTCGGAGGACAGCTCCGTGACGCGCGCCTGCAGTGCGGATACCTGGTTCTCGAGTTCGAGGATGCGCCGGATGCCCTCGAGGGACACCCCCTCCTGCGACAGGCGCTGGATCTCGCGCAGCGTCCCGACGTCCTTCTGCGAGTAGCGCCTGGCCCTTCCGGGTGCCCGGCTGGGCGTCACGAGGCCCAGCCGGTCGTACTGGCGCAGGGTCTGCGGGTGCATGTCGGCGAGTTCGGCGGCCACGGAGATCACATAGATCGGCAGCGTGTAGTCCATGGCGGGCCTCCTTCCGTCGCCGGGGCTCCCGGCGGTCGCTCAAATGTACTCTTTACAGGCGCGCCTTCGCGGCGAGGCCCGCCCGCGGATCCGCGTCCCGCGTAGCAGCCCGGAAGGCCTCGACGGCGGCCTCGGCCTCCTTGGACAGATTCTGCGGGACGACGACGTCGACGGTGACGAGCAGGTCCCCCGTGGCCTTGGCGGTCTTCACGCCCCTGCCCTTGAGGCGCAGGGTCCTGCCCGACGGCGTCCCGGCGGGGATCCTCATCTTCACCAACTCACCGGTGAGGGTCGGGACGTCGATCTCGGCGCCGAGGGACGCCTCGGGGAAGCTGACGGGGACGTGCACGCGGATGTTGTCGCCGTCGCGCTTGAACAGCGGATGCTCCTTCACGGCGACGGTGACCATGAGGTCGCCGGGGCCGCTCTGCCCCGGCTGCCCCTTGCCCTTCACCCGGACCTTCTGTCCGTCGCGGATACCGGCCGGGATGCGGACGTCGATCTGCTCGCCCGAGGGTTCACGCAGGCCGATGGTGGTCCCGTTGATGGAGCCCGCGAAGGAGATGGACGTGCTGGCCGTGCGGTCGGCGCCCTTCTGGGGGCGCGTGGACTGGAAGCCGCCCGGGAATCCGTTGCCACCGCCGCCGAACAGGTCGGCGAACTCGGGGGGAAGGTCGCTGTTGGAGAAGCCGGTGCGCTGACGGGTCCCGGCCCCCTGGCCGAAGAGGTTCCCGAAGATGTCCTCGAACCCCGCACCGCCGCCGGCACTTCCACCGGCACCGCCGGCGGAGAAGCGCGCTCCCCCGCCCATCGCGCGGATGGCGTCGTACTGCTGGCGCTGCTCGGCGTCGGACAGCACGGAGTAGGCCTCCGAGACGTCCTTGAACGTCTTCTCGGACGCGGCATCACCCTGGTTCTGGTCGGGGTGGTACTTGCGGGCGAGCTTCCGGTACGCCTTCTTGATGTCGGTGTCGGACGCGTCCTTGGAAACACCCAGGATCTTGTAGAAATCCTTGTCCACCCAATCCTGACTGGCCAACGGGCGTCTCCTTTCCTAGGTACTACTGAAACGTGGGGCCGGGTTGCACGATCCCGAAGGAATCACACAACCCGGGAGCGCTGCGCGGAGTGCCGAGGAAGGCGGCTTCAATATCTCCCAGCGAGCTCTAGCGAGCCGGGAAATTTCGTCGCCGCCGTTCGGCATCCGCGCAGCGCGGTAAGAACTACTCAGGCACCGCTACGATGACCTGCGCGGCCCGGAGGACGCGCTCGCCCTTGCGGTAGCCCGCGCGGAGGATCTGGCTGACGCTATCAGCCTGGACGTCCGCACTCGGCTGCTGCATGAGCGCTTCGTGGATGTTCGGGTCGAAGGCGACGCCGACCTCGTCGATCCGGGTGAGCTCGTACGTCCGGAGGGCGTTCTCGAGCTTGCCCGCGATTGCCGCGAAGGGTCCCTCGGCGAGGTCGCCGTGCTGGCGCGCGGCGTCGATGTCGTCGAGGACGGGCATCAGCGTGTTGATGACGCCGATGACGGCCTGGTCGCGTGCGACATCCCGGTCGCGTTCAACACGGCGCCGGTAGTTCACGTACTCGGCCTGCAGGCGGAGCAGGTCGTTGCGGAGCTCCGCGACGACGTCCACGGCGGGATTGCTCGCCCCGTCGGCGCCGGCCTCGTTCAGGATCGCCTCGGCCTGGGCCAGGGCGTCGCCCTCCGTGCTGTCGCCGGCGGGACCTGCCTGCACTCCGGCCGCGGATTCCTCCGCGGCCGGAGTACCGGCGTCGTTCTGCTGCCCACGGACTTCGCCCGTCTCAGGGACGATCGGCTCGGACTCGTGCTCTTCTTCGTTTCCGTGGTGCGGCATGGCTACTTCTTCTCGTTGGTGTCTTCGTCGACCACCTCGGCGTCGACGATGTCCTCGTCGGCGCCTGCGGAGGCCGGCTGGTCGTCGGCGGGTGCGCCGGCTGCGGAGCCTGCGTCCTGCTGGGCGGAGGCGTAGATCGCTTCGCCGAGCCTGGACTGCGAGGACTGCAGCTTCTCGAAGGCCGACTTCACCTCGGCGTCGTTGTCCTGCGACTCCAGCGTCTTCTTCAGGGCGTCGACGTCGGCCTGGACCTCGGTGCGGACGTCCTCGGGCAGCTTGTCCGAGTTGTCGGCGATGAGCTTGTCCACCGAGTAGGCGAGCTGCTCGGCACCGTTGCGGGTGTCGGCGGCCTCGCGGCGCTGCTTGTCCTCGGCTGCGTGCTCCTCGGCCTCGCGCACCATGCGGTCGATGTCCTCCTTGGACAGCGACGAACCGCCCGTGATGGTCATCGACTGCTCGGTGCCCGTGCCCTTGTCCTTGGCGGACACGTGCACGATGCCGTTGGCGTCGATGTCGAAGGTGACCTCGACCTGCGGGACGCCGCGCGGTGCCGGCGCGATGCCGGTCAGCTCGAACGTGCCGAGCGGCTTGTTGTCCCGGGTGAACTCGCGCTCGCCCTGGAAGACCTGGATGGCCACGGACGGCTGGTTGTCGTCAGCGGTGGTGAAGGTCTCGCTGCGCTTGGTCGGGATGGCCGTGTTGCGCTCGATGAGCTTGGTCATCATGCCGCCCTTGGTCTCGATGCCGAGGGACAGCGGGGTGACGTCGATCAGCAGGACGTCCTTGCGCTCCCCCTTCAGCACGCCGGCCTGCAGTGCGGCACCGACGGCCACGACCTCGTCCGGGTTGACGCCCTTGTTGGGCTCCTTGCCACCGGCGAGCTCCTTCACGAGTTCGCTGACCGCGGGCATGCGGGTGGATCCGCCGACGAGGACGATGTGGTCGATGTCGGAGACCTTGATGCCGGCCTCGGCGATGACGTCCTGGAACGGCTTCTTGGTGCGGTCCAGCAGGTCCTTGGTCAGGTCCTGGAACTTGGCACGCGACAGGTGCTCGTCGAGGTGGACGGGGCCGTCCGCGGTGACCGAGAGGTACTGCAGCGAGATGTTGGTGGACGTCGCCGAGGACAGTTCCTTCTTGGCCTGCTCTGCGGCCTCCTTGAGGCGCTGCAGCGCGATCTTGTCCTTGGAGAGATCGGCGCCCTTGGCCTTGGCCTGCGAGAGCAGGTAGTCGACGACGCGCTGGTCCCAGTCGTCGCCGCCGAGGCGGTTGTCACCGGACGTGGAGCGGACTTGGATGGTGGAGAACGCGTCCTCGTCCTTGCCGACCTCGAGGAGGGAGACGTCGAACGTGCCGCCGCCGAGGTCGAACACGAGGATGAGCTCGTCCTCCTTGCCCTTGTCCAGACCGTAGGCGAGGGCCGCGGCGGTGGGCTCGTTGACGATGCGCAGCACCTTGAGGCCCGCGATCTCGCCGGCCTCCTTGGTGGCCTGCCGCTCGGCGTCGTTGAAGTAGGCGGGGACGGTGATCACGGCGTCGGTGACCTTCTCGCCGAGGTAGCTCTCGGCATCCGTCTTGAGCTTCTGGAGGATGCGCGCCGAGATCTCCTGCGGGGTGTACTTCTTCGCATCGATGTCGACGCTCCAGTCGGTGCCCATGTGGCGCTTGACCGAGGAGATGGTGCGGTCGATGTTGTTGACGGCCTGGCGCTTGGCGATCTCGCCGACCAGGACCTCGCCGGCCTTGGAGAAGGCGACGATCGACGGCGTGGTGCGCGCGCCCTCGGCGTTGGCGATGACGGTGGGCTCGCCACCCTCGAGGACCGAGACGACCGAGTTGGTGGTTCCGAGGTCAATACCTACTGCACGTGACATGCAAGTTCCTTTCGACTGCCCGGGATTTGCGAGGCGCTCATCCGCCGGGCGCGTGGATTGAGCGTTCTGCACTCAACTATAGTCCTGCACAGCCGGAGATCAAAACGAAGTTGAGCCAGGAGGACTCAACTTGCACTATGCCGCCGGTACGGCGGTGATGAGTCCTTCGCGGAAAGCGTCGACGAAGAGGGCATGATCCTGCCGCACCGTCTCGGCGTAGGCCTCGCCGAATCCCACCAGGTCTGCGATGAACTCCTCGCGCGCGTCACCGACGGCGGCGAGGATCGCGGTCTCCGTGCGGAACGGCACGAGGTCGTGGTCGCTGTCCTCGTCGGTCGAGCAGTGGATCTTCGCGGTGGCCTGCCCGAGCGCTTCGAGCACGGGCACCATCTGCTCGGGTTCCGTGAGGTCCTCCCAGGAGAGATCCCGCTTGTAGGGGGACAGTTCCGACACCACGAAGGAGACCCCACGGATCGAGGTGTAGCCGAGGAACGGGTCCGTGTGGGTCTGCAGCGAGCGCTGGCTCACGACGGCGCGGTGCCCGTCGTCGTGGAAGAAACCGCGGACGCGCTCGTCGTCCACGATCCGGCTGGGCGCGGCGATGTTCGACTGCTTCATCGTGAGGATGATGTCGTTCTCCTGCGCCTCGTCGAAGCCCTCGATCAGCACGTTGTAGGTGGGCAGCCCCGCACTGCCGATCCCGAAGCCCTTCTTCCCCACGATCCCCTTGACCCGGTAGAACACGCGACGGCGGGAGCGCTCGCCGTCAGGGATGGTGGCGAGGTAGCGCTCGAACGCGTCCGACACCTCCGCGGACTCCTCGCCTCCCAGCACCCGAATCGATCCGTCGTCGCGGAACTGGCGCTCGTCGTCCTCGATCAGCGTGAGGGAGTCGAGCAGGCGCGTCCGCCGCGCGGCGCGGGCCTGCTGCAGGACCCGGTGGATGGTGCCCTCGGTGTTGTCCAGCCCGAAGGCGAAGGCCGACTGCTCGTCGTCCACGTAGTCCCCGACCCGGCCCAGGTACGCCTCGAGGTAGGTGCGGGACAGGTCGCGCACCGCCCGCGACGGCAGCGCCTTCTGCCAGCACAGCAGCGTCAGCGACGCAACGAACCGGCGCAGGTCCCAGGAGAAGTGGCCCACGTACGCCTCGTCGAAGTCGTTGACGTCGAACGTGAGCCGTCCCTCGTTGCTCATGTAGGTGCCGAAGTTCTCGGCGTGCAGGTCGCCGTGGATCCACACGCGACCCGTGCGCCCGTCCGCCCACCTGTCGTCGAGCCCTGCCATGTCGGTGTAGAACAGCGACGCGCTGCCGCGGTAGAAGGCGTAGGGGTCCGCCGCCATCTTCCGGAACCGCGCCCGGAAGGCGAGGGGGTCGGCGACCATGAGGTCCTGGTGCGCTTCCACGAGGGTGTTCACGATGTGCTGCTGACGGGGCTCGGTGGCTGCCATCAGACCACGGTACGCGCGTCGCCCGGGCGGAGCGTGCCCGGGCAGGGTCAGCGGCCCACGAGGACGGGCTGCCGGGCTCCCGGGGCGGACGCACGCCGCGCCTTCAGGAACCCGTCCACCACGTCCCAGGCGGTGATGAGGACCACGACCGCGGTCACGATGGAGCCGACCGTCCAGCCGCCCCCCGTCGCGACCGCGGGACCCCATCCGACGGCGTCGACGAAGGCCGGGTTGAGCAGCCTTCCACCGGACCACAGGAGGACCGCGGGCACCGCGAAGGCGAGGGCGAGGGCGAGGTTCACGACGGCGGCCGGCCAGGACCAGTCCCGCAGGTACAGCCAGACCGCGAAACCCGCCTCGAGGACGATCAGCCCCAGGAACCACGGGAGCCAGAAGGACCACAGTGCCGGGTCGAGCAGGGGGATCGCGCTGCCGTCGTCGGCGTTGACCACGGAGCGGACCTGCTGCCAGAGGATGGCGCCGGCGAAGACGGCGAGGAACACCAGTGACGCGACGAGCTCGGGCAGGCGCGCATGGCGCGAGCGGTCGGGCAGGACGGGGAGGGTGTCGGGGGACCACCCCAGCCCCGTGTCGGGGACCCCCGTCCGCTCCAGGATGACGAACACGAGCGTGCTCCAGAACCCGATGTGCACCGTGACGTTCAGCGCCGTCGTGACAGCGCCGCCGATCGCCGCACCGACCTCACCCTGGCTCAGGAACTGCACGAGGAACACCGCGGCGGTGGAGATGGGGACGACGACGGCGAGGAGCGTCCTCAGGAGCCGGAGCCAGTCGAGGTAGTAGCGCGGCCCGATCAGCGTGAGGGGCCGGTCCACGTAGTCGGCCGCGAGGCGCTCCGGGTCCCCCAGCTGGAGCAGCGCCGAGCGCTCCGCGGCGGCGGGCTCCTCACCGGCGGCGAGGCGGGCGTCGACCGCGCCACCGATCATCTCCCTGATCTCGGGCTCGATATCGGCGCGGTGGGTATCGGGCACGGTGCGGACGACGGCCCAGACGTAGCGATCGGTCAACGTTGTCATGGCAGTTCCCCTTCAGCGAGGCGGTGCAGCGATGCGGTCAGCCGATCCCAGTCGGCGGAGAGGGTGGCGGCGAGGTCGTCGCCGGCCGGGCTCGTCCGGTAGAACTTGCGGGGACGGGACTCGGCGGTGTTCCACTCGCTCGTCAGCAGGCCCTGCTTCTCGAGGCGCCGCAGGAGTGGATAGAGCGTGTTCGCGTCGACCTGGATGTCCAGGCCTTCGAGCGCTTCGAGGAGCGCGTACCCGTAGTCGGGGGTGCGCAGCCGGGTGAGGCAGGCCAGGACGACCGTCCCGCGCCGCAGCTCCTGCAGGTGTCCGGCAGTTCGGTCGTCATCGAGGGCCATGCCTGGAACTATAGTGTGCGTTGCACACTATAGCAAGAGGCACAATGATGCCCGCACGCGCGATGAGAAAGAAGCCCCTGCGCCGTCCACCCTGCATCCCAGCGACCCAGGAGGCACCCATGCACCCCGACACGACCAGGACCACCGGCGCCTCACCCGCGGCTCGTGCGATCCCCGCGGCGGAACTCGCACTCACCGGCAGCAGGACACGCCGCTTCGAGGGCGAGGCGCACGGCTCCGCCGTCTCCTACTTCGCGGTGGACAACGACCCCGGTGACACCGTCGCCCTGCACCGGCACCCGTACGTCGAGACGTGGGTGGTCCTCGAGGGGCACGTGCGCTTCACGGTCGGGACGGCAGGGCTCTCGGGAGTGGCGGGCGACACCGTCGTGGCACCGGCCGGCGAATGGCACGGCTTCACGAACGACGGCGACGGCCCGCTGCGGATGCTGTGCATCCATGCGTCCCCGCGCATCATCCAGGAATGGAAGGAGGGTGCCATACTGTCCGGCATGGACCTCGAACAGTGGTGGAACGGCGTCATGCCGCAGACCCGGGACTGGCTGACCGCCCACAACGGTGAGGCGCTGACCCCCGAGGTGGTGGCGGACATCAGCAGCGCGGGCGGCCTCGTGGCCGCCGACTCCTGGTGGATGGGTGAGCGCGGCCCCGACGGCATGTTCCTCTCGGACGCGGCGACGGACTGGATCGAGGAACGCGCCAACACCGAGGAGTAGTCGCCGAGCACCTCCGCCACCGGCGGGAAGAGTCCTACGCATCGAGCGGGCCCGGGACCGTCGCTCCGGAGGAGAGCGACGCCTTCCCTGTCCCCTAACCGGAGAGGTCCTTGAAGTAGCGGGCAACGGGCCACCGCTCGAAGCCTGCCGCCTCGTACGCCCGGCGGGCCGGTTCATGGCCCGGATCGTCGCCGGTCTCCACGAGGACCATGCGCATGCCGGCCTCCCGGCTCCTGGCGAAGGCATGATCCATGAGGTCGCGGGCCACGCCCCGCCGCTGGAACTCCGGGTCCACGCTCAGGACGTGGATCTCGCCCATGCTGTCCTCGGGATGGAGTCGCAGGCACACCCAGCCCACCACGCGCGCACCCTCCACGGCGACGGCGATGTTCCCGGGCTCGCCGTCGAGCACGGCCGCGAGGTCACGATACTGGCGTTCCCTCCACCCGTCCGGATAGAAGGACCCGTACACGAACGGCGCCACCGCCTCGCGGACCAGCGGGAACACCGGCTCCCAGGCGCGCATCGACAGCTCGAGCACCTCCGCCCGATGGTCCGACCCGTACGGCACGATCCGCATGCAGTGACGGTAACTCCCCGGGCCGGGCGGCGCACCCGCGGCGCCGTCGGCTACCGCAGGACGAGCATCACGGCCAGCAGGAGCATCACGACGGCGATCAGCGCGTCGAGGATCCGCCAGGCGCGTGGACGGGCGAAGAGCGGCGCGAGGTAGCGGGCCCCGATGCCGAGTGCGGTGAACCACACGAGGCTGCCGAGAGCGGCTCCCCCGGCGAACCACCACTTGCCCGGCACGCCGTGCGTGGTCGCCAGCGTACCCAGCAGCAGCACCGTGTCGAGGTACACGTGGGGGTTGAGCCAGGTCAGGGCGAGGCACGTCCCGAGCGCGGCCCGCCACGACATCGTGGCGGGTCCGCCGTCGGCGTCGAGGTGCTCGCCCCGGAGGGCACGCCGTGCCGCCAGGACCGCGTAGCCGGCCAGGAACGCGGCCCCTGCCCAGCGCACCACCTCGAGGACCACGGGGGCCCGTTCGATGACCGCCCCCAGTCCCCCGACCCCCAGCAGGATCAGCACCAGGTCCGAGAGGGCGCACACCGCCACCACCAGCAGCACATGGGAACGCCTCAGGCCCTGGCGCAGCACGAAGGCGTTCTGCGATCCGATGGCGACGATCAGGGTCAGACCGGCAGCGAGTCCGGTGGCGGCGGTGGTGATCACCTCCTCAACCTAGGAGGCGGCAACCGGTTCAGGCCAGCTAATGATCCTTCAGCATGGTAAGAATTGCTCATGAGGCACGTCGACCCGGCACACGCGGAGGCACTCGCCGCGATCGTGGCCGCCGGAAGCTTCGAGGCAGCGGCAGCGGCCCTCGCGATCACCCCTTCGGCGGTCAGCCAGCGTATCCGCGCACTGGAGGCCGCCGTCGGTCGTCCCGTCATCACCCGGACACGGCCCCTGCGCCCCACGCAGGCCGGTCAGGCCGTGGTCCGCTTCGCCCGGCAGTTCGACCTGCTGGCCGCGGACCTCGCGGCGGACCTCGAGCCGGGCGACCAGGGCGGGCGCCGGCGCATCACGATCGTCATCAATGGCGATTCGCTCCATACCTGGGCGCTGCCCGCCCTGGCCACGGTTGCCGGCACGCTGCAGATCGAGGTGTTGCGCGAGGACCAGGAGCACTCGCTCGACCTGCTCCGCAGCGGTGCGGCGGCGGCCGCCATCACGTCGGTCGCCGCCGCAGTCCGGGGGTGCTCGTCCCATCCGCTCGGGATCATGCGCTACGTCCCGGTGTGCACACGGGAGTTCCGCCGGACCTGGTTCCGGGACGGTGCGACGACGGAGCAGCTCGGCGTCGCCCCCGTGATCGTCTTCGACCGGAAGGACGACCTGCAGGACCGGTACCTCCGCTCGCGCTCGCGTCGCACCCTCGACCCGCCGCGCCACTACGTCCCCGCGGCCCAGGAGTTCATCGACGCCATCCGGCTCGGCATGGGCTGGGGGCTCGTCTCCGAACTGGAGCTGAGGGGCGAGGCCGACCGCCGGGCCTTCGAGGCCCTCGAACCGGGCGGCCACGTGGACGTGCCGCTGTACTGGCAGCAGTGGCGTCACGGCTCGACAGCGCTGTCCGCCGTCAGTGACGCGGTACGCCATCATGCAGTCATCCTCCGGCAGCCCGATGCGGCGCCGCGGTGACCTCCGCAGCCGCGGAGGAACGCCACGCCGAACCGCGCCGGGCCGTTGGTCGCTGCGGTGTCACCGGGGGTTGCTAATATCGTCGGGCGGGCAACCGCTCGTCGACAAAGGCAAACCCGGTGCGAGCCGGGGACGCAAAGCCACGGGACCCATGCGGTCAGCCGGGCCGCCGAACAGAAGAGGTCCACGCAGTATGCCAAGGACGCCTCAATTCCATACAGCCCCCGCACCGGTCGGACGGATCGTCCTCGAGCAGGCCCCTGCGGGCACGCAGCACCATCACGGGGTAACACGCCATGAATAGCCCTGCGCCCGGGGACGTCCGGCCGGCCGTCGTGATCGAGGACGACCTCGACATCCGCAACCTGGTCTCCGCCATCCTGGAGCAGGGAGGCTTCCAGGTCACCGGCGCGGCCACCGGTCGCGAGGGCGTCGACGTCGTGCGTCGGGAACACCCGACCGTGGTGACCCTGGACATCGGGCTGCCCGACATCGACGGGTACGAGGTCCTGCGGAGGATCCGCTCGACCACGGACTGCTACGTGATCGTCCTGAGCGGCCGCGCGGACGAACTGGACATCCTGACCGCCCTGCAGGCCGGCGCGGACGACTACGTCCTGAAACCGTTCCGTCCCCGCGAGCTCCGGGCACGCATCGACGCGATGCTCCGCCGGCCCCGTGCCGGGCAGATGGCACAGCATCCGTCGGGCCGGTCCGCGGTACCCGTGACGGTGGTCGCTCCGTCCGTCCCCGACCGTCGGCAGGCCTCCGACACCCTCCTGCGCAACGGCGCGCTCGTGGTGGACGGCGAGGCGCGCACGGCGAGTTGCTCCGGTATCGAGTTGCCGCTCACGAAGACCGAGTTCAACCTGCTCCACGAACTCCTGCGCAGCAACGGCGCCGTCCGGACGAAGGAGGAGCTGGTACGCGTCTCGCGGGGCAAGGACTACCGCGGATACAACTTCGTGAGCCGCACCGACGAACGCGCCATCGAGGTGCACATCGCGAACCTCCGCCAGAAGCTGGCCCGCACCATGGGGGACCCGGATCTGATCATCACCGTGCGCGGGGTCGGATTCCGGATCATGCCGCAGGGCACCACCTCGCGCTGAGCCGCCCGCCCCCGGTCAGCGGTGTTCGGGGCGGCTGTCCTGGAACGCGGACACGGTGTCGGCTGCGCACGCGCGGAGACGCGCCACCGAGCGCCGGGCGTCCTCGAGGCTGCCGGCCCTGATCGATCGCTGCGTGGCACCTGCCGCCTGGGCGAGGCGTACGGCGCCCACCATCGTGGCGGACGTCGTCACGCTGAGCACGGCGTCCTCCGCCCCCATCGCGTCGTCGTCCTGGAGCCGGCCGTCGAGCCGGTCGATCTTCCCCGCCAGCGAATCGCAGAAGTCGCGCGCGAAGCGCTCCACCACCGAGGGGTCCGAGAAATCGCGCCTCATGTCCCGGAGGACGTCCGGGTCGAGGAGCTGCGCCGCCCTTCCTGGCGCGTCCGGGACCCGGACGGCGTCGTGGAGGGGCACCGTACCGTGGTCCTGGTCAGGACGCGGCGGCGTGGATGGGGTGGGCACAGTCCAAGATTAGTGACGGGTCCGCTGCCGGGCGCGGTACCCGGATGTTCTTGCGCAAAGCTTGCGGAAGGTCGGCGGTTCGTGCTCGACGGCGGGATGAGCGGGCTACCGCGGGGACGCCACTTTCCCGAGCGGTGACGGCCACCAGATCCCCGGCCCGATGTCGTAGGCCAGCGCGGGGATCAGCAGCGACCGCACCAGCACGGTGTCCAGCAGCACGCCGAACGCCACGATGAAGGCGATCTGCGCGAGGAACAGGATCGGGATGACCCCCAGCGCGGCGAAGGTCGCGGCCAGGACCACCCCCGCCGAGGTGATGACACCGCCGGTGACCCCGAGTCCACGCAGGATCCCCGGCCGGGTGCCGATGCGCAGGGACTCCTCGCGCACCCGGGTCATCAGGAAGATGTTGTAGTCCACGCCCAGCGCCACGAGGAACACGAACGCGAAGAGCGGCACCGACGCATCCGCGCCCTCGAACCCGAAGACGTTGTTGAACACCAGCGCCGACACCCCGAGCGCGGTCGCGTTCGAGAGCGCCACGCTGGCCACGAGGAGCACCGGCGCCACGACCGAGCGCAGCAGGATGATGAGGACTACGAGGATGACGGCGAGGACGATCGGGATGATCTTCACCAGGTCGGCGAGCGCGGTGTCGTTCGTGTCCACCGCCACCGCCGTGACGCCCCCCAGGAGCGAATCCGGGCTGGCGTCGTCGAGCGCGGCCCTCAGGTCGCGGACCACGCCCTCCGCCTGGCCGGAGTCGGCCTGGTACGCCAGCGTCCCGCTGATGAGCACGCGGCCGTCCTCGACGACGGCGGCGCCGGTGGGGTCGGCGGTCAGGGCCGCCTCCGAGATCCCCTCCTGCGCGGTGACGATGTCGAGTGCCGTCTGCCGGTCCGCCTCCGGCGCCACGACGTAGACCGGGCTCCCGGATCCGGCGTCGAAGTGCCGGCCCAGTGCCTCCTGGCCGTCGACGGCGTTGGAGGGCGCGAGGATCAGGGCCGACTGCGGGACGCCGCTTGCCTGGAGCTGGGTCAGCCCGAGCGCCCCGGCCACGAGGACGAGCAGGGACACGACCCAGAGGACCCGCGGGCGACGGGCCACCAGCAGGGCCACGCTCCGCCAGATCCCCCTGAGCCGCTCGAGCCCGGTCTCCGGGCCGGACGCCGTCGGGGCGGCGTGCCTGCCGTGATGAGGAGGGACGACGGTGGCGAGTTCCGGGTTGTAGCGCGGGACCAGCGGCCAGAACGCTGCCCTGCCGAAGAGCAGCAGGAAGGCGGGCAGGAGGGAGAGCGCCGCTCCGAGCGAGAAGACGATGCCGATCGCGGCGATGGGCCCCAGGCTCTTGTTCGAGTTGAGGTCGGAGAAGAGCAGGCACAGCAGGCCGAGGATCACCGTGGCACCAGAGGCGACGATCGGCTCCACGGCGCCTCGGTACGCCACGCGCATGGCCTCCCATCGGGTCCCGTGCTCGGCGAGCGCCTCCCGGAACCGGGCGACGAGCAGCAGCGCGTAGTCGGTCGCCGCACCGATCACGAGGATCGAGAGGATCCCCTGGCTCTGCCCGCTGAGCTGGATCCAGTCGAGCTTCGCGAGCCAGAAGACGAGCAGGATCGACGTCGAGAGTGCGAACACCGAGGTCAGGAGGACGAGGAACGGCAGCACGACGGAGCGGTAGACCGCGAGCAGGATCAGGAACACCGCGCCGAGTGCCACACCGAGCAGGATGCCGTCGATCCCACCGAACGCGTCCACGAGGTCGTTGGTGAATCCGGCGGGTCCTGTGACGTACCCGCTCACGCCGTCGGGGAGCTCGTCCGTCAGCACCGTGCGCAGTTCGCCGACCACCTCGGCGAGTTCGGCGTCCGAGGAGACGAAGGCGATGTACTGCACCGCGAAGCCGTCCTCGGAGGGGATGGGCCCTGCGACGGCCGGCGCACCCTCGGCGGGTGGCTCGAGCCCCTCGACCTGCCCGAGCGTCGCACCGAGGTCGGCGTAGGGACCGAGGTCCCGCGGGTCGATGGCCGCGTCCGACTCGGCCACGATCACCGCCGGGATGGCGTCGGAGTCGCTGAAGCGCTGCTGCAACTCACCCGCCGCCGTCGACTCGGCGCTCCTGGGCAGGAACGATGCCTGGTCGTTGCTCGAGACCTCCTCGAGCCGACCGAAGGTGGGACCGCCCACGGCGGCACCGACCAGCCAGACCAGCACGACGACCGCGGGCAGCAACACCCTCAACCATCTGTTCCTCATGACGTTCCTGCCCTCTCGAAGGTATCTCTGCAATAAAGTATATCTATGGTGGAGATAATCATAACCGGCCTAAACTGGAGGGGAAAGAAGGCGAGGACCCATGGCCGCGAGGGAAGAACTCATGGCACTGCTGCGGCAGTTCACGGTCGAGACGGACCGCTACGTCGACACCGTCAGCGAGCGGGACAGCCTCTACCGCACCGATCTCCATGCGCTGAGCATCATGATGGGCGCCGCCCGCGCGGGTCTCACCGTCACTCCGGGCCTGCTGCGGGAGGAACTGAACCTCAGCTCACCGGCCACCACCGCGCTCGTGGACCGTCTCGGTTCGGCCGGCCACGTCACGAGGCGTCGCAGCGACGTCGACCGGCGGCAGGTGCACCTCGAGATGACGGAGAAGGCACGCTCCACGGGGGCGATGCTGTTCGCCCCCCTCGCCCGGCACATCGACGCCGTCTTCGACCGGTACTCCGAGGAGCAGCTGGCGCTCCTGCGGGACATGCTGCAGGACGTCACCGACGCCACCGTGGCCGCCCGTGATGTGGCGCTGGACGACGTGGATGCTGGCTGAGGACGACGCCGCCGGTTAGCCTTCGGAGCATGAACAGCGAGGTCTACTCCCACGGACACCACCCGAGCGTCACGACGGCGCACGCGGCGCGCACCGTCGCGTCGTCGGCCGCCTACCTCGAGCCTCTCCTCGAAGCCGGCCTCGACGTGCTCGACGTCGGCTGCGGACCTGGGAGCATCACCGCCGGATTCGCCGACCTCGTGGCCCCGGGCTCGGTGGTGGGGATCGACAGTTCGGCGGACGTCATCGCGCAGGCGGCGGAGGCCCATGCGGACCTCGCCAACGCCGCATTCCGCGTGGGCAACGTCTACGACCTCGATGCACCGGACGAGTCCTTCGACGTCGTGCATGCGCACCAGCTCCTGCAGCACCTGGCGGACCCGGTGGCCGCGCTGCGCGAGATGCGCCGCGTCGTGCGCCCGGGCGGGCTCGTCGCGGCCCGCGAGGCGGACTTCGGCGCCATGACGTGGTTTCCCGCGGTCGACGAACTCGACGAGTGGCGGGAGCTCTA
Organism: Arthrobacter sp. MDT2-16; assembly: GCF_054510925.1. Taxonomy (NCBI): domain Bacteria; kingdom Bacillati; phylum Actinomycetota; class Actinomycetes; order Micrococcales; family Micrococcaceae; genus Arthrobacter; species Arthrobacter sp. MDT2-16. The sequence goes on from NZ_JBTNDP010000001.1 coordinate 532,302, forward strand.
CGGGACGCTTGCACGGGGCAACGGCGGCGAGCCCGACGCCGGGCGCAGGCTTCCCGGCTGGGCGGCGGCTGCGGGGTTCGCGGACATCGAGGTGTCCTCGACCAGCTGGGTCTACGCCACGGCCGAGGACCGCCGCGTCCATGCCGAGTCCTGGGCCCAGCGCGTGCTGCACTCGGCCTTCGCCGGACAGACCCTGGAGCGCGGCCTCGCCGACCAGCAGACCCTGGACCGCCTCGCCGAGGGGTGGCGCAGGTGGTCGCGGATGGACGACGGCGTGTTCCTGGTGCCGAGCGTGGAGATCCTCGCGCGGGCCTGACCCTTCGACCGGCAGCCCGACGGCGTCGACCCGACCCCGGACGGGCACCGCAGCTAGGCTGGCGTGATGTACCGCATCGTCACCGTCTGCACCGGGAACATCTGCCGCTCCCCCATGGCCGAACTCATGCTGGCCCGCGCCTTCGCGGACGCGGGCATGGGCGACGACGTCGCCGTCGACTCCGCGGGCACCACGGACTGGGAGGCCGGGCGGCCGATCGACGAGCGGGCCGCCGCGAAACTGACCGAACTCGGCATCGACAGCCACGGACACCGTGCACGCCGGTTCGAGCAGGAATGGTACGGCGAGCGTGACCTCATCCTCGCCCTCGACCTGGACCACTACGGATTCCTGCGCACGAACGCGCCCGACGACGGCGCCCGCGAGAAGATCCACCTCCTGCGCGAGTTCGACCCCACGACCACGGACACGGACCTCGAGCACCTCGGCATCTACGACCCCTGGTACGGCGACGCCAGCGATTTCGAGGCGACCTGGGCGATGGTGGACGGCGCGGTGGACGGCGTCGTCAAGTACGTCCGCAACGAGCTCGACGCCGACGGTTCGGAGCCCTGACCCACGGCGCATACCATGAACGGGTGAATCCCTCCCTCTGGCTTGCGCTGCTCGGCGCACAGACGCTCATCAGCTTCATGCCGGGTGCGGGAGCCGTGAACACCATGAGCAACGCGCTGACGGTCGGGTTCCGCCGCTCCATCTGGGGCATCCTGGGGCAGCAGGCGGCACTGCTGGTCCACATCGGCATCGCCGGGGCGGGCGTGGGCCTCCTCGTCGCGAACTCGCCCCTCGCCTTCGACCTCATCCGCTACACCGGCGCCGCCTACCTCGTGTACCTCGGGGTGTGGAAGTTCCTCGCGAAGCCCGAGCACAGCGAGGTCCGCGCCCTGCAGGTCAGCGAGGGAGCCTCGTCGATGTTCCGCCGGGGTGTCTGGGTGAACCTGCTCAACCCGAAGGCGATCGTGTTCTTCCTCGCGCTCATCCCCCAGTTCATCCGTCCCGAGGATCCCCTGCTGAGCCAGTACGGCGTGCTGGCCGCGACCGTGATCGTGATCGACGTCCTCGTCATGTGGTTCTTCTACGCGGCTACGGCACGCTCGTTCCGCCGCTTCACCGAGGACGAGCGCGGACAGACCATCCTCAACCGCACCTTCGGTTCGCTGTTCGTGGGCGTCGGCGCCCTGCTCGCCCTGGGCTGACCCGTGCCCGACGCTCCCGGCATCTCCTCCACCACCGCACCCGACGCCGCATCGCGCGGGGCTCCCCTGCTCATCGCGATCGACGGCCGCTCCGGCGCCGGGAAGACGACCCTCGCCGTCGAGCTCGCGGCCCTCCTGCGCGAACACCACAGCGTGGGCCTCTTCCACCTCGAGGACATCTATCCGGGGTGGGACGGGCTCGACGCCGGCATCGCCCGCTACGTGGAGCGGGTCCTCACCCCTTTGCGGGCAGGGCGCACGGCGCACTGGAACGCCTGGGACTGGGGTCGGGGACACGACGGCCCGGCGCGCACGACGCCGGTGACGGAGATCGTGCTCCTGGAAGGGGTGGGGGCGGCCGCGGCAGCAGCGCGCGCCTCGCTCGACGCCGTCATCTGGGTCGAGGCCGACGCCGGGATCAGGCGGCGGACGGCGATCGAGCGCGACGGCGACGCCTATGCGCCGTTCTGGCAGCGCTGGGCGGCACAGGAGGAGCGCTGGCTGGCAGGGGACGATCCCGCTGCCGCCGCCGACGTCGTCGTGCAGGGCCACCGCGGACCCCCGTCACCCCAGGCCGTGCGCCTCGCCCTCACCGGGTTGCCCTCCTGCGCGGTCCTGCTGGCTCCTGAGCGCGCGGGGCGGCGCGGACTCGCGCTGGACTGCGAGCGTGTCGAGGCCGTCCCGGATCCGGCCGCGCTGTTCTCCTCGCTGTACGGGGAGGCACCGGCGGCCGCCTGGCTCGACAGCTCCGACGCCCCGACGAACCCGCCCACCGGCCTGCTCGCCGACGGGCGCAACCGTTTCAGCATCATGGCCGATGCCGGCGGCGCGTTCGGGCAGGTGGCGCTCTACCGGGGCGGCGTGCTGGAGGTCGGTGCGGGGCCCGTGACCACGAGGATCCGCGAGCCCTTCTTCCGCTGGCTCGACGACGTCTGGGGGCGGCGGGCCGTGCGTGTACCCGACGGCCTGGCGTGCGGGTTCGGCTTGGGCTGGCTGGGCTACCTCGGCTACGAACTGAAGCGCGAGACGGGCGGCTCGGACACCCCTGCGGGCCGCCTGCCCGAGGCCGCCCTCATCTTCGCGGGCCGCGCCGTGGTCCTCGACCACCTCGAGGGCGCCGCCTTCCTGCTGACGCTCTCGGACGGCAGGCCCGACCCCGAGCGCGACGCCTGGCTGGTTCGCGCCCGTGAGGCCGTCGTGGCGCCCGGTCCCGTCCCGCCGTCGCCCCCGCTGCCCGTACCGCACTTCGCAGGGCGGGACACACGTGCCGGGTACCTGGCGAAGATCCGGCGCGCCCAGGCGGAGATCGCCGACGGCAACACCTACGAGGTGTGCCTGACGACGTCGCTGTCGGCGCGCACCGGGCGCGGGGACCGGCTCGATCCGCTGACCGTGTACCTGCGCCTGCGCGCGGGCAGTCCCGCACCGTTCGCGCACTTCCTGCGCTTCCCGGGGTTCGCGGTCGCGAGCAGCTCACCCGAGCGCTTCCTGAGGATCACCGCCGACGGGCGCATGCGGGCCGAACCGATCAAGGGGACGCGGGGCCGCTCTGCGGACCCGGCTGCGGACGCAGCACTGCGCGAGGACCTCAGGACGTCGGCGAAGGACCGCGCGGAGAACATCATGATCGTGGACCTCCTGCGCAACGACCTCTCCCACCACGCCGTACCCGGCTCGGTCACGGTCAGCCGCCTGTGCGCCATCGAGACGTACGCCACGGTGCACCAGATGGTCAGCACCATCGACGCCCGGCTCCGTCCCGGAAGCGCACGGGCGGGCGTCGTCGCGTCCGCCTTCCCCGCCGGCTCGATGACCGGAGCGCCGAAGATCAGCACCATGGCCATCCTCGACGGCCTGGAGCGGGCTCCGCGCGGACCCTACTCGGGCGCCGCGGGCTACCTCGCCCTCACGGGCGCCACCGACCTCGCCGTCGTCATCCGCACCCTCGTGCTCGAGGACGACGACGACGGCACCCGCCTGACCCTCGGCGTGGGCGGCGCGATCACGGCCGATTCCGTGCCCGAGGAGGAGTGGGACGAGGTACGCACGAAGGCGCGCGGCGTCCTCACGGCGCTGGGTGCCGCGTTCCCGGCCGACATCCGAGCCGGCTCCTGAACCGGCAGGCCCGCGTCAGCTGATCGAGCCCCGCCACATCTCGTCCTGGACGAGCCGCGCGAGGGTCCGCAGGTCCGCGGCGTCCTCCTCCGTGAACCGTCGCGGCCTGTCATCCATGACGCACAGCGAGCCGATGCGCCATCCGTCCATGGTGGACAGCGGGTGCCCGGCATACATGCGCACCTTCGGGCCCCCTGTGACAAGGGGATGGTCCCTGTACAAGGGGTCCCGGGTCGCATCGGGGATCACCAGGGTGCGCTCCGCCTTCACCGTCACCGCGCACAGGGAGAGCTCGAGGGGCAGATCCTGACCGATGGGGCCGGCCAGGGACTTGATCACCTGCCGGTCCTCGGCGATGAAGGCGATCGAGGACGAACTGACGCCGAACCGGTCCCGGGTCCGGACGGTGAGCGCATCGAACCGTTCCTCGGCACCGGAATCCAGCATGCCCGACAGGTACAGGGCCTGCAGACGCCGGACCTCCGCGTTGTCCGTGATGTCGGTACCGTCCCTCGGTCCGGACGACGTGCGCGCCAGCTGCGTCCCCGTCCCGCCCACCGTCTGGGCATCGGGGCGCAGCGCGCGCCGGTCGAAGCCGTAGCCGTCGGGATTCGTGGTCAGCGGCCGGAGGTACTCCTCGAACCCGGACGCGAATGCCGCCTCGTCGGTGCTGTAGTGCGCGCCGTCGGCCATGGAACCGGTGGCGTCGATGAGTTCGTTGATGGCGTCGGCGATCAGATTGCGGTCCTGCACCGGCAGGCGGGTCAGCCCGCGCAGGTACCCCGTGACGTCGAAGACGTCGTGGCTGCCGCCCAACGCGGTGTAGCCGGCCAGCACCTGTTCGGAGCGCAGACCCGCCACCCTCACCGCTTCCAGGGCGGTCCATTGCTGGAGGTACGCATCAGTCACTGCTGGTTCCTCATCCCGTTCACTTGCTGTCTCGGGACGATCCACCATCAGCTGCCCCGGCTGCCGTCCATCGTAGGACCTGCAGGGTACTTCCCGTACGCGGACCACGCGGACACGGGAGGGGTGGACAGGGGGCGGCGACTGGGCATGGTCCGCGACTGCCCCGCGAACAGGCGGTGGCGATACCCGGCCGTATAGTTCTAGGACATGGTCCCGCCCTCGCGGTGCCGCTTCCCGTGGTTCAACAGTGAGCCCTCCCTCTGATGTGCGATGAACGGACAGGTGCTCCCATGCCGGACGAGAACGAACTGGCCTCCGAGAAGGAGCGGGACCCGGTCACGGCCCTACTGCAGGACATGGTCCTCGAGAGCGAGGACGTCCAGGACTTCCTCGCCGGACTGGCCACGGTCGCCTCCCGGGCCTTCACCGGACCCTACGGCGAGGTGTTCTGCGGGGTGACCCTCCTGCGCCCACGCTCGATGGTCACGGTGGCCAGCAGCAGCGACCGCGCCCGCGAGGTCGACGAGGTGCAGTACGGGTTCGACGACGGCCCCTGCCTGCGCGCCGCGCGCACCGGCGAGACCGTGCACATCCGTGACTTCCTCACGGAGGAGCGCTTCCCGGAGTACCGCGAGGCGATCGCGTCCTACGGCCTGCGCTCGGCCCTCGGCATCCCGATCCGGCTCCAGGACGGAGCCAGCGCAGGACTCGACTTCTACTCCACCACCCCGGACATCTTCGACGACAAGGGCATCGCCGTGGCCGAGGGCCTGGCCCGCGACGCCTCGCGGTCCCTGAGGCTGGCCGTGCGGATCGCGAAACTCACCGAGGACACCCAGAACCTCCAGGCCGCGATGACCGCCCGCACCACGATCGACACCGCCGTCGGCGCGATCATGGCCCAGAACAGGTGCACCCAGAAGGAGGCGTTCGCCATCCTCCGGCGGGCGTCGTCGACCCGCAACACGAAGCTGCGGCTCCTGGCCGCCGACATCCTCGAGTCGGTCGGTCAGACCGAGCCCGTCGCCACCCACTTCGACTACTGACGCCGGACCCCCGGCCGGCTCGACGGACGGGCACCCCTCCCGCCCGTTCGCGGATCGGTCGGGTGTCCGCTCGTAAGCTCCATCAGGACGGCCGGCGGAGGAATCGTGAAGGAGTGCCGCTATGACGAGCATCGCCGTGATCGGCGCCGGTCTTGCCGGGTCCTCCGCTGCCTGGCGGCTGGCGCGGGCCGGGCACGACGTCGCCGTCCTGGAGCAGGACACCCCGGCCCACCCCCGCGGCAGCTCGCACGGCTCGGCGCGCATCTTCCGCTACGCCTACGCCGAGCGACTGTACGTCGACCTGGTCCGTGAGGCGGCACGGGGATGGGCCGAGCTGGAGAGCGCCTGCGGCGCCGCCCTCCTCACGCGCACCGGTGCGCTCGACCACGGCGAGGGCCACGATCCGGAGGGTTTCGCGCGCATCCTCGCGGCGGCGGGCATCGACCACGAACTCCTCGGCGCCGCCGGAGCGACTGCCCGCTGGGGCCGGGAGTTCGAGACCCCGGTCCTGTGGCACCCCGGCGCGGGGGTGCTCGACGCCGAATCCGCGGTGCTGGCCATGCTCGACCGGGCGGCGTCCCACGGAGCCATGCTCGAGAAGGGGTGGCGCGTCGTCGCGGTGCAGCGCAGCGGCACCCGGGGCTACCGCGTCCGGGGCGCGGACGGTCGCCACGTGGACGTGGAGGAGGTCGTCGTGGCCGCGGGCGGCTGGCTCCCCGACCTCCTGAGGACCATGGACCTGCCCCGGGCCTTCGTCGGGGCACTGCCTCCCCTGGAGGTCAGGCAGGAGCAGGCCTACCACTTCCCGTATGCGGACGAAGGCGATGGATGGCCTACCTTCATCCACAAGACGAAGGACATGGTGGTGTACGGCCTGCCGGGCGGTCGCGACGCCGGCTGGTCGGGCCAGAAGGTGGCGGAGTACAACGCCGGCCGACGGCTCCGTTCGGCCTCGGGGCAGGACGGCGTGATCGCGCAGGAGAACCGGCAGCGCGTGGTCTCCCATGTGGAGCGCTACCTCCCGGGTCTCGTGCCCGAGCCGTACGCCGAGACGACCTGCCTGTTCACCAACACCCCCACCGAGGACTTCGTCGTCGACCGCGAGGACGGCCTCACGCTCGTGTCCGCCTGCTCCGGCCACGGCGCGAAGTTCGCGCCGCTGCTCGGCGAACTCGTCCTCGCGCTCGTGGAGGGCCGGGAGTCGGTCCCCGGGCGTTTCCGCCCCAGCCGGTCGGACGGCCGCGTCGGGCAGTAGTGCCCGCCGTCCGCGGCTAGGGTCGGTGCATGACCGCCCTGCGACCTACGACCCTGCGGGGCGACCGCGTCCTCCTCGAGCCCCTCTCACCCGCACACCACGACGGCCTCGTGGCCGCCGCACGCGACGGCGAGCTGTGGAACCTCTGGTACACGTCCGTGCCGACGCCCGAGGGCATGCGACAGGAGATCGACCGCCGGACGGGCCTGCAGGAGAAGGGCTCGATGCTGCCCTTCACCACGCGCCTGGTCGACGCCGACGGCGGGCCCGGCAGGATCATCGGCATGACGACGTACATGAACATCGACCAGGACACCCCGCGGGTCGAGATCGGCTCCACGTGGAACGCCGCCTCCGCCCAGCGGACGGGTACCAACACGGAGTCCAAGTTCCTCCTGCTGCGCCATGCCTTCGACGTGTTCGCGTGCCCGGCGGTGGAGTTCCGCACGCACTGGCTGAACCACCAGTCGCGCGAGGCCATCGAGCGACTCGGCGCGAAGCAGGACGGGGTGCTCAGGAGCCACAGCCGCACCAGGAGCGGGGAACTGCGCGACACCGTCGTCTACTCGATCCTCGCCCACGAGTGGCCGATGGTGCGCGAGAACCTCCTCCACAGGATGAGGATCCACTCCTGAGCGGATCCTCCCCCACAGGCGGGTGCAGCACCCGGCGGGGCCCGCACGGGGATCCGGCCGGATGCGTTTGTCAACCTCCCGCTCCGCCGTCCTCCCACGTTCCCCGCATTCCCGGGCGGGTGGAGCATGGAGGGGTCAGAGCGCGGCAGCCACGGCGGGCCGCGGACCGGTTCGACGGAAAGAAGTCTTCATGGCGGACATTGGTGGAATGGCCGACAAGGCCAAGGATGCTGCACAGGACCATCCGGAGAAGGTGGACCAGGCCAAGGACAAGGCCAAGGACGCCGTCGACGGCAAGGACGACCAGAAGTAACCGATCCCTCCGGAGGCCGGGCCCGCCGCGGTCCGGCCTCCCCCATGTCGTCCGGGGTACTACCGGAATGACGCGATTCCCTTGACCAGCCATTTGTTACCGTTCACAATTGCCGCAGGGCTCCCCGCCCCTGCAGCAACGACGGTGCAGATACCCCTTGCTGTGGTTCCGTTTCCAAGGAGGCAGCAGTGTTCAGGAAATCCCTCGTGGCGGTCGTCGCCGCCACCACCCTCGCCCTCACCGCCTGCGGCGGAGGGTCCGATTCCGGTGGCGGTTCCGACGCCGGTGGCGCTTCCGACGGCACCATCACCATGGGCTTCGCCCAGGTCGGCGCGGAGAGCGGGTGGCGCACCGCCAACACCAAGTCGGTCCAGGAAGCGGCGGAGGCCGCGGGCGTGGACCTCAAGTTCTCGGATGCGCAGCAGAAGCAGGAGAACCAGATCAAGGCGATCCGCTCCTACATCCAGCAGCAGGTGGACGTCATCGCGTTCTCACCCGTGGTCGAGTCCGGCTGGGACACCGTGCTGAAGGAGGCCAAGGACGCGGAGATCCCCGTCATCCTCACCGACCGCGCCGTCGACTCCGCCGACACCTCCCTCTACAAGACGTTCCTCGGCTCGGACTTCATCGAGGAGGGCAAGAAGGCCGGCGACTGGCTCGTCGAGGACTCGGCCTCCACCGAGGGCCCGGTGAACATCGTCGAACTGCAGGGGACCACGGGAGCCGCTCCGGCCATCGACCGCAAGGAAGGCTTCGAGACCGCCATCGCCGCGGACCCCGACCTGAAGATCGTGCAGTCGCAGACCGGCGACTTCACCCGCAGCGGCGGCAAGCAGGTGATGGAGGCGTTCCTGAAGAACACCCCGGACATCGACGTGGTCTACGCGCACAACGACGACATGGGCCTCGGTGCCATCGAGGCCATCGAGGCGGCGGGCAAGGTGCCGGGCAAGGACATCAAGATCATCACCGTCGACGCCGTCAAGGACGGCATGACGGCCCTCGCGGACGGCAAGATCAACTTCATCGTGGAGTGCAATCCGCTCCTGGGCGAGCAGCTGATGGACCTGGCGGCCAAGGTGGTGGCGGGCGAGGAGGTCCCGGCCCGCGTGGTCACCGAGGAGACCACCTTCACCCCCGAGCAGGCCAAGGAAGTCCTCGCGAGCCGCGAGTACTAGGAACCGGATCCGGCCCCGCGAGGGTGGCCGGGTCACCAGGAGAGCCGGATGCGGTGGGGACGACCCGCCGCATCCGGCCACAGGAGGGCAGGGCATGAGCGAGAGCACCCCCGTAGTGGACATGAAAGGCATCTCGATCGCCTTCCCGGGCGTGAAGGCGCTCGACGGCGTCGACTTCCGGCTGTTCCCGGGAGAGGTGCACGCCCTGCTGGGTGAGAACGGCGCCGGGAAGTCCACCCTCATCAAGGCGCTCACGGGCGTCTACGCGGTCGACGACGGCACCATCACCGTGCTGGGGGCCCGCCAGAGCTTCGGCACGCCGGCCGAGGCGCAGGCTGCCGGGATCAGCACCGTCTACCAGGAGGTGAATCTCTGCCCCAACCTCTCGGTCGAGGAGAACATCCTGCTCGGTCGCGAACCGCGCAGGCGCGGCGGCATCCACTGGCGGAACGTCCGCCGGAAGGCGGAGGAGGTCCTCGATCAGCTCCAGCTGGGCCACATCGACCCGCGGTCCGTGCTGTCGTCCCACTCGATCGCCGTCCAGCAGCTCGTCGCCATCGCCCGCGCCATGCAGGTCGAGGCCCGGGTGCTCATCCTCGACGAACCCACCTCGAGCCTCGACGCGGACGAGGTCCAGCAGCTGTTCTCGGTGATCCGGACACTGCGGGACCGGGGCGTGGCGATCCTGTTCGTGTCCCACTTCCTCGAGCAGGTGTACGAGGTCTCGGACCGCATGACGGTCCTGCGCAACGGCAGGCTCGTGGGCGAGTACCTGACCGCCGACCTCCCTCGCATGGGCCTGATCTCCAAGATGATCGGCAAGGAACTGGACGCGCTGGCCGAACTCGAGGCGGCCGAGAGCCGGCGCCAGCCCGACCGCGCGGAGCGGACGCCGTTCCTGCAGGCGGAGGGCCTGGGCAGGAAGGGCTCGGTCAGGGACGTGACCATCACCGTGCACGCCGGCGAGATCCTCGGCCTCGCCGGCCTCCTCGGATCCGGCCGCACCGAGACGGCCCGGCTGCTCTTCGGCGCCGACCGCGCGGACCAGGGACGGCTGAGCATCAACGGGTCCGTCCGGACGCTCCGCACGCCCCGCTCGGCCATCGACCGGGACATCGCATTCTCCTCGGAGAACCGGAAGGAGGAGGGTCTGATCAGCGACCTCTCGGTGCGCGACAACCTGATCCTGGCCATGCAGGCCGGCAAGGGCTGGTGGCGGCGCGTGCCCCGCAACACCCAGGACCAGCTGGCCGAGCAGTTCATCGAGACCCTCGACATCCGCCCGGCCAACAAGGACGCCCTCATCCGCGACCTCAGCGGAGGCAACCAGCAGAAGGTGCTCCTGGCGCGCTGGCTCATCACCGAACCGAAGCTGCTGATCCTCGACGAACCGACCCGGGGCATCGACATCGGCGCCAAGACCCAGATCCAGAAACTCATCAGCGGCCTCGCCTCCGGCGGGATGTCGATCGTCTTCATCTCGGCCGAGCTCGAGGAAGTGCTGCGCCTCAGCGACACCATCGCCGTCCTCAAGGACCGGCACATGGTGGCCGACATCCCGAACGACGGAGTCACCATGGAGGACGTCATGACGGTCATCGCGGGGACCGGCGCATGAGCGCCCTGCTGAGGCACCGCCTGACCTGGCCCGTGCTCGCGCTGGTCCTCCTGCTGCTGCTCAACCAGCTCTTCCGCGCGGACTTCCTCTCGGTCCGCATCCAGGACGGCCACCTGTACGGGAGCCTGATCGACATCCTCCGCAACGGGGCGCCGACCATCCTGATCGCCCTCGGCATGACGCTCGTCATCGCCTCCCGCGGCATCGACCTCTCGGTGGGAGCGGTCGCGGCCATCGCCGGTGCCATCTCCTGCATGTACATCTACAGCTCACCGGACCCCTCCTCCTGGCAGACCGCCGCCATGGGGGTGACGATCGCCGTCGTGGCTGGCCTGGCCCTCGGGCTCTGGAACGGTTTCCTGGTCTCCGTCATCGGCATCCAGCCGATCATCGCCACGCTGGTGCTGATGACCGCGGGGCGGGGCCTGGCCCAACTGGTCACCGACGGGCAGATCATCTCCGTCTCGAACGACTCCTACCAGGCGATCGGCGCTGGATTCTTCCTCGGCCTGCCCATCGCGATCCTCATCGCGGCAGGCGCCTTCGGCGTCGCCGGCCTGCTGACGCGCCGCACGGCCCTCGGGACGCTCATCGAGGCCGTGGGCATCAACCCCGTGGCCAGCAGGCTCGCGGGGATCGACGCACGCACCATCACCTGGACGGTGTACGTCTTCAGCGGGCTGTGCGCGGCCGTCGCCGGCCTCATGATCAGTTCGAACGTGACGGCGGCGGACGCCAACAACGCGGGTCTCTACATCGAGATGGACGCGATCCTCGCCGTCGTCATCGGCGGCACATCGCTCGCCGGCGGCCGGTACAGCCTGGTGGGGACCCTCGTGGGGGCACTCATCATCCAGACCCTGACCACCACCGTGTACACGCTGGGCGTCCCGCCCGAGGCCACCCTCGTGTTCAAGGCGCTGGTGGTCATCATCGTGTGCCTCCTGCAGTCCAGCAGGGCCCGCACCCTCTTCAGGCAACGCAGGCGTCCCGTGACCGAGCAGTCCCAAGTGAAGGTGGCCATCTGATGTCGGTCCTCACCCGCACCCCGGCACCCCTCGACCGCCGCCGCATCAGCCGGCTGCAGGGCAAGGCACGCTACGCCCCCACGCTGGCGACCGTGGGCCTGTTCCTCGCGATGTTCGCCGTCGGTGCCGCCATGTACCCCGGGTTCCTGTCCGGGCAGGTGTTCCTCAACCTCCTGATCGACAACACCTTCCTGATCGTCCTCGCCGTCGGCATGACCTTCGTGATCCTCACCGGCGGGATCGATCTGTCGGTCGGCTCCGTGGTCGCGCTGTCCATGATGATCGCCGCCGCCCTCCTGCAGGCCGGCTGGAACCCGTTCGCCGTGATTCTCCTCGTGCTCCTGACCGGCGCGGTCTTCGGCCTGGCCATGGGCGCCGTGATCCAGGTCTTCGAGATCCAGCCGTTCATCGTGACCCTCGCCGGGCTGTTCCTGGCGCGCGGACTCTGCTATGTCATCAGCGTCGACTCCATCACCGTGACCGACCCCTTCTTCACCTCCATGGCCCAGGCGAGGATCCCGCTGGCGGACAAGCTGTTCGTCTCCCCCGGCGTCGTGATCGCCCTCCTCGTCGTCGCCGTCGCGTTCTACGTGCTGCACCAGACCCGGTTCGGCCGCACCGTGTACGCGATCGGCGGCGGGGAGTCCTCGGCACTGCTCATGGGCCTGGCCGTCCCGCGGACCAAGATCCTCGTGTACGGGATCAGCGGGCTGTGCTCCGCGATCGCCGGGATCCTGTTCTCGTTCTACAGCCTCTCCGGGTACAGCCTGGCGGCCACCGGGCTGGAACTGGACGCCATCGCGGCGGTCGTCGTCGGCGGGACGCTGCTGACCGGCGGGTACGGCTACGTGCTCGGATCCCTCGCCGGGGTGCTCGTCCTCGGCATCGTGCAGACGTTCATCTCCTACGAGGGGACCCTGAGCTCGTGGTGGACGCGCATCGTGATCGGGGCCCTGCTCCTGGCCTTCATCCTGCTGCAGAAGCTGTTCACCCGGAAGGTGCGCCTGACCTGAGGGCTCCGGCGCCCCGGGCCGATACGCTGGGGCCATGACTGTTCTCGTGTTCCTCGACCCGGCCCACGACGACGGCAGGATCGCCGACGCGTCGCAGCCGCAGCTCATGATCTCCGACCTCGGGGCCACCCGCGGTGACGGCGTCTTCGAGTCGATGCTGGCCGTGGACGGGACACCCCGCAAGGAGCGGGCGCACCTGGCGCGGCTCGCGTCCTCGGCCGCGGCCCTCGATCTTCAGGTGCCCGACGCCGAGGCGTGGAGCCGTGCCATCCGCACCGCCCTGCGCGCGTTCGCCGCGGCCGAGCCCGGCCGGAGCGACGCCGTCGTGAAGCTGATCGCCACCCGCGGCGTCGAGGGCGCGGGACGGGCGACGGCGTGGGTGCAGGCGGCGCCGGTCCCGGCGTCGACCCTGACCCAGCGCGAGGCGGGCCTGAAGGTCCTCTTCCTCGAACGCGGCTACGACAGCACGGTGGCGCAGCGCGCGCCGTGGCTGCTGATGGGCGCGAAGACCCTCTCCTACGCCGTCAACATGGCCGCGATCCGCTACGCCAAGGCGCACGGCGCCGACGACGTCATCTTCACCTCCTCCGACGGCAAGGTCCTCGAGGGCCCCACCTCCACCGTGCTGCTCGCCCGCGAGCGCGACGGGCGGAAGACCCTCCTCACGCCGCAGCTGGAGAGCGGCATCCTGGCGGGCACCTCGCAGGCCGCGCTGTTCGCGGCGGCGAAGGAGCAGGGGTGGGAGCTCGGCTACGGTCCGCTCGAGCCGCACCACCTCCTGGAGGCCGACGCCGTATGGCTCATCTCGAGCATCCGGCTCCTCGCCCCCGTCCTCTCGCTCGACGGGCAGGAGCTCCGCACGTCGGCCCCACTGACCGCCGAACTCACGGAGCTCGTGGACCGCTTCGTGTGAAGTCCGCCACACCACCCGCCTGAACGGGCGTGATTGCGCGTCAAGCGGCGCAATGTCCGTGGTCCCGTTTTGACCCGGCACTCCGTCCTGCCCTAGCGTTTTGCTGAAATCAAGAGTTCCAGCCTTCAGGCCCTGGCCGGCTGGACAGCAACCCTCTCCCGTAGTGGGGTGCTCCAGGTGAAGATTCGGTCGCCGGGCCCAGTCCCCCGGTTGGCAAGTACGGCGTCGTGCGGTCATGTCCCGGCTTTCGTCGGCACCTCCCGCCACAGCGCGCACAGCCCAGAACAGCGAGCGTGTCACCGAGCAGCATCTCCTCCCCCGCCGGTACCCGGCGAACGATCTCACCCAGTGCGCCCTCCCCGGGCCCGCCTCCAAGAAGGACACCATGAATCTTTCCCGCAAGCTCCTCGCGGCACTCGCCGTACCCATGCTCGCCCTGACCGTCTCCTGCGGCAGCAGCTCCAGCAGCGAACCCGCCGAGACCACGGACGCCCTGGCCGGCAGCGACCAGCAGTCGCTGGACAAGTACACCACCGAGACCACCACCCCGATCGAGGAGATCGACACGGCGGACCTCGGCCTCATCACCGACGGCACGCTGCGCGTCGGCACGCTGTCGGACGCCCCGCCGAACATCTTCCTCGAGGACGGCGTCTTCACCGGCTACGACAACGAGCTGCTGCGCGCCATCGGCGACAAGCTGGGCCTCGAGGTGGAGTTCGCGTCCACTGACTTCTCGGCGCTCCTCGCCCAGGTGCAGAACAAGCAGTACGACGTCGGATCCTCCTCGATCTCCACCACGGAGGCCCGTCGCGAGAACGTCGGCTTCACCAACGGCTACGACTTCGGCTACATGGCCGTCGTCGCCAAGAACGGCTCCCCGGTCACCGGTTTCGACTTCCTCTCGGAGAGCACCCGCATCGGCGTGGTCCAGGGCACCGTCCAGGACGACTACGTCTCCAACACCCTGGGTCTGGAGCCCGTGCGCTTCCCGGACTACAACACCGTCTACGCGAACGTGAAGAACGGCCAGGTCGACGCCTGGGTGGCGCCGTCGCAGCAGGCCACCGGCCAGGTCAAGGAAGGCGACGACACCACCATCGCCGAGACGATCATCAACACCGAGAACTTCACCGCGTACGCCGTGAACAGCGACAACCAGCCCCTCATCGACGCCCTGAACGCGGGCCTCGACGCCGTCGTCGCCGACGGCACGTGGACCGAGCTCACCAAGGAGTGGTACCCCGACCGCGAGATGCCCTCCGACTGGAAGCCCGGCAGCAAAGCCGTGGAAGTAAAGTAGCGGTCCCTGCATGGACGCCCTCGAACAGCTCGGCAAGACCTTCTTCGACTGGGAGGCGATGGCAGCCGTCCTGCCGGACCTCCTGACCGTCGGCCTGCCGAACACCCTCATGCTCGCCCTGGCCTCGGGGATCATCGGAACGGTCGTCGGCATGCTCCTCGCGATCATGGGGATCTCCCGCAACCGCGTGTTCCGGTGGATCGCCCGTATCTACACGGACATCTTCCGGGGACTGCCCGCCGTCGTGATCATCCTGCTCATCGGCCTGGGGCTCGGTCCCATCCTCCGGCAGATCACGGGCAGCACCAGTCCGTACCCCCTGGGCATCCTCGCCCTCTCGCTGATCGCCTCGGCGTACATCGGTGAGATCTTCCGCTCCGGCATCCAGAGCGTGGAGAAGGGACAGCTGGAGGCCTCGCGCGCCCTGGGCTTCAGCTACAGCGCGTCCATGCAGCTCGTGGTGGTCCCCCAGGGCGTGCGGCGCGTGCTGCCCGCCCTGGTGAACCAGTTCATCTCGCTCATCAAGGAGTCCTCGCTGGTCTACTTCATCGGCCTCGTGGCCAGTGAGCGGGAGCTCTTCCGGGTCGGTAACGACGCCGCGAGCAACACCGGCAACCTGTCGCCGCTCATCGCGGCCGGGCTGTTCTACCTGTGCCTGACGATCCCGCTGACGCACCTCGTGAACTTCATCGACAACCGGCTCCGCGTGGGCAAGAAGCAGAAGCCCGAACCGGATGAACTGGCCGCGAGGATCGGCGAAGGAGCAAAGGCGTGACGACCATCGAATCGGGAACCCTGACGGGGCGGAACCTGCACCTGTCCTTCGGCACCAACCACGTGCTGCGCGGTATCGACCTGCACGTGGACCAGGGCACGACGGCATCCGTCATCGGCCCGTCCGGCTCCGGGAAGTCGACCCTGCTGCGCGTCCTGAACCGGCTCATCGAACCGGACCAGGGTGACATCCTGCTCGACGGCCGGTCCGTCCTGAAGGACAACCCGGACGAGCTGCGCCGGCGCATCGGCATGGTGTTCCAGCAGTTCAACCTCTTCCCCCACAAGACGGTGCTGGACAACGTCTCGCTGGCGCTGCGCAAGCTCCGGAAGATGTCCGCCGACGAGGCCCGTGAGAAGGCCCTCGCGCAGCTCGACCTCGTGGGCCTGAAGCACAAGGCCGACGTCCGTCCGGGCAACCTCTCGGGTGGGCAGCAGCAGCGCGTCGCGATCGCCCGGGCTCTGGCGATGGATCCCGAGGTGATGTTCTTCGACGAGGCCACGTCCGCCCTGGACCCGGAGCTCGTCAAGGGCGTCCTGGCGCTCATGGCGGACCTCGCCTCGGCGGGCATGACCATGGTGGTCGTCACGCACGAGATGGGTTTCTCGCGCAACGTCTCGGACACCGTGACCTTCATGGACGGCGGCGTGGTGGTGGAGACCGGACCTCCGGCCGCGATCTTCGACGACCCGCGGACGCCGCGCCTGAAGTCGTTCCTCTCGGACGTCCTCTAGGTACTGCGTCGGCCCGTCGAACGGGGGTCCGCCCGGGCGGGCCCCCGTTCCGTTCCCCCACGATCCGTGGGCGCCGTCAGGACAGGATGAAGTTCCAGGTCCCGGCCAGGACGGCCGCCGTCACCGCGCCCGCGGCGACGAGGAGTCCGACGGCGGCCACGACGGCGTCGAGGGGCGAGAAGGTGCTCTCCCGCGCCCACGTGCGACTGCCGCTGCCGAACCCACGGGCCTCCATCGCCGTCGCCAGGCGCGTGGCCCGCCGGATGGCCTGCACGATCAGCCCGAAGGACTGCCCCAGCAGGTTCCGGGCACGGGCGACGGGGGACCCGTCGGAGCCGATCCCGCGTGCATGCCGGGCGAGCCCGAGCATCTCCCACTGCTCCACCAGCAGTCCCACGAGCCGCAGCGACGCCAGCCCCCCGAGGACGAACCGGTGCGGCAGGTGCAGCTTCTGTGCGAGCGCGTCGGCGAGGTCCGTGGGATCCGTGCTGAGCAGGATGAAGATGCCCGGCAGCGCGAGTGCCAGTCCCCTCAGCCCCACGGCGATCCCGGCGGCCACCGACCCCTCGGTGAACAGGAACGGCCCGATGTCGAGCAGCACCGCCCCCGTCTTCTCCGCGAGCAGCGCCGTGCCGTAGGCACCGACCCCCGCGGCGATCAGCAGCGGCCAGATGCGCCGGACGAGGCCCCGTACGCTGATGCCGAGCAGCGGCATCAGCGCGAGCTCGCAGGCCAGGACGACGGCGGCGCTCACCCAGTCGATGCTGGCCATCAGTGCCAGGGTGATCACGACGGCGGCGAACAGCTTGGACACCGGGTTGGCCCGCATGAGCGTCGTCCCGGTGAGCACGGGCGTCAGGTAGTCGGTGCTCATCGGGACACCAGCCGTCCCGCCCCGCCGGAGATGTGCAGGGTGGTGCCGCCGAGGGCGGCGATGAACTCGGCGTCGTGCGTCACCGACAGCACGGCCACGCCGTCGTCGACCAGTTCACGGAGCAGGGTGACGAGCTCCGCCCAGGTCCCCGCGTCCTGGCCGAACGTCGGCTCGTCGAGGACGAGGACGCGCGGCGCGGTGGCGAGCATCGTCGCCACCGACAGGCGCCGTTTCTCCCCGCCGGAGAGCGTGAACGGGTTGGCCTGCAGCAGGTGCGTGAGGCGCAGCCGCTCGGCGACGCTCGCGGTGCGCGTCGCCTCGGCGATGCCGGCCTGCCGCGGCCCGAACGCGAGCTCGTCCGCGACGGTCGCGGTGAGGAACTGGTGCTCGGGTTCCTGGAAGACGGTCCCGATGCGCCGCACCAGCTGGGCCGAGCGCCAGCGGAACGGATCGCTCCCGGCCGTTCCCGCCAGGAGCGGTGAGGCGTCGAGCCGCCCGGCGCGCGGGCGCAGCAGGCCCCCGAGCGTCAGCGCGGCCGTGGACTTCCCGGCGCCGTTGGGCCCGGTGATGCCCAGGGCCTCCCCGGCCCGCACCGTCAGGTCGAGATCCTCGACGGCGGCAGGGCCGCGCCGCGTCCGGGCGACGCCCAGGCCGTGCGCTGACAGGAGCACGCCGTCGCCGAAGCCGGAGCTCCCGGGCATCGTCCCGCCGACAGCGGGCTGCCACCCCGGCACCCAGACCCCTGCCGCGGCGAGGCGCGTGCGGGTGCCCTCCTGGACGAGGACGGTGGCGGGGGGACCGTCGGCGAGGACCCCGCCGGCGGCGTCGAGCACGATCACGCGGTCCACGACGTCCGCCCAGACGGCCACGCGGTGCTCGACGACCACGAGCGTGGCGCCCGTGCGCTCGAGGACGCGCACCACGGCGTCGCGGACCTCCAGGACGCCGTCGGGATCCAGGTTCGCGGTGGGTTCGTCCAGCAGGAGCAGTCCGGGTTCCATCGCGAGGACCGCGGCGAGCGCGAGGCGCTGTTTCTGCCCGCCGGACAGGGCGGTGGTGGGGTGGTCGAGCGGGAGGTCGAGGCCCACGTCGTCGAGCGCGCGTCCCACGCGCCGCCAGATCTCCTCACGGGGCACGGCGAGGTTCTCGGCGGCGAAGGCCACCTCGTCGCCCACGCGGGCGAGGACCACCTGCGTCTCGGGATCCTGCAGGACCAGCCCGGCCCGCCCCCGCGACGCGGCGGGGTGCGTGCCGTCGAGCAGGAGCTCGCCCTCCTGCTCCCCCTCGTCCTGGCTTCCGAGCAGGCCCGCCAGGCCGTGCAGGACGGTGGACTTGCCCGCACCGGAAGCACCGAGGAGCAGCACGCGCTCGCCGGGCTGGATCTCGAGGTCGAGGTGGCGCGCGGCGAAGGCCCTGCGGCCGGCGTGACGCCACCCCCATCCCCGGGTGCGGATGTGCACCGCGCCCGGGGACGGCGCATTCGCTGGTGTCACACGTCCGCCGTACGCCCGGCCGCGAAGGCGGACAGCACGCCCGTCCTCGCGAGGCCGCGCATGGCCAGCCATGAGAGCAGGCCCGCGATGACGACGCCGGAGATGCTCGCGAACAGCGTGTAGAGGAGCTTGAACTCGATGCTCCACAGCGCGTTGTAGAGGATGTTCTCGCTGATGGCGAGCGCCAGGCCCGCACCGAGCCCGGCGAGGAGCGCGACCGGGAGGTTCCACTTCCGGTAGAGGAAGAGCAGGAAGACCAGTTCCGCCCCGATGCCCTGGATGGCCCCGGAGAGCAGCACGCTCACCCCCCACTGGGTCCCGATGAGCGCGGAGACCACCGAGGCCAGCACCTCGCAGTAGATGGCCGCGCCGGGCTTCCGGATGATCAGCCCGCCGAGCACGCCCGCGATGAGCCAGCCGCCCGAGTACAGGCCTGCGAGCGGCGGGAAACCGGCGGTGAGGACGCTGATGCCGGAGTAACCGGCGGACCACGCGAAGAACAGGACGCCGACGGCGACCGCGATGACCGAGGCCACCACGATGTCGACGACGCGCCACTGCCGCGTCGACGCCGGGGCGCCCCTGAGGGATGTTGACGATGCCATGGGAATTCCTCCTGGGATACAGGAGGGGAGAGTGTCGGGCGTCGACGCAGCGATACCCGTGCACTCTGAGAACTCGACTCCCTTCGCCGGTACTAGCCGGATCAGGTTCGAGGGTCTGCGGCGGTCCGCACTCTCAGCGCCCGGCCCGGCAGCATGCTGCCGATCGGCGCTCCCCTGTCGTGTGTTGCTTGAGCGTTCCCGATCCTACACCGGCGCGGCGGTGTCCCGCCGATCGTGCCTGCGATCGGGTGCGGAGCACGACTAGGCTAGGCGCAGGACTATTCGGACCAGAAGGAGAAACCATGAACGTGGTGTTCAAACTGCTCGGCGTCGGCCTCAGCGCGGGTGCGGGCTTCGTCGGGACCAAGCTCGTCGACTTCCTGTGGGAGAAGATCACGGGCGAGGCCCCGCCGAAGAGCAAGGACGGGCTGGAGAACACCCTGCGCTCGGCGCTCGTGTTCGCCATCATCTCGGGGGCCGTGAGCACCACCATCCAGGTGCTCACCAACCGCTCCACGCAGAAGGCGATCGCCCGGTACTCGAAGACCCGCGACCTGACCTGACCCGGTCCGGCCTTCCGCCGGTCGGAGGAGGTCGAAGGGAGGAGGGGCGTCCCTCCTCCCTTTTTCGTGGCATCCCGCGGCCGGTCCCCCGATCAGTCCGCGCCCTCGATGCGCAGCCCGGGTGTCACGGCCTGCAGGATGCGGTGCAGGCTCATGGCGATGGCGGCCGCGGCGCCGAAGGGCACGTCCGGGGTGGAGGAGTCGTACGCCGCGGCCGCGAGGGCCCGCAGGCTGTCCTCGGCGGCCTGGAGCGTGGCGGCGTCGTCCTCCTCCACCGTCCACAGGTCGAGCACGTCACCGACGGCGGTGAACGAGCGCTGGAGGGCCGGCCGGACGGCCCTTGGGATGGGGTGCTCCCTGGACGTCCCGTGCAGGGCGTCCTGCAGCATGTTCGTGATATTCAGCGTGTGGGCGGCGACCACCTCGAGGACCTCCACGTGCTGGTGGTCGCGGCGGACGTCGCGCGGGTGGAAGCGGCGCCGCACGTTGCCCTTCCGGCTCTCGTCCGCGTACTGCAGGGCGTCGCGCGCGTTCCGGGCGGACGCCATGAGGTCGTCCCGGCGCTCCGACCAGCGGGGGTCGTCCGCGGCCCAGTCCGTCTCGAGGGCCTCGCCCATCTCCTGCAGCTGCCGGGCCGCCGTCCTGCGGAGCCGGCTCATCTGCCCCACGGCGTCATTCAGGTTCAGTGGCGGCAGGATCAGCGCGCTCACCGCGACCCCCACGCCCACCCCCACCACGGTCTGCACGAGGTAGCCGAGCGAGTACCCGAGGTTGTCGTTGCCGATGACGAGGACGAACAGCCCGGCGGACGCGATGCCGGACCCACCGCCCGCCGTCCTCCGCAGGGCGCCTCCCAGGAGCACGCCCGCTCCGACGACGAAGGCGATCGTCGCCCAGTTCGGATCCCCTGCCCAGACCGCCACGTAGGCCAGGACGATCCCGATCGTGAGACCGACGACCGTCTGCAGTCCCGACTTCAGCGACCCGGCGACGGTGGGGTAGATCGCGAGCAGGGCGCCCAGCGGTGCGTAGTACGGGTACCGGGAGGCCTCCCCGGGGATGGCCAGCGCAAGGGTCCAGGCGACGGCCGCGGCAAGCGCGGCCTTGGCGGCGAGGAGGAGCTGGGGACTGACCGCCGCGGAGCGCAGGCGGTCCTTCAGGTCGTCGTCGAAACGGGCGGCGAGGACACCCCGGCCGGATGTGCTCCTGTTCTTGGCCATCCCCGCAGTATGGCAGCCGGACCTGAGAACGCCCCTGCTGCAGCGACCCCGGGAACGGAGTCGCCTCCCGGTGACGACCGGCCCCTTACTACTCAGGGATGACGCGCGGGGTCGTCTTCCTTCCTAGGCTTGGAGGGTCGCAGACCGTCGGCCGAAGGAGGAGACATGCGCTTCGTCCACAGCAGGGCCCTCTGGTTCCTAACCACCCTGCTCGTGCTGATGCCGGTCCTCGTGATCGCGCACACCGAGACCGGGCGTGCCCTGGACGCCGCCGTCCTCTACAGCCTCATCACCGCCGCTGCCATCGGGGGTCTCAACGCAGCCCTCGTCAGCCGGCGCCGGCACTCCGGCCCCTCCGGAGAGCCGCCCGCGCACGGCCGGGGGACAGCCTCGCCCGGACCGATGGCGCAGGCCGGACGCACGAAGGACCGCCCCCGGACGGGACGGTCCTTCGTCTGAACGGGAGGGCCGGACCTACGCGGTGCGGGCCCGTTCGGACCGCACCAGGGCTTTGTGCTCCTCGATGCGGGCCTGCTGGAGCGGGGTCCTGCGGTTCAGGAACCAGGCACCGCCGAGCAGCGCGAACCACAGGGGCGCGATGACCAGTGCCAGGCGCGTGTCCTCAGCCTGTGCGAGGGCCACGAGCATGAAGAGGAAGAACGCGAGGACCACGTACGGCATGAACGAGGAGCCGGGCATCCTGAAGGCAGATGCCTCGTGCAGCTCGGGCCGGCGGCGGCGGAACGCGAGGTAGCTGATGAGGATCATGGACCAGACGAACATCGTCAGGACCGAGGCCACCGAGGTGACGATGGTGAAGGCACCGATCACGGAGTCGCCCGAGTAGAGCAGGATCAGCCCGGCGAGCAGGAAGATGCAGGAGAACAGCAGGGCGTTCTGCGGGACCTTGCGGGAACTGAGCTTGCCGAACGACTGCGGCGCGTTGCCGTCCTGCGCCAGCCCGTAGACCATGCGTGAGGTCGAGTAGATGCCGGAGTTCGCGCTGGAGGCGGCCGAGGTCAGCACCACGAGGTTCACCACGACGGCGGCGATGCCGAGGCCTGCGAGCGTGAACATGCCGATGAACGGGCTGTTCGCGGCGTCGATGGTCCGCCACGGGTTGACGGCCATGATCACGATCAGCGCACCCACGTAGAAGAGCAGGATGCGGATGGGGATGGAGTTCACGGCACGGGGCAGCGTCTTCTCGGGGTCCTTCGTCTCCGCGGCGGCGGTGCCCACCAGTTCGATGCCGGCGAACGCGAAGATCGCGATCTGGAAGCCGAGGATGAAGCCGAAGAGACCGTGCGGGAACATGCCGCCGTCGTTCCAGATGTTCGCGAGATCGGCGACCTGCCCGCCGGGCGACTGGAAGCGGGTGGCGATCATGACGATGCCCGTGACGATCAGCGCGAGGATGGCGACCACCTTGATGATGGCGAACCAGAACTCCGCCTCGCCGAACGCCTTCACGGTGGGGAGGTTCAGGAGCAGCAGCACCACGGGGGTGGCGAGCGCCGGGATCCATAGCGGGGTGCCGGGCGCGAGGATGTCGACGTAACCGGCGATGGCGACGATGTCCGCGACACCGGTGACCACCCAGAAGAACCAGTAGGACCAGCCGGTGAAGAAGCCCGCCCAGGGGCCGAGCAGGTCGCCGGCGAAGTCGCTGAAGGACTTGTACTCGAGGTTGGAGAGCAGGATCTCGCCCATGGCGCGCATGACGAAGAACAGCATGAAGCCGATGATCATGTACACGAAGATCACGGAGGGGCCGGCGAGCGAGATGGTCTTGCCGGAGCCCATGAACAGGCCGGTGCCGATCGCACCACCGATGGCGAGCAGTTGGATGTGGCGGTTGCTGAGCGCCCGGGTGAGGTGCGGGGATTGGTGCTGGTCGCCGGCGGCGTGGGCCGTGGAGACCATCGCCGGGGAAGCGGATTCGGGCATGGGGTAGGAATTCCTTCTGCGGCTGCAGGGCATGCGGGCATGACTGCGAGCGGGTGGGTCGGGATGGGGACAGACCTAAAACCCTGAACCGTCCGCGGGCGTGAGTCAAATCACGGCGCCGGGAATCGTCGGTCGACATCCGTCGCGGGCGGCCGTTCCACCCGCCCCGGGGCCTTCTCTGTCCCCCGGGACTTCGACATACTGGCCGCATGACGATCCTCAGCACCCAGGACATCCTCGACGCCGGGCTGGACGACTGGCGGAAGCTGGCCCAGGCACTGCATGCCCGCTTCCTGACGCGCGACTTCGCCACGGGCCTCGCGTTCGTCTCCGCCATCGGGGAACTCGCGGAGGAGGCGGGCCACCACCCCGACGTGACGCTCACCTACCCGCATGTCGACGTGAGGCTCCTCAGCCACGACGCGTCCGGCGTGACCGGGCGCGACGTCGAGCTCGCCCGACGGATCAGTCGGGTCGCCGCCGGCCAGGGTGTCCCGGCCGATCCCGCCGCGCCCGCCGTCGTGGAACTCGCCCTCGACACCGCGGACGTGGCCGCCATCGGTCCGTTCTGGGCCGCCCTGCTGACCGGCGACGCCGGCGCGCGGGACGGGGACGACATCGAGGATCCCGGCGGGCGGGTGCCGCTGCTGTGGTTCCAGCACACCGACGCCCACGAGACCCCGCGGCAGCGCTTCCACCTGGACGTGTGGGTGCCGCACGACGCGGCGGAGGGGCGCATCGCGGCCGCCGTCGCCGCCGGGGGCAGGGTGGTCGACGACGCCGCGGCGCCGTCCTTCACGGTGCTGGCGGACGCCGAGGGCAACCGCGCCTGCGTCTGCACCATCCTCGACCGCTGACCCCCGGAGGCGATGATGACCCCTGAGGGTGCGGCGGACGACGTCGAGGTGCTCGTGGTCGGGGCCGGCCCCACGGGCCTGATGCTGGCGAACTGGCTGGTGAGGCTGGGCGTGCGCGTCGCGGTCATCGACGGCAAGGACGGGCCGACGGTGGAGTCGCGCGCCCTGGGCGTGCACTCGCGCTCCATGGAGATCTACGACCAGCTCGGCGTCGTGGACCGCGTGCTGGCCGAGGCCCAGCACGCCGAGTCGCTGCGCCAGGGGTACGGGCGGAAGGCCTTCACCCCCATCCCGCTGACCCGGCTCGGGCAGGGCCTCACGCCCTACCCCGGGATGTACATGCTGGAGCAGAGCGCCAACGAGCGGATCCTTGCCTCCAACCTGCAGGCAACCGGCGGATCCGTGCGCTGGCGGCACCGGCTGACCACCCTGGAGCAGCACGACGGCGCCGTCTCCGCCGTCGTCGAGGGCCCCGCCGGGACCTCGACCATCCGTGCGCGCTTCGCCGTCGGCTGCGACGGTGCGTCCTCGGCCGTCCGGTCCCTGTGCGGCACGCCCTTCGAGGGCACGACCAGCCGGCAGAGCTTCTACCTCGTGGACGCGCTGGGCGTCCGGGGGCTCAGCCCCGCCTCCGTGAACATCCGCCAGGGCGCCACCGAGTTCCTGCTCGCGTTCCCCATGCGCCCGGCGGAGGACGGCCGGAGCGGGCAGCGCCTCATCGGCATCGCCGGCGACGACACCCCGCCGATCACGGAGGACGTCGCGCGCCGCCGCCTGGCCGAGGGCTTCGGCGTCACGTACGAGGACCACCGCTGGTTCTCCACGTACCGCGTCCACCACCGGATCGCCGCTCGGTTCCGGACCGGCTCCGTGTTCCTCGCCGGCGACGCCGCCCACGTCCACTCACCCGTCGGCGCGCAGGGCATGAACACCGGACTCCAGGACGCCCACAACCTCGCGTTCAAACTCGCGGACGTGGTCGCGGCTCGTGCCCCGGAGTCGCTCCTGGACCGCTACGAGGCCGAGCGCCGACCCGTGGCCATGCGCCTGCTGAGGACGACGGACACCGTGTTCCGCGGGGTCACCTCCCGCAGGAGGACCGCGGTCCTGGTACGCCGCTACGTGCCGCAGGTGGTGCTGCCCCTCGCCATGGCCGTGCTGCCCCGCCTGCCGGTGGGCCGCCGTCTGGCCGGATACCTGGGCCAGCTGAGGATCCACTACCGCATGCCCGACTCGCCCCCGGGGCGGCGCCGCGACGCCGTCGTCGGCCGCCGCCTGCCCTGGACGGGGGAGAACTTCGCGGCACTCCGCACCGCGGTGTGGCAGCTGCACCTGTATGCGGGGGACGACGCCGCGGCACGCCTGGCAGGTGTGGTCGCCGGCGAGCTCGGACTTCCCCTCTCCACCTTCGCGACGACCGGGTCGACCCCGCTCGAGGCCGGCGTGCTGTACCTCGTACGGCCCGACGGCTTCGTGGCGGCGGCGGCCACGCCTGCCGAGGCGCTCCCCGCCTTCGACGCCGCGCGGCGCGCCTCGCCCACAACGGGATCCCCCGCTCACCCCGCCGGGACGAAAGGACTGCCATGACGGACGCCATCGATACGAGCGTCGCCCCCTCGGGCACCGGCTGCAAGGAGTGCGACGCCTCGGGAGGCTGGTGGGTGCACCTGCGCCGGTGCGCCGCGTGCGGTCAGGTGGGGTGCTGCGACAGCTCCCCGTCCCGCCACGCCTCCGCGCACGCGGCGTCGGCCGGTCATCCGGTGGCGATGTCCTTCGAGCCGGGCGAGGACTGGTTCTGGGACTACCGCACGCACCAGTTCACGGACGGTCCTGCCCTCGCCGAGCCGACCAGCCGCCCGGCCGACCAGCCCGTCCCCGGCCCGGCCGGGCGCGTGCCCGCCGACTGGCGACGCCGCATCCACTGACCCGGGCAGCGACACCACGGCCCCCCCCCGTCGTCGTGCTCCGGGCGTCGGTGGCAGCGTCTAGGCTTCGAAGGCCGGCACCGGGACGAGGAGCCGGCACCACGGGGAGACGGGGTGTGAGGATGGACGGTTCCGGTGCGTCCGGTGCGGCGCCGCGCCGGCCGATGGGCTCGACCGAAGGCGGCTCGCTTCTGCCGTCGGGGTACGCCTCCCCCGCCCAGGACTGGTTCGAGGACCGCATCGACCTCAACCGCCACCTCATCAAGGACATCACGAGCACCTTCATCGTCCGGGTCTCCGGGGATGCCATGGAGGGAGCGGGCATCTCCGACGGCGACGAGCTGATCGTCGATCGCGCCCTGCGCCCGCGCGACGGGTCCGTGGTGATCGCGGTGCTCGACGGCGAGCTCGTCATCCGCAGGCTCCGGATCGCACCGTCGGGAGTTCTGCTCGTCGCCGCCCACACCGCCTACGAGCCCATCCCCGTCCCCGATCCGGACCACCTGGTGATCTGGGGGGTCGCCACCCGGTGCCTGCACCATGTCTGAGCACCATGTCTGAGCACCGCAGCAGCATCGCGCTGGTGGACGTCAACAATTTCTACGTCTCCTCCGAGCGCGCCTTCGACCCGTCGCTCGAGGGCCGGCCGCTCGTGGTGCTCTCCAACAACGACGGCTGCGTGATCACCCGCAGCCCCGAAGCGAAGGCCCTCGGCATCAGCATGGGCACGCCGTGGTTCCGCATCGCCGGGCAGGCGCGGGACTGGGGGCTGGAGGTGCGTTCGAGCAACTACGAGCTCTACGGCGACCTCAGCGCCCGCGTCATGGAACTCCTCGGCCGGTACACCGGGAACCTCGAGATCTACAGCATCGACGAGGCCTTCCTCACCCTCCCGGGCCCCCTGGACGCCCAGCACCGCACCGGAACCGAGATACGGGCCGTGGTGCGCCGCCACGTCGGCCTGCCCGTCTGCGTGGGGATCGCGCCCACCAAGACCCTCGCCAAGCTCGCCAACCGCTGGGCGAAGGGCAACCCGGGCTTCGACGGCGTGTGCCACTGGGACCTGGTGCCCGAGGAGCACCGGCGGTCCCTGCTGCAGCGCCTCGCTGTCTCGGACGTCTGGGGTGTCGGGGCGAGGAACGCCCAGCGGCTCAACGCGATCGGGATCGACTCGGCATGGGACCTCGCCGCCGCCGACCCCGTCGGCATCCGCAAGCGCTTCTCGGTGGTGCTCATGAGGACGGTGCTCGAGCTGCAGGGCACTCCCTGCATCACCGGACACGAATCCACCGGCAACGAGCAGGTGCTCTACTCCCGCTCCTTCGCCACACCGGTGACCACGCGGGATGCGATGCATCAGGCGCTCAGCACCTACGCGCAGGGCGCCGCGTCCCGCCTGGCCCGGAAGTCACTGCAGGGGCGGGTGATCACGGCCTTCGCCGCCACCTCACCCTTCAGCACCGGACCCAGGAGCGCGCCGACCGTCTGCGTCCCGCTGCCCGCCCACACGGCGGACCCCCTGGAACTGACGCGCGCCGCGGATCGGCTCCTCCCCCTCGTCGAGGAGGGTGTGCCGTACATCCGCGCGGGCGTGGTCGTCACCGACCTGCGACCCGCCGGCGCCCAGGCCCTGCTGCCGGTCGACGGCTCGGCGCCGAAGGACACAGGTCTTCTCCTACACGACGTGGGCCGGCGGTTCGGACGGTCGGCCATCGGGCTCGGCCACGCGGGGCTGAAGGCGGGCTCCGACTGGACGATGAAACGGGACATGCTCTCGCCCCACTACACGACCAAGTGGTCGGAGCTACCCGTCGTGAAGGCCCGGTAGGCGCACGCGCGTCAGGCGGCAGCCCTCATCGGCAGGACGGCGTCGAGGTGGGCTGCGAGCGCGCGCGGGCTGAACGGCTTGGCCAGGAAGTGGTCGGATCCGGCCGCGAGGCACTGTTCCTCGGTGAGCTGCGGGGGCCGGGCGGAGATCGTGAGGATATGTGCCGTCGATCCGGCGCGCAGCCGGGGGCACAGGTCGAGTCCGTCCATGTCCGGGAGATTGAGGTCCAGCGTGACGAGCTGGGGGTCCACCGTGTCGACGAGGCGCTGCCCCTCGGCTCCCGTGACCGCCTCGTGCACCGTGAAACCCCGGCCGGACAACACGATGCCGAGCAGCCGGCGGATGTCGCCGTCGTCCTCGATGATCACCGCGTTGCGCTGCAGCCCTACCATTCCTGAACCCGATTTCCTTGACGTCGCCCCATGATCAGCAGCCACCTTACCTTCTCCTGCCGGCCCTGCGGCTCTCCACCGGTGGTCCCGGGGGCTGCTTGACAGGCCGGTGACGCACCCTTCCGCGCGCCGTCTGGCCCGTGGAGGTCCGTCGCGCCGCCGTCTGCGCTCAGGCGCGATCCCTGCGCGCCCGCCGGCCGGTGCCACCGGGTGCGCGGGGCGCTGCCGGGTCGACGACGGCGGGATCCACCGGTACCGGGCCGCCGATGGCCGGGGTGCCGGCTGCCGGGTCGGGTTGCGGTGACTCGTGGGCCTCCGCCTCCCCGGCCGCCGCCCGCGCCACGACGTCATCGAGCTCGTCGAGGGTGAGCAGGTCGCGTCGCAGGTGCCGTGTGCGGTAGCCTGCCCGGCCCACCATGTGCGCGGACACCGGACTGGTGAGCAGCTGGAACACCCAGCACAGCACGAGCACGGGTACCAGGAGCCAGGTCCCGTTCTCGACGGCGAGCGCCAGCAGGAAGAGCAGCAGTCCGAGGACCTGCGGCTTCGTGGCGGCATGCATGCGCGAGAGGAGGTCCGGGAAACGTGCGAGGCCGATCCCGGCGGCGAGGGACATGAGGGCCCCGCCGATCATCAGGACGGCGACGACGACGTCGGTGGCCATGGCGCTACTTCCTGTCCGTGACGAAGCGGGCCACCGTGACGGAGCCGATGAAACCGATCAGGGAGATCGTGACGAGCAGGACCAGGTTGTCGAGGTGCCGGTTCGCCACCATGTTCACGACGAGCGCGGCGCCGATGATGGCGAGGACGACGTCGAGCGCCAGCACGCGGTCGAGGATGGATGGGCCCCGGACCGCCCGGAAGAGCGCGAAGGCCAGGGCCACCGCGAGTATTCCTCCTACGACATACATAACGACGGTCATCGGCGAACCCCCTCGGCCCGCAGTGCTGCGAGGTCGTCGCGGCTACCCATGATGCGGATGAGCCATGCCTCCGTGGCGCGGACGTCGCGGCGGATCGCGGCGGCGTCGTCGGCCGAGGCGACGTTGAGGCAGTGCAGGTAGAGGGTCGACGTGGAGCGGTCCACCTCCAGCACCAGCGAACCCGGGATGAGGGAGATGGCATGGCCGGTGGCCGTGACCAGGAAGTCCGAGTGGCTGCGCAGTGTCACGGCGACGACGGCATTGCGGAGCCGCGACCCCCGGGTGAGAGCCAGCCAGAACACCTCGGCGCTGGCCGTAACGAGTTTGAGGAAGAAGCGCCCGAGGAAGGGGATCAGCCACAGGACGTTGAACCGGCCCGTCAGTTCGACGGGCGGCAGGTAGAAGAAGTTCACGACGACGTAGGCGAGGATCGCCCCGAACGCCAGGTTCCCCACCCCGAAGTCGTGCCAGAGGGCGCCCCAGACGAGGACGAGCCAGACGACCAGGGGCAGTTCGGTGATGAGGGGGATGCGCTGGCGGCTCATCGGTCGGCTCCCGGTCCGAGGACTGCCTCGATGTAGGGGGTGCGGTCGAGCATCTCCTGGGCCGCGTCGTCACTGAGGGCGAAGAGCGGGCCGGCAAGGACCGTCAGGGCGAGTCCGAGGACCACCAGGCCGATCGTCGGACCGGTCATGGTGCGGGGCAGCAGGGTGACCGGGTCCTTGCCGGCGAACTTCCCGGTGTCCTCGCCGGTCACGTGGCGGGACGTGCCGATGCTGGTGCCGTCGGCCTTGCTGGCGAGCAGGATGGGGTCCGGGTCGTCGGCATCGGCGGGGCTGCGCCAGAACGCGCGGTTCCAGACGCGCGCCATGACCAGGAGCGTCAGCAGGCTCGTGGCCACCCCACCCGCGACGAGGAGGTAGGCCAGGGGTGTGCCGAGGTCCACGCCGGCCTGGATGAGCCCGAGCTTGCCGAGGAAGCCCGAGAAGGGCGGGATCCCGGCGAGGTTCATGGCGGGCAGGAAGAACAGGACGCCGAGCAGCGGGGAGAGCCGCGCGAGTCCGCCGAGCCGGTCCATGTTCGCGGTCCCACCCCGACGCTCGATGAGTCCCGTGACGAGGAACAGGCTGGTCTGCACGGTGATGTGGTGCGCCACGTAGTAGACGGCCGCCCCGAGCCCGATCCGCGTGGAGATGGCCAGACCGAAGACCATGTACCCGATATGGCTGACGAGCGTGAAGGACAGCAGCCTCTTGATCTCCGACTGCGCGAGGGCACCGAGGATGCCCACCACCATGGTCAGCAGGGCCACGACCATCAGGAGGGAGTTGATGCGGTCACCGGGGAAGAGCAGCGTCTCGACCCGGACCATCGCGTACACGCCCACCTTGGTCAGCAGGCCCGCGAACACGGCGGTCACCGGCGCCGGCGCCGTCGGGTAGGAGTCCGGGAGCCAGAAGGAGAGCGGGAACACGGCGGCCTTGATGCCGAACGCCACGAGCAGCATCAGGTGGAGCACCATCTGCGTGGCAGGATCGACGTCCTCGAGCTTCACTGCGAGGTCCGCCATGTTGACGGTGCCCGTGGCTCCGTAGATCATCGCGATCGCGATGAGGAACAGCATCGAGGACACCACGCTCACGACGACGTAGGTGACACCCGCGCGGATGCGCGGCGCGGTCCCCCCGAGCGTCATCAGCACGTAGCTCGCGGTCAGGAGGATCTCGAAGCCCACGTACAGGTTGAAGAGGTCGCCGGTGAGGAAGGCGTTGGACACCCCGGCGACCAGGATCAGGTAGGTGGGGTGGAAGATCGAGACCGGGCCGTCCTCGTCACCGTCGGCCATGCCCTGCCCCGCCGCATAGATCAGCACCGAGAGGCTGACGGCGGACGAGACCACGAGCATGAGCGCCGAGAACTGGTCCACCACGAGCACGATCCCGAACGGCGGTTCCCAGCCGCCGAGCTTCACGGCGTGCGTCCCGGCGGCCGGCGCGGCGAGGAGCATGACGACCTCGATCAGCAGGGTGACGCTGAGCGTCGTGATGCTGACGGCCCGCTGGGCGCGCGAATGCCGGATGAGGAGGAAGGTGACGGCGGCCCCGAGGAACGGCAGGACGACGGCGAGCGGCGCGAGATCGGCGGCGATCACCGGGCGTCCCCGGACCGGTCGGCGGGAACCGCCCCGGAAGGGGGCGCGTCCGATGCGTCAGAGGTGTCCGACCCGTCGTCGGAGAATTCGGTGGTGTCTGCGGCGATGTCGGCGTCGTCCTCGTAGTCGTAGCTGGGCTGGTCCGCGACGCGGCGGTCCTCGGGGTCGTCCTGGACGACGTCCTGCCGCCCGAGCACCCACGACCGGTAGATGATGCCGAGCATGAACGCCGTGACGGCGAACGTGATGACGATCGCCGTCAGGATGAGCGCCTGCGGCAGGCTGTCGGTGTAGTCCTCCGCCGCAATCCCGGAGACGTACAGGGGGGATCTGCCCCCGCCTCCGCTCATCGCGAGCAGGAGGATGTTCGCGCCGTTGCCGAGGAGGATCAGACCGAGCAGCACCCGGGTGAGGCTGCGCTCCAGCAGGAGGTAGATCCCGGCCGCGAAGAAGACGGCCATGAGCACGATCAGGGTGATGTCGACGGTCATGGCCTGACCCCCTCGGTGGCGGGCGGGACGAGGGCATCCACCCCGGCGTCCTCCTCGACGGGATCGTCCGCCTCGCTGCGCTCGTCGATCTCCGAGCCGAGGCTCCGGAGCACGTCGAGCACCAGGCCGACCACGATGATGTACACGCCGATGTCGAAGATCGTGGACGTCACGAACTTCACGTCCCCGAACACCGGCAGCCAGAACTCGAGGATGTAGCTCTCGAGGACCGCCCCGCCGAGCAGCAGCGGCGCCGCGGCGGTCAGGGACACGATCGCGAGCCCGGCACCCAGCAGGGCGCCGGCGCTGACGGGGCTCGCCTCGGCGAGCTCGAAGCGGCCTCCCGCGAGGTAGCGGATGGCCAGGGCGATCCCGGCGGTGAGACCTCCGGCGAAGCCTCCACCCGGCAGGTTGTGGCCTGCGACGAGCAGGTAGATCGAGAGCACGATCATGGTGTGGAAGATCAGCCGCGTGACCACCTCGAAGACGATCGAGCGGCGTTCTGGGGCGAGGGTCCGCCCGGCGACGAGCCACGGGTCGCGCGGGACGTCGGCGAAGCGGGCCGCCAGTGCCAGCGCGGCGCCCGACCGCCCGCGGGCGTCGAGGAGTTCCTGTCCCCTGTCCACCGACCCGTCCTCGACGCCGTCGGCCCGGCGCCGGTGGTCGCTGCGCCCGCGGATGAAGATGAGGCTGGCGATGCCGGTCGCGGCGAGGGCCAGGACCGTGATCTCACCGAAGGTGTCCCAGGCGCGGATGTCCACGAGCAGCACGTTGACGGCGTTCGCGCCACCGCCATCGTCGTAGGCCATCTGCGGGTAGGCGAGCGAGATGGGCGCGGCGTTGCGGGACGCCATCGCCGACATCGCGATGACGGCCATGATCCCGCCGAACGCGATGCCGAGGACGGCACGCAGCAGGCGGTGCCGGCTCTCGGCCCGGTTCCAGAGGCGGGCCGGCAGCGAGCGCAGCGCGAGCACGAACGCCACCAGCACGATCGTCTCGACGAGCATCTGCGTGAGCGCGAGGTCGGGCGCCCCGTGCAGGGCGAAGACGGCAGCCATGCCGTAGCCGGTGATCCCGACCATGAGCACCGCCATAAAGCGCTTGTTCGAGCGCAGCGCGGCGATGATCCCTACGATGATGGCACCCACCACCACGATCTGCGCCGGGGACTGCGCGATCCGGAAGCTCGTGGGCAGCGGGGCGTCGAAGATGATGAGCGCGGTCAGCGGGGTGACGACCGCGGTGGCCAGTATGACGAAGAGGTAGAACGCCAGGGAACCGCGCTGCGTCCGTCCGGTGATCCAGACCGCGACGTCGTCGAGCACGCCGATCACCGACCGGTACACCACCTCCGCCTCACGCATCGACGGCAGGCGCTCCTGGAACTGCTCGAAGGGGCGGCGGAGGAGGTAGAGCGCCCCTCCCGCCACCAGCGTGACGCCCGAGAGCAGCAGCGGGAGTCCGAAGCCGTGCCACAGGGCCAGGTGCGGGGCGGCGTCGTCGGACGCGAAGAGGGCGGCGTACGGCTGGACGAGTGCATCCAGCGGCCCCGGCCAGACACCGAACACCACGGAGGCGACGGCGAGCACGGCCGGTGCCAGCAGGAACGAGGTCCGCACGCGCGGGAAGGCGGTCCGCGGCCCGCCGTGCTTGAGCGCGAAGGCCCCCCACACGAACCGGGCGCTGTAGGCGAAGGTGAGGACGGAGCCGACCACGATCCCACCGAGCAGGAGTGTCCCGGCCGCGCCGTCCTCGGCACGATGCGCGAAGGCCTCGAAGACGGATTCCTTGGCGACGAAACCCAGCAGCGGCGGCACGCCACCCATGGACCCCGCGGCCACGAGGGCGACGGCGAAGAGCACCGGCGACGTGGCTCCCACACCGGACAGGACCCGGAGGTCGCGGGTGCCGGCCTGGTGGTCGATGATGCCGACCACCAGGAAGAGCGTCGCCTTGAAGAAGCCGTGCGCGAGGAGCAGGCCCAGACCGGCCACCGCGCCGTCGCGTCCACCGAGCCCCACCACCATGGTGAGGAAGCCGAGCTGGCTCACGGTGCCGTAGGCGAGGACGAGCTTGAGATCGAACTGCCGGAGCGCCCGCCACCCTCCGAGCAGCATCGTGGCCATCCCGAGGACGAAGATCACCGGGTGCCAGAAGGCCGTCTCGCTGAAACCGGGGGCGAAGCGCGCCACGAGGAACACCCCGGCCTTCACCATCGCCGCAGCATGGAGGTAGGCGCTGACCGGGGTCGGCGCCGCCATCGCGGCGGGCAGCCAGAAGTGGAAGGGTACGAGCGCCGACTTGGTGACGGCTCCCACCAGCACCAGGGCGATGGCGACGTCGACCAGCGTCCCCCGTGCCGCGAGCGCGCCGGCATCCGCGAGGATCTCCGAGAGGCGGTAGGTCCCGGCCTCCTGCCCGAGCATCACCAGTCCCACGAGCATGGCCAGGCCGCCGAAGGTGGTGATGATGAGGGCCTGCAGCGCGGAACGGCGGGCCGAGAGCCGGTGCCGCGAGTAGCCGATGAGCAGGTAGGACAGGATCGTGGTCAGTTCCCAGAAGATGAACATCAGGATCAGGTCATCGGCGAGGACGAGCCCGAACATCGCGGCGGCGAAGGCGAGGAGCTGCGCCCCGAAGGCCCCGACGTCGGGGTCGTCGTTCTTGAAGTAGCGCGCGCAGTAGAAGAGCACGAGGGCCCCGACGCCGAGGATCAGGATGCAGAGGACGGCTGCCAGGGCATCGAGCCGGAAGGCGAGCTCGAGCTGCAGGCTGGGGATCCAGGGGATGACGAGCGACGGCGGCGCACCGGGCGCACCGTTCGGCGCGGCCTGGTCGGCGGCGAGGACGCCGGGGAGTTCGACGAGGAGCCACACGAAGGCCGCCGCCGGGGCTGCGGCGAGGACGAAGAAGGCGGACCTGCCGAGCCGGGAGAAGAGGACGGGCGCCACTAGTGCCAGCGCGAACATCGCGATCAGCACGGAGAGCATGGGAGTCTCGATCTTCCACTGGGGGACGGTCGGGCTCCACCCAGTCTACCGAAGGAATTACTTCAACCTTCCACCGATACGGAGCCGGTCGTCGACCCGACGCCGCCGGAGCGGCCCGGGCGTGACGTGCGTCATGCGGCGCTAGCATTTCCCCTATGAGTACGCACCAGCAGCTACCTCCGCCCGCGGAGGCCCCTGCACCGCTGCCGACCGCGGGCTCCGGCCGCATCTTCAGCAAGCCCGTCCTGGCGTGGGCCTCCTGGGACTGGGGCTCGGCTGCGTTCAACGCCATCATGACCACGTTCGTCTTCACGGTCTACCTCACGTCGGAGGCCTTCGGCGGAGAGGAACGGACGTCGCAGGTGCTCGGCTGGGGGCTCGCCGCCGCCGGCCTGCTGATCGCCCTCCTCGCGCCCGTCACCGGCCAGCGTTCGGACAGCGGTGGGCGGCGGAAGCTCTGGCTCGGCGTGAACACCGTCATCGTCGCCGTCCTCACGGCCCTGTGCTTCTTCGTCTTCCCGAGCCCGGGGATGCTGACCCTCGGTGTCGCACTGATCGCCGCCGCGAACATCTTCTTCGAGTTCGCCGGGGTCAACTACAACGCGATGCTGACCCAGATCTCGACGCCGGCGACCATCGGCCGGGTCAGCGGCTTCGGCTGGGCCATGGGCTACGTGGGCGGGATCGCGGCGCTCGTGGTGGTCCTCGTGGTGTTCATCCAGCCCGTGGTCGACTGGGCCGGCGCCTCGAGCCAGGACGGGCTGAACATCCGCCTGGTGGCCGTCTTCTCGGCGCTGTGGTTCGCCGCCTTCGCGCTGCCGGTGATGTTCGCGGTGCCCGAGGTGCCGCGGCGCGCCAGGGCCGCGCAGCTGAACTTCCTGGCCTCCTACGGCCTGCTGGCGCGCCGCGTGAAAACCATCTACCGCGAGAGCCCGCACACCATCTTCTTCCTGCTCGCGAGCGCCATCTTCCGCGACGGACTCGCCGCCGTCTTCACCTTCGGCGGCATCCTCGCGGCGGGCGCCTTCGGCTTCTCGGCGAGCATGGTGATCGTCTTCGCGATCGCCGCCAACGTGGTCGCGGCGATCGGCGCGGTGATCGGCGGCTTCCTGGACGA
Source organism: Arthrobacter sp. MDT2-16 (assembly GCF_054510925.1). NCBI lineage: Bacteria > Bacillati > Actinomycetota > Actinomycetes > Micrococcales > Micrococcaceae > Arthrobacter > Arthrobacter sp. MDT2-16. The sequence goes on from NZ_JBTNDP010000001.1 coordinate 568,056, forward strand.
CCGCATCGGGCCGAAGCGCGTCATCATCGCCGCCCTCGTGGGCCTGCTGGTGGCCGGGACGGCGATCCTCCTGCTCGGCACCCGAACGCATTCCTTCTTCGGCATGGAATGGACCTCGGACACCACGTTCTGGGTCTTCGGCCTGCTGCTGACCCTGTTCGTCGGTCCGGCCCAGGCGTCGTCGCGCGCCTACCTCGCGCGCCTCGCCCCGGTGGGGGACGAGGGCGAGCTGTTCGGGCTGTACGCGACGACGGGCCGGGCCGTGAGCTTCCTGGCCCCGACCCTCTTCGCGCTGTGCATCGGGATCTTCGGGTCCCAGCTCTACGGCGTGATCGGCATCCTCGTGGTCCTGCTCGCCGGGCTCCTGGTCCTGCTGCCGGTCAAGCCGCCCGCGCGCGTGACGCGCGCCGTCGTGCCGGAGGCCTGATCCCCTAGATCTCGGTGCGGTGGAAGTTCAGGTGGCTGCGCGACGCCGTCGGCCCCCGCTGGCCCTGGTAGCGGTTCCCGTACTCGCCCGAGCCGTAGGGGTGCACGGCGGGCGAGGTGAGCTTGAAGAAGCACAGCTGCCCGATCTTCGAGCCGGGCCAGAGCTTGATCGGCAGCGTGGCCATGTTGGACAGCTCGAGCGTCACGTGGCCGGAGAACCCCGGGTCGATGAACCCGGCCGTCGAGTGGGTGAGGAGCCCGAGGCGGCCGAGCGAGGACTTGCCCTCGAGGCGCGCTGCGATGTCGTCGGGCAGCGTCACCGTCTCGTAGGTGGAGCCGAGCACGAACTCGCCGGGGTGCAGGATGAACGGCTCGTCGGGGGCCACCTCGACCAGGCGCGTGAGGTCCGGCTGGTCCTCGGCGGGGTCGATGTGCGCGTACTTGTGGTTGTCGAAGAGCCGGAAGTAGCGATCGATGCGCACGTCGACGCTGGAGGGCTGCACCATCGCGGGATCGTGCGGGTCGAGGACGATCCGCTGGGCGTCGAGTTCTGCTCGGATATCGCGGTCTGAGATCAGCACCGTCCCAAGCTACCAGCCCTGCTGGACCCGCCTCAGCGCCCGATCTCGGTGCGCACGGCGAAGAGTTCGGGGAAGAAGGTCAGCTCGAGGGCTCGCTGGAGGAAACCGACGCCGGACGAACCGCCCGTGCCCGCCTTGAACCCGATGGTCCGCGCGACCGTCTTGAGGTGCCGGAACCGCCAGAGCTGGAAGTTGTCCTCAAGGTCCACGAGCTCCTCGCACGCCTCGTAGATGTCCCAGTTCCCCGCGGCGTCCTCGTACACCTGCTTGTACACGGCGACCAGCGCGGGCGTGAACTCGTGGGCCACGCCGACATCGCGCCCGAGGAGGTCCGCCGGCACGGCATAGCCGCGCCTCGCCAGCAGGGCGATGAACTCGTCGTACACGCTGCTCTGCCCCAGGAGTTCGGTGAGCAGCGCCCGCGCCACCGGATCGGCGTCGAACACCTCGATCATGGCCGCGTTCTTGTTGCCGAGCAGGAACTCCACGGCCCGGTACTGGTAGGACTGGAAACCGCTCGCGGAACCGAGGTCACCGCGGAACTCCGCGTACTCGGACGGCGTGAGGGTGGCCAGCACGGACCACTGCTCCGTCAGCGAGCGCTGGATGTGCTTGATCCGGGCGATCCCCTTCATCGCGGCCCGGAGGTCGTCCGCGCGCAGGTGCAGGCGGACGGCGCGCAGCTCGTGCAGCACGAGCTTCAGCCACAGCTCGGAGGTCTGGTGCTGGATGATGAAGAGCATCTCGTCGTGGTGTTCCGGCGAGCTCACCGGGTGCTGCGCGTCGAGCAGCCTGTCCAGGTCCAGGTACGAGCCGTAGCTCATCCTGTCCGAGAAGTCCCGCTCGATGCCCTGTTCCAGCCTGCGGGTGTTCCGCTCCACGCTCATGCGGCAAGCCTACGTGGGGCGATGATCGGCCGCCCGAACGGCAGAGTGTCGGCCGGCGGGTCTACCTTGGGACCAGCCGAAGGAGGCCCTCATGCACATCCGCTGCAGCATCGTCCCGCCGCACCTGCTCACCCGCCTCGCCGCCCTCCGGGATCCGCGGCTGTCCGTCGCCTCGGACGCCGCCCGGCACGCGCTGCTGGAGCTCGATCCCCTCCTGCAGATCCGCGCGGAGGCACTCGGTGCGCCGGTGCGCCGCGGCTCTGCCGTCGTCGGCACCCTGACCCGCCGCGTGTACGACGCCGGCAGCCGTGAGGAGCTCCCGGGGAACCTCGTGCGGGGCGAGGGAGCCCCCGCCACGGGTGACGCCGCCGCGGACGAGGCGTACGACGGCCTCGGTGCCACCTACCGGCTCTTCAGCGAGGAGTACGGGTGGTCGTCGATCGACGGCGCGGGCAAGCCCCTCGAGGCGACCGTGCACTACGGCTCGAACTACGACAACGCCTTCTGGGACGGCGAGCGCATGGTCTTCGGCGACGGCGACGGCGAGATCTTCGGACGCTTCACCGCCTCCCTCACCGTGATCAGCCACGAACTCACCCACGGTTTCACGCAGTACTCCTCCAACCTCGAGTACCAGGGCCAGTCGGGGGCCCTCAACGAGTCGCTGTCGGACGTCTTCGGCGTCCTCGTGGAGCAGCGCGAACTCGGCCAGGACGCCGCGGACGCCTCCTGGCTCGTGGGGGCCGGCATCTTCACGACGGCGGTGGAGGGCACCGCCCTGCGCTCGCTGAAGGCTCCCGGCACGGCCTACGACGACGACATCCTCGGCAGGGACCCCCAACCGGCCACCATGGCGGACTACGTGGAGACGGCCGCGGACAACGGCGGCGTCCACATCAACTCCGGTATCCCCAATCACGCCTTCTACCTCGCGGCCACCACCCTCGGCGGCCCGGCGTGGGAGGGGGCGGGCCGCATCTGGTTCGACGCCGTCCTCGGCGGGGGCATCCCGCCGCAGTGCGATTTCCGCACGTTCGCCGCAGCGACGAACGAGGCGGCCGAGAAGCGCTTCGGGACCGACAGCCGCGAAGCCGGCGCGGTGGCCGAGGCCTGGGTGCAGGTCGGCGTGCTCCCGTGAGGATCGAGATCACCCGTTCGGGCGGCTTCGGCGGCCTCACCCGGACCTGGAGCCTCGAGGTCAGCCGGACGGAGGCCGAGCAGCGCTGGCTCCCGCTCGCGGAGGCCGCGGCGGACGAGGGAGCAGGCGGAGCGCCGTCCGACGGCAGTGCGGCGGGTGGGGGCGCCGGCCCGCGGGGTCCGGGGCCGGCGCGGGACCGCTTCACCTACCGGATCGCGATCGGCTACACGGAGGTCGACCTCCCCGAGAGCCGCCTCGGGGATCCGTGGCGGGAACTGATCGACCGCGCGCGGGCGGCGGGGACGGACGACGGCGCGGGCACGGGCACGGGCACGGGCACGGGCACGGGCACCGGCACCGGCACCGGCACCAGCCTGCGTGACGCCGGTCCGGCACGGAGCAGCAGTGCGGATCCCGGGAAGCCGGAAGAACTGTTGTAAGGTGATGGAGCGGTTCAAGCACCGTGCGGGCGTAGCTCAATGGTAGAGCGCTAGCTTCCCAAGCTCGATACGCGGGTTCGATTCCCGTCGCCCGCTCTTGCTCCCCTCGGGGAGGACCATGCGGTGTGCCCAAGGACACCTTCCCCTCCCGGCTCCGGGCGCGGAATCGGCAGTATTCTTGAGGCGATGAATCGCACAATGTTCAAGTCGAAGATCCACCGCGCCACGGTCACCCACGCCGACCTCCACTACGTCGGTTCCGTGACCGTCGACCTCGATCTGCTCGAGGCCGCGGACATCCTGCCCGGCGAGCTCGTCTCGATCGTGGACATCACCAACGGCGCCCGGCTCGAGACCTACACCATCGCCGGCGAGCGCGGCTCCGGTGTCATCGGCATCAACGGCGCCGCCGCGCATCTCGTGCAGCGCGGCGACCTCGTCATCCTCATCACCTACGCGCAGCTGACCACCGAGGAAGCGCGCGCGTTCACGCCCGTCGTCGTGCACGTGGACGCGGACAACCGGATCGTGGAGCTCGGCTCCGATCCTGCGGAGGCCGTGACCGGCGACGTCGAACGCCCCCCGTTCGCCCTGGACAATTCCGCCGTCTCCTGACGTCCTGCCGGCACGCGTCCGCGCGTTGCGGGATCGTAAGCAGCCTGTCTAGCGATTTACCGCGCCAAGGCATAGGGTCGAAAAAGCAAGGTCGCTCAGGCTGACGGCCCGACCGGGGCGTCAGCCGGGTTGTCTACAAAGATGTGGAGGCTCGGTACGAATGCCCAGTAGTCGACGAACACGCACCCCCGTGAGAACCCGTCCGAGAGGCACCGTCCTGGCGGGCCTCGTCATGGGAACGCTGGTCATGAGCGGCTGCGGCCCCGCGGAGGCGGACAACACCCTCACCTGGTACATCAACCCGGACGCCGGCGGCCAGGCGGCCATCGCCGAGAAGTGCAGCGAGGAGTCCGGCGGACGCTACAGCATCGAGACCTCGCTCCTCCCGAACGACGCCGCCTCGCAGCGTGAACAGCTCGCACGCCGCCTGGCTGCGAGCGACACCTCGCTCGACATCATGAGCCTCGATCCGCCCTTCATCCCCGAACTCGCCGAACCCGGCTTCCTGGCACCGGTGCCCGAGGACGTCGCCAAGGCCACCACGGAGAACGTCGTCGAGGGCGCCATCGCCGGGGCCACCTGGAAGGACGAGCTCGTCACCGTCCCGTTCTGGGCGAACACGCAGATCCTCTGGTACCGGAAATCCGTGGCGCAGGCGGCCGGGATCGACACGACGAATCCCGTGACCTGGGAGCAGGTCATGGAGGCGGCCCGCACCCAGGAGAAGACCCTCGGGGTGCAGGGCGCCCAGGCCGAATCGATGACGGTCTGGCTCAACGCCCTCATCGAATCCGCCGGCGGGTCGATCATCGTGGACCCCGAGGCCACGGCGGACACCGTCGAACTCGGACTGGACACCGACGCCGGCATCGCCGCAGCGGAGGTCATCTCCACGATCGGCAAGGACGGCCTCGGAGGCCCGGGGCTCCCCACGCAGGACGAGAACGCCTCCCTCATCGCCTTCCAGGGGGACACCGGATCCTTCATGGTGAACTGGCCGTTCGTCTACCCCGCCACCGTCGCCGCCGTCGAGGCGGGCACCCTCGACCAGGCGGTCCTCGACGACATCGGCTGGGGCATCTACCCGAGGATGTCGGAGGACCAGGAGGCGGCCCCGCCGCTCGGGGGCATCAATCTCGGCGTGGGAGCGGCGAGCGACAATCCCGAGCTCGCCTACGAGGCGATCGAGTGCATCGTCTCGGTCGAGAACCAGTCGGAGTACTTCGTGACCAACGGCAACCCGCCGGCGAACACCGAGGCCTACGAGGACCCCCGGATCGAGGAGTCCTTCCCCATGGCCGAGACCATCAGGGACTCCCTCCAGGTCGCGGCTCCCCGTCCGCAGACCCCGTTCTACAACGAGGTCTCCACCGGTATCCAGCAGCGCTGGGCGCCACCCGCCGCCGTCGACCCGGACAGCACGCCCGCGTCGTCGAGCGACTTCATCACATCGGTCCTCAGAGGGGAGCAACTCCTGTGACCTCCGCCATCCCAGCGAAGACGACGACGGCGTCACCCGCCGAAGCCGGCCCGCGCCTCGAGGCAGGCAGCGGCAACGGCAACCGCACCAAGACCGGCAGGGCACCGAAGCAGTACAGCGACCGCACCCGTGCGGAGCGGCGGCTCGGCTGGATCCTCGCCGGCCCGGCGTTCATCATCATGCTGCTCGTCACGCTGTACCCGATCCTGCAGGCCATCTACGAGTCGCTGTTCCGCTTCCGGCTGACGGCGCCCGACGAGCGGGCGTTCATCGGCCTCGAGAACTACCTCGTGATCCTGTCGGATCCGGTCTGGTGGTCAGGGCTGTGGACGACGGTCTTCATCACCGTCGTCACCGTCCTCGTGGAGCTCGTGCTCGGGTTCGCCCTCGCGCTCGTGATGCACAAGGCGCTCAAATCGGTCCGGGGGTTGCTGCGCACCGCGATCCTCGTGCCGTACGGCATCATCACGGTGGTCTCCGCGTTCGCCTGGTTCTACGCCTTCGACATCAACTCGGGCTACGTGAACAGCTGGTTCGCCTGGCTGCCGGGCATCGACGAGAACCTCAACTGGTTCGCCCAGGGCCCCACGGCCCTGTTCGTCATCATGGCCTCCGAGATCTGGAAGACCACGCCGTTCATCTCGCTGCTCCTCCTCGCCGGCCTCGCACAGGTTCCGGACGAGCTCAGCGAGGCGGCGAAGGTCGACGGCGCCACCTGGTGGGAGCAGATGCGCAAGGTCATCATCCCCAACATGAAGGCCGCGATCATGGTCGCCGTCCTGTTCAGGGCCCTCGACGCCTTCCGCATCTTCGACAACGTGTTCATCATGACCAACGGTGCCTACGGCACGGAAGTGCTCTCGCTGCTCGCCTACCGGCAGTCCATCAGCAGACTGGAGATCGGACTCGGCTCGGCCGTGTCCGTGCTCCTGTTCCTCTGCGTCCTGCTGATCTGCTTCGTGGCGATCAAGCTGTTCAAGGTCGATCTCGCCGGAACGCAGGGAGGAAAGTGATGACGAACACCAGCACCAGGAACAAGGTCCTCTGGGCGATCGCCACCATCCTCGTCCTCGTCTACGCGCTCTTCCCGGTGGCCTCGATCCTCGCCACGTCCTTCAAGTCCCCGAGCGACCTGACGAGCGGCAAGTTCCTCCCCTCGTCGGGCACGGCCACCACGAGCAACTACGAGCAGATCCTCGTGGGCGACGCCCAGGGACTGTTCCTCTCGGCCCTGCGCAACTCCATCGGCATCTCGCTCATCGCGACGTTCATCGCCGTGGTCCTCGCGACGCTGTGCGCCTACGCGATCGCCCGCCTGGACTTCCCCGGCAAGAAACTCATCCTGACCACGGCGCTGGCCGTGTCGATCTTCCCCGTCATCTCGATCGTGACCCCGCTGTTCAACCTGTGGCGCACCATCGGCCTGTACGACACGTGGCTGGGGCTCATCATCCCGTACCTGTCGCTCACGCTCCCCATCTCCATCTGGACCCTCGCCGCGTTCTTCCGGCAGATCCCCTGGGAACTGGAGCAGGCGGCCCAGGTGGACGGCGCGACGACGTGGCAGGCGTTCCGCAAGGCCATCGTCCCGCTCGCCCTGCCGGGGGTGTTCACGACGGCGATCATCGCGTTCTTCATCGCGTGGAACGACTTCGTGTACGGCATCTCGCTGACGTCCACCGAAGCGGCGCGCCCCGTGCCCGCCGCGCTGGCGTTCTTCACCGGGGCCTCGCAGTTCGAGTCCCCGACCGGAGCCATCTCGGCGGCCGCGATCATCGTCACGATCCCGGTGGTCCTCCTCGTCCTCCTCTTCCAACGCCAGATCGTCTCCGGCCTGACCTCGGGCGCCGTCAAGGGCTGACGGCCCTTCCCGGCGCGCTCAAGAAAAGGAATCGCACCATGGCTTCAATCACCCTCAACCACCTGGTCAAGAAGTACGGCGACGGCTTCCCCGCCGTCAATGACATCAGCATCGACATCGCGGACGGGGAGTTCATCATCCTCGTCGGCCCCTCGGGCTGCGGGAAGTCCACGCTGCTGCGCATGATCGTGGGCCTCGAGGACATCACGGACGGCGACCTGCTCATCGACGGCCAGCGGGTCAACGACAAGGCGCCCCGGGACCGCAACCTGGCGATGGTGTTCCAGAACTACGCCCTGTACCCGCACCTCACGGTGTACGAGAACATCGCGTTCCCCCTGCGCCTGGCTAAGGGCAAGCACTCGGAGGACCAGGTGAACAAGCTCGTCACCGAGGCCGCGGCGACCCTCGAGCTCACCGACCACCTGCAGCGCAAGCCCGCGAACCTCTCCGGCGGCCAGCGGCAGCGCGTCGCGATGGGTCGGGCCATCGTCCGTCAGGCGGACGCGTTCCTCTTCGACGAGCCCCTGTCCAACCTGGACGCGAAGCTGCGCGGGCAGATGCGGTCCGAGATCTCCCAGATGCAGCGGCGCCTCGGCGTCACCTCCGTCTACGTGACGCACGACCAGACCGAGGCCATGACCCTCGGCGACCGCGTGGCCGTGCTCAAGAAGGGCGAGCTGCAGCAGATCGCCTCTCCGCGGGAGCTGTACGAGCAGCCCGTGAACCTCTTCGTCGCCGGCTTCATCGGCTCGCCGTCGATGAACTTCCTGCCGGCGACCCTCGAGGGCACCACCCTCAGGACCGCGCTCGGGGACATCAGCATCCCGGAGGACAAGGCCCGCAAGGCGGCCGGCAAGAGGGTGGTCCTGGTGGGCGTCCGTCCGGAGTTCTTCGAGGACGCCAAGCTCGTGGAGGACAGCAAGCGCTCGCACGGCTCGACGTTCATGGCCACACTGACGCACACCGAGTGGCTGGGCAACGAGCAGTACGGGTACATCAACTTCGACCCGGCACCCGAGATGAGGGAGCTGCTCAACAGTCTCGCCCGCGACATGGATGCCGACGAGCTGCGCCCGCAGGTCGTGGTCACCCTGGACGCCGCGAGCCGCATCCGCGGCGGGCGGGAGGCGGAGATCTGGCTGGACACCCGGAAGCTCCACCTGTTCGACGCCGAGAGCGGCGAGAACCTCACGCGGGACGCGGAGGCCGGGGCCCAGCTGACGCGCGAGGCGGCGGAGGACCGTGCGGAGGAGATCACCACCGCCCAGCAGGCCGACCGCGACGGCGGCCGTGCCTTCGGCAGCAACGGCACCTCCGGCAACGGGACGTCGGCCTCCGGGAACGCCACCGTCGACGCCGGGGCCGGCCGTTCCGGGGGTGCGACAGCCGCGGGCGGCAAGCACGCGGCAGGCTGATCCGGCCCGTCCGGCCGCCCCTTCTGGGCAGCCCCACCAGCAGGACCGGCACCGGTTCAGGTGCCGGTCCTGCTGTGTAGTCTGACCCTATGGTCGAACACGACGGCGGCGCGCAGGTCGCCGACATCACCTCCGGTTACGTCTTCGAGGGACCGACCCTGCATCTCGGGGCGGCCCTCGTGGACGGCGCACTGCACGCCGACGCGCAGGTGCGCCTGCCCCTCGCGATGATGAACCGCCACGGTCTGATCGCCGGAGCCACGGGCACCGGCAAGACCGTGACCCTGCAGGTCATGGCGGAGCAGTTGTCGGCCCATGGAGTGCCCGTCTTCCTGTCGGACATCAAGGGCGACCTCACGGGCCTCACCATGCCGGGGACAGCCTCCGACCGACTGACGAAGCGGACCGCGAGCGTCGGCCAGGAGTGGACACCCACCGGTTTCCCCGTGGAGTTCCTCACCCTCGGCGGTGGCGGGATCCCCGTCCGCGCCACCATCTCGTCCTTCGGCCCCCTCCTACTCAGCCGCGTCCTGGACCTCAACGAGACCCAGGAATCGAGCCTGCAGCTCGTGTTCCACTACGCGGACAGGAACGGGCTGGAGCTCTACGACCTCGCCGACCTCCGCGCCGTCATCGGCTTCCTGACCTCGGACGAGGGCAAGGAGGCCCTCGACTCGCTCGGAGGTCTGTCCAGGGCGACGGCCGGTGTCATCCTGCGCGGACTCGTCACGCTCGAGGCGCAGGGCATGGACGCCTTTTTCGGCGAGCCCGAGTTCGACACCGCAGACCTCCTCCGCACCGCACCGGACGGCCGCGGTGTCATCACGGCGCTGGAACTCGTCGCCCTGCAGCAGAAGCCGCGGCTGTTCTCGACATTCCTGATGTGGCTGCTGGCCGACCTGTTCGCCGAGCTGCCCGAGATCGGCGACGCCGACAAACCCCGGCTCGTGTTCTTCCTCGACGAGGCGCACCTGCTCTTCACCGGCTCCTCGAAGGCCTTCCGCGAGTCCATCCAGACCACCGTCCGGCTCATCCGTTCCAAGGGCGTAGGGATCTTCTTCGTCACCCAGACCCCGAAGGACCTGCCCGGCGAGGTGCTCGGGCAGCTCGCCAACCGTGTCCAGCACGCGCTGCGCGCCTTCACGCCCGACGACGCCAAGGCCCTCCGCGCCACCGTCTCCACCTTCCCCACGAGCGCCTACGACCTGGAGGAGGTGCTGACCTCGGCCGGGATCGGTGAGGCCGTGGTCACCGTGATGAACGAGCACGGCGCCCCGACCCCCGTTGCGTGGACGCGGCTCCGCTCCCCCGAGTCCGTCATGGGCAGGGCGCCCGAGGGCACGGTGTCCGCCGTCGTCGCCGCCTCCCCCCTGCTCCCCCGGTACGGCCAGGCCGTGGACAGCCACTCCGCGTTCGAGAAGCTGGGCGGCCGGACCGACATCGCTCCCCCCACCGGCGCACCGGTCGCGGAGCGTTCGCGGGAGGAACGCGACGCCGAGGCCCGCCGCATCGAGGAGGAGATCCTCGGCGTACCGTCCCGTCCGGCACGGAGGCGTGACCGGCAGGAGAACCCCGGCGCCGCCGGGCGTCCCGCCGGCAGCACGGACGGACGGTACGACGACGTCCCCGCTCCCCGCCCTGAGGACCGTGCCGCGGAGTACGGGGCGGAGTACGGTACCGGCCGGACCACCGCCCAGCGCGGCCCGGGCAGGGACGAGATGGCCGATCTGGCCCTGAAGGCCGCCGGGGTGATCGGCAAGGAGCTGGCGCGCGGCCTCTTCGGCACCAAGCACCGCAAGCGCAGATGGTACTGAGGCTGCGGATTCCGGCTACCGCCGAGGACATGCCCCGATGGTCGTGATCGAGTTCGTCTCGGCGGCCCTTACGGCGCTGGGGGTGGGGCTGCTCCTCGCCGCGCTCGTCATCCGCCTGCTCTACGGCTCGTGGACCCGCACGCAGGCCATCACGTACGACCACGAGGGACATCCCTACCTGCGCTGGCACGACCACCGGTTCCGGATCGTCGAGGCTCTCTGGGCCAGCGGCATCCGGCGGCGGCAGCAGGCCCAGGGCCCGCCGCCGCCCCTCGCACCCGGCAGGGACGTCACGATCTTCTACCACGCCCGCAACCCCACCCGCTGGTCCCTGGAGGAGCCGTACGGAGGCACCCGGGTGGTCGCCGTCGTCGGGCTCGTGTGCGCCGTCGCCGGGGTGCTGCTGGGCTTCCTGCCGGGCTGACCGGGCGCACCCGGTACCGTGGAGGGGTGCGAACCACTCCCGTCGTGAAGGTGATCGCGGCCTGGCTGCTCTGCGTCCTGGTGGTCGTGGCCGCGTTCCTCGCCACCGTGTCCTTCCTCAACGGGCGGCTCTACGGCCCCGAACACCAGGTGGGCCTGTACCTCGACGCGCTGCGCGAGGGCGACGGCGGGAAGGCGCTGGGCCTGCTCCACGCCTCCGTGCCCGAGGGTTCCGATCCGACCCTGCTCGACGGGGACGCCCTCCGGCGCGCGAGCGCACCCCTCGAGGACGCGACGGTCGGCGAGGCACGCAGGACAGCGCCCGACCGCGTCGAGGTGCCGGTGACCTACACGCTCGACGGCGCCGAGACCACCACCGTGTTCCCCCTCCAGCGCACCGGCACCGAGTGGGGACTGTTCGACGTGTGGGAGTTCGAGCGGACGGCGCTGCCGACCATCGAGGTCTCGGCGGCGAACAGCGTCCAGGCCGTGGTGAACGGCGTCGACGTCGGGCTCCCGGGCGGTGTCACAGCGCTCGCGTCCTTCTACCCGGCTGCGGTCACCGCGCAGTACCAGGGGAAGTACTTCGCGGCGCCCGAGCAGCACGCGGCGGTGACCGGACGCGGGACACCGCCACCCCTGGCCCTCGCCACCGAAGCCACGCCGGAGCTGACCCGCGCGGTGGACGAGCAGCTGCATGCCTTCCTGGACGGCTGCGCGGAGCAGACCGTCTTCCAGCCCAGGAACTGCCCGTTCACCTATCCGACCGACGAGCGGCTGGCCGGCGACATCTCCTGGTCCATCGAGGAGTACCCGTCCGCGTCCATCCCACCCGGCGACGGCGGATGGCTCCTGGGGCCGCTGCGCGGAACGGCCCGCATCGACACGAGGCTCCAGGACTTCTTCTCCGGCGCCGTCCGGAACGTCTCCGAACCCGTCCCCTTCGAGTTCGACGCCGAGCTCACGGTGACCGGTGACGCCATCACCGTCACGCCCGTGGTGCGCTACTAGTCCCCGCCGCGCTGGCCGAGGGCCCCGATACTGCCCGGTCCCGCGTCAGGATCAGGTCCTGGCCCGCGCGCCGCGTCAGGGGATGAGACGCTCGGCCCGGTAGCGGTCGAACAGCGTGAAGAAGGCATCCGGGGTCCTCCGGTATCCGGTGAAACCGGCCACGCGGCTCTTGCCCATGTCGGTGACCACCTCGATGTCCCGTCCGAGGTCGCCGTCGGTGTGCCACCAGGAGGCCATCCTGTCCAGCCGGGGCTCGGAGAGCCCGTGGCGCCGTGCGATCCCGGCCCACTGTTCCTCCCGTGCTGCCATGGTCTGCTCGAGCGGCCGCGGCGCTCCGGCGTACCCCTCCCAGGCGACGCCGAAGTAGTCGGCCAGCTGCGGCCACATCCAGCGCCACCGGAACATGTCACCGTTGACGATGTTGAAGGCCTCGTCGGCGGCGGCGGGCGTGGTACCGGCCCACAGCATGTGCTCGGCGAGGAGCCCGGCGTCGGTCATGTCGGTCAGCCCGTTCCACTGGGTCTCGGACCCGGGGAAGACGAACGGCTCCCCCGCCTCCCGGCAGAGGGTGGCCTGCGTGGCGAGCGTGAGCCCCATGTTCATGGCGTTGCCCACCGCGTGGCCGATCACCGTGTGGGCGCGGTGGACCGACCATGTGAAGCCCTGCTCGCCCGCCGCCGCGAACAGCTCGTCCTCCTGCGCGTAGTAGAAGTTCCGGACCGGCAGGCGCGGTTCCTCCTCGTGGAACGGCGTATCCGCCATCTCCCCGGCGGCGTACGCCTCGAACGGGCCCAGGTAGTGCTTGAGCCCGGTCATGAGGGCCACGTGGGCCACGTCCTTGCCGCGGAGGGCGAGCAGCAGGTCGCGCAGCATGCCGGCGTTGACTTCGATGTTCTCCTCCTCGGTATCCCGGCGGGACCAGGCGGTGAAGAAGACGTGGGTCGGGTGTTCCGGCGCGAGGACGGCGGCGAGCGCCTCCGCCGATGTCAGGTCCGCGGACAGCCAGCGGACGCTGTCGCGCTCGGCACCGGGCCTGCGGGACAGCGCCAGGACCTGCCACCCCTCCGCGGTGAGCCTGTCGACGAGCGCCGAACCGGCGATGCCGGTGGCTCCCACCACGAGGGCCGTCCCCTGGTCCTGTGCTGCTGCTCCGTCGTCGATCGTCATGGTGCGCTCCTCGTCGTGATGCTGCCGACCGTCCGTCGGCGAAGTCCGTGCCGGGGTGGATCCGGACCGTCAGTCGAGGCCGCGCAGGTCCAGCGTCAGGGCGGTGTCGCCGTCGGCCGTCACGGACACCGGGATGCCCCAGTCCTGCTGGTACAGGTGGCAGGCCGCGTGGTCGGGGATCTCCCCGCCCGGCTCGCCGTCGCAGGACGCCGCCCGCGCGGTGATGTGCAGGACGCCGTCGCCCGCCTCCGGGGACAGGACGAGCTCCCGGGTCAGGCCCGTGGACGTGCCGCCGCCGGACACGAGCAGGGACTCCGGGGATGCGCTGATCTTCAGCTGGGTGGGATCACCCCAGCGGTCGTCGAGCTTCTGGCCCTTGGGCGCGGTGAAGCGGACGGTCAGCCCGATGGGCCCCGCGGCCATGGGTGTCTTCGGCCGCTGGGTCTGTGACGCGCCCTCGTCGACGGCGAGGGCCTCCTTGGGCAGCGGGACGCGGACGAGCTGGTGCCGGTTCGTCTCGACGACGATCAGCAGCGGGTCGCCGCCGTCGGCCACGGGCGTCATGTCCACCAGGACGTCCGACGGCTCGGACAGGCCGCGCAGCAGCGTGGACACCTGGCGGGTGGCCGGGTCGTACCGGCGGACGGCACCGTTGTAGGTGTCGGCGACGGCGATGGAGCCGTCGGGCAGGGCCGTGACACCGAGCGGGTGCTGCAGGCGTGCCTGGTCGGCGTCGCCGTCACGGAACCCGAAGTCGAAGAGACCGGTCCCGACGGCCGTCTGCACCTGCACCCGGCTGCGCCCGTTGACCTCGAGGAAGGACAGGAGCCGCACGGAGGACGTCTCGGAGTCCGCGACCCAGATGGTGCCGTTGGCGTCCTCGGCGAGGCCGGAGGACTGGGCGAACCAGGCCGCCGAGGCGTCGCCGTCGAGCAGTCCCTCGAGGCCCGTGCCGGCGAGCACCTCGACCGCGTGGCTGCGGGGGTCGTAGGTGAAGATCTGATGGGTGCCGGCCATGGCGATGACCACGCGGTCCAGCACCGTGGAGTAGAGCACGTCCCACGGCGAGGAGAGTGACACGTTCAGGGCATCGGTGCCGAGCCGGGTCTCCGTCAGGCGCGGGGTCTCGCTCTCGGCGCCCACCTCGTGCGCGTTCTCCTGCCGTCCGGTCTTGGTGTGGTTCCCGGCGTCGAGGAGGCGCTGCGTGCCGTTGCCGGCGAGGGTACGCACCTCCCCCGTGGCGAGGTCCACTCCGCGCAGGCGGTGGTTCACGGAGTCGGCGACGACGACGTCGTACCCCACCTCGGCGGCCAGTCCGGCCGGCAGGAGCGCGACGCCCTGGGGCTCGTTGAACTCGGCCTCGTCGGCGCCGCCGTCGCGGAAGCCCTTCGTGCCCGAACCGATGGTGCGGCGCACGGTGACGAGGTCCGCCTCGAGCTCCACGAGCCGGTGGTGTCCGGTGTCGCCGACGAGGAAGGTGCCCGTCGCCGGCAGCGCGAGGAGCTTGCCCGGGAACTTGAGGTCCCCTGCGGTGCTCTCGGCCGGGACGTAGGGCCCGTCTCCGCGGTGCAGCGTGCCCTTGGCCTCGTGCTCGGCGACGAGTTCCTCGACGAGCGACGTGAGCCCCGTGGCGTGGCCCTCACCGGAGAGGTGCGCAACGATGTAGCCCTCGGGATCGATGACCACGAGCGTGGGCCAGGCACGCGCCGTGTAGGCCTGCCAGGTGCTGAGCTCGGGGTCGTCGAGGACGGGGTGGTGGATGTCGTAGCGCTCGACGGCGGCCGCGAGGGCCACGGGGTCGGCCTCGTGCTCGAACTTCGGGGAGTGCACGCCGACCGTGACCAGGACGTCCGAGTACTGCTCCTCGAGGGGTCGCAGCTCGTCGAGGACGTGCAGGCAATTGATGCAGCAGAAGGTCCAGAAATCGAGGATGACGATCTTCCCGCGCAGGTCCTCGAGCTGCAGCTGCCTGCCGCCGGTGTTGAGCCAGTTGCGGCCGGTCAGGGCTGAACCGCGCACGCGGTAGCCGGTGCGCACGGTGGTCTCGGTCATTCGGTCTCCCCTGCAGGGTCTCCTGCGGTCGTGGTGGCTCGCGCCGGGGACTGCTGCGCGGGACGGCGTGGGTCGCGCGCAGCGAGGTCGGCGAACATGCTGTTGTAAGCCGTGAGGTCGGCGTCGTTATTCCTGTCCGCCGCGCGGTCCTTGCGCTTCGTCT
Organism: Arthrobacter sp. MDT2-16; assembly: GCF_054510925.1. Lineage (NCBI taxonomy): Bacteria > Bacillati > Actinomycetota > Actinomycetes > Micrococcales > Micrococcaceae > Arthrobacter > Arthrobacter sp. MDT2-16. The sequence goes on from NZ_JBTNDP010000001.1 coordinate 583,532, forward strand.
CCCGGGCGTCCGAGCGAGACCACATGACGGCCACACCGATGGCGAGCAGGAGCGTGGGCAGCTCGCCGACGCCCCAGGTGACGGCGCCGCCCACCTGCTGGTCCGCCAGGGCGGAGGCGCCCCATTCGCGTCCCATGTTGCCGAACCAGGACGCCTCGAGCAGCGACGTGGACCCCATGAGCGTCACACCGAAGAAGGCGTGGAAGGCCATGGTCGCGAACAGGAGCAGGATGCGCAGCGGGTAGGGCGCGCGCAGTGGTACGGGGTCCGTGCCGATCATCGAGAGCACGAAGACGTACCCGGTGAGGAGGAAGTGCGTGATCATGAGCTCGTGGCCCACGTGCTCGCGCAGGGCGAACCCGAACAGCGGTGAGTAGTAGAACACGATGATGGAGGCCACGAAGTTGCCGGCCGCGAAGAGCGGGTGCGTGATGATCCTGGATGGCCGGGAGTGCACGATCACGAGGATCCACTCGCGGATGCCACGTGTTCCGTCGCGCCGTGCGCCGAGCGCCTTGAGTGCCAGGGTGACGGGTGCGCCGAGGACGAGGAACAGCGGCACCACCATGGTCAGGGCCATGTGGTCGATCATGTGGGCGCTGAACAGCACCATGCCGTAGATGGCGGGGGCGCCGGAGGTGAAGTAGGTCAGCAGCGCCAGACCCACGAGCCAGCAGATGAGCTTCAGCGGGGACCACGAGTCGCCGCGGCGGTGCAGCTTCACCATGCCGAGGAGGTAGGCGGTGCCGAGGGTCACGGCGACGGTGATCCAGAGCCAGTCCGGCCGCCATTCGGTGAGCCAGCGGGCCGCGGTGGGCTCCGGCGGGAGGTCGTAGCCGGTCAGGATCCGGGCCGGTCCTGCCTCCGTCGGCAGCTCCTCGGCGCGCGGCGGCGCCGTGCGGCCCAGCGCGCCGGCCACGCCGGAGACCGCGGCCATGATCACGAGTTCCACGGTGATGAGCTGCCACAGCACGCGGCGGGCGGAGAGTTTCGATGCGGCGGTGCCCGCCGGGGCCTGGAGCTGCGGGATGATCCACTGCCGGTGCATCCAGCCGATCCCGCCCAGCAGCAGCGTCGCGATGGTCTTGAACGTGACGAGCAGGCCCCACTGCGAGCTGAGCTGCGCCAGGTCCGTGATCCGGAGGCTGGCGTTCACCACGCCGGAGGCCACCACGAGCAGGAAGGCGAAGCCGGCCAGGGCCGAGAAGCGCTTGAGGACCGCCAGCGCCTGATCGCCCAGCGTGCCGCTGACGACGGCGAGGGAGACGATGCCGCCCACCCACAGGCAGACCCCCACCAGGTGGAGAGCGATCGAATTGACCGCCGCATTGTGGTCGTCGCCGCTCGCGGAGTGGCCGATCAGTGCCATGGGCAGCAGGTTCAGGAGGGCGAGCACCATGGCCAGCGCCAGTCCGGTCTGCGAGCGCACCCCGAACAGGACGGTGGCCAGGACCGCGGAGACGATCGACGTCACGAGCCAGGCGCGCCCCGTGGAGAAGTCGGTGAGGAAGGCGGCGAGCCCCTGCGTGTAGGCGGGGTCGGTGCTGAGCGGGAGCCCTGCGGCGTCGGAATAGGTGAAGACCATGACACCGAGCGCACCGAGCGTCCAGACGACCGCGGAGACGGAGGCGAGGAGCATCACGCGGGTGAAGGCCGGGTGCTCGGCGGCGCCGTCGCGGGGCTTGCGCCCCCCGGTGCCGACCTGCCGTGGCAGCATGACGACGGCGAAGACCAGGGCGCCGATGGTGGCGGCCGCTGCGGTGTTGTTGAGCACCTTCGCCACGGGCAGGCCCCACCGGGTCAGGGCGCCGGGATCCCCGAGCTGGCGGGCTGCCGCGGCTCCCGAGAAGAACAGGGCCACCACGAGGGCGGCGAGGACGGCGACGCCGGCGAGGATCAGCCAGGTGGGGCCGATCGCGCGCTCGGAGGAGACGCCGGCACGCGTCTCGCGCGGGTACTTCGCAGTGGTCGACACATACACCATTCTCTACCCGCAGTAGAAATAGGGCCAATCTCCGCGTGTCCGGCCCTCCGGACGAGGCATGGGCACATGGACGACGGAGGGCCGCTGCCTTCCCGGCAGCGGCCCTCCGATGATCCGCGGACTACTTGGCGGACGCCTTCAGCTTCGATCCGGCGGTCAGCTTGACGCTGTGACCGGCTGCGATCTGGATGGTCTCGCCGGTCTGGGGGTTGCGGCCGGTGCGCGCTGCGCGGCTCGTTCGCTCGACGGCGAGCCAGCCGGGGATGGTGATCTTCTCATCCTTGGCGATGGACTCGGCGAAGACGTCGAACAGCGCGTCGAGGACGCTGTTGACTGCGGCCTGGCTGGTGTCAGCCTTCGCTGCTACCTCGGAGACAAGTTCACTACGGTTCTTAGCCAATTTAGGTCCTCCTGGACGTACTCTTCGGAACGAGCTTTCCGCGGTATTCGAAAAGCCTCTGTTCGGAAACCTATCAGCTTGCGTGCCGTGTTCCGCGTGTTTACGCGGCTTTTCGGCCCGAACACGGCAATTTCGGGCCCGTTTCGGCCTCTTCGGGGTCCGTGCGACCACCGGAGAACGCAGAAGCCGGCAACCCGAGGGTTGCCGGCTTCCGACGTGCCGTGCAGAAGGCGCTGAGCGCCGGAGGCTGTTACCAGCTCGACTTCGTCACGCCGGGCAGCTCGCCCCGGTGTGCCATGTCACGGAAGCGGACACGCGAGATGCCGAACTTCTGGAGGGTGCCACGGGGGCGCCCGTCGATCTGGTCGCGGTTGCGCAGGCGCACCGGCGAGGCGTTGCGGGGAAGCTTCTGCAAGCCGAGGCGTGCCGCTTCGCGTGCTTCGTCGGTCGCGTTCTCGTCGACGAGGGTCTTCTTGAGCTCGAGGCGCTTGGCCGCGTAGCGCTCGACGATGACCTTGCGCTGCTCGTTGCGAGCAATCTTTGACTTCTTGGCCATGGTTTAGCGCTCCTCTCGGAATTCGACGTGCTTGCGGATCTTGGGGTCGTACTTCATCAGGACCATGCGGTCCGGATCGTTACGACGGTTCTTGCGCGTCACATAGGTGTAGCCCGTGCCTGCGGTGGACTTCAGCTTGATGATCGGACGTACGTCCTTGTCCTTTGCCATTAGAGCTTCACTCCCCTCGCGAGGATCGACGCGACGACAGCGTCGATGCCGCGGACGTCGATCGTCTTGATGCCGCGGGCAGAGACCTGCAGCGTCACGTTGCGGCGCAGGGAAGGCACGTAGTAGCGCTTCTTCTGAATGTTGGGGTCGAACCGGCGCTTGTTGCGGCGGTGCGAGTGCGAAATGCTGTGTCCAAAGCCGGGCTCGGCTCCGGTCACTTGGCAGTGGGCTGCCATAACTCTCCTCCAGATTAGATGAACGTGACGGAATCACTTGTTGGGCGTCCCGCCACCAGTAATGACACCGTTATTACTGCAGCTTTCCGGAGGTTGGCCTGGCAGGGTGAGAACCTGCCGAAGCGCCTCGCCGCGGGGAAGACGGTGAAGATCAGGCAGCACGGCCTCACGGCCGATGCAGCCTGGAATTCCAGGTAGTCGCGGGTAGCAGGGCAGACTCCGTCCCGTCCGGAGAAGGGGCGGCGTCGGCCACAGCCAAACGCCCTACCATACTACCGGCAGGATCAGGCCTGGCCAAAACGGGTCAGTCGCCCATCCCGCCGTCCCGGTCGACGACGGCGGGGTCGTCCGGTCCCGCACCTTCGCACGCTCGGGACACGACGGCGTCCGAGTCGACGATCGCGTGCCGGACCACGGCTCCGGAGGTGACCCGCACCCGGTTCAGCAACACCGAGTCCTCGACCACGGCACCGGCCTCGACCGTGGTCCCGGAGCCGACGACGCTCCTGCGGACGGTGCCGCGCACCGTGGCTCCGGGTGCGATGAGCGCATCGGCCACGACGGCGCCGTCGCCGATGAACCCCGGGTTCAGTTGCGGGGGCTCGGTGAGGATGGGCCACTGCGGATCTGCGAGGTCGAACCCCGTGCCGGCCAGGAGGTCGAGGTGGGCGCGGAGGTAGTTCACCGGCGTGCCGAGGTCGCGCCAGTACCCTTCGAGCCGGTGCTCCACCACGGTTCCCTTCTCCACGAGGCGCGGTACCAGGTGGTGCCCGTAGTCGCCGAGTCCGTCCTCGGTGTCCTGCAGCCGTTCGAGCGTGTCGAGCAGCGCATCGGCCGTGTAGAGGAAGATCTCCGCGGCGACGATGCTCGTGGGCGGGTCCTCGGGCTTGTAGGCGAAGTCGGTGACCCGGCCGTCGTCGCCCACGGTCGCCACCCCGTGATGGGATGCGTCCCCGTCGAAGTCGACCGTGACCATGGTGAGGTCGGCGTCCGTGGCGAGATGGGTGTCGACGACGTCGCGGAAGTCCAAGCGGTACAGGTGGTCGGAGCTCAGCACCAGGACCAGGTCCGGCCCGAAATCCTTGATGAACGACGCCTGGCGGAGCAGGCCGTCCGCGTTCCCGTCGGCGAAGCCCTCGCCCTCGTTGCCGCTGAAGGGTGGCAGCACCAGCAGGCCCCCGCGCGTGCGGTCGAGGTCCCACGGGCGGCCGTTGCGGAGGTGGTCGTTGATGGTCTTCGGCTGGTACTGCTCCATGATCCACACATCGGAGATCCTGCTGTGCTGCAGGTTGGACAGGGCGATGTCGATCAACCTGTAGCTGCCGCCCAGGGGCATGGCCGGCTTGGCCCTGTGCTCGGTGAGGGCACCGAGCCGGCCTCCCGCACCGCCCGCCAGGACGATCGCGAGAACGCGCGGTTGATGCCCGAACTGTCCGTGCCGACCCATCTGCCGTCCTGTCCTGCCCGGGTCAGTGCCCGGTGCTGTAGGTGTGCTGCTTGGAGGATGCCGCTTCGTCCTGTTCGGGTGCACGGGCGGCGGACTCGGCCACGTCCTCGCCGGCCGCCTCGCCGTCGGACAGAGTCCAGTGCGCGCTGTCCATGCCGCGGAGGATCTTGCGCCCCACCCGCTCGAGGTCGGCGACGTCCTGCGCGTCGAGCGGGTCGAAGACCGTGGCCCGCACCTGCGCCACGTGCGACACCGCGAGCCCGGTCAGCATGTCGAAGCCGGCAGGAGTCAGGGCTGCCGTGGTCACGCGGCCGTCGGAGTCCGACGGGAGCCGGGAGACCCAGCCGCGTCCCTCGAGTTTCTTCACCACGTGGCTCAGGCGCGAGAGCGACGCCGTCGAGCGTGCCGCGAGCTCGCTCATGGGCAGGCGCCGGCCCTGCGACTCGGAGAGCATCGCGAGGACGTGGTAGTCGAACAGGGTGATGCGCGCCTCGCGGAACAGGTGCGCGTCGAGGCTCGCGGGGACCAGTGACGTCAGGGCATACAGTGCCAGCCATGCCCGCCGCTCGTCGGGGTCAAGCCACTGCGCCGCCATGGGCCCATTCTGGCACACCGGTTCCCGGGCGCCGCAGCGCCCGGGCCGGTGCCGGGCCGGTGTGCGGGAGCCCGCCGGGTGCTGCTTCCCAGGGAGGTCGACGCCCTCGATGCGAGCCGCCCTGCGGTCCGGGATGTCCGAGGCATCGTCTGTGCTTCCCGGGGCGAGGGGCTGCCCGTCACCGGTGGATGATCTGCGACTCCGCCGGAACCTCGGAGCCCGCGGGGGTCCGGAAGGCCAGGGGCAGGCCCCGTGCGGTGACCCAATCGGTGCTGTCCGTGACCTGGAGGTGGACATGGGGCTGGGTGCTGTTGCCGGAGTTCCCGCATCCGCCGATGGGTTGGCCCGCAGCAACGCGCTCCCCCACACGGACCTGGAGCGAGCCCCTGCGGAGATGGGCGATCAGTACGAACGGTCCGTCCCGGTCGATCGCGATGACCACGTGATTCCCCGCGATCGCGCCCGGCCCGTCCTGCAGTCGGCGCGCCTGGCCCGCCATGTAGGGCAGCAGTGCCAGCTGCGACCTCCGCGCCAGGTGGTCCTCCTCGCCGTCGTGCGCCGTGACGACGATGCCGGGATGCGGTGCAAGGACCGGGGCCCCGAAGCCGACGAACCCCTCGGCCGACTCCGAGGCGACGAGGGTTCGCCAGGTCCTGGCCGCTACGCGGCCCCGGGCGTCCACGGGGACGAGGTCGATGGCGTAGGTGGTGCCCATCAGGTGCGTCCCGTGGCTCGGCACCCGCCGTGCCGGGCTGTTCCGGGCGCGGAAGTGCCCCAGGAGCGGGTACTGCAGCACCACCGGAGGCACGGTCGCACCGGCACCCCCGTCAGTCATCGAACACGTTCCAGCAGATGTCGTTGCGCCGCCGCTGGTCCTCGAGGACGAGGTCCTCGAGGTGCTGGGGCAACCGGGCACGCTGCCAGTCGCGTTCGGCCCTGCCCGCTTCGTGGTGCCGTCCGCCCGGAGCTGCGGCCCGGGCGGCCTGGATGGCGTAGGCCGCGGCACCCAGGTCGTGCTCGGGGACATGGGCGACGCACGCGGCCTGCCCCGCGGCATAGGCGGCGAACCGAGGGGCGCCCCGGAGCGGCCGTGCTGCACCCATGGCGTGCCCGCCCGATGCCCTGCAGCTCATCATCGCGAGCTCGCCGCGCGCCCACGCCCGGGCTGCGTCGATCGCCCGGCGCGGCCGGGCATCGGCGGGCCGGACCTGCTCGAAGGAAGACAGGACGTGCTCGGCGCAGTCCGCGGACCACAGGGCGAGCGCCCGGTGGTCCGCGTCCGTCAGCGAGCCACCCCGCCTGATCGTCACCAGGCGGGGGTCCCGGGTACCCGGCAGGATCATGCGTCCTCCCGCGTGGAATGCGTCATGCCACCATCATGCGCGAGGACGTCGTCGTTCCCATGGATCGCCCGTCACATGCGCCGACACACGGCCCCCCGAGGCCCCGGACCGGGAGGCCGGCGAGGTCCCCATGGGGGAGCGGACTGCGGCCCGACGTCGTCGGAAGCCTCAGGCGGTGACCGAGGCCCCGCGCGGGTGGACCGGTGTCGGGTACTTCGCGGTCAGCTCGTCACCCGACGAGACGCCGCGCAGCCGTCGTCCCACCCACGGCTTCAGGTACTCCCGCGCCCACTGGGCATCGGCCCGCAGCTGCTCGGTCCGCCTGAGGACGGGCCTGGCCTCGAGCTCGGGCAGGTCGATCCGGTGGGATTCCTTCAGGGCCTCCAGCACCCGCGCGGCCATGAGCGTGTGCCCTGCCGTGGACATGTGCATCCGGTCCACGTCCCAGTAGCCCCAGTCCTGGAACTCGCGCAGTCGCCAGTAGTCGACGATCGTGGCCCCGCGCTTGTCCGCGATCTCGCGGACCCACTCGTTGTAGACGGCGGTGCGTCCGCGGGTCTTCCCGAAGACGGCGGAACCGGCTGCATCGAAGCCGGTGAAGAGCACCACGGCGGCGCCCGCCTCGCGGAGCCGCCCGATGCCGTCGTCGTAGTGCTTCATGAGGGCGTCGATGTCGATACGCGGCCGCAGGATGTCGTTGGCACCCGCGTAGACGGTGACGAGGGTCGGCTGCAGCACGAGGGCGGCGTCGATCTGCTCGTCGAGGATCTGGCGCATCTTCTTCCCGCGGATCGCGAGGTTCGCATAGCCCCAGGAGGGGTCCGCGAGGACGAGCTGCTCGGCGACGCGGTCGGCCCAGCCGCGCACACCGTTGGGGGACGCCGGATCCCAGTCACCCACCCCTTCGGTGAAGGAATCGCCGAGGGCCACGTATCGCTGGGGAAAGTTCACGTCCCAAAGATTACCCTCAGCGCCTGGGACCGCCGGGATAAGCTCGACGGAGCCATCCGTTGACACCCCGCACGAAGGACACCATGCCCACCGACGCTACAACCGAAGCGGCCCCCGACACCGTCACGGACGCGGGATCGGGCGGCCGTCGCGCCGCGCTCATCGTCAATCCCATCAAGGCCACCACCGTCGACGTCGAGAGCGCCGTCCGGCGCATCTCCGCCGAGGACGGCTGGGAGGAACCCCTCGTGATCGAGACCACCGCGGATGATCCCGGGCACGGCCAGGCGCGCGAGGCGCTCGCCGCCGGGGTGGACCTGGTGATCGCGGCCGGCGGGGACGGCACGGTCCGTTGCGTGGCCGAGGAGCTCGCGGGGAGCGGGACCATGATGGCCCTCGTCCCGCTGGGCACGGGCAACCTGCTGGCCCGCAACCTGGACATCGCCGTCGATGATCCCGACGCCGCCGTCGAGTCCGCGTTCCGCGGCACCGAGCGGACCATCGACGTCGTCCACGTCACCGTGGATCGCGCGCAGGACGCCCACGTGTTCCTGGTCATGGCGGGTATCGGCTACGACGCCGCGATCATGTCGGACACGCGCGACGACCTGAAGGACAAGGTGGGCTGGCTGGCCTACGTCGACGCCGGGATCAGGAACCTGCCCGGCAGGCCCTCGCGCACCACCATCTCCGTGAACGGGGGCAAGCCCTTCGAGCGCCGCCTGCGCAGCGTGATGGGCGGCAACTGCGGCAAGATCATGGGCGGCCTGGAGATCTTCCCGGGTGCCAGGATCGACGACGGCCTCATGGACCTCATGACGGTGGCGCCGAAGGGCAAGCTGGGGTGGCTGGCTGTCGCCGGCAAGCTGTTCACCCGCGGGAAGGGCAAGGACCCCTCGCTCGAGTACTTCCAGTGCAGGACGGCCGAGGTCACGCTGCGCGAACCGCTCGAGGTTCAGCTCGACGGCGATCCGCTCGGCAAGGCGACGCACATGACCTTCGAGGTCAAGCCGGATTCGCTCCGACTCAGGATGCCGCTCGGCTACAAGGATCCGGCCGTCGTGAGCGAGCCGCTCCCCTGAGCCGCGTCGGCGCTCGTGACGCCCTCGTCTAGAGCCAGGGCTGCGGGTCGGCCTTCTCGTCGTCGACCAGGACCTCGAAGTGGAGGTGGCAGCCGGTGGAGTTGCCGGTGCTCCCCACGGCGCCGAGGAGCTGGCCGCGCTGCACCGCGGTGCCCGCCGGCACCTCGAGCACGCCCAGGTGGTTGTAGGTGGTCTTCAGTCCGTCGCCGTGGTCGATCACGATGCGCTGCCCTCCGCCGTGGGCGTGCCAGCCCGAGTCGACGACGGTCCCGGCGTCCGCCGCGTTCACCGGGGTACCGCAGGCGCTGGCGTAGTCGAGGCCCGTATGGAGCTCTGATCCGGAACCGCCCATGGGATCGACGCGGTACCCGAAGGTCGAGGCCAGCACGGGGTTCTCCACCGGTACGCTGAACGCCGTGCGTTCCTCCGCCGCCGGTGTGAGGGAGCCCGAGAGGGCCCGCGCGTCGGCGATGCTCGGCGCGATGCCCTCGGTTGCAGGACCGGCGGTCTCCAGCCCGAAGTCCACCGTGACGTTCGCGGGCGCGGTGACGGCCTGTGCGACGCCGGTGGCGACCGTCATCTCGGCCCCGTCCGCCGGGGTGGACGTGGCCGACGGCGCGACGGCGCCCATCAGCAGGCCGGCCGAGGCGAGCACGATGCCCGCGGTGGCCGCGTTGTCCCGCAGGCGCACGAACGGCGTCGGACGGCCGGCTACCCGGTGGACGGCCGAGGGATGCGCCGCCGGTCGCCACCGCATCCGGGGCCGGGGCCGCACGGCGGCGGGGCGGGCACTGCGGCGCGACGGCAGGGCGGCGGCCGCCTCGGCGACGGCGCCCGATGTGGGCCGGGCGATGGCACGGTCCGTACGCGCGTGGTCCGTGCGGAGCGCGCGACGGCCCGGAGGAGGGGTCTGTGCAGAGCGGCGCGGGGCCGGAGGGGTATGCTGCGCGCGATCGTCGGACGCGCGGCGGCGCCCGGACATGACCGTCTGGGTCAACTGACTACCTCTTTCTCGACGCCTGCGTCGTCGGCCGTCGGACTCGAGCGGGAGTCGGCGAGCCCCGTCGGCGCAGCCGTGATCGCGGGAGGACCGCGGGATGGGCAGAGCGGATGGACCATGCGAGGCACTACCGGCGAGGCAACGGGTGCCGCCGGAACCTGGCTCCTCCACCCCTGTCACCGGGTTGTCCTGGCGGTCCGCTGACAGGGTCAGGCGTGCGGACCTGGATCGGATGAACGAGCATCGACCGCTCAAACACTAGGCGACGGAATGCGGAGTTACAATTCCGTTATCCTGCCTGTGGATCAGATGTGCGACACTGCCTCCCGCTCCAGAAATCCTTCGGAATGCCCAGCGGGACCTGCGTCTCAGCCCGTCCGCGTCAGGACAGCTCGGCGCGCCCCTTGCGCCAGTAGCCCATGAAGGCGACCTGCTTTCGGTCCACGCCGACGTCACGGACGAGATAGCGGCGCAGCCCCCGCACCACGGCCGCCTCGCCTGCGATCCACGCGTAGAAGGGCTGGGTTCCGGGCGGGCGTCCGGGATTGACGCCGGACTGCACGATCGCCGTCTCGAGCAGCTGCGGGGTCTCCCAGAGGATCGCCCGGTCGATGTCGACCTCCTCGGGCTCGCTCCCGCCGCTGGCAGCACCGCGACCGGAGAGCGAGACCCAGCCCGGCACGCGGATGGCGTTCCGGACGGCCGCCTCGAGCAGTTCCCCGTGGGGGCGCTGCCCGCGGGCGAGCCAGGTGATGGTGACCGCGGAGCACGTCCTGATGGGCTGGACGTCCTGCCCGTCCGGCACCTCGAGGATCGCGTGGCCGCTCATGTCCGCGGGGAGCGCCTCGAGGATGGCGCTGATCGCCGGCACGGCCGTCTCGTCGCCCGCGAGGAGCACGTGCTGGGCGAGTCCGGGGCTCCACTCGATGCCGCCGTAGGCTCCCGCCGTCGTGCACTGCGCGGCGGAGGAGTTGGGGCCGATGATGCACACGCGATCACCGGGCTGCGCTGCGGCGGCCCATTCGGAGGCGGGTCCGCCGCGGCCGTCGCCGTCGAGGTGCATCACGAAGTCCACGTCGATCTCCGGCTGCGGCCCGGTGCAGCGCGACTCGCGGACGGTGTAGGTGCGCATGGAACCGCGTTCCTCGGCGTCCATGCCGAGCCACAGCTGGTACCAGCTGGACGCGACGCTGCCGCGCATCATCCCGGCGATGTCCGGGCACGCGCGTCCCGCCGTCGGGATGACGATCTTGATCCGGAGGTCCAGGGTGTCCCCCGCGACGCCGAAGGCCTCAAGGCACGCACCGCCGAAGGTGATGCGGCGGAAGTTCGCCGTGAGGTCCTGCACGGCGGTCACGACGACGTCGAACGCGAGCACCATGGGCTCGGTGTCGGCGGCGGTCCTCCGCGCGCTTCGCTGGGTCACGTCGGTCATGATGCCTCCATGCGTGCAGGAACGGTGTCCTGCGGATTGGGCCGGTAGCCCCGTGCCGCCTCGCGGACGGTCGGGGACGGGTCGGGCGGAACGGCTGCCGGGGCACCGTGGTGCCGGCCGACGGGGATCACCATCGGGGTGCGGGACACCGGGTCCTCGATGACGCGGCAGTCGAGACCGAAGACCCCGGAGACCGTCTCCTCGGTGACCACGGTGGACGGCGCGCCCTCTGCGACGATGCGGCCCTCGCGCATCGCGATCAGGTGGTCGGCGTAGCGCGCTGCGAGGTTCAGGTCATGCAGCACCATGACGACGGTGGTCCCGGAGCGCCGGTTGAGATCGGTGATGAGGTCCAGCACCTCGATCTGGTGCGTGACATCGAGGAAGGTGGTGGGTTCGTCCAGCAGCAGGATCCCGGTCTGCTGGGCGAGGGCCATGGCGATCCATACGCGCTGGCGCTGCCCACCGCTGAGCTCGTCCACGGTGCGGTCCGCGAGGGCCAGCGTATCGGTGGCCTCCAGGGCGTCGGCCACGGCGCCGTCGTCCTCCGGCGTCCACTGACGGAACCAGCCCTGGTGCGGGTAACGGCCCCGGCCCACGAGATCGGCGACGCTGATGCCGTCGGGAGCGATCGGCGTCTGCGGGAGGAGTCCCAGCACGCGGGCCACTGCCTTCGTGGACTGCGTGGAGATGTCCGCGCCGTTGAGGACCACGGTGCCGGCGACGGGTCTGAGCAGACGTGCGAGCCCCCGCAGCAGCGTCGACTTGCCGCACGCATTGGCGCCGACGATCACCGTGACCTTGCCGGCGGGCAGCTGCACCGTGAGCCCGTCCACCACGGTGCGGTCGTCGTAGGCGAGGGTGAGCCCGGCGGCGGACAGCGTGTCCGGCGTCCTCGTGTCCATGGGCTGGACCATCATCAGCCTCCCTGGCCTGAGCGGTTGGCGGTGGCGAGGAGCCACAGCAGGAACGGGGCGCCGAGGGCACCGGTGACGACGCCGACGGGCAGCGAGATCCCGGGGACGAGGTTCGCGGCGGCGAAATCCGCGGCGAGCACGATGACGGCACCCACCAGGGCCGCCATGGCGAGGGACGGCCGGTTGCCGAGCAGCCGGCGGGCGATCGGCCCGGACAGGAACGCGACGGAGGCCACGGGCCCGGCGGCGGCGGTGGCGACGGCGGCGAGGGCGACGGCGGTGGACATCAGTCCCAGCCGCGACGCCTCGACGCGGACACCGAGGCCGGCGGCGGCGTCGTCGCCCAGTTCGAGGCCCTGCAGGCTGCGCGAGAGGACGGCCGCGGCCGGGAGCAGCACCACGAGCGCGAGCGCCAGGACCGTCGCACGATCCCAGCTGCTGGAATTGAGGGACCCGCCGAGCCACAAGACGGCCTCGCTCGCCGTCCGCAGGTCCGTGCGCGTGATGAGGAAGCTCACGAGGGCGTGCAGCACCGCGGCGAAGCCGATCCCGACGAGGATGAGCCGGTAGCCCGCCACTCCCCCGCGCCGCGAGACGAGGTAGATCGCCGCGGCGACGGCCAGGGCTCCGGCGAGCGCCGAGAGGGACACCGCGGCACCCGCGGCCCCGAAGAGCACGATCGCCGTCACCGCGGACGCGCTCGCGCCGTAGCTGATGCCGATGATGTCCGGGCTCGCGAGCGGGTTGCGCAGCATCGTCTGGAACACCGAGCCCGCGATGCCGAAGGCGACCCCGATCAGCACGCCGATCACGGCCCGGGGCAGCTTGGTCTCCAGCACGATGAAACTGGCGCCGGGGATGTCGGCGCCGGCGAGGATGCGGAAGAAGTCGGGGACGGTGACGGTGTAGGAGCCGAGGAGGACGTTCGCGGCGAACAGCACGACGACGACGGCTCCCGCCGCGGCCAGTCGCGCGCCAGTGCTCCGGCGGCGGCGTATCCGGACGGCGGCGAGAGCGGTCGCGGGACGAACCGGCAGCCGCGGGGCGGGGCGTGCACCCGTCAGCGACGCGCTCACAGCTGCGCCATGGTGCGGCGCCGCACGAGCCAGATGAAGAAGGGGGCACCCACGACGGCGGTCATGATGCCCACCTGCACCTCGCCGGGCGGCAGGACGACACGGCCGAGGATGTCCGCGCCGAGCAGCAGCACGGGTCCCAGGAGTGCGGAGAACGGCAGGATCCAGCGGTAGTCGGCGCCGACGACGAGGCGCACCATGTGCGGGATGACGAGCCCCACGAACGCGATCGGCCCGGCTGCGGCCGTGGCGGCACCACACAGGATCACGACGCCGAGCGCCGTGACGCCGCGGGCCAGCCCCACGTTCTGCCCGAGACCACGGGCCACGTCGTCGCCGAGCGCCAGGCTGTTGAGGACCTTGCCGGTGGCGAGCGTCAGCGCGAGGCCGACCACCAGGAACGGGGCGACGGTGCCGATGACGTCCCAGCCGCGCCCGGACAGCGTGCCGACCTGCCAGAACCGGAAGGCGTCGAGCGTCTCCTGGCTCGAGACCAGGACGGCGTTGGTGAGGCTCGCGAGGCCCGCCGCCAGGGCTGCACCGGCGAGCGCGAGCTTGACCGGCGTCGCACCCTCCCGTCCGAGGCTGGCCACGGCGTAGACCACGACGGCTGCCGTACCGGCCCCGGCGAACGCGCACCAGATGTAGCCGGAGGCGCCGGTCAGGCCGAAGAGGTGGATACCGACGACGACGGCGAGGGACGCACCGGCGTTGATGCCGAGGATGCCGGGGTCGGCCAGCGGATTGCGGGCCACACCCTGCAGGGCGGCCCCGGCGCAGGCCAGCGCCGCGCCGACGAGCAGTCCGATCACGGTCCGCGGGACACGGGAGAGCACCACGGCGTGGTCGCCGTTCGACGGGTCGAAGGCGGTGACGGCGTCGAGCATGGTGCCGACGCCGACGGATCGGGCGCCGATGGTGAGGGACGCGAGGCAGAACGCGAGGAGGACCATCGCTGTGAGGACGAGCTTGGCGAGGGTGCGCGGCGTCGAGGAGCGGCGGCGGGGACGATCGGGGGCGGCGGGACCGGGGCGCAGGGCGGAGGCCTGGACTGCCATGGTGCCTCCCTCAGACGGACGATCGGTCTGAAGTAAGGCTAGCCTACGTTCCGGGCCATTAAGAAACGACTTTGTTCCCTAATGCGGGGTCCGGGAGGGGCCGGGCGGGAGTGCCCGCCGGGCCCCTCCGGACTGCCTAGGCGGCGGCCGGTGGCGTGCCCTCGCCGAAGGGCCGCCCACCGAGCGCCTCCCGTCCGTGCGCCGTGGTCCACCCTGCGAGGTCCGGACCCTTGGGCACGATCCTGGTGGGGTTGATGTCCTCGTGGACGATGTAGTAGTGCTGCTTGATCTGCTCGAAGTCGACGGTGTCCCCGAAGCCCGGCGTCTGGAACAGGTCCCGTGCGTAGCCCCACAGGGCAGGCATCTCGACGAGCTTGTTCCGGTTGCACTTGAAGTGGCCGTGGTACACGGGGTCGAAGCGGACGAGCGTGGTGAACAGGCGGACGTCGGCCTCCGTGATGGTGTCGCCCACGAGGAATCGCTGGGAGGTCAGTCGCTCCTCGAGCCAGTCGAGCGCCGTGAACAGGCGGTCGTAGGCGGCGTCGTAGGCCTCCTGGGAACCTGCGAATCCGCACCGGTACACGCCGTTGTTGACTTCCGTGAAGACCCGCCGGTTCACGGTGTCGATCTCCTCCCGGAGCGCCTCGGGGTACAGGTCGGGAGCGCCCTCGCGGTGGAAGTCCTTCCACTCGCCGGAGAAGTCCAGGGTGATCTGCGGGAAGTTGTTGGTCACCACGGCGCCCGTGGTGGTGTCCACGACGGCCGGCACGGTGATGCCGCGCGAGTAGTCGGGATCCCGCTTGAAGAAGGCCTCCTGCAGGCGCTCGATGCCGAGCACCGGATCCCTGCCGTCCGGGTCGAGGTCGAAGGTCCAGGACCGGCTGTCGTGCGTGGGGCCGGGGGTGCCGAGGGAGATGGCATCCTCGAGGCCGAGCAGTCGGCGCACGATGATGGTCCGGTTGGCCCAGGGACAGGCCCGGGCCGCGATGAGCCGGTAGCGTCCTGCCTCCACGGGGTAGCCGTCGGCGCCGTCACGCGTGATCCGCGTCTCGATGTACTGGGTGTCCCGCGTGAACTCCGCCCCGTCGGTCACGTAGGACCCCTTGGTGCTGTGCTCGGACGTCTCGGCCTGCTCGGTGTCGGTCATGGTGCCAGTCTAGGGCGGCGGACGTGCAGGAGGCCCGGCCGAAGAACACGGCCGGGCCTCCTGGCGGACGGGTGCAGGGGTTACCGCTGCGCGGACTCCCGCCCGTACTTCTCGCGGAGCTCCCGCCCTTCGCGGACGAGCTTGAGGTGCTTCTCGGCCTTCTTCTCGGCGGCCTTGCTGTCGCGCGGGGGCAGCTGGATGGTCTCCTCCGCCTCGATCCCGCCCTGCAGCTGGCGTCCACGCTCCATCTCGGCGTCGAACTCGACGCCGAACAGCAGCGAGATGTTCGCGAGCCAGATCCACAGGAGCAGGATGATGACGCCGGCGATGGCGCCGTAGGTCTTGTCGTAACTGCCGAAGTTGGCCACGTACAGGGAGAACGCCGCCGTGGTGATCGCGAGGACGATGAGAGCGATGAAGCCGCCCAGGCTCATCCAACGGAACTTGGGCTGCTTGACGTTCGGCGCCCCGTAGTACAGCACGGCGATCATGAGGACCGCGAAGGCGACCAGGACCGGCCACTTGGCGATGTTCCAGATGGTCACGGCGGTGCTGCCCAGGCCGATGGTGTTGCCGACGGCCTCGGCCACGGGGCCGGAGAGCACGAGCATCAGACCCATCGCCACGATGAGGACGAGGACGATGACGGTGATGAGCAGCATCTGGGGGCGCAGCTTGATGAAGCCGCGGCCCTCCTCCACCTCGTACACGCGGTTCATGGCGCGGGAGAACGCGTTGACGTAGCCCGAGGCGGACCAGATGGCACCGAGGAGGCCGATGACGAAGGTCAGCCCGGCCGCCTGGTTCGAGGCGAGCCCCTCGATCGTGGGCCTGATGGTGTCGAGCGTGTCCGGCGGGGCGAACTGGCCGACGATCTCCAGCACCTGGTTGGTGGTGTTCTGGGCCTGCCCGAAGAGTCCGAGGAGGGACAGCAGCGCGAGGATGCCGGGGAAGATCGCGAGGACCGCGTAGTAGGTCAGCGCCGCCGCGAGATCGGTGCACTGGTCCTTGCCGAACTCGTTGGCGGAGCGCTTGAGGACGTACTTCCAGGCCGGCTTCTTGACGTCCTTCGGATCGTCCGGCTTGCGTGGATCATTGGGATCGGGTGCGTTCTGGGCCTTCTTGGCCGTGTCACTGCGCGGCTCGCCCTGTACCCTGCTGTTGCTGCTCACGGATACCTCCCGGTCTGGCCCCGACATCCGCGTGGGGCGTGCTTACGACTGTACGTCTGCTTCAACTGCACCATAAGCTTACTTAGTAGTCCAGTAGCGACCGGCACGGCAGCGTGTCCCACCTTTCCCCCGGCCAGGAGTAGAACCATGCGTATCGCAGTCATCGGTGCCACCGGAAACGTCGGCACGGCAGTCCTCTCCCGGCTCCAGCGTGCCGCCGCCGACCGCGAGGCGATCCAGCGCTCGGGCTTCGACACCTCGCAGGACACAGGCGGCATCTCGATCACCGCGATCGCCCGCACCGTGCCGGACACGTCCCAGGCACCGTACGACGGCGTCGACTGGCATGCCATCGACATCGGCACCGACGAGGGCCGCGAGGCCCTGACCCTGGCGCTCGCGGGCACCGATGCCGTCGTGCACCTCGCGTGGGCCATCCAGCCGAACCGCGACGAGGCGGCCATGCACAGGACGAACGTCACCGGCACGGCCAATGCCCTCGCCGCTGCCGGCGCCGCCGGCGTGCGCCACTTCGTGTGCGCCTCCTCGGTGGGCGCCTACTCCCCCGCCGACAAGGACACGCGCAAGGACGAGTCGTGGCCCACCGGGGGCATCGGCTCCTCCCACTACAGCCGCCACAAGGCCGAACAGGAGCGGCTGCTCGATGCCTTCGAGCACGACTTCCCGGAGATCCCCGTGGCACGGCTGCGGCCCGGACTGATCTTCCAGGGCCGGGCCGGCAGCGAGATCGGGCGCTACTTCCTGGGCCCACTCGTGCCGAAGGTCCTGCTGGGAGGCCTGCCGCTGCCGCTGGTGCCCGTCCCGGCGTCGTTCGTCTTCCAGGCCGTGCACGCCGACGACGTCGCCGACGCCTACTGGCGCGTGGTGGCACGCCGCGCCTCCGGCGCCTTCAACATCGCGGCAGAGCCCGAGCTCACGCCGGAGCGCGTCGCCGACCTCCTGGGCGCCCGGCGGGTCATCGGCTTCCCCGCGCGTCTCCTGCGGTGGATCGTCGGCGCGAGCTGGAGCCTCGGCCTCCAGCGGACCGATCCGGGCTGGATCGACATGGCCGCACTGTGTCCCGTCATGGACACCTCGAGGGCACGCGAGGTCCTGGGCTGGGAGGCCGGGCACTCCTCGCGCGAGGCGATGGCTGAGGTCCTGGCGGGCCTGCGGGGAGGCCGGGGTCTCGGCGCGTCGCCCAAGCTGTACCCGCGCTCCGGGGAGTAGGCCCGAGGGCGTCAGGGTGCGGGCACGCGGGGGGTGCGCTCGTCGCTGACCAGCGGGATGCCCTCGGGCAGCTGGTCCGGTGCGCCCGGCAGTCCGACAGTGAACTCCGCGCCGCCCTCTGCGAGGTTCCTGACGCTGATGGACCCGCCGTGGCCCTCGGCGATGCGACGGCAGATGGCCAGCCCGAGGCCCGTTCCCGTCGCCTGTCGGAGGCCGTTCTCGGAGCGGTGGAACTCGTCGAAGACGCGCTCGAGATCACCCATGGGAACGCCGATCCCGTTGTCGCGCACATGCACCAGCGTCCGGCCGCTTGCGGCGTCCACCGAGGTGGTCACCGTCACCTCCCCCGTGCCGTCGGTCCTGCCGTACTTCATGGCGTTGCCCACGAGGTTCTCCATGAGCTGCAGGAAGAGCCGTTCATCCGCGTAGACGGGATCAGGCGCGTCCACCGCGAAACGGACCTCGGGCAGCTGCGTGCCCGGCAGGGCGGTGCGCAGGTCGATGATGCCCTCGACCACCCGACCGACATCGATCCTCGACGCGGTGAGCCGCTCCTCCTTCGCGAGGCTGTAGGCGAGGAGGTTGCGGATGAGCGTCCTCATGCGCAGGCTCGCCTGCTGGAGCCGCTCGATGCTGGCCTGCTGTTCGGCCTGCGGCAGGTCCGGGTCCTCGAGGAGCTCGAGCCACCCGTCGAAGACCGTCAGCGGTGTCAGGAGGTCGTGCGCGACCACGGACGCGAAACGGCTGAGGTCGCGCTGGTACAGACGCTCGCCGGTCACATTGCGCATGACGATCACGGCGCCCCGGTCCCCGGGGAGCGGCACCGCGTCGACCGAGAGGTGCACCACCTCCCCCGTCCGGTGGGTGAGGTCGAGGTCCCTGCGCTCGGTGACGGC
This sequence comes from Arthrobacter sp. MDT2-16, assembly GCF_054510925.1. NCBI lineage: Bacteria > Bacillati > Actinomycetota > Actinomycetes > Micrococcales > Micrococcaceae > Arthrobacter > Arthrobacter sp. MDT2-16. Next base: position 602,228 of record NZ_JBTNDP010000001.1, read on the forward strand.
CCCCTGCAGCGCGAGGGTCAGAGGGTTCTCCTCCTCGCTCAGCGGCTGCCCGTCCGGGGCTGTGACCTCGTACTCGCGCCGCCACGTCTCGCCTGGCCGGGCGGTCCCCGGTCCCAGCCAGCGCTCGCTCGCCGCGTTCTGGAAGATGAGCCGGCGGTCGGGTGCCGCGACGAGGACGCCGTCGTTCATCCTGCCGATCACGAGGTCGCGGAGTTCGGCCGCCGCCTTCGCCTCCTCCGTGGCGCGGTAGAGCCGCGCGATCAGACGGCGCCGCTCGTCCATGCTGAGCGCCAGGACCGCCGAGAGCGAGAAGGCGATGAACATGAAGGACTGGGCCACATAGACGCCGGTCCCGGGGCCCAGCTCCTGGAACGGCCCGAGGCCCGCGAGGGTGAAGAAGAGCAGGAACGCGCCGCTCACCAGGCCGTGCAGCATCGCCCAGCCCGCGCGCAGGCGCAGCCCGGCCCACATGTGCGCCGGGATGGTGGCGTAGGCCACCGGCAGGGCGGCCTCGGCACCGAACGTCGCGACGTACAGGATGACGGAGACCACGACCAGGAGGGCGTACTCGGCGCGGCGGGCGGGGGTGAGCGTCGGATGCGCCTCGCCCACGGCACGCGCCCTGATGCCCGCTGCGACAACGATGCCGAGCGATCCGAGCGCCGTCAGGGACACCGCGTGGCGGACCAGCCAGGGGATGAAGGCCCTGACGGGCTCCGAAATACCGTCGAGGGCGCTGCCTGCCACGATGAACAGGGCGCCGACCGAACAGGCCACGAGGGCCACCGCGCTGAGTCGGAGGTAGTCCCCCACGGACTGCACGGTGAGTTCCGGTACGACGCGCCGGAAAAGGGCGGCGGCCACGGCCGTCTGGGCGGCGCTCCCGAACGCGACCGCGAGCGCGAGCGCCGGGCTGAGGCCGGTCACCAGGTTGACAGCGGCGAGGATGGGCACGGTCGCCGCGAGGGCGACGGCGAGATCCCGCCGGGCGCGCGAGGCCCAGAGGCCCCACAGGAAGGTGATGCCGGCCGCCGGCCAGACGAGGGCGAGCCCGGAGGCCTCGAGGTTGGTGTGGCGGCCGAAGAATGCTGCGGCGGTGAGGAGGACGGCGAACAGGAGGTGGACCGATACCGGGGGAAGCGCTGCCAGCCTCCGCGCGACCACCTGCATGCGCTCCTCGCCCATCCCTATCCGTCCACCGGGAACCCGTGTCCTGCCGCGATCGGACCAGGACCGGAGACGTGGCCGGGAGCGGCCACCGATGGACAGCATACTTGCTGTCGCCCCCGTCCAGCGCTGCCCCGCCGGGGTCGGGCGGGCCAACGGCTCCTACCGTGCGGCGGACGGCAGGCCGGGTGGAGCGGGTGGGTCCATCGGCTTCGGAGCAGGGACGGCCACCGCGCCCCTGCTCCCGTCGGGCCGGCGGACTAGCCGAGCGTCGCCGTGTCGATGACGAAGCGGTAGCGGACGTCGGAGGACAGCACGCGCTCGTAGGCCTCGTTGATGGCGTCGGCGGAGACGACCTCGATCTCGGGGGCGATGCCGTGCTGGGCGCAGAAATCGAGCATCTCCTGCGTCTCGCGGATCCCTCCGATCCCCGAGCCCGCGAAGGAACGCCGCTGGTTGAACAGGGTGAACACGTGCAGGGGGAGGGCGTCGGCCGGAGCACCCACGTTGACCATGGTCCCGTCGAGGCGGAGCAGGGAGAGGTACGCGTCCAGGTCGATCTTCGCGCTCACGGTGTTGATGATGAGGTCGAAGGTGCTCTCGAGCTGCTTGAAGGTGTCCGGGTCGCTGGTCGCGTAGTAGTGCTCGGCGCCGAAGCGCTTGCCGTCGTCCTGCTTGCTGAGGCTCTGCGACAGCACGGTGACCTCTGCGCCCATGGCGGAGGCGATCTTGACGGCCATGTGCCCGAGTCCGCCGAGTCCGACGACGGCGACCTTCTTGCCGGGTCCCGCGTTCCAGTGGGCGAGCGGCGAGTAGGTGGTGATGCCCGCGCACAGGAGCGGCGCCGCGGCCTCGTAGGGGATGCTCTCCGGCACGGACAACACGAAGTCCTCGACCACCACGATGTGCGTGGAGTAGCCGCCCTGCGTGATCGAACCGTCGCGGTCCACGCCGGCGTAGGTGCCGACGTTGCCGTTCAGGCAGTACTGCTCCTCGCCCGCCCGGCAGTTGGCGCACTCGCGGCACGAATTGACCATGCAGCCGACGCCCACGCGGTCACCGACCCTGTGGCGGGTCACGTCGGAGCCCGCCTCCTCGACCACACCGACGATCTCGTGGCCGACGGTCAGCGGGTACTGCTGCGGTCCCCATTCACCGCGGACGGTGTGGATGTCGGAGTGGCAGATGCCGGCGTAGGCGATCTTGATCAGCACGTCCTTCGGTCCCACGTCACGCCGCTGGATGGTGGTGGGGACGAGCGGCTCCGTGGCGGACGGGGCTGCGTATGCTTTGACGGTTCTCATGGATTCTCCTGAGGGATCGGGGATCGGCGGGCGGGGTCGGACCGGGCCGCCCGCGTGAAGGCTCACTCCCCCAACGGTAGGTCGGATCCGCCGGTGCCGGAGAATCGGTCCGGAACCGGCACAGGCCTCGCCCGCCGCGCCCCGGTCTGCATGTCGCCGTCAGGAAGGCCTCTCCGAGGCGAGCCACTGCCGGGCCTCGGTCTCGGTGGTGAAGAACCTCGTGGGGTAGGGAGGTGCATGGAGCTGCTTGTAGTAGGTGGCGATCGTCCGGTCGCCGGCCGCCCCGACGATCGCCAGCGCCGTCACGTCCAGCCGCTCGGCGAACACGCTCAGTGCCTCGTGCGTGAGCGACACCATGTCGTTGTTGAGCGCGAGCATCGGAAGGCTCCGGGGAGGATCCAGGGCCGCGATGGCGGCGACGAGCGCCTCCGCCGCCTCGGTCGTCACGCTCGTGCCGTGGTCCCAGTCGACCAGCACGATGCCCTCCTCCAGCCGGGCCCTGAACGGATCGGGATCCAGGGCCTCCCGGCTGGTGGCCTCTCCGCCCTCGGCCTTCCCCAGCAGCCACGCGATGGCTTCGTCCTCGACGGTGAAGTACCTGCTCGGGGTCGCGGACCGGTAGTTGAAGGCCGTGAGCACCTTGCCCACCGCGTCGACGCCCACAACGCCCGTGCGCAGGGAACACGTGTCCTCGATGAGGAGGTGACGGGCTTCCAGGGTGATCGCGTCGACCAGACCGATGTTCACCAGGAGGGGCCGCTTGCCCGCGGGGGACGCCGCCGTCACGGCAGCCATCGTGGAGCGTACGTCGTCCGCCTCGATGGTGACCCCCGCGGCCCATCGGAGGCGCAGGAAGGCGCCGTCGTCCGTCAATGTGTAGCGTGACCGCTCCCCAGCGTCCCCAGGCATCCGCATCCGTTCCCGTCGAGGGTGAGTTCCGATCCTAGGCGCAGGAGTGCCCCCGGTGCACCACCTCCCGTGCCGAATCGCGCGCCGTTGTGGCCCCGGCCGCATCCGTGGAGGATGGGACGAGCCACCCGACCTCCGAAGGAGCCTCCATGGACCACACGTTCGACGTCCTCGTGATCGGTGGTGGGCCTGCCGGCATGGCGGCAGCCACCCGGGCTGCCGAGCTGGGGGCGCGGACCGCCGTCGTGGAGCGCTCGGCCCTCGGCGGCACCTGCGTGAACTCCGGCTGCGTGCCCACCCGTGTACTCGCGAAGACCGCACGGCTCTACCGCGAGGTCCGGACGGCGTACGACTACGGGATCGTCGTGGACGAGCCGTCCGTGGACTGGGACAAGACCGTGCAGCGGGTGCGCGCCACGGTGGCCCGGGTCCTCGATGCGAAGGGGTACGGCCCCACGATGCAGCGCCTCGGCATCGAACTGATCGAGGGCGACGCCGAGCTGACCGGGGAGCACTCCGTCACCGTGGACGGGCGCGAGATCACGGCGGGCTCGATCATCCTGTGCATCGGCGGCAGCGGCCGCCGCCTGCCCATCGAGGGTGCCGAACTCGCCGTCCTTCCGCACGAGGTGCTGAGCCTCGAGAAACTGCCCGGTACGGTGGCGATCATCGGCGGCGGCCACACCGGTGCGCAGATGACCACCATCTTCGACGCGCTGGGCTCGAAGGTCCTGCTGCTGGATCTCGCTCCGCGCATCCTCATGACGGAGGACGAGGACGTCGCCGCGGCCGTCACCGCGAGCTTCACCGGCAAGGGGGTGCAGGTGGAGACCGGCATCGGCGGCGTGGACAGCATCCGCCGGGAGGACGGCGCCCTGAGCCTCACGTGGCAGCGCGACGGGGAACCGCAGTCGCGCACGGTGGACGCCGTCGTCATGGCCGCGGGCTGGCCCGCGAACCTCCCCGGTCTCGGACTCGACGCCGCCGGCGTCCGCACGGCGCGCTCCTTCATACCGGTGGACGAGTACCTGCGCTCCAACGTCCCCCATATCTTCGTGGCCGGTGACGCCAACGGCAGCAGCATGCTCGTGCAGGCTGCCGTCTTCGAGGGTGAGACGGCAGCCGAGAACGCGGTGCTGGGCGCCACCCGCACCACGCCGCACCACCTCCTGCCCGAGGGCGGCTTCACCGACCCGGACTACGCCGGCGTGGGACTCACCGAGGCGAAGGCGAGGGAGCGCGACGCCGAATGTCACGCAGTCACCATGCCCTACGCCGCTGTGGAGCGGCCCATCATCGACGACCGCGAGCAGGGTTTCCTCAAGCTCGTCATCGACCGGCGGCGGGAGCTGATCCTCGGCGCGCACGCGGTCGGGGAGAACGCCGTCGAGGTCATCACCGCGGTGGCCTCCGCGATGGCGGCGGGCACCGATCTCGCGACGCTCGCGCGCGTCAAGTTCGCCTATCCCACGTACAGCGCGGTCATCGGGCACGCGGCGCGGGCGGCCCTGCGCAGCTAGGCCCTGGATTCCCCGCGGGGGATGCTGTGCTCACGTGCACGGGTGTGGGCGGGGCCCCCGAGATCGGCATCAGTCCGAGGTGCGCGCCAGCGTCCGGTACTGCGGGTTCTGCTCGAGGAACGCCTGCGCCGAGGGGCACCCGGGCACCACGCTCAGGCGCCGCTTGTGGGCATTGAGCATGGCGCGGCGCATCAGGACCACGCCCAGCCCGCGCCCTTCGAAACCTGCCTTCTCCACCAGGGCCCTGAGGGTGAGGCGGCCGCCGAGCATCGAGTACCGGATGTACGCGGCGAGGTGGCCGTCGAAGTACAGCTCGAAGCGCGAGTTGAAGGGCGAGTCCTTGAACACCTCCCGGATGTCCGCGCGCGCGGCGGCCCGGCGGGCTCGGTCCTCGATCTCCGTGACCAGGGCGGCATAGCGTTCGGCGGCCTGCTGGGGCGGGTGGTCGGTGTCGAGCAGGCGGAACATCCTGTTCGCCAGCACGCGCAGTTCCGCGAGCGGGACGCACGCCAGGTCTCCGGCGTCGAGGGCGGCCTCCATCCAGAGGGTCTCGCGCTCCCGCGGCGTCGGCGCGTCCACGGAGGATTCCCGGTCGACGATGAGCGGCGATTGCAGGGCAGGACGAAGGGAGGTGCCACCGACTGCGTCAGCGACATCGGGAACGGGCAGGGACTCTGTCATAGGGGGGATCCGATGATGGTCAGGAGCCGCAGCCTGCTTCTAGACCCCGGCACGAGGAACAGTAGCCGATGCCACCGACAGGAGACAGGGCAGGAGGTCGGGCGCCCCGGACACCCCCGTTCCGGCACCGAAAGTTCATCCGCGAGCAGGTTCTACCCCTCGGCGGGCGCTGCTACAGTTGCTCTCACCCGAAAGGGCAGGTCTCTAATTCCTCTCCAACGGCAGGGAAGACGATGGCGATGACCGATAGGAAATTCAGCGCTACCGAGGCGTCGACGAGCAAGCACCCGCACGACTGGGGACGCGCCATGTCGGTTGCGATCTGCCGCCTCGCGGACATGGCACGGGAGGCAGGTGACCCGGTGCACCACGAGGCGCTGATCGGCGAGGACCTCCACCTCTTCGTGGAGGACACCGAGCAGGGCGTGAACATCACGATGTCATGGACACCCCGCGAGGAGGCAGTCATGGCATCCGCCGGTGCTGCGGTAGGCAATGGCGCCGGATCGGGCGACGGCAACGACCTCCAGCACAGCGCCGCGGGCCAGAGGTTCGATCCCACCGGCGGCAGCACAGCAGGTCTCGGCCAATAGTCCAGTACGGCGGACGCCACACAACTGATAAGCACACTTACGATCCGCGGGGTAGGGTGAAAAAGACTCACCCGGCCAACCACGCGGAGGACAGCATGAGCGAACGAAAGAACCCCGATCCGTCGAACGCCGGTAATCCGGACCCGGACGAGATGAACCTCACCGGACTCGAACCGGGCGGGGGCGTTCCCCCGGGCGAGACACCTCCGGGCGAAGCCAGCACCACCTGGCAGCAGCCGGACGTCGAGGACAAGACGCAGTCGAAGGGTGTCACGGGTCTCTGGCTCGGCGTCATCGGCCTCATCGTCCTACTGGTCCTGGTCTTCATCATCGGGAACATCGTCGGCATCTTCCAGATGTTCTGAGCGCTTCCGATCGAAGAAGCCCCCTTCCGCCTGAGCGGAAGGGGGCTTCTTCGTGCAACGCCTCGGGCTTGCTAGGCGGTCACGGCGTCGTCGCGGCGTCGTCACGGAGCCGGTAGTAGTCGATCAGCGCGGACTCCTCCTCGGGAGAGAGCTTCACACTGCTCAGTGCGCCGGGCGCCCCCGTGATCGTGCTCTTCGGCCACGCGAGGTACAGGGCATCACCCTCGAAGCGCGAATTGGCGAGGGGCACGTAGTGCTTGCGCGAGTTCAGCAGCCCGAGTGACACCGTGATCCACGCCGGAATGCCGGATTCCTTCTCGAGGTGCACGTCGTTCACGTCGCCGAGCTTCTTGCCGTTGCTGTCCCAGGCGGTTGCCGCCTGGAGCTTGTTGATTTCCGACTGGGCCATCGGGTTCCCTTCGTAGGACGAGATGTCGGTCCGCTCCCATTCCAGCCCAGATACTGCCGGAGGGCAATCGCCCGCGCCTCAGGCCTTGTCCGCCGCCTCACCGAGCATCGGCAGGAAGCGGTCGAGTGCCCAGACCAGGCTCAGCGGGTTGGCGGCCGAGATGGAGAGCGTCAGCGTGTTGTCGCTGTCCGCCACCAGCGCCCCGCGCTCCACGGCGGGGATCTGGCCGAGCAGCGGGTCGCCGGCGATGGCGTCCCTCGTGCCCTCGTCGGGCACCCAGGTGACGAAGATGTCGGACTCGAGCTCGTTGGCTCGCTCCGCGGACCACGGGATGAAGAACTCCTCGGAGCCCTTCGTGTTCTCGGTGACGACGTCCGCCTGGACCATGCCGAGCGACGTCAGGAACCGGGGACGGTTATCGTTGGCCGTGTAGACATTGACTCCCTCGGCACTGGCGGGCTCGAGGTTGCCGTAGATGAACGTCTTGCCCTCGAGCTGCGGGTACTCCGCCGCGGCGTCGTCGATCGCCTGCTCCGTCTCGCTCACGAGCTGCTCGGCGTCCTCCGTCAGGCCGAGCGCCTCACCGATGATGCGCGTCGAATCCTGCCAGGCGGTGCCGTACGCGATCTCGGGGTAGGCGACCACCGGTGCGATCTTGCTCAGGGTGTCGTAGTCCTCCCGGGAGATCCCGGAGTAGGCGGCGAGGATGACGTCGGGATTCGTCGCGGCGATGTCCTCGAAGGCGATGCCGTCGGTCTCGGAGTACTGGACGGGCGCGTTCTCCGATCCGATGGTCGCGCCGAGCTCCTCGAGCTTCGCGTCCTTCCACGGGGTGGACTGGTTCTCGTTGCCGCCGTACGTGTCGGCGGGCATCCCCACGGGCACGACATCGAGGGCGAGGGACACGTCCGCGTTCACCCAGGACACGGTGGCCACGCGCTCGGGCTTCTCCGTCAGGGTGGTCTCGCCGAAGGCGTGCTCGATCGTGACGGGGAAGGCCCCGGCATCGGCGGAGGCACTGCTGCCACCGGCGGGCGCCGCGGTGTCGTCGGCAGGGCCGGTCGAGCAGGCGGACAGGGCGAGTACGGCGACGGCGGCGGCAATCAGGCCGCGCAGGCGTAGGGGTGCCATGGGGCTCCTCGGCTTCTATGGGCTTCCATGACCCTCATGGGACCGTGGACGGATAGAAGTAAGGCTAGCCTAAGCAGAGTTTGATTAGGAAATACTTCTGTTGCGTAATGGCTACGACTCGCGCGCCTTCCGCGTCGCCCGGTCGTTCGCCTTCTGCAGCGCGGCCACCAGTTCATCCTTGGACATCGTGGAGCGGCCCGGGACCTCGAGCTTCTTCGCGAGGTCGTAGAGGTGCCGCTTCGAGGAGTTCGCATCCACGCCGCCCGCCGTCGGACGCGCGTCCCCACCGCCGCCGGCCGCCTGCTCGTCGGATGGTCCCCTGTGCTCCTTCGGCTCCCAGTGGTCCCCCACCTTCTCGAAGCCGTGCTTGAGGGAGGCGAACGCCGTGCGCCGCGCGCGCTCGCCGTCGCCGTACTGCTCCTCGGCGGCGTCGAGCGTCGCCGCGAACGTGTCCTGGGCCTTCTCGTCGGACCGCTGCAACGTGCTCGGCAGCGTCTCGGCCTTGACCTTGCCGTCCTTGCTGAAACGGGACATCGGCAGCATCCTTTCGCGTCGCGGCAGCCCGCCCGGTCAGGACGGCCGGCCCTACAAGCACGCTACCGCAGCCGGCGCTACCCATCGATGGGGTCGGCCACCGTCCATCCGCGAGGACTGCAGGTGCCGGCGATCCCGGTCACCCCGTCATCACCTCGAGTCGACGACGGCGCCTCCGCGGGGCGGGGGCGCCGTCGCGCTGCGATGAACGAGGCACGCGTCAGGCGAGGGTCCCGAGGTACCGGACGAGCTCGCGGGGTGCCGACTTCGGTGCCACGGCCTCGACGGCGGCGTTGTAGTTGGTGTTCGTGTTGACGTCGTAGGTCAAAACCCGTCCGTCCGCGGTCTCGATGAACTCGATGCCGCACACCTCCAGGTTGTTGCGCCGCGCGAACTCCTCGAAGCGGGCGATCACGGGGTGGTCGAACCCCTCGCGGAGGCTGAAGAGCTGCTGGTCCGGCTCGGGGGCGATCGTGGCGCCCGGCGGCATGATGGGCCTGCCCGTCGTCGGGTCGATGGCGCAGGCATCGGCGGGGCAGAGCTGGAAGCCGCCCCGCGCCGTGTCGGCCTTGATGGCGTAGACGAACGTGCCGCCCACGATCTCCGCGCGGGTGATGAAGGGCTCGGCGGCCTGGATGTACTCCTGGACCAGGGTGATGCCGTCCTGCGGCTCCTCGAACTCGGCGGAGGCCACGTACTCGGCGAGTTCCTCGTGGGAGTCGAACTTCCGGACGCCGAGGCCCTTGCCGCCCTGGTTGTGCTTGACGATGAACGGCGTGCCGAAGCCCTCGGCCGCCTCGAGGATGCGGTCCCGGCCGACGGCTGCCACCGTGCGGGGCGTCTCGATACCGGCGGCCCTGAGGGCGGTGAGCTGGTCGACCTTGCTCATCTCGAGTTCGAGCACACGCCGCCCGTTCACCGTGCGGCGCCCGTGCGCCTCGAGCCAGGACAGCACCGACCGGGCATAGTCCTTGGACAGACCGTGATCGCGCGTGTGGGCCGAGGCGCTGATGCGGGACCAGAAGATGCCCTCCGGCGGGACCGCGTCGAGGTCGAGCACCCCGTCCGTGAGCAGCCATTCGACCACCTCGATCCCTTCGGCCTCGAAAGCTCGGGCGAAGGGCGGGAACCATTCGGGGTTCTCGTGCAGGGCGTAGACCGTGGTCACGGCGATCCTTCCGTCAGGGTGGGGCTTGGTGGGATAACCGGTGTACCCGGGTACCTATTCCGCAGGGAGCCCGGCGACGGCACCGCGGCGCGTCGCCGGGCCGGCGGGCACCGCGCGTCCGATGAGTTCGGCGGGCGGCGTCCGTCTACAGTCTGATCGTGGGTCACGGGCGCATCGAGGCGCCGGTGACCCGGCACCGCCCGAGACCCGGAAGAGGGAGACCATGCGCACACTGATCGTCACCGAGTTCATGTCACTCGATGGAGTCATCGACTCCCCGGGCGGCGGCAACCACCCGCACGCCGGCTGGACCTTCCAGGACATCGAGTTCGACGAGGCCGCCTACGAGATCAAGGGCCGCGAGCAGGAGGAGGCCTCCGCCCTGCTCCTGGGGCGGGTCAGCTACGACGAGTTCTCCCCCGTCTGGCCCACCATGGAGGAGTTCGCCGAGTACAACGAGATGCCGAAGTACGTGGTCTCCAGCACCCTGACGGATCCCCAGTGGAACAACACCTCGGTCCTCCGGTCCCTGGACGACGTCGCACGCCTCAAGCAGGAGGGCGAGGGCGCCATCCTGCTGCACGGCAGCGGCACCCTCGCCAGGGGCCTCGCGGCAGCGGGCCTCGTGGACCGCTACCACCTGCTCGTGTTCCCCGTCCTGCTGGGGTCCGGCAAGCGACTCTTCGACGACGCGGCGCAGGCCACCAGGACGAAGCTCTCCCTCACCGAGCACGCCGTGTACTCGAACGGGATCTCACTGGCCGTGTACGACGTCGTCCGCTGAGCGGGCGGGTCCGACGGCGGGCGGACCCGCTCGCCTACTGCTCGATGAAGATGTCGTTGCCCGGACCCAGCGGCAGGTCGAGGTAGAAGAACACCGTCAGGATGGCCACCCAGGCGAGCCAGAACGGCACCACGAAGGGCAGCATCCGTGCCATCAGGGTGCCGAGACCGGCGTCCGGCTCGTACTTCCGCAGCATGGTCAGCAGCACGATCATGTAGGGGTTCAGCGGCGTGATGACCTGGGTGGCCGAATCGCCCACCCGGAACGCGCCCTGGATGAAGGCGGGTTCGTAGCCGAGCAGGGCGAACAGGGGCACGAACACCGACGCCATGAGCGTCCACATCGAGGACCCGGAGATGATGAACAGGTTCAGGACGGACGCCAGCAGGATGAACGCGATCACCGCCGGGTAGCCGGTCAGTCCGATCGCCTGCAGGCCCGAGGCGCCGGCGACGGCGATCCAGGAGCCGATGCCGGACCAGTTGAACAGCGCGATGAACTGGCCGAGGATGAACGCCAGCACCAGGAATCCCGCCATGTCCTTGATGGCCTCACCCATGACCCGGGGTATGTCGCGCCCGGTGGTGATGGTGCCGACGATCCGCCCGTAGACGAGCCCCGGGACGACGAAGAGCAGGAACACGATGAAGACGATGGAGCTCAGCAGGGGCGAGCGCGGCAGGAACCCGCCCGTCTCGTTGCGCCAGGGCGAGTCCGGGACGATCACGGCGACGAGGATGACCAGGGCCACGACGCCGCCCGCGATCATCGCCCACCGCAGCCCGCGGGCCTCCCGCGGCTCCAGCTCGGCCTTCAGGACCACCGGGGCCGCGTGCTCGCCGTCCTCGACGAGCTCGTCGACGGGCACGCCCTGCCGGGTGAGCCGCGGCTCGAGCACCCGGTCGATGATGAAGCCGGCGAGGAGGATCAGGATCACCGACGAGGTGATGTTGAAGTAGTAGTTGGACAGCGGCGTCACGGGGGCGCCGGGGTTGGGCAGGTTCTCCGTCACCGCCGTCGTGATGCCGGCGAACAGGGCGTCGAGGCTCGTGACGAGCAGGTTGGTGGAGTAACCGGCCCCCGCGGCCGCGAATCCCCCGAGCAGGCCGGCCACGGGGTGGCGGCCTGCGGCCTTGAACACGAGGGCCGCGAGCGGCGGGATGACGACGAACGCGGAATCCGACATGACGGATCCGACCACGCCCACGAGACCGACCGCGTACGCCAGCGCCCAACGGGGCGCCGAGCCGAAGACACGGCGGATCAGGGCGCCGAGCAGGCCTGACTTCTCGGCCACGCCGACCGCCAGCAGGATGGGCAGCACCGTGGCCAGCGGCGGGAAGCCGAGGTAGTTCGCGCCGAGGTTCTCGGTCAGCCACGTCATGCCCTCCGCGGTGAACAGGCCCTTGATGACGGTGGCCTCCTCGGCGCCGGGCACCTGGACCGTCACGTTCGCGAGCGCCATGCCCGTGGTGAGCACGGCCGTGATGGCGAAGAGGATCAGGAAGAGCATGAACGGATCGGGCAGCTTGTTGCCGACCCTCTCCACGCCCGTGAGGAAGCGGTCCGCCAGTCCAGGGCGGGTGGCTGCGCTGGATGCCATGCGTTCTCCTTCGCGGTTGCTGCGTCGGTCGGTCGGGGGTCGGGCGGGGATCAGTCGAAGTAGGCGGGCACGTCGATCGCGCCGCCCTGCGTCTCGAACTCCTCGTGTACCGCATCCCGGAGGGAGGCATCGAGGAGGTAGTCCAGGGCCGTGAGCGCCAGGCCGACGGCGCCGTCGAGCGCGCCCTGCTCGGCCGCCTCGCTCCCCGCCGCCTCGGCGAACCCGCGCGTATGCAGCGCGGTGGCCGGCTCGGCGATGCGGATCAGGGGGTGGATGCCCGGCACGCGATAACTGACGTTCCCGAAGTCGGTGGACGCCGCGAGGGTCTCCGAGACCACGCCGAGCGGCAGCGGGGACCGGCCCCGCCGCTGCTGCGCGGCGACCCAGCGGCCGGTCAGCGCACTGTTGGTGCGGATGGGCAGCGAGGGCGGGTGCTCGTCCCACCGCACGTCCACGCTCGTCCCCGTCATGAGGGCCGCACCGCGCGCCACGTCCTCGAGCCGTGCGCTGAGGTCCCGCAGCGTCGCGGGCTGCTGGGACCGCGCGTACAGCTTCATCACCGCGGTGCCCGGGATGATGTTCGGGCTCTCGCCGCCGGTCGTGATGTTCGCGTGCACGCGGTCCGACGGCGGCAACTGCTGACGGAGCAGCCCGATGCCCTGGTAGGCGAGGTTCGCTGCGTCGAGCGCGTTGCGTCCCATGAAGGGCTGCGCGGAGGCGTGCGCCTCCACTCCCGTGAACGTGAGGGTCAGCAGCCGCCGGCCGAGCCAGACCTGGTCGGCGAGGTCGTAGCCGTAGGGGTGCACCATGATCGCGGCGTCCACGGCGTCGAACGCCCCGTGGCGTGCCATCACCTCCTTGCCGGAGTGGCCCTCCTCGGCGGGGGTGCCGAGGAACACGACGCGTCCCGGCAACCGGTCCTGCACGGAGGCCAGGGCCAGGAAGGCACCGAGGCCGGCCGCCGCGATGACATTGTGGCCGCAGGCATGGCCGATCCCCGGGAGGGCGTCGTACTCGGCGAGGATCGCGACGGTGGGTCCCCCCTCCGCACGGCCCGCCTCGGCGCGCACGGACGTCTCGACGCCGTACTGCCCGAGTCGCGCGTCGATGCCGTGGCGGGTGATCTCCTGGTGCAGGAGCATCGCGCTGGCATGTTCCTGGAACGCGGTCTCGGGGTGGGCGTGCAGGTGCCGGACCACGTGGCGCAGGCGGTCGGCGACGGCGTCCACGCCCTGCTCGACGGTGTCGGTCAGGTCCGACGGCGCTCCCGCGAACGGGGACGGGTCCGGGACGGCGTCGGCCAGGAGCCGTCGTGTCCGCTCGTCGATCGACGTCAGGTAGGCCGTGTCCGGTCGGGTGGGTTGGTCCATTCGAGTAGCTTAGGCAAGTGTTCGAGGCCTGCGCAGGCCTCCGAGTACATCCCGGGTAACACTGCGGCCGGCGCCCGGAGAAGATAACCTCCCGGAAACGTTCCCGCAACACCGCTCCAGAATCATGGACGAAGGCGCCCACCGTCTCAGCGGGCGTCCCTGAACCACCAAGGAGCACCGATGACCATCCTCGCCACTGCCACCGCCCGCATCCTCGACCTCTCCGCCCTCGGTGCGGGCACCGTCATCGAGGCACGCCGCAGGAACGAGGTGCACTACCGCGGGTGCGTGGAGCACACCTCACCGGCCCTCGGCGTCGTCTGGATCCGCGACGAGCTCACCGGCCATCGCGCCATCCTCCACCACGAGGACTACAGCCTCTGGCACGTCGGCTGATCGGAACGTCGGCAGCCGGACGGCGCCCGGAGCGGCCCTGCCCATCGACCGGGCCGTCCCCGGAGGCACCCGCATCGATACCCACCGACGGGGCCACCTCGATGGGCAGGTGCCGCGACTCCTAGACTGGAGGAATGACTGCAACCCTCGTGGCGAAGGACCTGTCCGGGGGCCACGCCCACCGCACCCTCTTCTCGAAGCTCGACCTCACGGTCGCGCCCGGGGACGTCGTCGGCGTCGTGGGAGCCAATGGGGCGGGGAAGACCACGCTCCTGCGCCTGCTCGCGGGAGCGGACACGCCGCTCGCCGGCACCGTGCGCACCACGCCGCCGGGCGCCTTCGTGGGGTGGCTGCCGCAGGAGCACGAGCGCCTCGAGGGCGAGACGGTCGCCGCGTACATCGGCCGCCGCACCGGCACGACGGCAGCGACCACCGCCATGGAGGACGCCGCGGCGGCCCTCGGCAACGGGACGAAGGGCGCCGATGACGCCTACGCGCTCGCCCTCGATCACTGGATGGCGTCCGGCGCCGTCGACCTGGAGGACCGCCTGCCGTCGGTGCTGGCGGACGTCGCCAGGGGCATCGACCCCGCGTCCCTGACCGCCGCCCTCTCGGGTGGCCAGCTCGCTCGGGTTGCCCTGGCGGCCCTGCTGCTCAGCCGCTTCGACGTCGTACTCCTCGACGAACCGACCAACGACCTCGACCTCGCCGGCCTCGAGCGCCTGGAGCAGTTCATCCAGAACCTGCGCGGCGGCGTCGTGCTCGTGTCCCACGACCGCGAGTTCCTCGCCCGCTGCGTCACCACCGTCGTCGAACTGGACCTCGCGCAGAACAAGGTGGCCGTGTACGACGGGGGGTACGACGCCTTCCTGGAGGAGCGTGCCGTTGCGCGCCGACATGCCCGCGAAGCCTATGAGGAGTACGCGGACAAGAAGCAGGACCTCGTCTCTCGGGCGAGGACGCAGCGAGAGTGGAGTTCGCAGGGCGTGCGGAACGCGATGAAGAAGGCGCCCGACAATGACAAGATCCGCCGGAAGGCGAGCGTCGAGTCGTCCGAAAAGCAGGCGCAGAAGGTGCGGCAGATGGAGTCGCGCATCGCGCGGATGGACGAGGTGGAGGAGCCGCGGAAGGAGTGGCAGCTGCAGTTCACCATCGGCTCCGCGCCGCGCTCCAGCGCCGTCGTCGCGACCCTCAACAACGCATCGGTGACGCAGGGCTCCTTCACGCTCGGGCCGGTCTCGCTCCAGGTCGACGCCGGCGAGCGCATCGGGATCACCGGGCCCAACGGCGCCGGGAAGTCGACGCTGCTGCGCCTCCTCCTCGGCCACCAGCAACCGGACGGCGGCGTGGCCTCCCTCGGTTCCAGCGTTGCCGTCGGCGAGATCGACCAGGCGCGCGGGCAGCTCGACGACGCCCTCCCCCTCGGCACGGCCTTCGAGTCCCTGGTGCCGGAGCTGACGCAGGGTGAGGTCCGGACGCTGCTCGCGAAGTTCGGGCTGAAGGCGGATCAGGTGCGCGCCGTCGTCGGCTCTCTCTCCCCCGGTGAGAGGACGCGCGCAGGGCTCGCCCTGCTGCAGGCGCGCGGCGTCAACCTCCTGGTCCTGGACGAGCCGACCAACCACCTCGACCTGCCGGCGATCGAGCAGCTCGAGGACGCCCTCGATTCCTATACCGGAGCCTTGCTGCTCGTCACGCACGACCGCCGGCTCCTGGAGAACGTGCGCCTGGACGGGCGCTGGAGCGTGGAGGGCGGCCGGGTCACCGTCGGCTGATCCCGGTGTCCGGGATCACCATTCCCGGCTCGGTGGCCCCCGCCGATGCGTGCCACCATGGAGGGTGAGGCGGTCACCCACCGCCTCCCGGACGATGGGTGCCGTACCCGGTGTGCGACAAGACGGCCCAGGGAGAGAATCATGGCCTGGATCGTCCTCGTCGTCTCCGGAGTCCTCGAAGCCGTGTGGGCCACCGCCCTCGGCAAGTCCGACGGCTTCAGCAGACTGGCACCCACGCTCGTGTTCGCCGGTGCCATCGTCGCCAGCATGGCGGGGCTCGCCTACGCCATGCGGACCCTGCCCGTCGGGACAGCCTACGCCGTCTGGGTGGGCATCGGGGCGTCCCTCACCGTCGTCTACGCCATGGCCACGGGCACAGAACCGGCGTCACTCCTCAAGATCGTCTTCCTGCTCATGATCGTCGGCGGCGTCATCGGCCTGAAGCTCATCCACTGACCGGAGGGACCTGCACGCGGATCAGTCCCTGCACGGACGCCGCGAGCATCTGCAGGGACCGGGCGTCCTCCGGGGAGAACCCGCGTGGCGTGGCCGCGACCACGCAGAGGGATCCGATGCGCCAGCCGCCCGGTCCGTGGACGGGGCGGCCGGCGTAGAAGCCGATGGAAGGCTCGCCCGCCTCCGCGGGACACGATGCCATCCGCGGGTCCTGCAGGGCGTCCGTGACGACGAACGGGCCCGGACCGTCGAGGGTGCAGCGGGCCAGGAGTGCGCCGCGCGGGCCGTCGGCATGGAAGCTCCCACAGGCCGACCGGACCACTTGCCGCTCGCCCGCCACGAGCAGGAGCGCGGACGAGCATCCCGGGAAGCGGCGCGCGGCCTCCGCCGTGATCACATCCAGCTGCTCCTCGTGGGCGAGGCCCAGGAGCCCTGTCCGCCCGAGCGATTCGACCCGCAGATCCTCCGCCTCGGCGGGGCCCACCAGGGGGCCGACGAGATCCGCCGGCTGCACCGCGGAGTCCCCGTAGGACGCGAACGGCTCCTCGGCATCCCGCCAGACCCTCTCGCTCCGCAGTGGTGCCCGCCGCCCGTGCCGCGGCCGCTCGGCCAGGAGAACGTTCACCGCCCGGGCGATCAGGTCCCGGTCGGCCGATGGAGCGGGGAGCAGTCCGTGCAGGTAGCCGTCCACCAGGATGCCGGCGCTCGTGCCGCCGAGGCCGACGTACACGACCCACGCCTCGAAGGCGTCGACGTCCGCCTCGACGAGGACCTGCCGGGTCAGCCACTGCTGTGTCACTGCCTTCACTGCGGAACCACCTCACCAGCACCCGCCGCGTCCTGTGACGCGGGTCACGGTACCGGGGAGAATTCGATGCCGACGGCCGCCCGGATGTGTCGTCCCCGAGCTCTCCCCGTCCTGCCTTGAGATACCGCGGCGACTTGCGCCAAAACTGAGCAGGGCCAGCCGGTTGAGTTGAGGTGCGTTCGGCAGTATCGGTAGTGGGCTCAGCAGAGGGCCGCGACGAGGAGTTGACGACATGCAGAGCCACGACACCCGCACGGCGATGGAATTCGCCGGACTGTCCGCCTACGAGACGTGGATGCACTACTGCAACATGGGCGGTCTCACCGACTACTTCGAATTCGACGCCTACCTCGCCGGCCTGTACGCGCTCGACACCGAGGACGCGGACCTCGTCTCCCAGGCCGTGAACGAGCTCATCGACGACACGCTCCCCGACGAGGAGGCGGGCCTGTGCCGCGCACCCTACTCCTGGATCGCGGGGGGCGACGAAGACTTCCTCGACGTCGCGGGCTTCGACGTCGCCCACGAGTCCGACGACGCCTGGTACGTCGACACCGCTCCCCTCAGCCTCGAGGTGGACACCCTCGTGGCCCCGCACGCCGCGGACACCTTCGGCTCACGCTTCCTGGCAGGCCTCGACGCCTGCGCGCACCCCGGCCGTCCGGGCGTCCCCCTCCCGCCCGGCGCTCCCGCCGAGCTCCTCGCCGACATCCTCGACAGTGGCGTGATCGGCCGCACGGTCTCCGGCGAGCGGAAGTAGCCCTACCGGCCCGGCTGGCGCTCGAGGGCGTCGTCGTGCTGCTCGTGGGCCTTGCGGAGCAGCTCCATGAACGCGGTCTCGTTGCGGATCAGGCGCTTGTACTTCTCGGGAAGCCGCCTGAGGTCCTCCTCCTCGGCGCACAGCCTGGCGAAGATCTTCTCGCGCTCGGTGATGTCCGTCTCGTAGTTGAGGTCCAGGTACTCGGTGGCATGGCGCTTGGCGCCCGAGATGGCGTTCTTCGCCTTGCCCTTGGGACTGAGGACGGAGGCCAGGACGGTGACGACCAGCACGCCGAGGATCACGCTGAGCGAGAGCCCGGTACTGATCTCGACGACGTTCACGTGCTCGCCGTCGTTGATGAACGGCAGGGTGTTCTCGTGCAGGGCGTGGAGGATGAGCTTCACGCCGATGAACCCGAGGATCACGGCCAGTCCGTAGGAGAGGTAGATCAGGCGGTCCAGCAGCCCGTCGATGAGGAAGAACAGCTGCCGCAGCCCCATGAGGGAGAAGGCCGTGGCGGTGAACACGATGAACGTGTTCTGCGTCAGTCCGAAGATCGCCGGGATGGAGTCCAGGGCGAACAGGATGTCGGTGGCGCCGATGGCCACCATGACCAGCAGCATGGGCGTCAGCACGCGCTTGCCGTCCTCCATGGTGAACAGCTTGTCGCCGTCGTAGTGCTCCGACGCCGGCAGGAAGCGCTTGGCGAGGCGGATGATCACGCTCTCACCCTCGTCGTCGTGCCCGCCGGGCTTGAGCAGGTTCCCGGCGGTGAGCAGGAGGATCAGCCCGAAGATGTAGAACACCCACGCGAAGCTGTTGATGAGCGCGGCCCCGAGGAAGATGAAGCCCGTGCGGGCGATCAGCGAGAACACGATGCCGAACAGCAGCACCTTCTGCTGGTCCGCCCGGGGCACCCGGAAGCTCGACATGATGATGAGGAACACGAAGAGGTTGTCGACGGACAGCGCCTTCTCCGTGACATAGCCCGCGAAGTACTCGGTGCCCATGGTGGGGCCGCCGAACACGAGCACGCCGACGCCGAACAGGAGCGCGATCCCCACGTAGATGGAGGACCAGATCGCCGACTCGCGCAGGCTCGGCGTGTGGGCCTTGCGGACGTGGAAGAAGAAGTCGAACAGCAGCAGGCCCACGATACCGATCACCGTGGCGGTCCAGACGTAGAACGGTACTTCCATGCTGCAGCTCTCCTCGGAGTCGTGTGCCGGCCTCGGTCCGTCGTGCTCGCACATCCGGTTGTGCCCGTAACGGTACTGAACGGTCCCGCCCACATCTAGACTGGCGCCGTCCGTACAGCCGTGATGAGGGGATGCCATGAGCCCGATGATGCGCGCCGCAGTGCTCCGCGCCGCCGAACTGCCAGTTCCCTATGCGGGAAGCAACCCCCTGTCCCTGGAATCGGTTCCCGTGCCCGAGCCCCGCGCGGGCGAGGTGCTGGTCCGCATCGTCAGGGCCAGCCTCTGCCACTCGGACCTGTCCGTCATCAACGGCTCCCGTGTCCGACCGCTGCCCATGGCCCTCGGTCACGAGGCCACGGGCGTGATCGAGGCGGTGGGCGACGGCGTCGACGACGTCGAGGCCGGCGACCGCGTGGTCCTCGTGTTCGTCCCGGCGTGCGGCTCCTGCCGTGCCTGCTCCGCGGGCCGTCCCGCGCTCTGCTACCGGGGAGCGGAGGCCAACGCGAGCGGTGACCTCCTGCACGGGCCGGCCGTGCTGCGGACCGGCGACGGCGAGCGTGTCAACCACCACCTCGGCGTCTCCGCGTTCGCCGACTACGCCGTCGTCGCCCGCGAGTCCGTGGTGCAGATCGACGACGACGTGCCCTTCGACATCGCCGCCATGTTCGGCTGCGCCGCGCTGACGGGGATCGGCGCCGTCCTGAACACCGCCGCGGTGCAGGAGGGGCAGTCCGTCGTGGTGTTCGGTCTCGGCGCCGTGGGGCTCATGTCGGTGATGGCCGCGGCCCAGGTGCCGGGCACGACCGTGATCGCCATCGACCCGCTGTCCTCGAAGCAGGACCTCGCCCTGCGCTGCGGAGCGCACTTCGCGGGAGCGCCCGAGGACGCCGCGGGACTGGTCCGGGAGGCGACCGACGGCGGCGCGGACGTCGTCGTCGAAGCCGTGGGCAGCGCACGCGTGATCGAGGCGGGCCTCGGGCTGCTCGCGCGCGGAGGTGCCCTGGTGTCCGTCGGCCTGCCGCACCCCGACCAGCAGCTCACCACGCAGGCACTGCAGTTCGCGGGGACGGGACGCCGGCTGCTCGGCTCCTACATGGGCGACGCCGTCCCCGAGCGCGACATCCCCGCGTACCTGGACCTCTGGCGGCAGGGGCGCCTGCCCGTCGAACTGCTCCACACCGACACGCGCCCCCTGGCCGACCTGAACGAGAGCCTCGACGCGCTCGCGGAAGGACGCGTGGTCCGCAGGCTGTTCACGCTGGACTAGGACTGTTTCCGGTCGCGGCCCGTTAGGAAGCATGCTTACCATGTGGTCGGCACGTCTATCCCAAGGAGAACGACTATGCAGCAACGCTCACTCGGCGGAATCCCCGTCAGCGCCCTCGGCCTGGGCGGTATGCCCATGTCCATCGAGGGACGTCCCGACGAGGACCGCTCCGTCCGCACCATCCATGCCGCCCTCGACGCCGGTATCACCCTGATCGACACCGCCGACGCCTATCACCGCGACGCCGACGAGGTGGGCCACAACGAGTCGCTCATCGCGAAGGCCCTGGCGAGCTACGGTGCGGACAGCTCCACGGTCCTCGTCGCGACGAAGGGCGGCCACCTGCGCCCCGGTGACGGCTCCTGGACACTGAACGGTCGCCCGGACTACCTCAAGGAGGCGGCGAAGGCATCCCTCCACCGGCTCGGCGGGGACGCGATCGGCCTCTACCAGTACCACCGCCCCGATCCGGACGTCCCCTACGAGGACTCCATCGGCGCCCTCAAGGACCTCCTGGACGAGGGTGTGATCCGCATGGCGGGCATCTCCAACGCCACCGTGGACCAGATCCGCCTGGCCAACGAGATCCTCGGCGACAGGCTGGCGTCGGTGCAGAACCAGTTCTCCCCCGCGTTCCGCTCCAGCGAGGACGAGCTGAGGTACTGCGGCGAGAACGGCATCGCGTTCCTGCCCTGGAGTCCCCTCGGCGGCATCAAGAAGGCGGGCGGGCTCGGCGAGCAGTTCACGCCGTTCCAGGAGATCGCGGACAGGCACGGTGTGAGCCCCCAGCAGGTGTGCCTGGCCTGGGAGCTGGCCCTGGCCCCGACCGTCATCCCGATCCCGGGTTCCTCCCGTCCCGAGAGCATCCAGGACTCGGCGCAGGCCGTGGAGCTCGAGCTCACGGCCGACGAGATCGCGGCGCTCTCGACGACGGACTGACCCCTCCTCGCCCCTCCGGATGCCCGCGCTCCTCCCAGGAACGCGGGCATCCGCGCAGCACCATGCCCCCGGCCCCGTCCTGCGCGGGTGTTACCTTTCGGTAACATTGGTTCGGTTTGCTCGGATCTCCCGAGCGTTCGACCGTCGTCGGAGCATCCCCCGGATGCTCCGACCCTTTGTGATCGGAACACCATGTCAGCTGGTTCGCAGCACATCGTCGCGGGCGCCTCCGGCCCCGGGACCGGCACGGGACCGTCCGCGCCGTCGTTCGAGAGCGAGGAGGCCGGGTACCACAAGACGCTCAAGCCCCGGCAGATCCAGATGATCGCGATCGGCGGGGCCATCGGCACCGGCCTGTTCATGGGGGCCGGAGGACGCCTCAACGGCTCCGGGCCGGCCCTGATCCTCGTGTACGCCATCTGCGGGTTCTTCGCGTTCCTGATCCTCCGCGCCCTGGGGGAACTCGTGCTGCACCGGCCGTCGTCGGGCTCCTTCGTCTCCTACGCCCGCGAGTTCTACGGCGAGAAGATGGCCTATGCCGCCGGGTGGCTGTACTTCCTCAACTGGGCCATGACCTCGATCGTGGACGTCACCGCGGCCGCCCTCTACGTGAAGTTCTGGGCACAGTTCTGGGAACCCCTGCAGGCCGTCCCGCAGTGGGGCATCGCCCTGGCTGCGCTCGTGGTGGTGCTGGCCCTGAATCTCGTCTCCGTGAAGCTCTTCGGCGAGATGGAGTTCTGGTTCGCGCTCGTGAAGGTGACGGCACTCGTGCTGTTCCTGATCGTGGGCATCATCTTCATCGTCACCGGCGCCAGGACCGACGTCGGCGAGACCGGCCTCACCGTGTGGGCCGCGAACGACGGCATCTTCCCGACCGGCGCCATCGCCCCCATGCTGGCGATCAGTGGCGTCGTCTTCGCCTATGCCGCGATCGAGCTCGTGGGCACCGCCGCGGGCGAGACCGAGAATCCCCGCGAGGTCATGCCGAAGGCCGTGAACACCGTGGTCCTGCGCATCGCCGTCTTCTACGTGGGCTCCGTCCTGCTCCTGTCGCTGCTGCTGCCCTTCACGTCCTACAAGTCGGGTGAGTCGCCGTTCGTCACCTTCTTCTCGCACATCGGCAGCCCCGACGCCGGGGCCATCTCCGCGTCGATCATGAACTTCGTGGTCCTCACGGCCGCCCTCTCGAGCCTCAACGCCGGCCTCTACTCCACCGGACGCATCCTGCGCTCCATGGCCGTCAACGGTTCCGCTCCCCGGTTCACCGGGAAGATGAGCGCCAACGGCGTCCCCTACGGCGGCATCCTGCTCACCGCCGTCGTGACCCTGCTGGGTGTGGGCCTCAATGCCCTCGTCCCGTCGCAGGCCTTCGAGATCGTGCTGGAGATCTCCGCGCTGGGCATCATCGGCGGGTGGGCCACCATCATCCTGTGCCAGATCAAGCTGCACCGCCTCGCACGGCAGGGCAAGCTCGAACGGCCGGCCTTCCAGCTCTTCGGCGCCCCGTTCACGGCCTACCTGACGCTCGCGTTCCTACTCTTCGTCCTCGTGACCATGGGCTTCTCCGAAACCGGCCGCTGGGTGCTCAGCTCCCTTCTGCTGCTGGTCCCGCTGCTGGTGCTCGGCTGGTTCGCAGCGCGCAGGGGCATCTATGCCGCTGCCGAGGAGCGCAACGGCCTCACCGGTCGCTTCCCGGTGCTCGCCGGTCCCGTGCGCTCGGGCAGCACGGCCTACCGGGGTGCGGGCGAGGACAGCTAGGACCCGTCAGGGGCTGGTTCCAGCCCCTGACGGGGCCGTGGCGGGTCCCCCGGGGCCCTGCCACGGGCTCGCGCCGATGCCGTGGATTCAGTCGCCGGCCGGGCCCATCGCCACAGCGCGGACGGGGGCGCCGTCCGCACCCGCGAGCGCCAGCGGGAGCACCGAGACCAGCGGGCGTTCCCAGTCGACGGCACCCAGGTTCGTGAGGTTCTCGACGATCACCCCGCCTGCCCCGAGGAACACGGTGTGGAACGGCAGGTGGCCGCCGTTGTGCAGGGTGGAGTCGGGGTTGAGCGTGTCGACGCCGACCACTGTGATGCCTGCCGCGAGCAGCGCTTCGGCCACCCCGACCGCGAGCACGGGATGCTCGAGGTACCGGGGTGAACCGAAGTACTCGGACCACCCCGTGCGGAACAGCACCATGGAGATGCCCGCCAGGTCGTGCAGCTGGTCGGCCACGTCCTCCCGGTGGATCACCGAGTGCGGGTCCAGGGCGCCACACCCGATGATCCGCGCCGGCCCCACGAGACGTGCCAGGTCGATGCCGTCCACCGCGTCGCCGCCGAGGATCGAGTGGAGGGGTGCGTCGAGGTGCGTGCCGGTGTGGGACCCGGCATGGAGGGACGCCACCTGGTACCCGTCGTCGGCGACGGTCGCCACCGTGGTCACGGTGACCTCCGGATCGCCCGGGTACACCTGCATCCCCGTGCGGATGGGCTGGGAGAGATCAGTGATCCGCATGCGCCTGCGGCGTCTCCGGCAGGTCCAGGAGGTGGACGTGCGGGCGCCGCGTGCGGTCGATCCGCCCGGTGGCCGCCGCCCAGGCGAAGTAGAGCAGGGCGGACAGCACGAAGGTGGGGATGGTGGCCCCGATCGGGCTGGGCACCACGTACGTCAGGAGCAGGGACGCGCCTGCTCCGACGAGCCACACCCCGACGGCCGCCACATTGACGCCCCCGGAGTACCAGTACTCGCCGCCGTGCCCCCGCAGGATGTCCCGGCCGTAGTGGCGTGAGCGCACAAGATAGTAGTCGACGATCATGATGGCGAAGACCGGGATGAAGAGGGCGCCGATCACCGTGAGGAACGCGGTGAACTGGTTCAGGAGGGCCAGCCAGGTGGACCCGAGGATCGAGATCCCGCCGAGGACGATCGCCGTCGGCAGGAACGTGACCCTGCGCGAGGGCGCCATGTTCACCACGGAGGCCACCATCCCGTAGACCACCATGGTGTTGGTCGCCATGACGGACAGGAAAATCACGACGGCCAGCGGGGCTCCGAACGCGGCGACGATCACCGTCGGGTCGAACGGCACGGCTTCGCCGCCCTCGAGCACCACGTAGCCGATGGCGGTGGCGCCCAGGGTCATGGCGAGCACGGTGGACAGCGTGTACCCGATGCCGGATCCGATGATTCCTGCGGACTGCGTCCGGGCGAGACGGTTGAACTCGGCGGACAGGACGGTCCAGGAGATCGCGGTGGCAATCACGACGTCGAGTGCGGCGACGGGCGTCCATCCGGCCGCGGCGTCCTGCGGGATGGCGGAGAAGTCGGCCGGGCCGTGGGCGAGGAACGCCGTGGTGAAGATGTAGGCCATGAACGCGAGGATCACGAGCGCGAGCCACGGCTCGACGCGCGCGATACCCGTGTGGCCGAAGATCGCCAGGCACACGACGAGCAGCTGGCACAGGACGGAGAACAGCACGGGGCTCGAGAAGCCGGTGGCCTGCTCGACCAGGAAGTTCACCGTGACCCCGGCGAGCATCGCCTGCACCCAGCTCCAGCCCATGAGGGTCACCACGTTGGCGGCGACCGGCAGGAAGGACCCGCGGAGCCCGAAGGACCCCTTCGTGAGGGACATCGTGGGCAGTCCGGTCCGGGTGCCCATGTTGCCGACCAGCACCAGCACCGATCCGCCGATCAGCGTCCCGAGGACGATCATGGCGACCGAGAGTCCCCAGCTGAGGCCGGGGACGAACAGCGTCCCGGTCAGCAGCGTCGTCACAACGAGGTTGGCCGCCAGCCAGATCATCCCCATGCGCGCGGTCCCCAGGGTGCCCCGGAGAGGTCCGTACCCGTCGGAGTGGTTGTCGAGGTGGTCGGACAGGCGTCGGTAGGCCGAGCCCGATCGGATCTCGGTCATGACGCGCTCGTTTCCGGGGAGTCGGCGGGGACCGGGCTGAGGTGCTCGTGGACGGCGACGACGTCGGCACCGGAGCGGCGGAACACGATCGTCTCGCGCTCCCGGGTCGTGGTGGAGACGCCGGCGGCGGCGGTGGTCGTCTCGACGTCGTGGGTGAAGACCGCCGTCTCGCCGAGGAGCTGCACCCGCTGGTTGCTGCTGATGCACCCGGTCACGCGCCAGCCCTCGGCGACCCAGCCGGCCCACAGCTGCTCGTACGCGGCCCGGGTATCGAGCCGATGCTGCTCCGTGTGGAACACGAAGGTCGCGTCCTCCGCGAAGGAGTCGAAGTAGGCGCGGGTGTCCGTGGCACGGAAGGCGGCGACCAGGGCGGTCGCCGCCGTGAGGACGACGTCCTCCGTCAGGTTCTCGTTAGGCATGGAGCCCTTCTCAGATCGTGAGTTGTCCCCCAGTGAACATTTGTTGTCTGGTGATCATGAGTGATGAGCGCCACTAATGTCAACGAACCCGCTCGGCTGCGTTCCGAGCCCACCGCGTTCGGTGCCCTGGCCAGAAACGACGACGACCGCAACCGGCCGGTGCAGCGCGCGTTGCTAGGGTTGCACCATGTCCTCGAACCCCGTCGCCCTCATCACCGGTGCGTCCCGCGGCATCGGGCGTGCCATTGCCGATGAACTCGCGCCGACGCACCACCTGCTCCTCGGCGGACGCGACCTCACCGCCCTCGCGGAACTGTCGTCGTCGTTCCCGTCCGCGGAGCCGTTCGCGGCCGAGCTGCGCGACGCCGGCCAGGTGGCCGCTGCTGTCGCAGGGATCCCCCGTATCGACGTCCTCATCCACTCCGCAGGCGTCCTGCGCATGGGCTCGGTGGCGGAACTGTCCGACGACGCCTGGCGGGAGAGCTTCGAAGTCAATGTCTTCGCGGCCGCATCCCTGACCCGTGCCCTGCTGCCGGCGCTGCGTGCGGCCGGTGGCCAGGTCATCGCCATCAACAGCGGATCGGGCTACAGCTCGGGCGCCGGGTCGGCCGTCTACAGCGGCACGAAGTTCGCGCTGCGCGCCTTCACGGACGCCCTGCGCGAGGAGGAGCGGGCGAACGGCGTGCGGGTCAGCTCCATCCATCCCGGAAGGGTGGCCACCGACATGCAGGAGGAACTGCACGCGTGGGAGGGCAAGGACTACCAGCCCGAGGCGTGGATCCAGCCCGACCAGGTGGCCAGGGCCGTCCGGCTCGCCGTCGACGCCACCCGTGAATCCACGGTCGAATCGCTCAGCATCCGCCCGTCCGGCATCACGCTCGACTGAGCGGCCTGCCCCGGGCGATCGCCGCGCCCGGACCGTGCCCCAGCCGCCCCAGCCGTGCCGGAGCCGCGGGTGGACCGGATACCGGGGCTTCCTGCGCACAACGACGGCAGAGCGGCGTGTCGCACACCGCCACAGGACGGACAGCCCCAAAGCCGCACGTCCTCGTACGCCCTCGACCCCCGGTGACGCCGGGGCGTCCGGGGAGGCGTCAGCTGATGCAGAGGCAGAAGGGGTGGCCGGCGGGATCCAGGAACACGCGGAAGGTCGTCCCGGGCTGATAGGCGTGCTTGACCGCGCCGAGGGCCAGGACGGCCGTCTCGGCGTCGTCGAGGTCGTCCACCATCATGTCCAGATGCGCCTGCTGGGGCCGCTCGGCGAAGGGCCAATCCGGAGCGGTGTAGCGCTCCACCTTCTGGAAGCACATGCTCTGCCCGTGGTCGGCCCGGATCTCCGCCCAGTCGTCCTCCACCTCACTGCTCCAGCCGAGCAGCTCGCCATAGAATGCCGCGAGTACCGCGGGGTCGGGACAGTCGAGGACAGTGGTGGGGAGACGCGCGATAGCCATGGGGCGAACCTAGCGCCTATCGCGGACAACGGCGGTCCTCGAGCCCGGCTGGAAGCCCCACCGTCTCGAGCTGCTGGGACGGTGGGGCCCGACATGGCCTGCAGGACGGCGTACCGGATCGGCGGACGGTCGGGCTGGGGACGCGCGCGGTGCCGTTCTCGGCGACGGCGCGGGTACCGCGGCGAGACCGTCAGCGATGCACGACGCGTGGCCTGCCGAACTGCGTCTGCACGCCGGGCGAGAACAGGACCGATGCCGGCGGCCCCTGTACGGGCAGACCCGCGGCGCCGAGGAGGCCGTCGTCGAACTCCGTGAGCGTGGCAGGGTGCAGCAGCCAGGGGGTGTGCGTGTTGGGGATGTAGATCGTGCGGCCGGCGAACGTGCTGTGCAGGCCGAAACGCGCCGTGAGCTCCAGCGACAGCCGGTCGTCGGCGGTGCTGTCCGTGTCCGGCCGGACCGCGAAGCGGGACATCGCCTGGCGCCGGTACCGCACGACGTCGTACCCGTACTCCCGCTGCCCGCCCTCGCCGCGTACCAGCGGTGTGCACCTGGACCAGACGTACGGGATCCCGCCGGCCCGGGCGGCGAGCACGACGGCGAGGCGCGAGGCGTCGAGCGTCACGAAGACGACGCCGCGGGTGCCGTCCGGGCCCCGCGAGTAGAGGCGGACGTTGATCTCGGTGAAGGAGCCGAAGTACGGCACGGGCAGCCCCCGGCCCAGCCCTGCCCCGACCATACGGAACCCGATCAGACCCACCCACGATGAGCCGTCCACCTCGTCGGGGACCACCCCGGGAGGCATGAAGGGGGCCACCGCATGCGCCTCGATTCTCCAGTGCAGGAAGACGGCATCGCCCCAGAACTGGTCCATGATGACCGGGCGCGGCAGCCCTGGGGCACGGTACCCGGCACTCATGGGCGCGCGACCCGGCGGTCGGAGTGCGCGGGGAGGGCCGCCGGATCAGAAGGCATAGCGGATCCGGCAGTACGGCAGGTCCGTCGCGGCGAGGCGCAGGAACTCGTCGAGGTATCCGCGCTTCTCGTAGGCGATGTAGCGCACATTGGTGAAGCCGTTCTGGGACTGCTTGGTCTCCTGCAGGTCCGGGCGCCACAGGATCTCCTCGGCCTGCGGGTGCCACCCCAGATTGACCTCGTGCAGCTGCTGGTTGTGCGTCAGGAAGATGACCTCCGCCGCGAGCTGCTGCCTCGCCGCCGGCGACAGGGCGGCATCGAGCTGCC
The DNA here is from genome assembly GCF_054510925.1 of Arthrobacter sp. MDT2-16. NCBI lineage: Bacteria > Bacillati > Actinomycetota > Actinomycetes > Micrococcales > Micrococcaceae > Arthrobacter > Arthrobacter sp. MDT2-16. The sequence continues at coordinate 630,373 of NZ_JBTNDP010000001.1, forward strand.
CGAAGAGCTCCCGCCAGTCGTCCTGCCAGCCGGGCGTGATGATCACCGGCGAGAAGTTCACGTGCACCTCGTAGCCCGCCTCCACGAAGTCGTTGATCGCGGCGATCCGCTCCGCGACGGGCGTGGTGCGCACGTCCACGGTCCGGGCCAACCGCTCGGGCATGAGCGAGAAACGGACCCGCGTGCGCTCCTGGGGGTCCCACGCGAGCATGTCCCGGTTCACGTACTTCGTGGCGAAGGAGAGCTTCGCGGTGGGCAGCTCGCGGTACAGGTCCACGAGGTCCCGCACGTTGTCGCTGACGAGTGCGTCCACGGAGCAGTCGCTGTTCTCCCCGATGTCGTACACCCACGCGCGGTCGTCGCACTGGTTGGGTTCGAGCTTGATGCCCTGGCGCGCGACATGCCGCTCGAGGTAGCCGCTGATCTGGTCGATGTTGGCGAAGACGGTGATGGGGTTGCTGTACCCCTTGTGGCGGGGCACGTAGCAGTAGGCGCACGCCATGGCGCAGCCGTTCGCCGTGGACGGGGCGATGAAGTCGGCGGACCGGCCGTTGGGCTTGGCGGTCAGGGACTTCTTGACACCGATGATCAGTGCCTCGGTCTTGATGCGGACCCACCGGCGCACGTTCGCCTCGTCGCCGCTGAGCTCGGGGATCCGCCAGTGGCTGGCGACCTCGACGACATCGGCCTCCGGCCATCGCGCAAGGATCTCCTGACCGCGGGGCAGCGCGGCTGCGGCCGGTTCGACGTAGATCCGACTGATCTGGAGCAACTTGCTGGCCTGGAGCATTCGACCCTTCGGGGTGGCGGTGATAGGTCCAGATTATCGGGCCGGACTGACACTTTTGGCTTGCCCGTTTCGGTTCTACAGTGGTGGCACGGAACCGCACGTGCGCCGGGAAAGGCGACCCCCATGGCCGAACTCAGCACACAGCCGACGGAGCAGGATCCGGCGGCCTTCATCGGCGCCCTGACGCATCCGACCCGCCGCAGGGACGCCGAGCTGCTGCTCGGACTGATGGGTCGGGTGACGCGCCGACCGGCCGTCATGTGGGGTCCGTCGATGATCGGTTTCGGGCGGTACCACTACAGGTACGCCTCGGGTCACGAGGGTGACGCCCTGGCCGTGGGGTTCTCCCCGCGGGCCTCCGCGCAGGCCATGTACGGCCTGCTCTCCGCTCCCGGAGCGGAGCTGCTGCTGCCGCAGCTCGGCAGGCACCGGCGCGGCGCCGGCTGCCTGTACGTATCCTCCCTCGCCACCATCGACCTCGGTGTCCTCGAGGAACTCGTGCAGCGCGGCCACGAGTTCATGGTGACGGAGAACTTCACCTAGGCGGATGTCGTGGCATCGGCCAGTGGGCCCGGGACGCCGGGACCCGGCGCAGCCTCCCCGCGGCCGGTCGTCGTGGACCTCGGGAGCCGCCAGGAGGACGGCTCCGCCGATCCGATCCGTTCTGGGCCCCCCGGGCCGGCCCCGCCCCGCCGTCGCCGTGCCGCCTATCTCGCCGGGAGCGTCGCATCCCTGCTCGTGGTGGTCGCGAACGTCGTGCCCCGCGGGGAATCGTCACCGCCCGGGAAGGCCGTGGAGGTCCGCGACCGACCCCTCAGCGTGTGCAGGGCCGTGACCGTGGCCGGGCAGGACGGTGGGCTGCCCTCGACGCCGTCCGTCCTGCCGCGCCGCGCCACCGGTTACTTCACCGTGCCGGATCGGGCCCGCGGTATCAGCATCACTGTGGGTCTCACCTACGAGGACGGCACGGTCTCGCTCTGCCGGCCCGTCCGGGAGCCAGGCACGGGCAGCCCCGAGCCCCGGCAGCGCGAACTGCCGATCCTCGGCAGGGGCGACACCTACGCCTACGCGATCGGCCCGTCGGGCCTGACGCTCGTGGGTGTGCGTTCCGCTGACGGCACCATCACGTGGCACCGGCCGGACGCCGGCCTTCCCGATCGGGACACAGTGCACTCCGGCCCTCGACAGGGAGCCGGCCCTCCTGACATCCGCCAGAGCCGTCCACCGCAGGCGCTGCCCTGAGGATCGGCTACCGCCCGGTACCTTGCGAGATTCTTGCGCCTGAAGTGGCGAGCAGGGCGCACACCGGGTGGCAGACTGTCCTAGACACCGTCTTCTGCCCATGCGATCCAACGGGCGCCGTCCTGACCAGCGAGGGTCTTTTCATCCATGAGTACACAGTGCCAGTCGGTCACGCCCACCGATGCTTCCAGCCTCCACCGCACCAGGCTCATCCCGACGCCCGTGGGTCGAGCTGTGCAGGACGTCCGCGCCGCGGCCGACCACTTCGCCCTCGAGTCGGCCGAACTGCTCGAGACCCTCGAGCAGACCATCGCCCGCCTCGCCCTCGCGCACAGGGCCTGCGCGCCGGCCACCGAGTCCCACAGGGCCGACGAGGAAGCCTTCGCCTGGGTGCAGCAGTCCCTCGAGGATATCTCGGCGACCCTCCGCGGGCTGTCGCTCGGACGGACCACTCAACCGCGCCAGGCCTGAGGACCTTCACGGGGCGTCATACGGCCCCGCGACGGCCCCCGGTGCGGCCCTGCTAGATGGACTGCCGTGCGCGGATGCCCGCGCGGCCCATGGCGTCGGTGTAGGCCACCTGGATGTCCTTGAGCCACTGCTCCTGGTTGGCTGGGGTCCCCTTGAACGCACGCTCGCCCGGCGAGCGCACCTCGTAGATCTTGAAGCCGCGCTTCGAGATGGCCCGGTTCTCCAACTTCATGAGCCGACGTGCCGCCTTGTGGGCGTCGGCACCGTGCGCCACGAGCGCCGAGGCCCGAGGAACCTGCTGCAGGAACGTCAGCAGGGGCTTGACGCCGTCGGAGATCTGCTCCATGGTCAGTGCCCGCTCCTTGCCCTCGGGCAGGAGCCACGGGTAGGCATTCCACGGCATGACCGCGTCCGGTCGCAGGCCCACGGCCTCGTAGATCCCGGCCATGCGGATGGAACTCGGGTCGTCGTTCTCGAACGAAACGAAGCCCGAGGGCAACGATGCTCCCGGGCTTGAGAAGAGACTGACGATCTTGCAGCCGTCCACGTCGTGGATCGGATCGATGTAGGGCACCGTCGATCCCGGTTTCGACTCGGCGAGCGCGTCGCACAGCCGGTTCACGTCCTCGATCTGAGGGTCGTAGCGTTGTTCCCACTGCTGGGCCCGATACGTGGGGTCTGCCATGCGCTGTACCAATTCTGCCTCCTCGCGGACGGCGCCTGAGGTGGCGCGAACGTGTCCGCAGGATTCCAGCCTACGCCAGTGCACCGCGGGCTCCGCGGGCGGGACACTCACCAGTCGTGGACGGTGCCGTCGGAGAGGCGGTTGTAGGGAAGGTAGGCCTGCTGGTACGGGAAGGACGCGGCGGTGCCCTCATCGAACTCGACGCCGAGCCCTGGTCCGTGCCGGGCGTTTCTGCGTCGGCACGCCCGGCACGGTGATCATGCCTTCGGGCTAGTCCTCGAGGGCGCCGGCCCAGAGGTTGATGTCGGATTCGACGGCGAACTCGTCGATGGCGTGCAGCTCCCCGGGCGTGAAGTCGAGGTTCGTCACGGCGGTCAGGCTGTCCTCCAGCTGGCGCACGCTGGAGGCCCCGATCAGTGCCGACGTCACCGGGGTGCCCTTGGTCTGGTCCCGCAGCACCCACGCGATCGCCATCTGCGCCAGGCTCTGCCCCCGACCTTCGGCGATCGCATTGAGGCCCCGGATGCGGTCCAGGTTCTCCGCGCTCAGCTGCTCCTTGTCCAGCGACTTCCCGGCCGCGGCCCGGGAGTCCTCGGGCACCCCGTTCAGGTACCTGCCCGTGAGCAGCCCCTGGGCCAGCGGGGAGAAGGCGATCGAGCCTGCCCCGGCCTGCTCGAGGGCCTCGTAGAGGTTCGGGGACCCGTTCTCCGTCCACCGGTTGAGCATCGAGTACGAGGGCTGGTGGATCAGCAGCGGTGTGCCCAGATCCGCAAGGATCCGCGCTGCCTCGATGGTGCGCTCGGGCGAGTACGAGGAGATCCCGGCGTACAGGGCACGCCCGGACCGCACCGCGGTGTCCAGGGCCCCCATGGTCTCCTCCAGCGGGGTGTCGGGGTCCGGGCGGTGGCTGTAGAAGATGTCCACGTACTCGAGGCCCATCCGCTCCAGCGACTGGTCCAGGCTGGAGAGCAGGTATTTCCGTGACCCCCACTCCCCGTACGGACCCGGCCACATCCCGTACCCGGCCTTCGTGGAGATCACCAGCTCGTCCCGGAAAGGCCGGAAGTCGTCCTTCAGGTGCCGGCCGAAATTCGTCTCCGCGCTGCCCGCCGGAGGCCCGTAGTTGTTCGCCAGATCGAAGTGCGTCACCCCGAGGTCGAACGCCCGCCGCAGGATGTCCCGCTGCACCCCGAACGCCTTGTCGTCGCCGAAATTGTGCCACAGTCCCAGCGACACCGCCGGCAGGTGCAGACCGCTGGCCCCCACCCGCCGGTACGGCATCGACTCGTATCGATCATCAGCAGGGCTGTACGTCATCTGGAAGTCCATTCGTAGGGCGCCGGGCAGACCGGCACCGGGGGGAGATGGGCGCGACGGTCGCCGTCGCGCCTGGACGGCGGACGCCACGGAGCTGGTCCGAGGCGCCCGCCGGGATCAGGAGAGGGTGGAGGCGTACGGGTCCCAGTCCTCGGGAAGCGGCTCGGCGGCGGTTGCCGTGCTGGTGAGTGAGATGAATTCACCGGTGGCGACGCTCTCGGAGATCGAGACCATGGCGTCGAGCACGTGGTAGGCCATCTCGCCCTGGGCGCGGTGCGGGCGTCCCTCGCGCAGGGCCCGTGCCATCTCGAGCACCCCGCTGCCGCGGGTCGACGTCGCGCCCACGGCGGGGATGACCTCCGGTTCGTCGCTTCCGCGGCGCGTGAGCACGAGGTCTCCGGTGAAGTCGTTCGGGTCGGGGAACGCGAGCGTCCCCTCCGTGCCCGTGACCTCGACGAAGCCGGCCCGCTTCAGCGGGGAGTCGAAGCTGAAGATGCTCTGCGACGATTCCCCGTTGGCGAACTGCGCGATGGCGCTGACGTGGGACGGGACGGTCACGTCGAAGACCTCTCCGGCCTTCGGGCCCGAGCCGATGGTCCGGGTCTCGCGGGACTTCGAGCCGAAGCCGGCCACCTTCGTGATGGCGCCGAAGGTCTGTACGAGCGTCGTCAGGTAGTAGGGGCCGATGTCGAACAGCGGGCCGGCGCCCTCCTGGAAGAGGAAGGCCGGGTTGGGGTGCCACGACTCCGGGCCCGGGGACTGCATGAGGGTCAGCGCCGTCAGGGGGACGCCGATGTCGCCGCGCGCCACGAGGCGCAGCGCGGTCTGCAGGCCGGCACCCAGGAACGTGTCGGGCGCACAACCGAGCCTGAGCCCGGCGGCGTCGGCCGTCTTGAGCAGGCCGATGCCGCTCTCGCGGTCCAACGAGAAGGGCTTCTCGCTCCACACGTGCTTGCCCGCGGCGACGGCGGCGGTGGCCACCTCGACGTGTGCCGCGGGGATGGTCAGGTTGACCACGATCTCGACGTCGGGGTGGTTCAGGGCGTCCTCGACGCCGCCGGAGGCCTGCACGCCGAACTCCGCCGCGCGCGCTGCAGCCACCTCCTCGAACATGTCCGCGACGATGTGCACGGTGACGTCGGGAAAGCTCGTCAGGTTGGTCAGGTACTCCTTGCTGATGACTCCGGCGCCGATGACGGCGACTCCGACGGGACCGGTGCGCCGGCTCTCCGATCGAGCGCTCATTTCTTTCCCTCTTCCAGGTACGCGAGGCTGTCGGCGACGGCGCTGAAGATGTCGCCCTCGAAATCGTCGAGCTCGACGACAGCGGCCTCAAGACCGGGAGCGGCGTCGAGCACGTCCCAGACGCGCATCCTGCCGGATCCGACGGCCACCTGCTCCTTGTCGTTCTTGGTGAGCGGGCCGTCCTTGATGTGGACGAAGCGCACACGGTCGCCGAGCCGGCGCAGCAGGTCGGCGGGGTCCTCGCCGCCCACGGCCGCCCAGTAGGTGTCCACCTCGAGGACCACCTCGGGGTCGAGGTGACCGGCGAGGACCTCGAGGGCGGAGACGCCGTCGATGCGCTCCTCCAGCTCGAACTCGTGGTTGTGGTAGCCGACGGTGATGCCGTACTCGGCACCCTTCTTCGCGGCCCGGTTGAGCGCCTCGGCGGTGGCCCGGATGTCCTCCTCCGTGGTCCAGTGCGAGCGCTCCACGTGGGGATCGATCACGGTGCCGATGCCGAGCTTGCGCGCGGCCTCGAAGATCTCGTCCTGGTTCTCGCGGAGCAGCGGGGCGTGGCCCGACGGGGCGGACAGTCCACTCGCCGAGAGTGCCGCCGCCAGTTCGTCCGCGGTGGCCACGAAGTTGTAGGGCTCGACGGCGGTGTACCCGAGTGCGGCGACGCGCTTGATGGTGCCCGGCAGATCATCCCCCAGTGCTGTCCGCAGTGTGTAGAGCTGGAGTGAATACGTCACAGAGGATTCTCCTCGCTGAGAAAAGGGATCACTGAACCGGTTCAGGTCTCACACGAACCTAAGCGATATGCCGGGGCGGGTCAAGCAGAACCCCGGGCTATTGTGTAAGCCATGGCCAAGGAAACCATTGCGGGTCTGGCGAAGAGGCTGGGCATCTCGAAGGCGTCCGTGTCCTACGCGCTCAATGGCCAGCCCGGTGTCAGCGAGCTGACCCGGCGCCGCGTCCTGGACCTCGCCGAGGAACTCGAATGGTACCCGAGCTCGTCCGCACGTGCCCTCTCGCGGTCACGGGCCGGAGCCGTCGGGATGGTCCTGTCCGCCGATCCCCTCCTGATCGGCACCGAGCCCTACTACATGGGGATGCTGGCCGGCATCGAGGCCGCCCTCGCCGAGGGCGACATGGCGCTGATGCTGCGGATGGTGGGCAAGGACCCGGCGCAGGAGCGCCGGACCTACGAGCGCTGGGCCGGGGAGGGCAAGGTGGACGGCGTCCTGCTGTTCGACCACCTGCACGACGATCCGCGGCCCGCCCTGCTGGACCGGCTGGGGCTTCCGTTCGTCCTGCACGGCGCCCCTGAGGCGGAGTGGGGAACGCCCTTCTCGGGGACGACGACGGACCATGCGGCCGACGCCGCGACGATCGTGGAGCACCTGCACCAGCGCGGACACCGCCGGATCGCGCATATATCCGGCCCGCGGGCGTTCCTGCACGAGGAGGAGCGCATCCGGGGCGTGCGGACCTCCGCGGATGCACACGGCATGGAGGTGGTCCCGTTCGAGGCCGACTACGCGCTCGACGCCGGCCACGACGCCGTCGTCGCGCTCGTGCAGGGGCCCGCCCACCGGGCGGCGACGGCCGTGGTCTTCGGCAACGACCTCATGTCGATGGGCGGCCTGCTCGCCCTCCGCGAGCTCGGGCTGCGGTGCCCTGACGATGTGGCGGTGGTGAGCTGGGACGATTCGCTGCACTGCAGGCTCGCGTCGCCGTCGGTCACGGCCCTGTTCCGGAACCCGGGCATGCAGGGGCGGGTGGCCGCCGAACTGCTGCTCGCCCTGCTCGACACCGGAGACATCCAGACGCGATCCATGCCCCGGAGCGAACTCGTGGTCAGGGCCAGCACCGCCCCGGACTGAGCCTGTGCCGGGGACCCCCGCAGCCCTACGGCGACGGGTCGTCGCTGTAGGGCGCGCGCGGCCTGGGCGGGAGCTCGTCGATGAGCTCGTTGACCGCGTGGGAGAGGATGTCCGCCTGTTCCACCGGCAGCATCATGAGGCCCTGCAGGTGTGCCTCGAGCTCGGTCTGCCCCGCCACGCCGGTGTACTCGAAGTAGCGGAGCCAGACCTCGTGCAGGGTGAGTCGAGAGCTCTCGATGGCGAGCGCCGTGAGCCGGCGCTGCTGCTCCTGGGTCCCCGGCCCCCTGATGGCCTCCCTCATCCGGGCCTCGGCGGTGTCCGGTGACGGCAGGGGTGGGGCGACATGGATGCGATCTTCACGGCGGCAGCTTCCAACCCCGTTCGGGGCATCTGGAGGTGTGACGGCTGGTGGCTGAACCGCTTCGGGGGCGCGCTGGCTGCGGGCTCCTGGGAGCAGTCTATGCCGGTTCCGCACTCCGCCGCGGGAGCGACTGCAGGTGGCGCATCACGGCCGTGCGTGGATGCCGCGTGGAGGAAGGGGAGGTTACAGGGCGATGAGGGCGTCGATGATGTCGCACGTCTCCGTGCGGGTGGTGTAGTCCACCCGCACGTCGATGAGCCGGATGGTGCCGGTGGCATCGGCGACGACCACCGTAGGGAAGGGGATCGCCGTCGTGTGGTCCATGTTGGACCCTGCGACGTCGATGCCGAGGACGGCCCGCGCGCGCATGGACTCCGGGCTGGGTACCGTCACGATGCCCAGGTGCGCGGCGAGGGCGTTACCCTCGTCCGAGTACAGTGCGACGTGCAGTCCCTCCTCGCGGGCAGCGGTGACCGAGACCCGGGGGACCTGCGGACTGATCGCGATGAGCCGGGTCCCGAAGGCCTCGACGACCGGCCGGAGCTCGCGCTGGTACGTCCTGAGGGCGATGCTGCAGTACGGGCACCACGAGCCGCGGTAGAAGACGATGATGGCCGCCGCGGCGCCGAGCACCTCACGCAGCCGCGTCCGCCGCCCGTCCGAGTCGTACAGGGGAGCGTCGGGGAGCCTGTCACCCGGCTGCGCGATCCCGGCGGGAGGTCCCGCCCGGCGGAGGTCCTCCTGCTCGCGGGCGAAGACCGCGGCCAGCTCCGGGCCGACCTGGGCCTCGAAGGTCGGCGTGAATTCCTCGATCTGCAATGCGATGGTGTTCGTGAATGCCGCTCTCTGTTTCATCTGGTCCCCTCAGCACGACCGCCGCGGCGCCTCAAATCCGTGGCAGGACCATTGTGGTCCAGGGCACGGGAAATTCCCAGCAGGCCAGCGGCCGGCTGGGCCGCCGGCTTCCTGCCGTGTCAGTCCCGGGACCTGGACGGCTGGCAGCGCGGACACCACCAGGTACGACGGCGTCCGGGGTCTCCGGGCACCTCGGCCCGTACGAGTACTGTGGTGCCGCACCGCAGGCAGGGCTTCCCGGCCCGGCCCGCCACCCAGTGCTGCTCACCCTTGCGGGTGTTCCCCGTGGTGACCTGGTGGGCGCCGGGCTGTGTGGCGGAGAAACGCAGGCATCGGGCTCCGAGCGCCACCAGCGCCGGGATGTCGACATCGGCCATGGCTGTGTCCGGATGCACTCCGCGCAGGAAGCAGAGCTCGTTCGCCCAGAGATTGCCGAAGCCGGCGACATTGCGCTGGTCCAGCAGGGCCGCCGCCACGCGTTCGCCCGGGCTGCTCCCGAGCCTGCGGACGGCCTCGTCCGCGGACCAGTCGTCCCGCAGCGGATCGGGACCGAGGTGCCCGACGACGTCGTCCTCGGCCCGGGTGGGCAGGAGATCGACGACGGGCAGGTTCAGGCCGTAGGCCGTGGGCCCGTCCTGCACCGCGAGGATCACGCGTGCCTCCGGCAGCAGCCTGCGGGGCAGCACCCTGTCCGGAGCCGTGACCGTCCAGGAGCCCTGCATCAGCAGATGCGTGTGCAGGGTGAGTCCGGCGTCGAACCGGGTGAGGAGGTGCTTGCCGTACGTGACGTGCCCGAGCACCCGCATGCCGTCGAGGTCATCGGTCGCGTGCGCCGGAACGCGCAGATCCCCGCGCTTGAGCGTGCGGTCGTCGAGCGACCTCCTCAGCCGCACGGCCAGTCGGAAGACGCTGTCGCCCTCTGGCATGTGCCTCCCTGACCGATCCGATCTCTCCAGGCAGGCTAGCGCCTGGCACCGACATGCCTGCTGCGTGACCGGAGACCCTCCGCGGACGCGGGTGGCCGACGCCCACGGCACGGCTGCGACCGAGGGGAACGGCACGGCTGTGGCGGTTTTCGTTACCCGTCGCAGGCGGATATCCTTCTCCAGTGCCGGGCTGTGCCCGGCGCCGGGTGGTCTTGCAGTGGGCCCCGATTCCAGTGTCCCTCCGCGTCCACGAACAGGTTCCCATGATCACCAGACTGTCCCCCTCCGAAGACTTCCCGGAAGACCTCCGGGATCTCGACCTGCCCGAGGTCGAGGTGCTGAACAGCAAGATCCACCGTGAACTCGACCACGAGTACGCCCAGGACGGCGAGCCGTCCTTGGAGACGGAGATCCGGCACGAGGAATTGACCGAGGAGCTCGATCGCCGCGACCAGGAGACCGGGCCTGCTTCGAAGCGTCCCGAGGTCTCCGAGTCGGACCGCCGCTCCTCCTGACCTTCCGCGGCCGCAGGCGAAGAAGCGTAAATCCCCCCTCGCTCCCGCCACCGCGGTGGTCTAGATTCGAAGGCATCGCAATCCACCGATTGGAGAACGGCATGAAGAACAAACTTGTTTTCACGGCGGGAATGGCCGCCGGCTACGTCCTCGGGACGCGGGCCGGCCGGGAAAGCTACGAACAGCTCCGGGCAAAGGCGCAGAAGCTGTGGAACGACCCGAAGGTGCAGGACAAGGTCTCCTCGACCACCGGAACCCTCAAGAGCAAGGCGCCGGCCGTCCAGGAATCCCTGAAGGGCGTCCTGAAGAAGGGCGGCTCGGGGGCTTCCGGCGGCTCCGGCGCTGCAGACGGCGCGAAGGCGCCCAACAAGACCGGCAAGGACGTCGGCGCGAGCGGGGACCTCCCCCTGGACGTGCCTCCGGTCGTGACCGCGATGGACACCGGGAGCGCCGACGTCACGGGCGTCAGCGGCACCACCGGCCCGAGCGGCGGCGATCCGCGCCAGGTGGAGGACACCCCGTTCGAGGCGCAGGACGATGACACCCGCCCCGACCTGAAGGGGTAGGAGTGCGGGATGAGGGAAAGGCCCCGGTCCGCCGGGGCCTTTCCCGTGTCCGGGCCTCCTGTGCCGAGTAGCGGAACCTGCCGGGAGAGGCGGGACATGCTCCTCCGGGCCGACCCGGCAGTCCGTCAGACGCCCTCGCTCACCACGTCATCGGCGTCGAGGCACGCCTTGCAGTCCGCGTCGACGAGCAGGGCGTTGACCGCGACAGCCACGCGGTAGGCGTCGCCGGCCGCCGGGACCAGCTGGGCGGCGGGGTCCGCCGCGTTGCCCACGGCCCATACCCCATCCACCGTGGTCCGTCCGACCTCGTCGGTGACCACGCAACCGTCGTCGCGCATCTCGCACCCGAGGTCGTCGATCAGCGGCAGGGCCGCATCGGCTCCGGGCTCGCAGAACACCGCCGTGCAGGGGACCAGGGTGCCGTCGTCGAGCTGGACGCCGCGCAGGGTCCGTGGTGCGTCGTCATCGGCCGGTTCCAGGGCCAGGCCCTGCACACGGCCCTCGACGACCCGGACGCCGCGCGTGCGCAGGCTCCGGGCGTCGTCGTCGGACAGCGGTTCCAGCATGTGCGGGAAGAACGTGACGTCCTCGGACCACTGGCGCACCAGGAGCGCCTGGTGCAGGGAGGTCGAGGAGGACCCGAGCACGCCGAGGGGCTGGTCCCGGACCTCCCATCCGTGGCAGTACGGGCATTGCAGCAGGCCCCGCCCCCACGCTTCCCTCGCCCCGGGGATGTCGGGGAGGACGTCGCGGAGACCCGTGGCCAGGACGAGGTGCCGCCCCTGCACCGAGACGCCGTCGGCGGTGGTGACGGACCAGCCCTCCGGGACCTCCCGCGCGTTCCCGGCGCTGCCGTCGACGAAGTCCACACCGTACGGCTCGAGGTCCTCACGCGCCAGCGCGACCAGCCGCTCGGGTGCCGTGCCGTCCCGCGTGATGAATCCGTAGGCCGCATCGGCCGGAGCGTTGCGCGGCGTCCCGGCGTCGATGATCACCACGTTCCGCCTGGCCCGTCCGAGGACGAGTGCGGCGCTCAGGCCAGACACTCCCCCGCCCACGATCACGACGTCGTACGTTCCCTGCGTCTCCATCCCTCCATCCGACCATGTGGCGGCTACGGGCTGCGGCATCAGATTGTCCTTGCCATCGGGCGATCGCCCCTGTGCCTCACCGGCCGTCGGACGAGAGACCCAGTGACGCGACGAGCGAGGCGAAGCGCTCGTTCCCGGCGAGATCCTCGACGAGGACGGCCCGGCCGTCGGCGTCGGCGAGCGGGATCCGCCAGTTGGGGTACTCGTTGTTGGTGCCGGGCTGGTTCTGGGTGCGACGTTCCCCGACGGCGTCCGCGAGCGCGACGCCCAGCAGCACCGAGGGGGTCTGCGCGATGAAGGCGTGGAGCGCCTCCACGGTCCGCGGGACGTCCTGCGTGCCCTCCGGCAACAGACCGCGCTCGCGCAGGAGGGCGAGGAACTTGTCCTGGACGGCGCGGTCCTCGGCCTGCTCCTCGGCCACAGGACGGCTGAGCAGACCGAGCCTCTCACGGAGCACCACGTGCTCCCCGGCGAGGTACCCGGCGCTCGGCGGGAGGTCGTGCACCGTCACGGTCGTCAGGCAGCCCTTGCGGTAGGCCTCGGGAGCCAGCGGGCCGTCCTCGTCCTGCTCGAACCAGAGGATCGAGGTGCCGAAGACACCGCGCTCGGCCAGGTACTCCTGCACGCCCGGCTCGAAGACACCGAGGTCCTCGCCGACGACGACGGCGCCTGCCCGCTCGGCCTCCAGGACCAGGATGCCGATCAGCGCCCGGTGGTCGTAGTACACGTACGCCCCGGCGCCCGGCGCTGCGCCCTGCGGGATCCACCACAGGCGGAACAGCCCGAGGATGTGGTCCACGCGGATGCCGCCGGCATGGCGCAGGATGTTGCGCAGCATGTCGCGGAACGCCCCGTACCCGGACGCGGCGAGGCGTTCCGGATGCCATGGCGGCTGGCTCCAGTCCTGGCCGTGCTGGTTGAACATGTCCGGCGGAGCGCCCACGCTGATACCCGACGCGAGCACGTGCTGCAGGGCCCAGGCATCGGCACCGCTGGGGTGCACGCCCACCGCGAGGTCGTGCACCACGCCGATGGGCATCCCGGCACCGGTGGCCTCGAGCTGGGCCTCCTGCAGCTGCTCGTCCAGGAGCCACTGCAGCCACTCGTGGAACTCGATCCGCGCCGCATGACGCTCCGCGTACTGCAGGGCACCCGGCGAGCCTGGACGGCCGACGTCGTCCCATTCCGGTGCGCCGGGCGGGTATGTCTCGGCGAGCGCCGACCACAGCGCGAAGTCGGTCAGCCCCTGCCCCTGGTGGGCGCGGTACGCGTCGAAGTCGTGCTGGCGCTGCTCGGCGCGCTTCACGGCGAAGACGAGCCCGAGCGCCTCGAGCTTCGCGGCATAGGACGAGTCGCGGTCCAGCATGTCGGTGGCCGTGTTCGCCTCCGTGAACCCGGCGGCGAGCGCACCGACGCGCGCGCGGTCGGCGTCGTCCAGCCGTGCGTATTCGGGGATGTCCTCGATGCGCAGGTAGAGGGGGTGGAAGTAGCGGCGCGTCGTAGGCAGGTAGGGGGACGGTTCCACCGGCGGGACGGGCTCGGCCGCGTGCAGGGGGTTCACCAGGACGAAGCCCCCGCCGTGTTCCGCGGCGGCCTGTGCCAGCTGCCCGAGGTCGGAGAGGTCACCGATGCCCCACGATGCCGAGGAGCGGACGGAGTAGAGCTGCGCCATGAGGCCCCAGGTGCGGGAACTCATGAGCGCCGCCGTCGTGCTCAGCCGGTCCGGCGTGACCACGAAGGTGGAGGAGGTCTCCATACCGCCGATACGGGCGTGGACGGTGTGCCAGCCGAGGGGCAGGGCATGCGGGAGGGTGCCCTGCCGCCGTTCGACGTCGTGCCCGTCGATGCTGCGGGTGTCGGTGGCCTCACCGACCGTCCCCGTGTAGTGCACGCCGTCCTCGTCGACCGCCCAGAACTCCACGTCCGCTCCGGCGGGTACGTGGAGGACCACGGGTTCCACGTCGCTCTCACGCACCACGACGACGGCGGGCAGCACCGAGCGCCAGGGTCCGTCCTCGACGTCCCTCCGCGCGGAGTCGATCGCCGTGTCGGACGAGGCATCGACGCCGAGCGCCGCGAGGACGGTGACGAGGGTCTCCGGCGCCACGCGGGCGGGTTCGCCGTCCCATCCCTTGAAGGTGGTACCCACCCGGTGCGCCTCGGCGAGTTGCTCGAGGGGCGTGGGCGCCACCGGTTCTGCTTCTTCGTGCTGCGTCGTGTCGGCCATGGTCCCAATCTAGGCGGGCATCGGGGGGCGTTGCATCCGCTGCCGCCCTCCACCGGCGATTTGACGGGCCTAGCGGGGCGCCGGGCGCAGCCGGCAGCCCTGCCATCGGCGCACAACCCGGCGCACGGCCCGCCGGCTGGGGCACCGCCTGCGGTGGCACTGTGGGCCCATTGCTTGTTTCCTCGAGTACGTGGTCCCTGCGGAGAGTGGCGGGCCGGGTAGTGCATCGGGACGTTCCGCGAGGGCGCGGGATGGGACGAGGGCTGAGGCCCTACCAGGTGTCCTTCGTGTAGGTGCTGTTCAACCGGGCGATCAGGAGTCCGAGCTTCTCCACGTCCTCCGGGTTCCAGCTGCGCATCAGCGCGGTGAAGGCCGAGCGCCTGCCGGTCTGGGCCGCGGTGAGTTGCTGCTGTCCGAGCGGGGTCAGCAGGACGCGCTGGGAGCGCGCGTCGGACGGGTCGAGCTGGCGGCTGACGAGACCCAGCCGCTCCAGGCCGGCGAGCTGCCTGCTCACGGACGGCTTCCCCACACCGATGCTCGTCGCGATGTCCGTCGCCCGCAGGGACCCCTCCCGCTGCAGCAGCATCAGGATGCCGTACGCGGCCGGTTCCATCTCCGGGTGCACGTTCTTCGCGAGCGCGTGCGATGTGGTCCGCTCACGCCGCCACAGCACACTCGTCTGCTCCTCCAGCACCTCGATGGCGTGGTCGAAATCGACGCCGTCAGCCCCTCTCGATGCATTCATGGAGGAAGCGTACAGACGCCGGTGGGCTCCGGAGCCATACTCGTGGGGAAGTTCTCAAAGTCGAGTATTCAGGGCAGTGAATGCGTGCTCACGTAGTCCCGATGCATCGCGGTCTGGGTCAGCGCGGACAGCAGCTGGAACCCGTGCAGTCCGTCCCACCCGGCGGTCCAGGTCAGGCGCGACGCGATGTCCCAGATGGTCGGCTCGTCCAGGACCGACGCCACCTCCCGCGCACGCTCCAGCTGGTGGTCGGCGCACTCGGCGGCCCGCTGCCCGAGCCCGGTGAAGCGGTAGCCGTGTCCCGGCGCCGCCTCGTAGTGGCCGTAGGGGCGCAGGGCGTCCACCGAGGAGAGGTAGTCGGCCAGGGGGTTCGACGGCGTCGCTCCCCCGAGTCCCAGGCCCGGGAAGACCGTGGGCAGCACATGGTCCCCGGTGAGGAGGAGCCCGCGGTCGTCGTCCCGCAGGCAGAGGTGGCCGGCCGTGTGGCCGGGCGTGGCCATGACCGACACGCGGAACCCGGCGATCGGCAGGAGGTCCCCGTCGGCCAGCTCCCGGTCGACCGCCAGCACCAGTCCTGCGGGAGACCGGTCCACGTGCTGGATCAGTTCGTCGCGGCGCTCCTCCGGGACACCCCATGCACGGAGCCGTTCGACGGCCTCGTCGGGGTCGAGAGTCCGGGTGTCGTGCTGTTCGAGCGCCCGGCGCTCCACGGCATGCATCGCCAGCTGCGCCCCGGACGCCGCGCGGAGCCTGGCCGCCATGCCCACATGGTCCGGATGCAGGTGCGTCCCGGTGATACCGGTGACGGCGTCGGTTCCTGGCGCGCCGGTTCCCGACCTGCCGGGGACGATCTCGCCGAGCGCTGCGACGAGGCGGTCCCAGTTCTCGTCCGAGTCCCACCCGGGGTCGATGACGTGGACGCCGCCATCGGCGCCCAGGAGCAGGTAGGTGAAGGAGTAGGCGAGGTGACCGCCCGGCATCGGTTGTGCGAGGGCCCAGACGTCGTCGCGCACACGCTCCAGGGGCGGGAGTTCACCGCGGGCGAGGGCGTCCATCGGTCGGGTACTGGTGGGGTGCATGCGTCCTCCCGGGTGTCTTCTCCCACCGTAGCGGTCGCAGCAGTCCTGCCGGCCGAACGGCATCGATGCCACCACAGCCGGCGAAGGAGCCGACGCGGGATCCGGGTTCCCGATCTTCCGCATGGCATGCAGGTGGTGCCGCCGAGTGTGCCCTATGGTGGACGAGACCATTGAGGGGACCTTCTGCATGACATGCAACGGCTGCGCGACATCTTCGAAACTCGACCTTGATTTCAGCATGGCCTTCCAGCCCATCTACGACGCCGTCGATGAGCGCGTGTGGGGCTATGAGGCGCTGGTCAGGGGCTTGGCGGGCGAGGGGGCATTCCACGTCCTCTCACGGATCCTGCCGGAGCAGAAGTACCGCTTCGACCAGGACTGCCGGGTCAAGGCGATCGAGCTGGCGTCGCGCCTGTTCCCTGCGGGCGAAGAACTGAAGCTGTCGATCAACTTCATGCCGAATGCGGTGTACGAACCGGCCGCATGCCTCCGGGCGACACTGCTCGCGGCCGGGCGATGCAGCTTCCCGACATCGTCGATCATGTTCGAGTTCACCGAGAACGAGCAGGTCGCGGACACCGCCCACCTCACGAACATCATCACGGAGTACCGCAAGCACGGCTTCACCACCGCGATCGACGACTTCGGCGCCGGTCACGCAGGACTGGGGCTCCTGGTCGAGTTCCAGCCGGACCTGCTCAAGATCGACATGAAGCTCGTTCGAGGAATCGATGGCAGTCCTGCCCGCCAGGCCGTCGTCACCGGCATCCTCGGCATCGCCGGGACGCTCGGCATCACCGTGCTCGCCGAAGGCATCGAGACGGAGGCGGAGTTCCTGTTCCTGAAGGCAGCCGGTGTCCGCCTGTTCCAGGGGTACTGGTTCGCGAAGCCGGCTTTCGAGGAACTCCCCGAGGTACGTTTCGGGTCTGTTCCCGGCATCGGCGCAGTCGCCTAGCAGGGCGCGCCGACCTCGTCCGGCCGCGAGTCCGGTCCACCACGCCACGGGTGCGTTCCTCTTCATCCGATACCGGACCCCGGTATGGGCCGGCCTCACCGTACAGCCTGTGCCACCGATGAGGGAGCTGCTCTGCCCCGAACGTCACCAACGGAAACGGCGCGGGACGCGGGTCAGCGCCTGAGGCTCGAGACGCTCTCATCTCCGCCGAGGAGCTCCCCGCTACTGATGAGGTGGTCGACGACCTTCCGGAGTTTCGTGTTGGTCCGCTGGCTGGCCACCGACAGGGCGATGAAGGCCTGCGGGCCGCTGATCCTGTGCCGTTCCATCAGGATGCCCTTGGCCTGGCCGATGAGGTCCCTGGAGTCCACCGCTTCCCTGAGCTGCCGGGATTCCTCCGCCTCGGCGAACGCGACGGCGGCATGGGAGGCGACCAGCAGGCCGATGTTCTCCGATTCGTCGGTGAAGGCATCCGCCTCGTACGAGTAGAGGTTCAGGGCACCGAGATCATCGCCGGTCACCCAGATCTGGACCGAGAGCATGCCGCGGGCGCCGGCCTCGCTGGCGCGGCGGGCGAACAGGGGCCAGCGGTCTTCGGTTGCCATGTCCGGGACGCGGACCGTGCGGTGTTCGTACGCCGCCTCCAGGCATGGGCCCTCGTTCGTCTCCATCTGGAGCGCGTCGATGCGCTTGGGAAGATCACTCGAGGGGGCGCGGGAACCGATGTTCTTGCGGCCCTGGACCACGCTGACCGAGCCCTCGTCGGCTCCCGGAACCAGCTCCAGGGCTGCGCGGACGAAGCCTGCGAGGATGGCGTCCCCGTCCGGCTCCTGCTGCAGCGACCGGGCGAGTTCCGCCAATTCGGTGGCGAGATCGCGTTCCCGCTCCACTCCGCCATGGTGGGAGGACGGCAAACCCCGGCCCACGGCCGGCTGCCCGCTCATCGGTCGCCCGCCGAAGCCATCGCATCGTCGCCGGCTGCTACTTCCTGCGGTGAAGGCCTCTGCTCGCTCATCCCGCCAGTGTGCCAGACAGTTCGTCATAGAGCGGAGTGTCGAGCTGTGAGGCACGACAGGTTGCACACCTCCATGTCGGCGCCACCACGCACTACCGGGTCGCTGGACAGGCACGCCATCGTGGAGCCTGCCCCGACGGTGCCCCACACCGCACCCCTGGCCCTGTAGTCGATGCGGACGACAGGATGGCCGGGGTGTCCCTCGCCGGCTGGTCTGCCGCGCCGGACATCGGTCGGGCGCACATCAGCGACCTTGGCGGGCGGTCAGGACGCGTGCGGGCAACCCGTGAGCCAGCGGAGAGCGTTGTCCTGGTGCTGGAAGTACCTGGTGGGATAGGGCGGATCGTGGACTTCCGTGAAGAAGTCGGCGATGGCCTTGTCGACAGCGGATGGACCGACGATGGCCATGGCTGCGATGTTCAGGTTCTTGGCGAATCTCAGAAGTGCGTTCCGGGTCAGGGTCACCATTCCGTTGAGTTCGACGAGCATCGGCGGGCATACATCCCCGCTGATGGTGTCGGCACGCTCGATGAGAGAGACAGCATCCGCGTCAGCGACGCTCGTGCCGTCGAGCCATTCGATCCACAGCACTCCATCGCGCATCGTCGCGGTGAATGCCTCCACCGTCTCGTGTGGTTGCTTGCTGATCATCGTCCTGCCCCCCCTTGATCGACGTGATCTGTCCATCGTCGCGCATTCCTGGCTCCACGAAGTCATCACGCCGGGTGCGACTGTTGCGGTCAAGGGCTGATGCGGGCATGCCCTGTCCTCCGCCCGACCCGAGTCGACGCGCTCCGGTCGGACGAATCCCTCCCGCAGGTTCAGGTGTTGTCCACCGCGTCTTCCGAAACGGAAGATCCCCCGGCCGCCCTTGACAGCCGCAGGTTTCTGCCAGTTTTCCGCTTTCACTTCTGAAACACCTGTACCACGTACTACGAATATCTAGTCGTCCCGGGATCGACCCAGCCAGCTGTCGCCTCGACCCTGCGACTCCACCGGGCCTCAGGCCATCCGACCCGCAGCACACGTAAGGAAGCATCATGCCCCTCGAGTTCAAGAAGATCGTTGCACTGGCAGCCGTCGGGGCGATGGTCAGTGCCTCCGGTGCTGCGGCGGCCACCGACCTCAAGGCCCCCGACTTCAGAGTTCCGTGCGCCACTACCGACGCGACGTGCCTGGCCCAGCGGCTCACCGCCGTCGAAGCATGGATCGAGGCGAACGACAAGGACGCTTCCGTGCCCGGCCCTGGCCCCAGCGCCACCCCTGGCCCCGGCCCCAGCGCCTCGTCCAGCGCCTCACCCAGCGCCCGCCCGAGTCCTGGCCCTTCACCGATCACGGCACCGGCTACCTGGGACACGTCGATCAGCTACGGGTCGGCAGTTGACGGAAAAGCGACTCCACTCACCGTGTCCGTCACTTCACCCTCGGGGTCACAGGCGAACAGGGTCGTCTACGTGGAGGCATGGCAGAACGATGTCAGGAAGGCGGACGTCTTCCTGGAGGGCCGGGACCTCACTGGAACGACGGCCCAGAACCTCACCCTTCCGGCCCTCCCTGCGGGGGTCTACGAACTCCGGGTCATGGTGTTCGACGGACCTCCCGCGGGCTCGTACGCGTGGGGGGCGATGCGGTTCACCTCGATCGAACAGGACCTCACTGTTGCTGCAGGGTCGGTACCGCCCTCCTCGACCGCGCGCGTCCTGTACGACGGTCCAGGACAGGTGGACCAGTTCTCCGGATACGACATCCTGAAAACCACGCCGACGGCACGCTGGTACACAGGCGGCGCGCCTGAGGAGGCTCAGGCCGATACTCGACAGCAGGTGACTGCGGCGAACGGGAAGGTCGTCAGCCTGCTCGTCTACAACGCACCCATCCGGGACATCGGCAGCTACTCCGCAGGCGGTGCGGCGAACCCCGGCGCCTACAGGGCGTGGATCGACGGCGTTGCTGCTGGAATCGGCACCGCTCCTGTCATCGTCTCCGTGGAGCCGGATGCCCTCGGCCACCTCGGAGAACTCCCCGCCGCCCAGCAGACCGAGCGCGTCGAGTCCATCCGGTACGCGGTACAGAAGCTGAAGGCGAATCCGAACGCGAAGGTCTACGTCGACGCTTCCAACTGGGTCGACCCGGCGGAGATGGCGAACCGCATCAAGCGGAGCATCCCGGCAGGAGTCACCATCGACGGCATCAGTGTGAACGTGTCCGCCTACAACTCGAACGCCTCCATCATCGACTACGGAAACAAGGTCATCTCGGCCGCGGGGCTTCCGTGGAAGATGATCGTGGATACGAGCCGCAACGGGGTCGCCACGGCAACCACGTGGTGCAACCCTTCCGGACAGGGACTGGGCAAGCTCCCGACCCTCACCCCCGGCGTCCAGAATGTCGATGCCTTCCTCTGGCTCAAGGCTCCCGGCGAGTCGGACGGCACCTGCAACGGCGGACCGGGCGCCGGCACGTTCTTCCCCGAACGGGCTCAGGAGCTCATCAGCAACGCCCGGTTCTAGCCCGGGAGAACCGCCGTTCGCCCGACTCCTCGCCCCAGCAGAAGTGGGCCTCCACCCGGGACGGATCGTCTGCGAAGAAGATCGGTGCGCCATGCCACTCGGGTGGCCCCGGGAAGCTCCTCATTCTCAGATGGTAGCTACGAGGCCGTTATCGAAGCCCACCCGTAGGCCGGTCACTTGGCAGGAGTTCGCCGGCCGGGGACACGTCGAACCAGGCGGCCCGGATATGGCTTCTGCGATGTGCCGTGCCGGTCGCCTCCCCTTCCATGTCCCCCAAATCAGCGCCTGCCCACTGCGGATGGGTGAAGTACACAATGGCGGCACGGTCCTCCTGCACCACCACGTCGGCATGGCGTGCCACGACCGGGAGGCCCTCGAAGGTCTCCGGCATCCTGAGGACGAGGCCGTCGTCGCGCTTCTGCCGTTCCCACCCACCCGCACCATCCAGCGACCGGTACACCGCCAGGCCCCGCCACTCGTCGGTGATCATCCAGTACCACCCCCCGAGCACGAAGACCTTCGGGCCCTCGTGCGGTCTCCCGTCGATCACCAGGCCCTCCACTTCCCAGGTCGATGGCAGACACGGAGTAGCCGTCACCGCGGCATAGGTCCGGGATCCCCTCGTCTCGTCCTTGTACCAGAGCCGATACAGGCCGTCGCCGCACCTCGTGACCGCCGCGTCGATGACCCGCTCCGAATCGAGGTCGAGATACGCCTGGAAGGCCCATGCACGCAGGTCGGTACTCGTGTACTGGGCGATTCTCGCCGGACCGGTCCAGTCGGTCCTGTGACCTCCCAGCAGCGTCAGGAACATGACCCAGCGGTCACCGATCCGGACGACATCGGGCGCCCATCGGGTGACCGGCCGCGCCAGGCCCGGTGCATCGAGGCCCTCGACGACGCCCTCGTAGGACCACGTCATCCCTCCGTCGTCCGACCGTGCGACGCCGATCCCGGTTCCGTGAACCCATGCCACACCGTCGAGACCTGATGCCGCGGCGCGGCGCTGCGTGTAGAACATGAGCCACGATCCAGAGGCCGGATCGGCGACCAGGACGGGGTCGGTCGCACCGTCGTGGACAGGGTCGTGGTACGGAAGTGCAAGAAGCCGGTCCGAGAGGGCGGGATGCATCGTCACATGACCCATCCTGTCACCCGGCAACGGGCGTCCGTGCTGAATCGGGAAGGCCGGCAAGGCCATGCAGGTGATGCCCACGCAGGTCACAGGCCCGCGAGGAGCTCCTCCATCTCGGCGATCTCCGCGTTCTGCGTCTCGATGATCATCTCGGCCATCTCGATCGCCTCGGGGTTCTGGCCGTTGTCGATCTCGTCCTGCGCCATGCCGACGGCGCCTTCGTGGTGGGCGGTCATGGACTCCAGGAACAGGCGGGACGCTTCAGTGCCCTCGGCGGACCCGAGTTCGGACATCTGCTCGTCGCTCATCATCCCTTCCATGGACCCGGAGCCGCCCATCGAGTGGCCTTCCATGCCGCCTTCGGGTTCCACGGGCTCGCCCCAGGCTTCCAGCCACCCGGTCATGGTCCCGATCTCGGGGCCCTGGGCGTCCTCGATCTTCGTGGCGAGTGCGGTGATCTCCGGGCTGATGCCGTCCTTGGCGAGCATCATCTCGCTCATCTCCACGGCCTGCTCGTGGTGCGGAATCATCATCCGCGCGAACATCACGTCCGCGTCGTTGTGCTCGGCCATAGCGCCGTCGGACGTGCCCGATGTCGACTCCGTGCTGGTCCCGGTGGTGGCTTCGGCAGTGGCGCTGGAGGCTGCTGCGGAGCTTTCGCCCATGCCCTCCATGCCCTCCATGCTTTCGCCGGAGGACGGGCCGCAGGCGGACAGGGAGATGAGGGCGGCCACGGACAGGAACGCAAGGGAAAGGGAACGCTTCATGGTGGTCAGGTCCTTCATTGCTCGGATGGGAGTGGTGTCAGCTGGTCGTACCGCGTCAGGCGGCGGGTACGGCGGGAACCAGGTGGGCGCGCAGGGGCGCAGTCCTGGCAGGACAACGGCCCTACCGCTCCAGGGAGGGGGCGGGTGCGGACCGCGGATCCTATGTCCGGCTGATGCAGAGCTGAGTCAGTGACGGCGCGGGCACAGGTCGGGATGCCCGCGATGGCGCAGGAGGACCCCGCCGGACCGAGGTCGGGAGCAGGACGCGGTCGGCAGGCGTCAGCAGTCCGACGATGCCGACGATCATCGCCAGCACGCACAGGCCCAGCATCATCTCGTCGGAGCAGTCCCCGCCACATCCGACCGGCCCGCCCTCCGAGGCCAGGGCGGAGGCACTGGTCCGGAATGCATCCAGGGCCGGCGCCTCGATCGCTGCCACGGCGCCTGCCGGCGTGATCGTGACATGAAGCTCGGCGTGGACACCGGCGTGGACCTGGCTAACCTCATCCCCCGCATGCGTGCCGGTGGTCGCACTGGTGGTCATGCTCGTGGTGGCGGGGGCTGCGATGTGATGGGAGCTGGACCCGTGGCCACCCATCCAGACGTGCATCGCGAGGATCCCGACGATGACGGCTGTCAGACCGACGAAGGTGATGACCGACGGAACGGCGGTACGCAGCAGGGAGAGAACGGCATGGAATGCCCGGTTCCTGGTCAACCTTCCCGTCCCCTCCCTGTCCGTGCCGTCCGCCGACGCTTGTGCACCGCGGGGGTCTCTCGGTGAGCCCGAAGTCATGCCCTGATGGACCCTGCCTCCACTGTCCCATCACTGGTCCGGTCGGTGCTGATGCGTTCCGGGTCCAGATCGATCCGGCGCAGCAGCTGCGCGTTGAGCGCGACGACGATCGTGGACACGCTCATGAGGACTGCGCCGGCTGCCGGGGAGAGCAGGATCCCGGCGAAGGCCAGCACGCCTGCGGCCAGGGGGACGGCGAGCACGTTGTACCCGGTGGCCCAGATGAGGTTCTGGATCATCTTGCGGTAGCTGGCCCGGGACAGGTCGATCAGGGCCAGCACCGAGCGGGGGTCGTTCCCGGCGAGGACGACGCCGGCGGATTCCATGGCCACGTCCGTCCCGGCGCCGATGGCGATGCCCACCTCGGCGCGGGCCAGGGCGGGGGCGTCATTGACGCCGTCGCCGACCATCGCGACCTTCAGGCCACGGGCCTGTAGTTCGGTGACCTTGGAATCCTTGTCCTGGGGCAGGACGTCCGCGAACACCTCATCGATACCCAGCTCAGTGCCGACGACGTCGGCGACCTGCCGGGCGTCCCCGGTGATCATCGCGACCTTCACCCCACGGGCCTGCAGGGCCCTCACCGCGGTCCGGGATTCCTTCCGGACCTCGTCCTCCAGCCTCACCGCACCGACCACTTCACCGTCGCGGACGACGTGCAACACGGACGCACCGCGGCCCACCCATTCCTGCACGGAGTCCGCGATGCCGGCAGGGGTGCCGAGCCCGAGTTCCTTGAGCATGTTCGGCCCGCCCACCATCACGTCGTGGCCGTCCACGATGGCCTGGACGCCGCGGCCGGTCAGTGACCTGAACCCGGTGCCGGCGTACGCGAGGTCCACCGCGTCCGGGTTCAACCGGGCTGCGGCGACGATGGCGCGGGCGACAGGATGCTCGCTGTCCTCCTCGGCAGCTCCTGCCAGTGCCAGCAGTTCGGCCTCGGTGACGTCCTCGGTGGTGGTGATCGCGGTGACCGCGTGCCGACCCTCGGTGAGGGTCCCCGTCTTGTCGAACAGGACGACGTCGACGGTGCGCATGCGTTCCAGGGCGATCCGGTTCTTGATCAGCACGCCGGCCTTCGCGGCACGTTCGGTGGAGATGGCGATCACCAGGGGGATCGCCAGTCCCAGGGCATGAGGGCAGGCGATCACCAGGACCGTGACGGTGCGGATCACTGCATCATCCGGGCTTCCGAGGAGCATCCATGCGACAAAGGTCAGGATGCCCGCGCCGAGCGCGAAATAGAACAGCAGGGCCGCGGCCCGGTCCGCGAGGGCCTGTGCCCTGGAAGAGGAGGCCTGCGCCTCGGCGACCAGACGCTGGATCCCCGCGAGCGTCGTCTCGGACCCGACCGCCGTCACCGTCAGGCGGACAGCGCTATCGGTGGCGACGGTCCCTGCGACGACGGCGTCCCCGATCGTGCGGGGCACGGTACGGGACTCGCCCGTGATCATCGATTCGTCGAACTCGGCCGTCCCGTCGATGATCTGCCCATCGGCGGGCACCCGGGCGCCGGAGCGCACGAGCACCACGTCCCCCGTGACCAGGGAACTCACCGGAACCGTCTCGACATCTGCATTCATGCCGGTGCCGGTGACCCTGTCGGCCTCATCGGGCAGCAGGGCTGCCAGGGCGTCCAGGGCCCCGGCGGCGGACCCGAGGGCGCGCATCTCCATCCAGTGGCCCAGCAGCATGATGACGATCAGCAGGGCGAGTTCCCACCAGAAGTCCAGGTCGAACCCGCCGATGCGCAGTGTGGTGACCCACGAGGCGATGAACGCGACGCTGATGGCCATAGCGATCAGCAGCATCATGCCCGGCTGCCGGGACTTCGCCTCCGATACCCCGCCCTTCAGGAACGGGGTACTGCCGTAGACGAAGATCATCGTGCCCAGGACCGGGGCGATCAATGGGGAGCCAGGGAACTCCGGCGGCATGTACCCGAGGAGCATCGTGAACATGGGACTGAACGCGACGACCGGAATTGCCAGGACCAGGCTGATCCAGAACCGATTCCTGAACATCGCCGTCGAATGACCGGCATGCTCCCCGTGGGAGTGCACCTGATGATCATCATCCGCACCCTGTCCCCTATGCCCCGCAGGGTGTTCGTGCCTTCTGGCGTGCGAGGGCGGCTGCCCATGCGAACTGCCCTGGGCGGTACCGGTACTGGCGCGGGGGTCGGGCTGTTCGCTGGTGGACAGTACCGAGTGGGGATGGCCGTCGGGCATGGCCTGACCATGGGTCGGTTCGGCGTCGGACACCCGATGGTTCGGGTGATTGTCCTGCTGGTTGGTGCTCATGGTGACTCTTCCTCCGGCACCCCTTGCATCGGGTACCTGCATCAGTCGTGGTCGCACTGATGTCCCTGAGGGCATCGGGATCCGGGGCGTTGCGTTCATGGTCGCTCTCCTGAAGTTGTGGGCGGCGCCGACGTCATCCGGGCGCAAAGAGACAGTGGCGGAAGCTTGTCCGTCGGAGGCTGCGGCGGTGCGATCGCGCTATCAGACCATCACTGTGTAGGTCCCTGCTGAGGGAGACAACCTTTCAGGTGCCACCAAGTTATACCCCCTGGGGGTATACGTCAAGGCTTCGGCAATGATCGCCCCTGCGCAGATTCGCCGAGCGTCCCTGCATGCCCTGACTTCTGCACATCGCCGCCCCAGCCCCGGTAGAACCAGGAGTCTCTGAACCCGCGAGGCGAAGAAGCATCTGCCCGTCCACCGACCCCTTCGGTTGCGTCCAGTGGCACAGCACTGTGGCTACATGCCCCGCCATTAGTACACGATCCTCTGTACCATTGGGGCAGGGACACAGTTGCCCCTTACTCGGTGCTCGCGCGTTTCGGCTATGCCTTGTCCGACCCGGTCCGTGCCCGGGTTCTGCTGGCACTGCGGGATGCGCCGTCCTATCCGGGGGAGTTGGCCGAGATGGCGGGGGTGAGCAAGCAGCGGCTGTCGAATCACCTGACCTGCCTGCGCGGGTGCGGGCTGGTCGTCGCCGCTCCCGAGGGGCGGCGGGTCCGGTACGAGCTCGCAGACCGGAGACTCGGCGACGCCCTGACCGCACTGCTCGACGTCGTGGTTGTCAGCGAGGTCCAGTGCTGCTGCACCACCCGGGAGAACCACGTCGTCGGGGCGGTGTGCTGCTGATGAGCACTCATGCGTCACCCGGATCGGTGCAGCCAGCATCGGCTGTGGAGCGCCGCGCAGTCCTGTCCCGGCGGATCCGACTTCTCGTCGGGGCAACCATCAGCTACAACATCATCGAGGCGGTCGTCGCGATCAGCGCCGGCACGGTAGCGTCCTCGAGCGCCCTGATCGGGTTCGGGTTGGACTCGATTGTCGAGGTTCTCTCCGCGGCCGCTGTGGCATGGCAGTTCGCCGGCCGCGACCCGGAAACCCGCGAGAAGACCGCACTGCGCCTGATCGCGTTCTCCTTCTTCGGTCTTGCCGCGTTCGTGGCCTTCGACGCCGTCCGCGCCCTGCTCGGAGCGTCCGAGCCCCAGCACTCCCTGGTCGGAATCGTCCTCGCCGCGGCGAGCATGGCGGTCATGCCGTTCTTGTCCTGGGCCCAGCGCCGGGCCGGTCGCGAGCTCGGTTCGCGCTCCGCTGTCGCGGACTCCAGGCAGACCCTGCTGTGCACCTACCTGTCCGGGGTCCTGCTGGTGGGCCTGCTGCTCAACAGCACCCTTGGCTGGTCCTGGGCGGACCCCATCGCCGCCCTGGTCATCGCCGCCGTCGCCATCAAGGAAGGCCGCGACGCATGGAAGGGCGACTCGTGCTGCGCACCGACGTCGACCTCCCGACCCACCGGACCCAGTGCCGCTCGGTACACCCCGCACAGCACCACGGAGGATGCGGCGTCGCCGACAGCCGACCCGTCCAGCGACTGCTGCAATTCCTCGGGCGCGGGGTAGGGCATCGTTCCGGCAACCCACCGGGACCATGGAACGCAGCGGGTCCGGCGGAAGTCGATGGCGCTGCGGTCGGGAACGAACTCGGTCCGCAAGACGTCCTTCGTCTGTTCGACCTTTCCACGCATCGCTCGCGCGTTGCATGGGGAAGGGGTGAGGAACGGGATCGCGCTGATGTTTCTTGGGTCGTCTTTCGCCGTGGATGTGTGTCCTACTGGGGAATGTGCCCGATGATCTAGTAGCAGGCCGGGTGTGTGCCGAGGTGGCAGGGCCGCGGTGATGATGCCCGCTCCCCTGCCGCCTTGCTCCCACCACGGCAGGTAGTGCAAGGGTGTGGTGCAGCACACCCGAGTAGCAACTCATCAGGTTGAACATGACCGTCGGGCCCTAGAATTTCAGGACCAGCGTGAAGCACGACCCGGTACGGCTCAACCGCACCGATCCGAGATGGAAGTGCACCAGTGATCAGCGAGTACCTCCAGCAATGGACGACCATCCAGACGGCCCGGGCTGCCGGGTTGTCCAGCACCGATATCTGGGCCACCTACCTGGGCAGCGGCGGGAACCGGGACGAGATGGATGTGACCGGGTACCTCACCGGCATCACCGTCCTGCCCGTCCTCGACCGGGACCTGATCGCACACGCCATCAACGAACTGATCACCGCCCGTGATCTGCCTGTCGACGGCGCCCACTACAGCACCGACCGCGTCGCAGGGGCGTCGGGATACGCCGACACCCTGCGCAGGCTCACCCTCTCCCCCGACGGGTACCGGTTCGACCGCCCCGCCCGCACCGAACCCCACGGCATCGGCGACGACGGCAGCACAGCCGCGACGGCTCAGGACCGCGGGGACGACACCGAATCCCGCCGGTGCAACGCCCTGCTCGAAACCGGGCTGCTGGACACCGGCGCCGAAGCACGCTTCGACCGCCTCACCGCCGAAGCACGCGATCATTTCGCCGTGAGCTCGGCATCGATCGCGCTCATCACCGATGACCGGCAGATCATCAAGTCCGTCACCGGACCCATCGGGCAGGACCTCCCCCGGGAGACCGCGCTCTGCGCCCGAACCATCGAAGCCGACCGGACCCTCGTCATCCCGGATGCTGCCGCGTCCCCGGACTTCCACGATCACCCGCTGGTCACCGGCGCCCCGCATCTGCGTTTCTACGCCGGTCACCCGATCTGCAGCAGCGACGGGTGGCGCATCGGCACGCTGTGCCTGATCGACGACCACCCACGAACCTTCACCGCGACCGACGAACGGGACCTCAGGCTCCGCGCCGCCCGGGTACAGATCGAAATATGGGCCGGGTCCCCCGACCAATAGCACCAGAACAACTGGCCGCGCTCTCAGCGCCATGGAAGGCGGCTGAAAGCACAAGCGGCGCGGCGGAACCCTGGGTTCCACCGCGCCGCTTTCAGCGGTCGTCACCCTGCTCAGGTGCTGGTGGCGTCCTGGACCTCGCCGACGAGTTCTTCGAGGATGTCCTCGAGGAAGAGCATGCCGGTGGTGTTGCCCTTGGCATCGAGGACGCGTGCGATGTGGGCGCCGGTGCGACGCATGGTCGCCAGGGCGTCCTCGAGATCGCTTCCCGTGTAGGCGGAGGCGAGCCGGCGGATCCGCTTGGCCGGTACCGGCTGCACGAAGGACTCGGGTGTCGTGAGGTCCATGACGTCCTTCAGGTGCACATATCCCACGGGCTCGTCGCCGGCGGTGAGGATGTAGCGGGAGTAGCCGTGCGCATCGACGGTCCGTTGGATGTCCGCGGGACTGGCCGTCGCAGGCAGATGGACGATGTCGGCGATGGGCACCTCGACGTCGACCACCGTCTTCGAGGTGAACTCGAAGGCGTTGGTCAGGGTACCGCTGCCGTCGGCCAGCATTCCCTCCTTCGTGGACTGTTCCACGATGGTCGCGACCTCGTCGAGCGTGAACGCGCTGGTCGCTTCGTCCTTCGGCTCGACCTTGAACAGGCGCAGGATGCCGTTGGCGATACCGTTGAGGGTCCAGATGACGGGTTTGAAGACCTTGGACACGAACACCAGCGGTGGGGCCAACAGCAGGGCCGCCCGGGTGGGCACGGAGAACGAGATGTTCTTCGGGACCATCTCGCCGAGCACCACGTGCAGGAAGGTGACCAGCAGCAGGGCCACGATGAACGCGATCACCCCGATGGCCTCGGGTGGAACAGGTGTCAGGGCCAGCGGGTATTCGAGCAGGTGGTGGATCGCGGGTTCGGACACATTCAGGATGACCAGGGAGCACACGGTGATGCCGAGCTGACTGGTCGCCAGCATGAGCGTGGCATGCTCCATCGCCCACAGGGTGGTCTTCGCGGCCTTGCTCCCCGCGTCGGCCTTCGGCTCGATCTGGGATCGCCGGGCGGAGATGACGGCGAACTCCGCCCCGACGAAGAATGCGTTGGCGGCCAGGAGGACGAACAGCCAGATGATGCCGGGCAGGTACTCGCTCATGGGGTCGCGTCCTTCGTCAGGGTGTCGATCAGGCGGTCATGGCTGCTGGTCGGGTCACCGCCGGCGTATGGCTGATCGATGGGCGTGAAGCGGATGCGCTCCACGTGGGAGCCGACGACCCGCTCGACGCGGAGCACACCGGTTCCCAGGTCCACTTCGTCGCCGAGCTCCGGGATGCGGTCCAGTTCGTCGGTCATGTAGCCGGCGATGGTGTCGTAGTCCTCGCCCTCGGGCACGTCGATCCCGGTGCGTTCCTTCAACTCGTCCGGACGGAGCGACGCGTCGAAGGTGATGGATCGACCGGTGCGGACGACGCCGACACGGGTGCGGTCGTGCTCGTCCTCGAGTTCACCGACGATCTCCTCGATCAGGTCCTCCAGGGTGACGATACCCGCGGTGCCGCCGTGCTCGTCGGTGACGATGGCGATCTGCAGTCCCTGACCTCGCAACAACCCGAGAAGGGTGTCGACGCTCATGGATTCGGGCACCCGGAGAGGTTCGATCATCAGCGTCTCGGCCGTCGTGATGGTCCGCGCGTCCAGGGGGACGGCGAAGGCCTGCTTGAGGTGGATGACACCGCGGATGTCGTCGTTGTCCTGACCGATCACGGGGAAGCGGGAATACCCGGTGGCAAGGGCAGTCCCGATGATGTCCGAGGCGGTGTCGGTGGTCCTGATCGAAGCCATGCGCACGCGGGGCGTCATGACGTCGTCGGCGGTGTGGTCCGAGAACAGCAGGGTGCGGTGCAGCAGCTCCGCGTGGTCCTGATCCAGGGAACCCTCGAGCGCGGAGCGACGGACCAGGGAGCTGAGTTCCTCGGCACTGCGGGCGCCGGAGAGCTCTTCCTTCGGTTCGATGCCGAAGGAGCGGATGATCCTGTTCGCGGTGTTGTTGAACAGCAGGATGACGGGTTTGAGGACGGTGGTGAACAGGGACTGGAACGGTACGACGAACTTCGCGGTCTGCCGCGGCAGGGCCAGCGCGAAGTTCTTGGGGACCAGCTCGCCGATCACCATGGAGAACACGGTGGCGAGGAAGATTCCCACGACGGCGCCGATCCCGGGCACGAGTCCCTCCGGGACACCGGCACCGAGCAGGGGTTCGCGCAGCAGGGAACTGATGGCAGGCTCGAAGGTATAGCCCGTGAGCAGGGTCGTCAGCGTGATCCCGAGCTGAGCACTCGAGAGATGCGTCGATGTGATCTTCAGGGCCTTGATGGTCGGCTTCAGGCCCTTCTCGCCGCGCGCGTCGCGGGCTTCGAGGTCACCCCGGTCGAGGTTCACGAGCGCGAACTCGGAGGCCACGAACATGCCGGTTCCGATGGTGAGGATCAGGCCGACGCCGATCATGACCAACTCATACATGGTGCGCCCCCCATCCTCGATCGGCCGACAGAACGGCGGTCAGGCAGGTGAGGGGCACGGGTCTATGTGATGGGGGGTCGTCCATAATGCCATCCACTCTACTGGAAGAACGCGGGAGAACGACGAGTGCGGTAGGGACCCGTCAGGCAGCGGTGACGACGAGCGCGGTGCTGTGGCCGCCGAATCCGAAGGCATTGGTGATCGCAGCCTTCGAGCCGGCACACCCGGTCGTGGTGCTGATGACATTGAGGTGGATGTCCGGGTCCGGATTCTCGAAGTTGAGGGTGCCCGGAAGTTGTCCCGTCCGGAGGGCCTCGATGGTCGCGATGGCACCGAGGGTTCCGGCTCCTCCCAGCAGGTGCCCGGTCATGGACTTGGTGGAGGTGACAGGCACGTCGTTGCCGACGACCTCGGTGATCGCGCCGGCCTCGAGAAGGTCACCGACGGGGGTGGACGTGGCGTGAGCGTGGACGAAGTCGATGTCCGACCCAGCCAGCCCGGCCGCCGTGAGGGCCTTCTGCATCACCCGGTGCTGGATGGCCTGGTCCGCGGCCACGATGTCCCCGGCGTCGGAGGTGACGGCGGCCCCGGCAATCCGACCGAGGATCCCCGCTCCTCGCGCCCGGGCGAAATCCTCCCGCTCGAGGACGATGATGCCGGCACCTTCGGCCATCACGAACCCGTTCCGGTCGCGGTCGAAAGGCCGCGACGCACCCGCCGGATCCCCCTGGCTCGTCGACAGGGCCCGAAGCTGGGCGAACCCGCTGATCGCCAGCTCGTTGACGCAGGCGTCGACTCCCCCGGCGACGACGACGTCGACCACCCCCGAGAGAATCATCTCGACACCCTGGGCGATCGCTTCTGCTCCTGAGGCGCAGGCACTCACCGGCGTCCGCGCACCTCCCTGCGCGCCGATGTCGATCGATACCCAGGCTGAAGGACCGTTGACCATCATCTGGGTCAGCGTGTGGGGGGATACACGGCGCGAACCACCGGCATCCAGGGCCCGGATCTGGGACAACACCGTACCCAGACCTCCGTATCCGGAACCGATCACCACGGCGAGCCTGTCAGGTTCGACGGCGGGCCTGCCGGCTTGGTCCCATGCCTCACGCGATGCGACCAGTGACAGGTGCCCGCAGCGATCCATCCTCCGGTACTCCCTGGTGGACAGCGACGCTGCGGGGTCGGCCGTGACGAGCCCGGCGACCCGAACCGGCAGCTCCTGCGCCCACGGCTCGTGCAGGACCCCGATTCCGGACTGCCCGTCGAGAAGACCCTCCCAGGTCCGCGCAACTGTCCCCCCGAGGGGAGTCATCGCTCCCATGCCGGTCACAACCACGCCGAGCGCATTCATCATCAACCCGTCCTTCTCCTGATCCACGACGGGCGTCCCGCCCGCTCGCACCGCTGCCCGACAGCGACCGCAGTGAGTTCAAGTACCTCACGAAAGCCGACTCGGACCCACGAAAAAGTCATTCCGCCGCGCGATGTACATCGGGTTCCGAAGGGTTCGGCCGATAGAGCCCCCGAGGATGTCCCGCGAGGACCTGGCTGAGCATCTGATGAACTCGTCGACGGACTCCTTTACGCCGTGGTCCTGATTCCTATACTGAGCCCATGATGATGTCGCTGCTGTTCGGTGTGGTGGCCTCCAGTGCGCTGATCATCGGCGCGGTGGTCGGGGCCCGGTTCAATCTGCCCAAGCGGGTGCTGGCGATCCTCCTGTCCTTCGCTGCGGGATCACTCATCACCGCGCTGGCGTTCGAGCTGTTCGAGGATGCCTTCGAACAGGGTGGGATCTGGCGGGCTGCTCTCGGCCTACTCGCGGGCGCCCTCGTCTTCACGGTCCTGAGCGCACTGCTCGACCGGTGGGCCCAGGCCGGTTCCGACACGGAAGCGGCGGACGACTATCAGGGCAGCGCCAAACTGGACACCGATGCCGCGGCGACCGAGGAGACATCCTCCAAAGCATCGACGCGCGGCGCGGCGGGTCTCGCCCTCCTGGCCGCTGTCACCCTGGATGGTGTACCCGAGAATGTGGCGCTGGGCGTGGCGCTCGGCGGGGGGACCGGCGGCCTGGCCCTGCTGGCCGCGATCTTCGTGTCGAACCTCCCCGAAGCCCTCGTCGGGGCGTCGTCCATGCGCGCCCAGGGCCGGTCGATGGGGCGCATTCTCGGTCTCTGGGGCGCTTGCGCGGTACTGCTGGTCCTGGCCGTCGTGATCGGCGCCGGCCCGCTGTCCGGTGCGGACCCGGAAGCCATCTCGTTGCCCCTGGCCTTCGCTGCCGGCGCTGTGATCGCATCCCTGGCCGACACCCTCATGCCCGAAGCCTACGAACACGGCGGCCCCGCGGTTGCCATGAGCACCGCCGCCGGTTTCGTCCTGTCCTTCGTCCTGTCTCTCCTGTGAACGGTTGCGCCAGGTCCGGACCCGCAGGGCCCGACTAGCCGCCGACCCCTTCACCCCCTGTGTGGATGAGGTCCTCGGCGATGTTCACCAGCTTCGTGCTGCTGCGGGAGCTCTCCTCCTGCAAGATCGTGAACGCGCGATGCGCACTGATCCTGTGTCGTTCCATCAGGATGCCTTTTGCCTGCCCGATGGTGTCCCGACTCCTCAGGGCCGTCTGGAGCTCCTGCAGTTTGTCCACTTTCTGTTGCAGCAGCATCCTGGTAGCAGCTAGTTCGCGACTGAGCGTGGCATCCAGCTCTGGTTCCTGGACGACCTGTGCTGCTTCTTCTGCGATGAGGACCGCCACCGAACTCACCGGGGAACCGGAGGGGGAAGGCTCGGGTAGTGAGCCGAGCAGAGGTTCGGCTGACGGTCCCGTTGGTCCGGGGCCGTCTCCCGGAACCGGTGCGGGTCGATGGGCTGAACCTGCTGGTGCCGGATCGGTCCCTACCGATGCAGTCGGCGCACCGGTGATGGAATGCACTGCCAGGACAGCAGGGGTGAGCTCGGCCACCGAGGACAGCCCGAGCGTCGTGATCGCTTCGTACAGGTGCCCTTGAACGGCCCGTAGCGGAAGAAGCAGATCGGCGGCGATGTCGTGACAGCTGTGTCCGCCGGCGACCATGGCGGCTATGACCGCTTGCCGATCGCTCAGGCCTCCTACCAGCGGTGGGAGATGCAGATTCTGGTTGGCAGCGGGGAACAGCCGCGGCCGAGCATGGGTGGGATCATCGGATACTTGCGGCACAGGGCCCCCTGGTCGGCATGGCAATTACGGCTCTTGCCGGGGTCTGGGGCAATCAGCTCAGCGTCGCTGGTTCTCCAGCCGGCTGTCAAGAAATCACAGGTCACCACCGGGACCGACACCCGCGCCGACCGGTGTGATCGATGTGGGGCAGCAGGCCGCAGGTCGTGGGTCAGGGCTTCATCATCCCGGCGGGAAGACCAGGTCACGCCCTGCATGCTTTCGCCCGACGGCAGACCCTGCAGGGAACGGCTCTGACGGTCATCCATAGGAACATCACTTTCACACCACCCAGTGGGCCCGCACCGGCATCTGACGGCCTGACCTAGACTTCTGAAATGGTGACCACTACGCGCCCGAGAGAATCAGCGCTGCTTTCGTCAAGCTCACCAGCACCCTCGTTGCCCCGTACGACATCCTGGAACTGCTCAACACTCTCGTCGAGCAATCCGTCAACCTGCTGGGCGCTGCCCAGGCAGGGCTGCTGCTGGCGGACCCGAATGGAGAGCTGCAGGTCATGGCCTCCACGAGCGAGGAAAGCCAGATCGTGGAGGTCCTGCAACTGCAGGCCGGTGAAGGACCGTGCATCGATGCCTACAAGACCGCCGGTGTAGTCACCGTCGACGACATCACAACGATGAAGGGCCAGTGGCCGGCCTTCCAGCGAGCTGCCCTCGATCAGGGTTTCCGTTCCGTCCACGCCATCCCCATGCGCCTTCACGGCCGTGCGCTCGGCGCGATGGGACTGTTCGGCGGGACCAGCGGAGCGCTGAGTCAGGAAGACGCCGCGATCGGGCAGGCGCTCACCGATGTGGCGACCATCGCGTTGCTTCAGGAACGCTCGCTCCGCGAAAGCCGGATCGTCAACGACCGACTCCAGCGCGCCCTGAACTCACGCATCACCATCGAGCAGGCCAAGGGCGTCATCTCCCATACCGCTGGTGTCGACATCAGTGAAGCATTCCGGCGGTTACGCAACTACGCCCGGTCCCACAACCAGACCCTGCATGACACCGCCGCGCAGGTCCTCGACCGCACCCTCGACTTCTGAGCGGCTTCATGACGCCCGGGCCGTAGGGATCATCCCCGTGGGATCGGCCGGCCCTCAGGGCGTGCTGCGCAGCCAGATCTCGATCTGGACATCCAGGGTCATGCGTCGGAGGTCCCGCGCATCATCCTCACTGAAGTAGCGCGGCTGCTCGTCGATGAGGCACAGCGTCCCGATCCGCCACCCGTCAGCGGTCGTGATCGGGTGACCGGCGTAGAAGCGGATGTGAGGGCCATCGACCACGAGCGGGTGGTGCCGGAACTCGGGATCCGTGCGGGCATCCATGATGACCAGGGTGCGGGGAGCGTCGATGGTTCGAGCGCACAGGGCGCTTGCGCGCGGGAGGTCCTGCCCGACGGGTCCCGCGACCGACTTGATGACCTGCCGGTCCTCGGCAACCAGGGCGATCGAGGCGGAGCTCACTCCGAAATGTTCACGCGTGCGCCGAGTGATGCGATCGAAACGGGCCTCGGCTCCTGTGTCGAGCAGGCCCGTCGCATGCAGGGCACGGCACCGCCGGTCCTCTGCTTCTGCCGCGCGCTCGTCCGCGTCACCCGCGTCCAGGCCGTCACAGGAGATTCCTCGGGGCGCCGTCGCCGCAGGCCTGTCGAACCTGTACCCGTCCGGATCGAGGACCAGAACACGCAGTGCGTCCCGGTATGGTGACCGGTCTGCGATCTGCTGAGAACTGTAATGAGCGCCCTCTGCCAGAAGCCTGAACTCGTCGATCATCTCGTTCAAAGCGTGCGCGACCAGATCCCGGTCCACGATGGGTAGCTGTTCTGCGCCTTGAAGGTAGGCAACCACCTCTGGAAGGTTGCGTTGGCCCCCGAAACTCGCATAGGTGAACCACACCGACGTCACTTCGAGACGCGCGGACCGGAGCGATTGAACAGCCGTCCACTGTTGTACGTTCGGGCTGATCATGATGTCGCTTTCCAGGAACACGTGCAGTGGTCGAGTCCGCCGGTTGGAAACCCCCTTTCCGCCACCATAGCTCCTGCCACTGACAGAACGATGCGACGCCGGACATCGGACGCACGCGGAACCGCAGTGCCCGACGGACGACCTGAAGCTTCAGTGGAGCGCCCTCTCAGGAGGCCGGAAATCTGGGCTCCAGACCTTGACCTCCCCCTCCTGGTTCATGATCAACTGATCAGTAGGCTTAGTAGTCGGTCATGAAGCCGGCCGGCGCTCAAGCCTCTCGGGCAGGAGCCGGTGCCGTTCAGTGGACGGAACCGGCTCCTGCCCCCGCTCCAGTCCTTCCCGCTTCAAGCTCCAGCGGGACCGGCCTGATCATGGGCTGCCCGTCGTCGGCGAGGTGCAGGCCCTGTCAGCCACCCGCGGTTCGTGCCATGAGCGGCACCACGGATCCCTGAAGCGACCCCTGATGGTCCTGGGTCGTCAGAGAATCGAGCACCGACCCGTGATGAGCCTCACCGCGTGCACGCATGCCCGTCCTGAATCACGCAGCATGCCCAGAAGGATGGACGTTTCGTCGATGCGACAGGGCACTCCGGCGCCGCCGGCTGCACCGAAGGCACGAAAAGCACGGTTACGGGAGTGCTACTCAGTGCTGATTGCTCGTGGAAGCAGAGGGTAAAATCGACCGTACGAGGTGTCTATCTGGAGCTCGTCCGGTTCTCCAGTGTGTTTTGAAGAGCACAGACACGTTCCATTTCCCGGTCACACGCCCGATTAGGCATCTTCATGACCCAGCAAACCCAACAGCGCAGCGCCTGGCGGGCAGCCCATGCGGCAGGCCTGACGGCCAGTGATCTCTGGCTGCACTACTACAGTGTCGGCGGCGCCCTCGAGCCCCTCGAGTTGGACGCGTACCTGCACGGCATGTACCTGTTGCCCCAGAGCGAACGGAACAGGGTCGCTGTGGCACTCAACGAGCTGATCGATGACCTGCCCCCACGCCCCAGGGCGGACTTCGTGGACGATGTCTCCCCGACCACGGTGTCGGATCACCCGCAGCCTCCACCAGCGTCATCGGAGTGACGGATCGACCGACAGCCGATACGAGCACCGTCCCGACCAGGCGGGAACCGCTGTCGGCTCGGGTGCACCTGTCCCGGCGAACTCCGGTGCCGGATCAGGTTCGGCCGCTTTTCGTGATGGTGCACGGTATCGGGATGTCCCACCGCTATTGGGACAAGCTGGAGCGAAAGCTCATCGAGTACGGGGACACCCTCGTCCTGGATCTGCCCGGGTTCGGCGGAACAACCACGCCCGATCGGCCGCTCGACGTCGCGGACCATGCTGCCGTCATCGCCCACACCCTGGATCAGGAGGGCGCACAGGGGTGCGTGGTGATCGGTCACTCCATGGGGGCGCAGTTCTCGACCGAACTCGCCATCAGCCGTCCTGATCTCGTGTCCCACCTCGTGCTGATCGGCCCTGTTACCGACAGCGAGCATCGGTCGCCCGTGAAGCACACACTCATGCTTGCCGTGGACACGCTGATCGAGCGGCCCGTGACCAACCTGATGGTCGCGACCGCCTACGCCCAGTGCGGGATTCCCTGGTACCTGCAGGAACTGCCCGCCATGCTGGACTACCGCCTTGACGACAGGCTGCCGCTGGTGAGCTGTCCCGTCCTGATCG
This sequence comes from Arthrobacter sp. MDT2-16, assembly GCF_054510925.1. NCBI lineage: Bacteria > Bacillati > Actinomycetota > Actinomycetes > Micrococcales > Micrococcaceae > Arthrobacter > Arthrobacter sp. MDT2-16. The sequence continues at coordinate 668,150 of NZ_JBTNDP010000001.1, forward strand.
TCCGCGGTACGCGCGACATCATCGCCGGTCATGACTGGTGCGACAAGCTCAGCTGCAACGCCCGGCACGGTCACCTCGTCGAGATACCGGGCGAGCCACACGCCGCTCACCGGGGCGGTGCTTCCACCATCGCAACAGCCGTCCTGGATCTCGTCCGCAACCACCCGCCGCTCCAGACCCTACGGGCGCCAAGCGCCCCCGAATCCTCGCGGGGCGAGCCCGTCTACAGGAACCGCTCGGTCAGGTCCTATCCCCCGAGCCTGCGCTCTCCGGAGAAGGCCGTCGAACTGCGCAGCATCACCGTCGGGGACCGGCAATGCCGCTCCTACCTGATAGGACGCAGCACCGAAGGCCGCCCAGGTCCGGACAGTGAGGACCCGGCACCGGTCTTCGTGCTCATCCACGGCATCGGCATGTCGCACCGCTACTTCCGCCGGCTCGGCTTCCTCCTGGCCGACTACGGCGACGTCCATCTCATCGACCTGCCCGGGTACGGGTGGACGCGACGACCGGCACACGCCTCCAGTACGACGGCGACGGCCGAGCTGATCGGGAAGCTTCTCGACGAAGCAGGCTCGTCAACCTGCGTCGTGGTGGGGCATTCGATGGGTGTGCAGAGCGCCACTGAGCTCGCTCTCCTGCGACCCGATCTTGTGTCACACCTCGTACTGATCGGCGCCGCCGTCGACGTCGAGCGCCGGACCATCCGTCAGCAAGCCCTGACGCTCAGCATCAACTCGCTCCTCGAGAAACCGCTGCTGAGCATGGTGCAGTTCTTCGACGTCCTGCGGTGCGGGCCACGCTGGTATCTCGCTCAACTGAGACTGGCCATGAGCTATCCCCTCGAGGAGCGATTACCACTTGCAGCCCAACCGGTCCTGGTGCTCCGGGGTTCACGCGACCTCGTCGCCGGGACCGCCTGGTCCGAACGGCTCGCCCACCAGTCCCAGCATGGTGAAGCGACCACCATCGACGGGGCGCCTCACGCTGCTCACCACAGCGCTCCCCGAGCCGTCGCAGCCACCGTCATAGGTTTTCTCCGTCGCTCACGGGACATCGTGCGTGTCGAGGCCGGGCCGGGCCCAGAACCGGTGGTCAGCGACATCGCCTCCCCCACCGACGGATAGGCCCCGACCACGCAGCCCATGCCAAGGGTGGCACCTGTAAGGGTTCAGTCTTACAGGTGCGTCAGTGGGCGGCCTTGCCAGGCGTGTGGCTTGCGATGAGCAGTTGCCCGAGTTTCCTGATCCTGGCGGCCGAGGTGTAGCCGGTTCCCATGGCGGCGACGACCGACCCTTGAAGGAGGATCATCCAGCATTCCGCGAAGTCACCCACGTCGAGGAGTCCCATCGCTGCGGCAGTACTCTCGACCTCATCGCGCATGTCCCGCAGGTAGCCGGCGCTGGCCCGACCCACTTCATCATCGGCGCCCAGCTCGACCAGAGCCCTGATGTAGGGGCAGCCGGTGAAGTCCTCCGCCTGGAACCACTCGTCGAAGATGTCGAAGATCGCCAGGAGTCGGTCGTGTGGAGAAGCCCCCCGCTTCCGGGCTTCGGCGCCGAGATAACCGACGGTGAAAAGCTCCTGCCGGCGACTCAGGAACGCCATGACGAGGTCGTTCTTGGAGGGGAAGTGGCTGTAGAACGACGCTTTCGCGACTCCCGCGGTGCGGATGATCTCGTTGACACCCACTGCTCGGACGCCTCGCTCGACGAACAGGTCGTAGGACGCGTCAAGGATCCGCTGTCGTGCGTTCGCCGTAGGAAGTTCCCTTACAGGAGACATTCGCCCTCTTCTGCCGGAATCAGGATCGACCGCCATCATACCCGCGGCAGACAGACCGGTCTGTACGGTTAGACTTGGGACGCTCCTCGAGCCCCCATCGAGGAGGTGGCAGCGGACATGAGACCCCCGCCTGCTGTGGTGGTACTGGTTCCCCTCGGGGAGCTGGTACCACCACGACGCCATCAGCACGGCGTTCCGTTCATCCGGGTGCAGACTGCGGGTGTCCGAGGAGTATCGATGAATGCACATGACCCGCTGCAGAGGTTGGGGAGTACACCTCGGTTCCGGCCGGGTCCACGCCACACCGCATCGTCGCGTAACGCCCTGAACCATGCCCGCTATGTCCTCGGTTCAGCCCACTCGTGATCTCCTCGGACGGAACGGGTCGAGGTCGACGGTGAGACTCTGGGTGTGTGGAACAGGATCCGCGCATACGAGGTCGTGCATCACGGCGAGCCACCGCAGAGCCATGACTTCGTCCGTGAAGTACTCGCCCGGGTACACGGCACGCAGGTAAGGTGCCGCGAGAACCTCGTCCATCGCTCCCTGACCCAGCATCGCCGCGGCAAGAATGTTCCGTGACGAGGACAACACGTGGCGGGCGTCAGCGGTGATGTCCATGATGTTGTCGACCACGAGCAGGACGACGTACTGCCGGTTGTCCGTCAGTTCGAAGCTGCGCCGGAGGATCATGAGCGCATCCATCTTCGAGATGGAGACGTTCTTCCTGGCACGGACGGAGACGGCGCAGCGCGCGAAGCGGACGACATCGAAGCGGTCGTCGAAGGTGTAGGTCTTGATCACGGGGCTTCCTCGGTCGGATGGGCGCAGCACTGCCGGGGCAGCGTCGGTACACCAACTCAGCGCATCAGCGCTGTGAGACCAGCTGGGAAGGACCAATCCCCGATTCTACCGAGGTCCGACTGCGTCCGGTCCGCCCGACACCCTCGCCGCGAAGTCCGGGACGCGAGCGCCCGCCGATGATCAGACGACTCCGAGTGCAAGCATGGCGTCCGCGACCTTCACGAAGCCGCTGATGTTGGCGCCCGCGACGTAGTCTCCCGGCAGGCCATACTCCTCCGCGGTCGCCGCGCACCTGTCATGGATACCCACCATGATCTCGGTGAGGCGCTGCTCGGTATGCTCGAAGGTCCAGGAATCGCGGCTGGCGTTCTGCTGCATCTCCAGTGCAGAGGTTGCAACACCACCGGCGTTGGCCGCCTTTCCGGGACCGAACAGGACACCGGCCTGCTGGAAGGCTTCCACTGCTTGAGGGGTACATGGCATGTTCGCCCCTTCTGCAACTGCCAGCACCTCGGAACGAATGAGTGATCCGGCCGCTGCCTCATCGAGTTCGTTCTGGGTGGCACAGGGCAGGGCGACGGTCGCGCCTACGTCCCAGATCGACCCTCCCGCCACGAAATGGGCACCGGAGCCTCGACGCTGCGCGTAGTCGGAGATCCGTCCACGCTCATTCTCCTTCACGTCGCGCAGCAGGTCGACGTCGATACCTGCTTCGTCCACGACGTAGCCGGAGGAATCCGAACACGCGACGACGGTCGCACCGAAGTGCTCTGCCTTCGCGATGGCGTGAACCGCGACATTGCCCGACCCCGACACGATGACCCGCTGTCCCTCGAAGTCGAGCCCCCGCGCCCGAAGCATCTCCCGGGCGAACAGGACCGCTCCGTAACCTGTCGCTTCCGGACGAACCAACGACCCGCCCCAGCTGATCCCCTTGCCGGTCAGTACCCCTGATTCATACCGGTTCGTGATCCTCTTGTACTGCCCGAACAGGTACCCGATCTCCCGTCCGCCGACTCCGATGTCGCCCGCCGGCACATCCGTGTACTCACCGATGTGCCGGTACAACTCCGTCATGAAGGACTGACAGAACCGCATGACCTCCGCGTCGGACTTGCCCTTGGGGTCGAAATCCGAGCCACCCTTCCCACCGCCGATCGGCATGCCGGTGAGCGCGTTCTTGAAGACCTGCTCGAAACCGAGGAACTTCACGATCCCCAGGTACACGGACGGGTGGAAGCGCAGGCCGCCCTTGAAGGGCCCCAACGCGGAGTTGAACTCCACCCGGAACCCCCGGTTGATCTGTACGGTCCCGGCATCATCGACCCAGGGGACCCGGAAGATGATCTGCCGCTCGGGTTCGCACAACCGCTCCAATACCGCCGCGTCGACGAACTCGGGGTGTTTCCTCAACACCGGCCCCAGGGAGTCGAACACCTCGACCACAGCCTGATGGAACTCCGTCTCGCCAGGGTTACGCCGGAACACCTGATCGCGCACAGCAGACAACGCCGAATCCATGACACCCACCGCTCTCGAGAATGGAAAACCCTGAGATCTACCTCCCCAGTCTGGCCCAGACGGATCAATGACCGAACGTGACGAATTCTGGAGGAAACGATTGCGGCATCCCTGTTCTTCTGCGGCTCGGTCCCCTCACGATCCCTGCCCGGCTCAGGCAGGAATAACGACGACCTTTCCTGAGAGGCGGCCGGCCGTTGCTTCGGCGTGAAGGGTGGGCAGTTCCCTGAGCGGGATCCGGCGTGTCACCTCCACGGTGAGTGCGCCGTCGTCGACCAGGGACACCAGTTGCGCGAGCCGGTCACGATTGCGGAGGACGAACACCGTCCTCGCCTGCACGCCTCGGGTGTCGTCGCCAGGGGTGGGCATGAATGCCGTGGTGCTGACGACCACACCGCCGTCACGCACGGCGGTGACGTACGCGGTGAACTGCTCCGGATCGATCGGGGCGAGGTTCAGCAGCACGTCGACCTGCCCGTCGAGGGCGTCGAGCAGGTCCGTGTCGGTGTGGTCGATGATCTGGTCCGCGCCGGCTGCCCGGACGGCCTCGATGCTGCGCGGACTGGCCGTGGCGATGACATGCACACCGGCCCGCCTGGCGAGCTGGACGGCGTACTTGCCCACGACGCCGCCTGCGCCAATGATCAGCACACGCTGGCCCGCCGCGAGCCCACCCTCGTCGAAGAGCGCCTGCCACGCGGTCAACGCGACCGAGGGAAGGGCCGCGGCATCCGCCAGCGGAATACTCGTCGGAGCTGCGACGACAGCATCCGCAGGAGCGACCACGTACTCGGCCGCACCGCCGTCGCGCTCCATGGGCAGGAAGGCGATCACCGGGTCGCCGACGGTGAGCCCGTCGACGCCCTCGCCCACCGCGTCGATGGTGCCCGAGACGTCGTAGCCCGGCACGTGCGGCAGCTCGATCGGGATCGGGAGGAACCCGGCTCGCATACCGTTGTCGGCCGCATTGAATGCCGAGGCCGCGACATGCAGCCGTACCTGCCCGGCAGCCGGAACCGGCTGCACGATCTCCCGGTATCGAAGGACCTCGGGACCGCCGACTTCCTGGAACTGTATCGCCTTCATGATCCAACCCTCTCGCTAGTTGCTTCGACTTCGAAGCAGATACGAGAAGAGTACACCACTTCGAATTCGAAGCAACCCCTATGATTAGACGATGAGCCAACCACCTGCCTCACTGACGCCGACCCAGCTCGGCGCGTACTTCGCCTTCACGGAGGTGAGCAGTCTGCTGCGCCCCGCGGTCGAGAAGCAGCTCCGCGACGCCGGCGCCCTGAGCTACGTCCAGTTCCAGCTCCTGGCACGCCTGGGTGACGCCACCGACGGCCATATGCGCATGACCGACCTCGCCGATGGCGTGGTGTACAGCCGCAGCGGCCTGACGTATCAGGCGCAACTGCTCGACCAGCGCGGTCTGGTCACCCGCTCCCCCTCGCCCGACGACGAGCGCAGCACCGTGGTCGCCATCACGGCCGCGGGCCGTGACGTCCTCACGGCGGTGTTTCCCGGCCATATCGAGGCCGTCCACGACCTCCTGTTCGCACCTCTCAGCGATGATGACGCCGGTGATCTCGCTCGTATCCTCGGTCGCGTCAGTGCACACCTCCGAGCGGCCCCACCGCGCTCGGCGACGCGCCGACGGAAGACCTGACCCTGCGACGGCCGCGAGGGACACTCGCTCGTGCATGCGTGCACCCTTGACGATGCGGTCGACGGCGTCGCGGGGACCGCGAAGGCCGATCCCGACAAGGTCCAGGCTGTGGGCAGGTACCCCTGCCACCGCAGCCCTGTTGGCCTCGTCATGACCGGTGGAGAACAGCTCCCGCGTGTACAGGGCGATGGGGACACCACGGCCCAGTGCCCGCTCCCGGGCTGCCGCCAGCAGGTCCGCCCCGGCCGCCGTGGCGCAACCGACGGTGACGGGCCCCCCGGATCGTCGCGGCCGTGACCGGCATCCATGCCGCGCTGTCCTCACCGGGTGATGCACTGGCAGCCGAATGCGGCGTACGGGATCGCCTCGTACGCCGACGTCACAGGACGGCGCGTGGACCGGGCCCGGCGTCTCCTGCTCGACGAACGCTCGGCGTCCGAGGCTGCAGTAGAGGCAGGTTTCCACGACCAGGCGCATCTCACGAGGCACTTCAAGCGTGTTCTGGGAACCACTCCAGGAGTCTTCTCCGGCTGATCCGACCGGGCGGCAGTGGTGCGGGTTGGCATGCCGTCGATAGCGGGTCCACGAACCGATCCCGGAAGTCACCGGCTTGCCGCATCCCCCCTCCTTGCGGTGCTTCGCACGAGGTCGGTCGCGAGGACCCGTCGGAGGGTCCTGCGTGCCGGTCCTACGTGCTGGGCAGAGTGCGGGGTCAGCCGCCGAAGAGGGCCGCGACGCGGGTGAGGGTCTGGAAGACGCCGTACGCGAGGGGCACTCCCACGAGGGCCCAGACGGCGGCGATGCGTGCTCCGGCCATGTCAGGCCTCCTTCGCGAATGCTCGGGGTGCTTCCCCGACGGGCTCGTGGAAGCGGGGGTCGACGGGCTTGATGAGCAGGTTCGCGATGAAACCTATGATCAGCAGGCCCACCATGGTGAGCAGCGCGGGCTGGTAGGCACCCGCGGTCAGCTCGCCGGGCGTGCCCTGCGAGTCGAGGAACGCATTGACGATCAGCGGCCCGGCGATGCCGGCCGCCGACCAGGCGGTCAGCAGCCGGCCGTGGATCGCGCCGACCTGGTAGGTACCGAAGAGGTCCCGCAGGTAGGCCGGAACGGTCGCGAAACCGCCGCCGTAGAAGGAGATGATCACGAAGGCCAGGACCACGAACAGCAATGTGGTCGAGGAGCCGGCCAGGGCGAGCACGGAGTAGAGGGCCGCTCCCACCCCGAGGTAGACCATGTAGATCCGCTTGCGACCGATGATGTCCGACGTCGTCGACCACACGAAGCGTCCGCCCATGTTGCCGATCGAGAGCAGGCCCACGAACCCTCCGGCGACGGCGACGGAGACCGCCGTCGTGCCGTCCGCACCGCGGAAGAAGTCCTGGATCATCGGGGCGGCCTGCTCGAGGATGCCGATCCCGGCCGTCACATTGCAGAACAGCACGATCCAGACGAGCCAGAACTGGCGGGTCTTGATGGCGTTCGCGGCCGAGACGTTGTCCGTGGTGACGAGCGGCTTGGATTTCAGCTGCGAGGGGTCGAAACCGTCGGGCTTCCAGCCGTCGGCGGGGACCTTGATGGTGAACGCGCCGAACAGCATGTACACGAGATAGACGGCGGCGAGGGTCAGGAACAGCTTCCCGACGGCGTCGCCGCTGGCCACCCAGCCCTCCGCCCCGGAGTTCGGGTCGTACGTGCGCAGCAGCTGCGTGGAGAGCGGGCTCGCGATGAGGGCGCCGCCGCCGAAGCCCATGATCGCCATGCCGGTGGCGAGGCCGGGTCGGTCGGGGAACCATTTGATGAGCGTGGACACCGGGGAGATGTAGCCGATGCCGAGGCCGATCCCGCCGATGACCCCATAGCCCAGGTAGAGGAGCCAGAGCTGGTCGGTGAAGATGCCGAGCGCTCCCACCAGGAATCCGGAGGTCCAGAACACGGCCGACGTCGCCATGGCCTTGCGGGGACCGTTGCGGTCCACCCAGGTTCCGAGGACGGCAGCGGACAGACCGAGCATCACGATCGCGATCGAGAAGATGATGCCGATCTGCGTGAGGGTCGCGTCGAAGTGCGCCGTCAGGGCGGTCTTGTAGACGCTCGTGGCGTACGCCTGCCCGATACAGAGGTGCACGGCCAGTGCGGCCGGGGGGATCAGCCAGCGGTTGAACCCCGGTGGCGCAATGCTGTGCTCGCGGTCAAGCCAGCTCATCGAGAGCCTTTCGATCGGCATGGCGGCCGCTCACCGGCCCTTGTTGTTGAGGGCAATTATGCTGTGCGTCACGTGGAACGGGAACAACCCGCGACCGGTGGTGCTCCTCGTGCGACGAGTGGTATGGGCGGGGAGGATCTAGCCAGCCGGCTTAGTACTCTCGCCTACACTGACCCCTATGGCCATCACTGAGCAGGTTCCCGACACCCGATTGAAGCGCGGCATCTCGGGTCCGCTGCTGTACCTCTTCATCCTCGGGGACGTCCTCGGGGCCGGCGTGTACGCCCTCGTCGGCGTCATCTCCGGGAAGGTGGGAGGCGCTATCTGGGTACCCCTCATGGTGGCCCTCGCCCTGGCCCTGCTGACCGCCGGGTCCTACGCCGAACTCGTCACGAAGTACCCGAAGGCGGGTGGGGCCGCCGTCTTCGCCGAACGCGCCTTCAAGAAACCGTTCATCTCGTTCCTCGTCGGCTTCTGCATGCTCGCGGCCGGCGTGACGAGCGCCGCCGGCCTCGCACAGGCCTTCGCCGGTGGGTACCTCACCACCTTCATCGACGTACCGGCCGTGCCCGCCGCCCTCGTGTTCCTCGTCCTGCTGGCCCTGCTCAACATGCGCGGCATCAAGGAATCGGTGCGCAGCAACATGGTCATGACCGTGATCGAGGTATCGGGCCTCGTCCTGGTGATCGTGGTCGTCGGTATCTTCGTGGCGGGTGGCAACGGCGACATCTCGCGCGTCACCGAGTTCCCTCCCGGCGTGAGTGCGGCCTCGGCCGTGCTGGCTGCGTCCCTGATCGCCTACTACTCGTTCGTGGGGTTCGAGGTGTCGGCGAACGTCGCCGAGGAGGTCCGCGACATCAGCCGCGTCTACCCCCGGGCCCTGTTCGGTGCCCTGCTGACAGCCGGTGTCGTGTACCTGCTGATCGGACTCGCCTCCTCGGCCGCCCTGGCTCCCGATCTGCTCGCCGGCTCCACCTCGCCCCTGCTCGACGTGGTCGCAGCCACCGGCGCAGGCATCCCGAACTGGCTCTTCAGCCTGGTGGCCCTCGTGGCCGTCGCCAACGGCGCCCTGCTGACCATGATCATGTCCAGCCGCCTGACCTACGGCATGGCTGAGCAGGGACTGTTCCCGTCGATCTTCGACCGCGTGCTCCCCAAGCGCCGCACCCCGTGGGTCGCGATCGTCGTGACCACCCTGGTGGCCATGGCGCTGACGCTCACCGGCGGCCTCGAGTCCCTGTCGCAGACCGTGGTGCTGCTGCTGCTGTTCGTGTTCCTCAGCACCAACATCGCCGTCCTCGTGCTGCGGAAGGACGAGGTGGACCACCGGCACTTCCGCATCCCGGCGGTGTTCCCGTACCTCGCGATCGCCTCCTGCATCCTGCTCCTGACGCAGCAGTCGGCCGAGATCTGGCTGCGCGCGGGCATCCTCCTGGCACTGGGGCTCGTCCTGTACGGGGTGCAGCGCCTCGTCCGCGGATCCGGCAAGGCACCCGTCTCCTCCTGAGCCACGTCCGGGCCGTCGGGTACGGCGAAGTCAGCAGTGGGCAGGACGAAGGGGGGCGGCGGTAGCCGCCCCCTTCGTCCTGCCCGTCCCGGCGCGTCTACCGCTTGCCGTACTTGCGGTGCACCGCCTGCTTGCTCACTCCCAGGCACTGGGCGATCGCTTCCCACGACAGTCCGGCCTGACGCGCGCTCCGGACGAGACCGGCCTCCGCCCGCCCCACCACCCTGTGCAGTTCCGCGATCGCCTGCAGGGACTCCGCAGGGCCCTTCCCATCCATCGAGCCGACGAGTGTCTTCATGCGCTCCACCTCCATGCGTCAACATTAGTTGACGAACTGGAGTGGGACAAGGACCGATCGTCGACGGACATTTTCGGTCCAGCGTCGGGTGACGACGGCAGACCGCCTCAGGCCGGGAGGCGCCGGAGTCCGAAGGAGCACGAGGTTGATCGTGCATTCCCCTTCGCCCTCGCGTGACCGAAGGCGAAGGGGAATGCACACTCACCAGGCGTGCGGCGCCGGCCTGCGCGTACTGGGCAGGGTGTTGTTGAGGCGCCATTCATGGATCCACTCGGGCAGGACCAGATCCGCGGGCGGCGCACCGAAGGCCGCGACGATCTCCTCGTTGCTGACGGGACCGGTGCGCGAGACGAGCCGCGTGGCGATCACGGCCCGGGCATAGATCTCGCCGCCGGCCACGGCGCGCTGCTCGAAGTAGATGGCGCGCTCGTCGAGACCGATGATCCGGGTCTCGATCGAGTACCGCTGGCCGAGTCGCAGCGACTTGCGGAAGCTGATGGTCTCCCCCGCCGCGACCGGGCTCCACCCTCGGGCGCGCATCTGCCGCCAGACGCCGCTGCGCACCATGAGGTCGAAGCGTCCGAGATCGAACACGGAGAAGTACATGCCGTTGTTCATGTGCATCGCGATGTCGATGTCCGTGAGGAGTACACGCAGGGTCACGCTGCCGGCACCCCAGATACTGAGCACCGAGCGCCTGCCGGAGGTGAACAGCTGCAGGATCGTGCGAAGGATCAGGTGCATGATCGAATGCTACCCGCCGGTAACCTGGTGGCCGGGGAAGCGAATAAGCGGAATAATTCCTCCGGATACCCGGTTTCCGCCTGCAGGAAGCCATTCGATCCGAGGAGCAGTCATGACCGTCAGTACCCAGATCCAGCTCACCTCCCGCCCCGTCGGCGCCCCGACGCCGGAGGACTTCGCCACGGTGCAGATCGAGCTACCCGCCCTCGGCCCGGACGAGGTGCTCGTCCGCAACGAGTTCGTGTCCGTGGACCCGTACATGCGCGGCCGCATGAGCGAATCGAAGTCCTACATCCCGCCCTTCGGCCTGGACGAGACCATGACGGGCGGCGCGGTGGGCAGGGTCGTGGAGTCGGCGTCCGACGCCCTGCCCGTCGGCAGCGCGGTCCTCTCCAGCTACGGCTGGCGTGATCTCGCCCAGGGCCCTGCCGCCCACTTCTCCCCCCTTCCGCAGTCGGAGCTGCCCTTGTCCGTGTTCCTCGGTGCTGCCGGCATGACCGGACTCACCGCCTATGCGGGCCTGAAGCGGGTTGCCGGCCTCAGGGAGGGCGACGCCGTCTTCATCTCAGGAGCCGCCGGCGCCGTCGGCTCCATCGCCGGGCAGGTGGCCCGCAAGCTCGGCGCCTCGCGCGTCATCGGCTCGGCGGGCTCCGCCGCGAAGGTGGCCCTCCTGAAGGAGAAGTACGGGTACGACGACGCCTTCAACTACAAGGACGCCCCCGTGCGGAGGCAGTTGCGGGACCTCACACCCGAGGGTATCGACGTCTACTTCGACAACGTGGGCGGGGACCATCTGGAGGCAGCCCTGGACCGCCTCAAGCGCGGGGGCCGGGCCGCACTGTGCGGCGCGATCTCCCAGTACAACAACACCGAACGCACGCCGGGGCCGGACAACATGGCCAATCTGGTCAAGAACTCGCTGAAGCTGGAGGGCTTCATCGTGGGGCAGCACCAGGACCTCCAGGCGGAGTTCGCCGGGAAGATGACCGGATGGCTCGCGGACGGCAGCGTGGTGTTCGACGAAACCGTCGTGGACGGGATCGGGAACGCCGTCGGCGCCTTCCTGGACATGATGGACGGCGCCAACACGGGCAAGATGCTCGTCCGCGTCTGACCGGCCGGGCCAGGAGGATCGGGGTCGCTGCACCGCCCGGCGAGGCAGGGCCCACGGCGGAGCGCACTGCTCGGGCCGTCCCTGCACCACCTCATCGGGTGTGCAGTCCCTTCCCGTCCCGCCGGTGCTGTCAGTCGTCGCCCGCCGCGCGCAGTGTCGCTTCGAGCCGTTTGCGCTGGTCGACCGGTAGGAGAGCGCGGTACTGGGGGAACTCGGTGAGGAACTCACGCACCCGCGGGCAGTAGGGGACCACCGCGATACGACGCCGGTGGGCGTTGAGGAGCACCTGACGGATGAGGGCCGGCTCCACGTCGACGGCGTCGAAGCGGGGGTCGACGACGGCCTGGATCAGGACCGCGTGCGGACCCTTCATCTCGTACTTCACGTGGCCCACCATGGTGCCGTCACTGAAGAGCTCGAAGCGCGCGAAGAGGGAGTTGTCGCGGAAACCGCTGCGGGTCCTCACCGGCACGGTGCGGGCCTCGGCCTGCACCTCGCGCCGCTCGATCTCCTCGACCAGCAGCTCGTAGCGGTGTACCGCCTCCATCGGCGGGAAGTCGCGGTCGAGCAGGCGGTAGGTCTGGTTGCACAGCACCCGCAACTGGCGCGTGGAGACGACCGTCAGATCCTCGGGGAATTCGGCGTCCTCGGTGCGCGGAAGGGGTGCAGGCGAGATGCGGGGAGCCGCACCCCATACCGACTGCTCCGGCTCGGCAAGGGGTGCGGCCTGAGTACGGTAATCGGTGAAAGAGGATGTTTCCATGGTCAGCTCCACGATGGTGGTTCGATGGCCCGCTGCTAGGCCCTGCCCGAAACTATAGGCGCATTCTTTCCGAATGGGAAATTACTCATACCATATCCCCGCCGGCGTTCCATGGGTAGTGCGGGGCTCTTGAGCAGATCTTGAGGATGCATCGGTGCGACGCGCGTGAGTCCGTCGCGGCGGCGACCGGTCGGCTAGTGGGCGAGGAACTCGTTCGTCGCCTCGACGATCCCGTCCTGTGCATCGCGCCGGTCCGTCCTGGCCACGCCGTCGCCCGGCTGGTCCCCGTAATCGCCGAAGAAGGCATGCACGGCCCCGCTGATCTCGGTGAAGCGGGCGCCGGCGGGCAGTGAATTCCTCGAGGCGCCGACATCGGCCGGGGTGGTCAGGCGGTCCTGCGAACCACTGACGGACAGGACGTCCAGGCCACTGGCGGACAGGTCGTCGAGCGGATAGGACGCCCAGAGCAGCAACCCGTGGACGGCGTCGTTCCCCGATGCGAACGCGGAGGCCGCGACGCCGCCGAGGGAGTGCCCGCCCGCCACCCATCTGCCGATCCCGGGATGCGCCTCGAGGGCAGAGCGCGCCTGCCCCGGTTGGAGGAGCGAGATCCCGAGTGGTTCCTTGAGCACCACGACGACGGTGCCCTCCTGCGCCACCCTGGACAGGAGGGGCACGTACGCGAGAGCCTCGACGCGCGCCCCGGGATAGAACACGAGACCGCGGGTGGCCCCTCCGGTCGGCGCCAGCGTGATGGACGTCGCGTCCTCGATGAGATCGACGTTCACCAGGGAGACACCGGCAGCACCACCCTGTTCGTCCGTCAGCGCGAAGGGCTCGAGCCACGCGAACGCCGCCATCAGTCCGATCGCCACGAGGGCTCCGATCCCCGCCGGCACCGGGCTCCCTCGCCTTCCCTGCGGTCCCCTCCGCCGCCGTCCGGCGTGGACCGTCAGCACCACGACGGCGAGTCCGATGACGAGCGCCGCGAGGAGGAGCGAGGGCAACAGCGGATGGGATCTCCCCACTGCCGGGTTCGTGGCGAAGAGCCACACGGGGGTGATGATGAGCGCAAGGGCCGCACAGATGGCGGGAACGCGATGCAGCATGGGGCCTCTCTCCGGCGCTCCGCGCCCTCGTGACCGCCCAAGGATATCTCTATGATGGAGACACCGGGTGCCGGACCGTTTGACGGAGCGCCTGCCGACCCGGAAGGGTGGTACGGACACCACCGTCCCGAGCAGGAGTTCCCCCATGGCACCCGCCCCCACAGTCCGACTGCGCAGCGGCGCCGACCTCCCCCTCCTCGGCCTCGGGACCTGGCCGCTGAACGACGACGAGGCCGCCGACACCGTGGACCTGGCGATCCGGACCGGCTACCGGCTGATCGACACCGCGGAGAACTACCGCAACGAGAAGGGCGTGGGCGAGGGGATCCGGCGTTCCGGCGTCCCGCGCGAGGAGCTGTTCGTCACCACCAAGTTCAACCGGGAGCACCACAGCCGCGACGGCGTGCGGCGCGCCTTCGAGGCGAGCACGCGCCTGCTGGGGCTCGACTACATCGACCTCCTGCTCGTCCACTGGCCCAACCCCGGTCAGGGTCGCCAGGTCGAGGCGGTGCAGGGCATCGCCGCGCTCCTGGAGCAGGGGCTCGTCCGCGCGGTGGGCACCTCCAACTACAAACCGGCTCACCTCCAGCAGGTCATCGACGCCGGGATCGTCCCGGACGTGAACCAGATCCAGCTCGACCCGCAGCGGCCCCGCATCGAGGAGCGCGCCTTCCACAACCAGCACGGCATCGTGACGGAATCCTGGAGCCCCCTGGGCCAGGGCGGAGGACTCCTGGACGAGCCCGCGCTGGTCGCGATCGCTGCGGCGCACGGCCGCACGCCGGCCCAGGTGGTGCTGCGCTGGCACGTGCAGCAGGGCATGGTGGCCATCCCGAAGTCCTCCGATCCGCAGCGGCTCGCGCAGAACCTCGACATCTTCGGCTTCGAGCTCTCGGGCGAGGAGCTCGCGCGCCTCTATACCCTCGACGTCGGGCGCGCGGAGATCGTGGACTCGGACGACTTCGGCCACTGACCGATCCCGGCCCCTGACTGCTCAGCCCACCCGAGAGGACGTTCCACGCTTGCTCGAGATCGCCGTGATCCTCGCCGCCGGTTTCTGGGCAGGGATGATCAATGTCGTGGTGGGCTCCGGAACGCTCGTGACCTTCCCCACCCTCCTCCTGTTCGGTTACCCGCCGATCGTCGCGAACATCTCCAACAACATCGGCCTCGTGGGTGGCGGGCTGTCCGGATCCTGGGGCTACCGCCGCGAGATCGCCGCCAACAAACGGCTCCTCCTGAAGCTGCTGCCCCTGTCGGTGCTCGGCGGGCTGGGCGGGGCACTGCTGCTGCTCGTGCTGCCGGCGGCAGCGTTCCAGGCGATCGTGCCGATCCTCATCATCATCGGTCTCGCCATGGTGGCGCTGGCACCCCGCGTGCAGCGCGCTGCTGCCGCGAAGGCCGGTGACGCCGTCCCTGATACCGCGCCGTCCCGGCGTCGTTCGCTGCTCCTGCTGGCCGGCATCGGCGTCCTCGGGGTCTACGGCGGCTATTTCGGGGCCGCTCAGGGCATCCTGATCGTGGGACTGATGAGCATGGTCACCATCGAGAGCCTCCAGCGGATCAACGCGATCAAGAACGTCCTGACCACCGCCGTCAACGCCGTCGCGGCCGTCACGTTCATGGTCTTCGCCTGGAGCTCCATCAACTGGGCGCTGGTGCTCATCATCGCCGTCGGGGCGACGCTCGGCGGTTTCCTCGGTGCCCGGGTGGGCCGCCTGCTCTCCCCTCCTGCGCTGCGCGCCACCATCCTCGTCATCGGCACCGCGGCCCTGATCCGCATCGTCTTCTTCAGCTGACCCCCTTCACCACACACCCGGAACCAGGACCCCCATGCAACGCTTCACCTGCGCCGTCTGCTCGGCACCACTGTTCTTCGAGAACTCGCGCTGCCTCGCCTGCGGTGCGCAGCTCGGCTTCCACCGCGGCGAGCGCGTCATCGCGCCGCTCGACGATGACGGCGTGTACCGCGACCGCGAGGGCCAGATGCTGCGCCGCTGCGTCAACCTCGCGCTCTCCGGCTGCACCTGGCTGGTCCGCGAGGAGGGCGACGAGTGCTTCAGCTGCAACCTGACCCGTAGCCGCCCGGACGACCACGACACCACCGGGCTCGCGCAGTTCCTCGACGCCGAGCGGTCCAAACGCCACCTCATCTACGAGCTGGACGTGCTCGGCCTCCCGATCGAGGACCGCGTGCAGAACCCGGAGCGGGGGCTCGCCTTCGACCTGCTCTCCAGCGTCGAGGAGAAGGTGGTGATCGGTCACCAGAACGGCCTGATCACCATCGACCTCGCGGAGACCGTGGACTCCCACCGCGAGAAGATGCGGGCGAAGCTCGAGGAGCCCTACCGCACCATGCTGGGGCACTTCCGCCACGAGACCGGCCACTACTTCGAGGGGACGCTCGTCTTCTCCGATCCGGACCTGACCGACCGTGCCCGCGCCGTCTTCGGCGACGACCGCGCCAGCTACAAGGACGCCCTGACGCGGCACTACGCCGAGGGCGCTCCCGAGGACTGGCGGCGGGAGCACATCTCGACGTACGCCACCATGCACCCCTACGAGGACTTCGCCGAGACGTTCGCGCACTACCTGCACATCTGCGACACGGTGGACACGGCCCTGCAGTACGGGCTCGCCGAGGGCCCGGGACCCGACAGCTCAGAGGACTTCGGCGACGTGGTCCGCAGGACGTGGATCCCGCTCTCCGTGGCGCTCAACCAGGTCAACCGCAGCATGGGCGCCAACGACCTGTACCCGTTCGTGCTGCCCCCGACCGTCATCGACAAGCTCGACTTCGTGCACAAGCTGCGGGTGCGGGTCGGCGAACCGGTCGCCGTGACGGAACCCGACGCGTCCGCGACGGATGACGCGGCCACGACCGCGGCATAGCAACGGCCCGGACGGCCGGGCCTAGGGCCAGAGCATCTCCCGACGCCAGCCCTCGCCGAACCGGGTGTACAGCAGGCGGGTGTGGCGCCGCTCCTGGTCGGCCTGCCAGAACTCGACGGCATCCGGTGCCACCGTGAAGACGGTCCACGTCGTCGAGGCGAGTCCGTCCGTCGCCTCGACGCGCTCCACCTGCTTCCCGACCGCGGCGTCGAGCTCGTCCCGGCTACGGAGCACGGAGCTCTGGGAGCCCGCCAGCACGAGGGCTCGGGCCACCGGGTGCCGGCGCTGGAAGTCGGCGTCATTCTCCTCGGTGGTGCCGGTCGAGACGGGCCCACGAATCCTCACCTGGCGGCCCGCCGCCGGCCAGAAGAAGGTGAGCGCTGCCGAGGGGTTGGCCGTCAGCTGCCGGCCCTTGGGGCTGTCCTTGCTGGAGGCCACTTCCCACCCTGTCGCGGTGACATCCTTGAGGATCACCACGCGCGCATCCGGGAAGCCGTCGTCGCCCACGGTCGCGAGGTTCACGGCGTGCGGTGCCGCGACGCCGTCCTCCACGGCGCGGGCCAGCCATTCGACGAACAGGTCGATCGGCGAGTCCGGCGCAGTCGACGGATCGAAGGGCGGCATCTCGTCGGGGAAGACGGGGACACCGCGGACGAGATCGCGGATCAGGCCAGGCTCGCTCATGCCGCCAGCCTAGTCCGCCGACGGGCATCCGGGCAGGCCCGGGGGCAGGCACAAGGGTGCTGATCGAGGCAAACCGCGCCCCTCCGGCGGCGGCCATGTGCCGACGGCCGCGACAGCGGCATAGAGTCGATGGATGCCAGCGCACCAGGACCAGTACGTAGGACCCCGGGACCTCACACGGTGGACGACGCCGGTGGGCCGCCTCCTCGTGCGGTGCGTCAGGCCCATCGCCCGATGGATCGGACCGCACGGGGCCCTGCTGCTCCTCATCGCGATCGGAGGGGGTGTGGCCGCCGCGCTGACGGCGGCGTCGGCCGAGGTGTACGAGTCCGTCGTCGAGTCCGACGGGGTCGCCGCCCTCGACCGGCCGGCCCTGGACCTCGCCGTGTCACTGCGCCAGGACTGGCTCAACGCCTTCATCACCGGCTACACCAACATCGGTGGACCGGTCGGCATGCCCATCCTCGCCGTCTCGATCATGGTGCTGCTCGCCGTGCGGCGGAGATCGTGGGCCCCGGTGATCCTCCTGCCCGCAGCCGCTTTCGGGTCCCTGCTGATGACCGTCGCGGGCAAGGACGCCATCGGCCGCCTGCGCCCGCCGCTGGAGCTCGCCGTCCCGCCGTACGAGTCCTCGCCGTCGTTCCCCAGCGGCCACTCCCTCAACGCCCTCGTCATCGCCGGCGTCGTCGCCTATCTGCTCGTGATGCGGCAGCGCCGCAAGCGGACGCGCGCACTGACCGTGGTGCTCGCGACCCTGTTCGCCGTGTCCATGGGCATCAGCCGCGTCTACCTCGGCCACCACTGGCTCACCGACGTGCTGGTGGCCTGGACCCTCGGGACCGCCTGGCTCGCCGTCGTCATCACCGCCCACCGGCTCTTCCTGACCTTCCGGCTGCATCGGGCCGCACTGCATGCCGCTCCCGCCTGAGGACACGCGCGACGCCGTCGTGCGCCCGCTGCGACGGGACGCCCAGCGCAACCGCGAGGTGGTCCTCGCGGCGGCACGGCGCATGTTCGCGCTGCACGGAGCCGAGTGCAGCTTCGAGCACATCGCCCGGGACGCCGGGGTGGGGGTCGGCACCGTGTACCGCAGGTTCCCGGACCGCCGCACGCTGATCGAGGCGATCCTCGAGCAGCGGGTGGTCGACGTCGACGACGCAGCCGCGGCAGCGCTCCGGCTCGACGACCCGTGGGCGGCCGCGAGGCTCTTCATCGGGGCCGCCGCGCGCATGCAACTGGAGGACCGCGGCCTGCGCGAACTGCTGCACGACCACCGGTTCGTCTCGGTCGGGCTCGCCCTGCTGCGCGAGCGCATCAGGCCCACCGCGGAGGAGCTCGCGGCCCGCCTGAGGGACGACGGCGCCGCACGGCCGGACCTCACCGCCGAGGACCTGGTGGTCCTCATCCGCATGCTCGGTTCCCTGACGCCCGGGCACGATGCGTCGGACCCCGCCGGCACCGACCGCGCGACCGGCGAGCCCGGGCGGCACACGGGATTCGAACGCTACCTGGGTCTCCTGCTGGACGCGCTGCGCCGCCCGCCCGGTCACCGGGGCTGAGGAAAATGCGCTTTCACAGTCCGGCGGCCCGCTTCATACTTGGCTGAAATGCAGTGCTCCCCTTCTAGGATCGGACGATGATGTCGGACAGATCAGGCGTGCAGGCCTCCCAGTCGGTCCTGCGGCGGAAGCCCATCGACTACGTCGAGGACGAGACGGGCCGTACCGGCCTGTTCAAGAGCCTCGGACTGTGGCAGCTGACCGCGATCGGCGTCGGCGGCATCATCGGCGTGGGCATCTTCACGCTCGCCGGCCTCGTGGCGAACGGCGGGGCGGACGGCGAGCCGGTGGGCCCGGCCGTGCTGATCTCGTTCCTCATCGCCGGCCTCGCGAGCGCCGCCGCCGCGCTGTCCTACGCCGAGTTCGCGGGGATGATCCCGCGGGCGGGCTCCGCCTACACCTACGGCTACGTGGCCCTGGGCGAGATCATCGGCTGGTTCATCGGCTGGGACCTCCTGCTCGAGTACATCGCCATCGTGGCGGTCGTCGCGATCGGCATCTCCGGGTACTTCACCGAGTTCATGTCCGGGATCGGCGTCACCGTCCCCACCTGGATGCAGGGCACCCCGGACACCATCGAGGGCGGCGTGGTCAACGTCCCCGCGATCGTGGTGTGCCTGATCATCACGTTCATCCTCAGCCGCGGCACCAAGACCTTCGGCCGGTTCGAGCTCATCGCCGTGGGCCTGAAGATCCTGCTCATCCTCGGGATCGTGGGCCTCGGCTTCTTCTACGTCAACGCCGAGAACTACTCGCCGTTCCTGCCCTCGGGATTCGGCGCGGTCTTCACGGGCGCCGCCACCGTCTTCTTCGCCGTCTTCGGCTATGACGCCATGAGCACCGCGGCCGAGGAGGCGACGGACGGCAAGAAGCACATGCCGAAGGCCATCCTCCTGTCCCTGGCGATCGCGATGGTCCTCTACGTGCTGGCGACCCTCGTCCTGACCGGCATGCAGAACTACGAGGACATCAGCCCGACGGCGGGCTTCGCCTCGGCCTTCCAGTCCGTGGGCCTGCCGGTCGTGGCGACGATCATCTCGGCGTTCGCCGTGATCTCCATCCTCACGGTCATGCTGACCTTCCTGCTCGGCGTGACCCGCGTCTGGTTCTCGATGAGCCGCGACGGACTGCTGCCGGCGTGGTTCTCGACCACGGACCGCCACGGCACCCCGCAGCGCGTCACCTGGATCGCGGGGATCGCCTCGGCGCTGCTCGCCGGGGTCTTCCCCATCCGGGCCGTCGCGGACCTCACCAACATCGGCATCCTCGCGGCGTTCGTCGTGGTCTGCATCGCGGTGATCGTGCTGCGCCGCACGCGCCCCGAGGTCCCGCGGACCTTCACGCTGCCGCTCATGCCGTTCGTGCCCGCCTTCGGTGTCCTCTCGTCCCTGTTCCTGATGCTGCAACTGCACTGGGAGACGTGGGTCCGGTTCGGCATCTGGCTCGTGATCGGCCTTCTCATCTACTTCTTCTACGGCCGCAAGCACTCCCTCATGAATCCGGACAGCCCCCGCCACGCGCTCCTGAAGCGCGACGCCTGACCCGTCCCGGAGCCGCAGGGAACGGTCCCGCCGCACCGTAACGATTGTGCGGCGGGTGCCGTCGTTGCCTAGGGTCGACAGGGACCGGCCGTACCGTACGTCGGCGGTCGCCGCCCACCCCCTCTGCAGTGAAGGACCAGCACCCCCATGGACCTCTTCCGGACGAAGTCCGTTGAGCAATCGATCCAGGACTCCGACGAGAAGGGCCACGGACTCAAGCGCTCCCTCACCACGTGGGACCTCATGATCATGGGGGTCGCCGTCGCGGTCGGGGCAGGGATCTTCTCGGTGGGCGCGCAGGCCGCCGCCTTCAACGCCGGCCCCGCCGTGACCATCTCCTTCGTGCTGGCAGCCATCACCTGCGCCCTGGCCATCATGTGCTACGCCGAGTTCGCCACGGCCATCCCGGTGGCCGGCAGCGCCTACGTGTTCACCTACGCGACCATGGGCGAGCTGCTGGCCTGGATCATCGGCTGGAACCTCATCCTGGAACTGCTCATGGCCGCCGCGGTCATCGCCAAGTTCTGGGGCGTCTACCTGGCCGACCTCTTCAGCGCCCTGGATCTCGCCGTCCCGGCGGAGATCAGCCTGCTGGGCCTGAACCTGACCTGGGGTCCGCTGCTGATCGTCGCCGTGTTCACCGCCGTGCTCATCTACGGCACCAAGCTCTCGGCCCGGGTCAACAGCGTCTTCACCGTCATCAAGATCGGCATCGTGCTGTTCGTGATCGTGGTGGGCTTCTTCTACGTGAGCCCCGAGAACTACACGCCGTTCGTCCCCGCCTCGCAGCCCGCAGCGGCGAGCGGCGGCTGGGCCGAACAGCCCTTCCTCTCCTTCCTCAGCGGCGCGTCCCCGGCCGCCTTCGGCTTCACCGGGATCATCTCCGGCGCCGCGCTCGTCTTCTTCGCGTTCATCGGGTTCGACGTCGTCGCGACCTCCGCCGAAGAGGTGAAGAACCCGAGCCGCACCCTCCCGCGCGGCATCTTCGCGGGGCTCGCGGTGGTCAGCGTCCTCTACATCCTGGTGACCCTCGTAGTGACCGGCATGGTGCCCTACACCGAACTCGGGGCCTCCGGGGCGCCGTCGCTCGCGACCGCCTTCCAGCTCGTCGGCGCCGACTGGGCCGCCGGCATCATCTCCCTCGGCAGCCTGATCGGCCTGACCACCGTGATCATGGTGCTGCTCATGGGCCTCGCCCGCGTGATCTTCGCCCTCAGCCGCGACGGTCTCCTGCCCAGGGGCCTGAGCCGCACCTCGGACAGGCACGGGACGCCGGCGCGCACACAGGTCCTCTGCGGCGTGGTGGTCGCGCTGCTCGCCGGCTTCACCCAGGTGGAGGTGCTCGCCGAGATGATCAACATCGGCACCCTCACCGCGTTCATCACGGTCAGTCTCGGGATCATCGTGCTGCGTCGCAAGCGTCCGGACCTCACCCCGGCCTTCCGCGTGCCGTTCGGCAAGGTCATCCCTCTCGCATCGGCCGCGCTCTGCCTCTACCTGATGTTCAACCTGGCGACCATCACGTGGCTGTTCTTCGCAGGCTGGCTCGTGGTGGGCTTCGCCATCTACTTCGCCTACGGCTACCGCCATTCCCGCCTCCGGGTGGAACAGCGCACGGCCGTGTGAGAACCGTGCCGCCGGCGTGCGCGAACCTGCAGGACGCGAGATGATGGAACCCCCGGGCTGACGCCCGGGGCATCCGTCCGCTCGAGCCAGGAGAACCACGATGTCGCAGGACCCCTACCCCGGCGAACGTCCCACCGGCAGCCAGGAGAGCCCGTACGACGGCGGTGCGAGCGGCAGCAGGAGCACCCCTCCGCCATACCAGCCCACCCAGCCCTACCAGCCGTACCAGTCGGGCGGGTACCAGCCAGGCCCCTACCAGTCGGGCGGCTACCAGGCCGGGCCCTACCAGTCCTACCAGCCCTCCTATGCCGCACTGGAGGGTGAGAAGGCCGCGCAGCTCTCCCTGATCCTCGGACTCGTGGGTCTCTTCGTGGCGGGCTTCGTCCTCGGACCGCTCGCCATCTGGCAGGCCAGGAAGGCCGAGCGCCTCGGCGTCCCTGCCACGGCGGGGAAGGTGCTCGGCTGGGTCGTGACCATCCTCTACGCCCTGGCGATCCTGGCCACGATCGTGATGCTGGTGATCGTGTTCGCCGGTTTCGGGGCGATGGCCACCTACAGCAGCTGAGCCTGCGGGCGGCCGGCCCGCCCTGTATTCCTGCCCGACCTGTCAGAGCGTCGGGAAGAGGCGGGTGGATCGCTCGCCCGCCTCGAACACGCGCGAATGCGGGCCCGTGCCGACGATCAGCGGATCCGGCGTGCCGACGACGTCGTGGTCCTTCTCGTCGTAGTCGAGGACGGACAGGACGTAACGCAGCGCCTCGATGCGGGCCCGCTTCTTGTCGTTGCTCTTGATGACCGTCCACGGGGCATCGGCCGTGTTCGTGTAGAAGAACATCGCCTCCTTGGCCTCGGTGTAGTCGTCCCACTTGTCGAGCGACTGCAGGTCCATGGGGCTGAGCTTCCAGCGGCGCACAGGGTCCGTGTGGCGCTGGGCGAAGCGGCGGCGCTGTTCCTCCCGGGACACCGAGAACCAGAACTTGATCAGGTGGGTGTCGGCACGGACGAGCATGCGCTCGAGCTCGGGGGCCTGCCGCATGAACTCGAGGTACTCCGTGGGCGTGCAGAACCCCATGACGCGCTCCACGCCCGCCCGGTTGTACCAGGACCGGTCGAACAGCACGATCTCACCGCCCGAGGGGAGAACCGAGACGTAGCGCTGGAAGTACCACTGCGTCTGCTCCTTCTCGCTGGGCTTGTCGAGGGCGATGATCCTCGCGCCACGGGGATTCAGGTTCTCGGTGAACCGCTTGATGGTCCCGCCCTTCCCCGCGGCGTCACGCCCCTCGAACAGGACCGCCACCTTGGCGCGGTTCGCCTTGACCCAGCCCTGCATCTTGAGCAGTTCGATCTGCAGGGCGCGCTTGGCCTTCTGGTACTCGCGTTCGGTCATCCGCCTGTCGTACGGGTAGTCCTCGCGCCACGTCGGCTGGTCCGGGTGCGGCAGGAGCACGTGGTCCTCGCCCTCCACGTGCGGCGTGGGCACCGGGATGGCCGGGGGTACCCCGACGTCCACGCCCCCTTCGACGCCGCCGCCACCTGCCGCGGCGGTCCTGTCGGCGGGGGCATCGGTCGGCTCGTCGGTCAGCGCGTCCGTCGGTTCCTGCGTGGATTCGTCCGTCATCTCGGTCATCTCGGTTCCTCGTTTCCGCCGGTCCTTCATGGTTCCAGACACCGCCGCGGAGGGACACGCGAACCGCGTGACCGGGTCGCGGTGGACGGCTCCTCAGCGTGCTTGATAGGGCGCAGGTGCCGGTGGCGGCTCCCGGCATGGCCGCCGGCGCGGGGAATGCCGGACGGTCGGCGGGGGTTCTAGCCGGTGCAGCACCCAGAACCAGGAGACGATGCATGAGCCCCACCCAGACCGCCGAAGAACGCTGGATCCGCTTCCGCGCGGCACGCGATGCAGCACTCGCCGAGCCGCACGGCTGGCTGTCCCTGACGTCCTACCACTGGCTCCCCGCTCAGCCCGCCGCGCTCGACAGCGTGCCCGGCCGGTGGTCGTCGGAGGGTGGCACGGCACGGGTGATCGCGCAGCCCTCCGACGGCCTCACCGCACTGGCCTCCGGCGAGCCGCTCGAGGGGACGCTGACCGCGGTGCTCGACGACGAGGACTCGCTCCTGTGGGCGGCCTACGGTGGGGCGGACGGCCACCGCGTGGTGGTGGAGCTCGTGCGCCGTGCAGGCCGCTACGCCATCCGGACGAGGGACGCGGAAGCACCCGTCCTTGCCCGCTTCACCGGCAACCCCGTCTTCGGCTACCGGCCCGACCTGGTGGTCGACGGCCGGTTCGAACCGTACGGGCAGCCGCAGGAGGAACCGATCTCCACGGCCCATCCCGAGGTCCCCGGCACACTCGTGGCGGCGGGCGACGTCGTCTTCTCGCTCCCCGGCGACAGCCGGGAGTACCGGCTCCGGGCGTCGCAGGACGAGGCGGGGGCCCTCGACATCACGTTCCACGATGCCACCAATGCCACGTCCACCGCGCCGTGGCGCAAGGTGACCGCGCGCCGTCCTCGTCCGGACGGGTCCGTGGTCCTGGACTTCAACAGGACCATCAACTACCCGAGCGCCTTCACGCCGTTCGGCACCTGCCCCATGCCGGTGGACTCGAACGTCGTCGACGCCCCGATCGAGGCCGGGGAGAAGCTGCCGCTGCCCTGACGCGCGTTGCAGGCGGGTGCCCCCCTCAGTCACATTCCAGGCTCGACGGCGCTCGCCGCCGTGCTCTCAGGCGTCGGTCCCGGGATAGATGCTCCGGGTCTCGGTCCGCCGGTTGCGGTTGGTGACCCAGTCCGTGGGATAGATCTTCGGCAGGACGTTGGCCAGCGCCAGCGAGGCGTAGATGACCGTGTTGATCGCGACGAAGGCCGCCAGGATGGCGAACACGCTGGTGTGGAGCACGGCCTCGGGGAGGAGGATGCCGGTGCGGATGACGGGTCCTGCTGCGCTGCTGATCATGGCCTAGGCCTCCTGGGACGAGATTGCGGGCGCCGGAGCGGCGTGGGTGAGGTGCTTCCAGTTGGCCTGGCGGCCGGAGGAGAGGTCGATGATGCCCTTCACGTACACGAGGTTGAGGAACATGTCGAAGAACAGCTCGGGGAACAGCGTGAGGGCGAGGATGCGGGCCTTCCAGCCTCCCTTCCACACCGTGACGACCCGCTCGAGGGTGAACAGCAGGCCCAGTCCGAGCCAGAACGGGAACCAGATCCACGTCTCGAGGGACACGATGGTGAGGACGATCAGTGCCAGGTAGGCGCCGAGGGCGATCACGCCGTAGCCGATGCCCAGCTGCTGCGCCCAGTACCGCATGGTGGAGGACGTGACGCCGTAGGCACCGATGTTCTCGAGGGCGCCTCGCTGCCAGCGCAGGCGTTGGTTCCAGAGCGTGCCCCAGGAAGGCATGAGCTCGGTCACCACGGTGCAGTCCTGGGGCGAGATCATGAGACCTCCGAGGGACTTCAGGGCGATCGTCAGCTCGTTGTCCTCGGTCAGTGCCGCGGTGTCGTACACGTCCCCGTGCGTCCCCGGGAGGGTCCGGCCACGGCTGTCCGCGATGGTGCGCAGTGCCACGGGCCGGAAGAGCGACGCCGTCCCGGTGAGCACGAACACGCGGCCCCGGCGCCGGCGCATCTGACGGGAGTAGCGGATGTATTCGTTCCGCTGGAACTGGCCGATCAGGCCGTGGCCCTCCTCCCCGTAGAAGAGGCCGCCCACCGCCATCAGGGCGCGGTCCCTGACGAAGCGCACCACCGCGTTGGCGAGGAAGCCGTCGTCGAGCTGGGTGTCGGCGTCCATGATCATGACCACGTCGTTGTCGCCCTGCTCGGGCAGCACCCACCTCAGCGCCTGGTTGAGCGCACCCGCCTTCTTCTTCGTGTTGCCCACCGACTCGATGACCTCGACACCCGCTTCGCGGGCCAGGCGCACGGTGGCGTCGGTGCAGTTGTCGGCGACCACGATGATGCGCTCGGGCCGGTGCGACTGGCTCTTGAGGGACGCGATGGTCTGCGGGAGCGACGCCTCTTCGTTGTGCGCGGGGATGAGCACGGTAACGGTCACCTCGCCGGCGAACTGGCCACGGTTGGCGGCCATGATCACCTTCGGCGCCAGGGGCTGGTGGCCGGGATTCATGGAACGGCGTGCCTTCGTGGCGATGTGCCGTTCCACGAGGGCGAGCCCGGCGGCGGCGAGCAGCGCGAGCGCGATGGCCGCGAGGATGGTGCTCGCATCAGGGGCGTCCGCGTTGTAGAGGACGCGCCAGATGCCGATGACGGCGTCGTTCGACTCCGCGATCGTGGTGTCCGGTCCCTTGGCCGCGACGGCGAGCCACAGGAGCACGGCGGCGGCGGTCACGATGCCGGCGATCACCACGCCGACGATGCGGTCGAGCCGGACGGTCGGTCGGCGGGTGGCTCCCTCTTCCTCCGATACCGCTGCGGAGTCCTGCCCGTGGGGCGCGTCGAGTGTCATTGTCATTGCTGCGTCGTCTCCTGGGGACTGGTGCCCGGACCGCTCCTGAGGGAGCAGTGGCATCCACATGATTCCGCGCAGGTCCTGGCAGCAGGACCCGCGCTCTTCTTGGACGAGTCTTTCGCTGCAACCTCGACGCAGCCCCGTGCCGAGACCGAAGAATGCTTCAACGAATGGCGTAGGTACGCCCGAACCCCGTACGCACCCCGTAGCGGAGCGCGGCAGATGCCACCGGCGCACAATGGGGAGGTGAGCGAACCGACCGATGCCCTCATCCCCCGCCCGCCCCGCGAACTGGGGCCGGGCGCCGTGCACCTCCCCGGCTGGCTCGATCCCGCACGCCAGCGGGAGCTGGTGGCCCTGTGCCGCACCTGGGCGAGCGGACCGGTCCCCATGCGCGCCGTGACGATGCCCACCGGCGGCGTGATGTCCGTGAAGAGCATGAGCCTGGGGTGGCACTGGCTCCCCTACCGGTACAGCCGCACGGCCGACGACGTCGGCGGAGGCGCCGTCGCGCCCTTTCCCGACGTGCTCCGCTCGCTGGGGCGCGACGCCGTCACTGCCGCCTGCGGGCCGGAGGCCGGGGCCTCCTACGAGCCCGATGCCGCGCTGGTCAACTACTACGACGACGCCGCACGGATGGGGATGCACCAGGACCGGGAGGAGCGCATGAACGCTCCTGTGGTCTCACTCAGCCTCGGTTCCTCGTGCGTGTTCCGGTTCGGCAACACGGAGAACCGGAACCGTCCGTGGCAGGACCTGGAACTCGCCTCGGGTGATCTCTTCGTGTTCGGCGGACCCTCCCGGTTCGCCTACCACGGGGTCCTCAGGATCCTGCCGGGCTCCGCGCCCGCCGGGATCGGCTTCGACGGGCGGCTCAACATCACGCTGCGGCAGACGGGCCTCAGCTAGGCAGGGCACCGGCGCGTCGGACGGCCCCGACGAACAGCATCACGGCCGCCCGGGGTCCGTCGCCTAGGCGAGGATGATGCCGCGCGCGTAGGCGGCCTGACCGGCGTGCTGCACGGCGTCGTCGATCACGCTCACGAGCCGGACGAGCAGCGTCACGGGCGGGTCCCACCCTTCGTCGACCACGCGGTGCAGGTCGTCCTCGTCGAGCGCTGCCACCAGGCCCCGGGACCGCGCGTGCACGGCGTCGAAGTAGTCGAGCAGCTGCTGCGCCGAACCGACCCGGACCGCAGCCACCTGGTCCGACGAGTGGCCGTACCCCGTGTCGCCGGGTTCCAGGGACAGCCCCCACCGCTCGGCGAAACCGTCCGCGAGCCATACCTCGTCGTGGCCGAACGCGTCCGCGAAGTGGCTGTCCTCGACGCGCGCCAGGTGCCACACGAGCCACGCGATCGAGTTCGCGGAGCCGCCCGGCCGCAGGGACAGCTGGTCGGCGTCGAGGCCCTCGACGGCGCCGCGCACGAGCTCGGGAAGCCGGCCGAACGCCTCGGAGAGCACCTCCGCGGACGTCATCGCCGGTCCTGCCCGGCGTCCCGCGACGCCATCAGCGGCCCGAACCGCCGTCGCTGCCGTGCGGGGATGAGCGGGAGGAACTGCGGATGCTGGGCCGGGAACTGCTGGGTCCCGGGGCTCTGCGGCAGCACGGCGAGGGGCACCCGTCGGGAGGGCGAGGCGCCATCTCCCCGGGCGAGGGGTTCGAGTATCTGCGGGAAGTATTGCATGGCTGCTCCACGTCGGGGCCGGTTCATGGCCTCCTGCTCGACCAGTCCCTGAAGTCTAGGTGACCCCCGGACCGTCCGGAAGCAGGGCGCTCGGTGAGCGGGACCCGCCGGCGGGGATCCCGGACCCGTTGCAGGAGCCCTCGGCGGAACTCCGCGCGAGCACCGGACCATCACGGCGTCGACCACCACGTTCCCGACCACAGGCCGTAGGATCGGGGATCAACCCGGGCCGTGCAGTGGTGTCGGTCCGCGCACCGGTCGATCCCGGCACGGTCCGACGACGAGCAAAGGCACCCATGCAGCAATCCTCCGGCCCCACTGTCCCCCCGGCCCTCAGGCGCCGGGTCCCGAAGGTCGCGGACCTCGCCCCGCTCATGCAGTTCAAGAAACCGGAGCTCGGCGCGGCCGCCCGCCTGAAGCGGGCGAACACCATCTGGGACCTCCGCGACCTGGCGAAGCGCCGAACACCCAAGGCACCCTTCGACTACACCGACGGCGCCGCCGAAGCCGAGATCTCGCTGGGCCGCGCCCGCGCAGCCTTCCTCGACCTCGAGTTCCGCCCCGGGATCCTGCGCGACGTCCGCACGGTCAGCACGGTGACCCCGATTCTCGGGAAGGACTCGGCCCTGCCGTTCGGCATCGCTCCGACGGGCTTCACCCGCATGATGCAGTCGGAGGGCGAGTACGCCGGATCGCAGGCCGCGGCGGCAGCGGGCATCCCGTACACCCTCTCGACCATGGGCACCGCCTCCATCGAGGACGTCGCACAGGCCGCACCGACCGGCCGCAACTGGTTCCAGCTGTACCTCTGGACGGACCGTGACCGCTCCATGGAGCTGATCGCGCGGGCCGCCGCCGCCGGGAACGACACCCTCATGGTCACGGTGGACACCGCCGTCGCCGGCGCCCGCCTCCGCGACGTCCGCAACGGCATGACCATCCCGCCCGCGCTGACCCTGAAGACCGTCGTCGACGCCTCCTACCGGCCGGCCTGGTGGTTCAACTTCCTCACACACGAGCCGCTCGCGTTCGCCTCGCTCTCGCGCTACTCGGGCACGGTCGCGGACCTCATCAATTCGATGTTCGACCCCACCCTCACGTTCGAGGACCTCGACTGGCTGCGCGGCGTCTGGAAGGGCAACCTCGTGGTCAAGGGCATCCAGACCCTCGACGACGCGAAGAAGGCCGTGGACCACGGCGCGGACGGCATCATCCTGTCCAATCACGGCGGGCGGCAGCTCGACCGTGCACCGGTCCCCCTGCACCTCCTGCCGCACGTCGCCGCGGAGCTGAAGGGCAAGACGGACATCATCCTCGACACGGGCATCATGAGCGGCGGGGACATCGTCGCGGCCCTGGCCCTCGGCGCCGACTTCACCCTGATCGGGCGCGCCTACCTCTACGGCCTCATGGCAGGCGGTCGCGCGGGGGTGGACCGCACCATCGCGATCCTCGGCGCCCAGACCGCCCGTACCATGCAGCTGCTCGGCGTCAACCGGATCACCGATCTCACCCCGGACCACGTCCGGCTGCTCGGCAGCGCGACCGCCGGTCCGACGGGCACCGCGACGGGCACCGATCTCCCCGACGCCGCCATCACCCTCTGAGCAGCCCTCTTCCGCCCTGCCCCGTCGGGAGGGCGGACACGCCCTTCCTGACGCCGTCGGAGAGGTGTTCCCGCCCTCCCGACGCATCGCTCCCTGGCCGCACCGGTGCTGCGCACCGCCCGCTGGCGACCATCACGTCTCGATCCGGTCCCGGACACAAGAAAAGCCTTGTCAGGGGACTATTATTCATCCAGTGGCATCGCCTGGGGGCGGGCCGGATAAGTCTGGGGAGACGAATATGGAGCGTAGGCGGAGGCACTTTCCGTTGCGTTACAGGCGCGCGAGGTCACTGCTCTACGTGATCGGCCTGTTCTGGCTGTGGCTGTGGCTGGGCAGCGCCGCACTGATGGCCGGGCTCTATCATTCGCCCGTCCATGCGGCCCTCGCGATGTACGCCATCGCCGTCGTCGTGCTGGTCTCGATTCCCGCCGCCCTGCTCGCGGCCATCCGGATGCTCATGACCCGCCCGCGCCGCGAGGCGGCCGTGGTGCCCCTGAGGCGCCGGCCCCAGCAGCCCCTCGAACCCGCCGAATGGTGGTACGACGAGCGGGTCTCCTGACCTGACCGCGGAGCCGGACCAGGAAGCAGGAGGCGCAGGTGGACCGGTCACGCTGCGGCGGGATCACCCGGATGAGGAGTTCTCCGCCGGAGAGGTCTGCACCCGGCAGGTCGATGCCCTCGGCGGTGTCCGCGTCCTCGAAGCCGACGGACGAGGACTGCGCTGCTGCCGCGGTTCGCGTGGAACGCCTCTTGAAAGTAGTGGACGCTGCGGGCGCTGCGCTGGCACGCTGAAGGCGTCCACACCCTCCGACGACGGGCAATCCCATCGCATCGTCCATTCCTCCCGCTGCCCCCGACCGGCAGGACGACGGCGCCCTGCTGCAGCGTCGCAACGTCCTCGTGGGATTCCTGTTCGGCTGCGGCATCATCGCCTTCGTCGACGAGGCCGTGTTCCACCAGCTCCTCCACTGGCACCACTTCTACGACCGGTCCACCCCGGCCGCAGGACTGGTGTCCGACGGCGTCTTCCACGCCTTCAGCTGGTTCGCCACCGTGGCCTCACTCTTCCTCTTCGCGGACCTGAGACGGCGGGGAGCCCTCTCCACGCGCCGATGGGTGGCCGGGATCCTGATGGGCATCGGGGCCTTCCAGCTGTTCGACGGCGTGGTGCAGCACAAGCTCCTCGACCTCCACGAGATCCGCTACGGGGTGGAGCTGCTCTCCTACGACCTCGCCTGGAACGGCGCGGCCCTGGCTTTCCTGGTGGCGGGGGTGCTCCTGCTCCTGGTCCGCCGCACCGCGCACCAGAGCACCGGCGATGCGTGAGGGACCCCACCACCCCGGCCCGGCACCGGGCGGGGAAGCCCTCGGAGCCTTCGCGCTGGACACCGCCGTCGTTCTCGTGTGGCTCGGGCTGGCCGCCCTCTATCTGGTCGCCGGGCGCGCCGGCGTCCTGCGGGGGCGGACCGGGTGGCCGCCACGCCGCACCACCGCCTGGCTCATCGGCACGGGATTCGGGGTCGTCGCCACGGCGGGCCCGCTCGCACAGGCGGCCGGCAGCAGCCTGACCGCGCACATGGCGGCCCATCTGCTGCTCGGCATGCTCGTGCCGCTGCTGCTCGTCCTCGGTGCTCCGGGGACCCTCTTCCTGCGGGCGGTCTCCGCGAGGACAGGACGGCACTACGCCCGATTGGCCGGTTCCGCGCCCGTCCGGCTGGCCGCACATCCGCTGATGGCCGGCCTTCTCACCGCAGGCCCGACGGCCGTCCTCTACTGGGACCCGGCGGCATTCGCCCTGCTGCACCACCCCGTGTCCGGGCCCCTGCTGCACGTCCACTTCGTGGCGGCGGGAACGCTCTTCGCCTACGCGGTCGTCGGACCGGACCCGAACCCGCACAGGGCCGCTCCCTGGCTGAGGGGCGTCGCGATCCTCACGACGATCGCAGTGCACGCTGTGGTGGCGAAGCACCTCTACGCCGTCGCCGGTCAGGGCTCCTGGCCGTCCGACGCTGAGCAGGCGGCCCAGCTGATGTACTACGGCGGGGATGCCGTACATGTGCTGCTGCTCGTGGTGTTCTGCACGCAGGTCTACCGGACCGCCGGACGACGCCTGCGTCCCCGGGCGACGCCGTCGGCCCGGGGACGATTCGGCAGCGCCGGGGCCGCCTGACACGGAGCGACGGGTGCCCGGTCTTGTAGGGTGATCGGCACAGGGGCCGCCGGACCCCGTCATCCATGGGGGTCTTCGATGTCGCGTGTCCTGTTCCTGCCCGTCCTCGCCGCCGTCGAGGAGGGCTAGTCATGCGCCTCGAAGGCTGGCACATCATCATCCTGCTCGGTCTCGTGGTGGCGCTGGCGGTGCTCGTGGGCATCGCCCTGCTGGTCACGGGGGCCCGCCGGGGCGCCGGCACCGGGGACGGAACCGCTACCCGACCGCCCGACACGGCAGCGGCACCGGCACCGGCGGGCAAGGAGCAGCGCCTGCAGGAACTCGACGACCTCCTCCGCCGACAGGTGATCCGGGAGGACGAGTACAGGGAGGCCCGGCAGCGGATCATCGATTCCTAGGTGCGGCCCGATCGCATCGCGGAGTGGACACGAGTAGGTCAGTCCGCATATAACTAGTTTATAGAACTAGTTAGCAGTATGGTTCGTATTCTTGACCCGAAAGTGAGAGAGCCATGACGCAGACAATCGATGACGCTGTCGGCGCAGACGACACCGCGGTAGGGGCTCCCCTGCACTGCGGTGACCCCATGACACTGCGCGAGACCTCCTACCGGGGGTCCTCCTACGGGATGGTCCTGCAGCCGGTGCCGGCATCCGATGTCGAGCTCGTCTGGGCCTGCTCGTGCGGGTTCCAGCTCTCCCATGAGGAGCCCCGGGAACTCGCCCTTCCCCTGACCCCGGCCCTACGGCGGGTCGCCGCTGCTGCAGCGGACGTGGAGTCGCTGCAGTGGGACCTCGACCAGCGGACGGCCGAGCTCGAAGCAGCGGTGGTGCGGGCGGCCGAGAGCGGCGCGGCGATCATCGACATCGCCCAGGCTGCAGACCTTGAGCCCGCCGACGTGCGGCAGCTCGCCTGGGCTGATCCGCTGCTCGTCGACGTAGGCTAGACGCCAGGTCGCCCCTGCCGGGGCCGACGTCCAGCCCTCACGGGCCCGCCCGAGGGGAGCCACCGACGCCATGAACGAGCCTGCCTGGATCGAGCACGCCATCTGGTGGCAGGTGTACCCGCTGGGTTTCACCGGCGCGGAGAAGACCGCCACCCCGGAGCCCGCGGCCGAGCACCGGTTGCTGGATCTGGTGCCCTGGCTGGACTACGCGCAGGGTCTCGGCGCATCAGGGCTGGCCCTCGGTCCCGTGTTCGCCGCCGAGACGCACGGCTACGACACCACCGACTATTTCCGGATCGATCCCCGCCTCGGGAGCCTCGAGGATTTCGACACGCTCGTCGCCGAGGCGCACCGGCGCGGCCTGCGGGTCCTGCTCGACGGTGTCTTCAACCACACGGGGAGATCGTTCACACCCTTCCAGGACGTCCTCGCCCAGGGACCCGGTGCCGCCACGGCTTCGTGGTTCTCCCTCGACTGGCCCGGGGACGCCGGTGTTGGCACGGAACCGGGATACCGGGACTTCGAGGGCCATCACCACCTGGTGGCGCTCAACCACGACGAACCCGCGGTGGCGGACTTCGTCGTCGACGTCATGGAGTACTGGCTCGCCCGGGGCGCCGACGGCTGGCGGCTGGACGCCGCCTACGCCGTCCCGTCCTCGTTCTGGGCCGCGGTGACGGCCCGCGTCCGCGCCGCACACCCCGAGGCGTACTTCGTCGGCGAGTACATCCACGGCGACTACGCCGGACAGGTCCGGGCAGGAGGGCTCGACTCGGCCACCCAGTACGAACTGTGGAAGGCCGTCTGGAGCTCGCTCAACGACACCAACTTCTTCGAGCTCGCCGCCGCGCTCGAACGGCACAACGCACTCCTGGGATCCTTCGCGCCGCTGACCTTCATCGGCAACCACGACGTGACCCGGATCGCGAGCAGGCTCACCGATCCCGCACTGCTGGCACACGCCGTCGTCGTCCTGCTCACCGTCGGCGGCACGCCGTCCCTCTACTACGGGGACGAGCAGGGCTACCGCGGCATCAAGGAGGACAGGGCGGGGGGCGACGACGACGTGCGACCGCTCTTCCCACCCTCACCGGCCGACCTCTCACCGCTCGGACGTCCCGTCTACGAGGTGCACCAGCAGCTCATCGGCCTCCGGCGCCGCCACCCGTGGCTGCACCGCGCCACCACCGAGGTGATGCACCTCTCCAACGAGCTCCTGGCCTACCGCGTCGCGGACGGCCCGGACGCCCTCGTGGTCGCGTTGAACCTCTCGCCCGAGCCCCGCGCCGTCGACGCCGGCGCGGCCACCGTCCTCGCGGGCGGGGCCACGATCCGCGGCGGGACCTCCGTGCTCCTCCCGCCCCGGGGATGGGCCGTCCTCGCCTGAGCCCTCACCGGACCCACGGCGGGCGGCACTGCCCAGCAGGGCGGTTCCGAGTGGATAATGGAGCCGACACCGCATCGCAGAGGAGAACGGCATGAGCGCGGAGGACCAGCTCCGGGACATCGACACGGTCGACTTCACGCCCTGGCCGCGGCCGGTGCCGCTGCACGTGCTCAACGCCGTCAAGAAACTGCTCCTCGTGGCGGCGATCCTCGTGGGGCTGCACCAGCTGTTCCCCGCCACGACCCTCGGCTCGTCCCTGAGCAGCACCTTCACCCTGCTCGTGGTGATGTCGTGGCTCGGTCCGCTCGTGCGGATCCTCGCGGCGCGGCCCTGGGGCAAGAAGGCCGCCGAGGAGTAGTCCGTCCGTGGAGATCACCGCAGCGGCCGGATGACCAGTGAATTCTCGGAGGCTGTCCGCAGTGCCCGGATGTCACGTCGTGGTGGTCCACTCGGTGGCATGACACCTACCGACGGGCCACTGCCCGACAGCTCGCACCTGCGCCAGGACATCAACATCCCCGAGGAAGCCATGATCGACGAACCGGGCACATCCCCGGTCGGCGACACGTCCCTGCTCAACGCCGGTCAGCAGACGGCGGGCATGAGTCCTCTCGACACGAGAGGCGGGCCCGGGTCGGATCCGGCACAACCGGACGCCGAGGAGAGTCAGGCCCCGCGGTCTCCGGCCGCCCGCTACCCGCTCGGCCGGCAGGACCAGTCCTGACTCCCGGCCGCACCGGCCACCGACGGAAGAAGCGAGGCTCCTGGTGACAGGAGCCTCGCTTCGTCTTCCGGAACAGTGGAGCTTAGGGGAATCGAACCCCTGACCTTTTCATTGCGAACGAAACGCTCTACCAACTGAGCTAAAGCCCCGGACACCACTTCCGAACACCAACACTGTACCTGCGAGGAGCGGCTTAGCCCAAAGTCGCCCGGCGCCGGTACCGGGCCCGGCACCGTCGGACGCCGGGCGTAGTCTTCTTCCATGCCCAGCACCCCCTCCCAGGCAACGCCTGCGCCGCCCCGGAACGACGACGTCAGGCCCTGGCCCGCCCTGTGGTCGCTCGTCATCGGCTTCTTCATGATCCTCGTCGATTCGACGATCGTGTCCGTCGCCACCCCGGCCATCATGGAGGGGCTGGACGCCGGTATCGACAGCGTCATCTGGGTGACCAGCGCGTACCTGCTGGCCTACGCCGTGCCGCTGCTCGTGGCCGGTCGGCTCGGGGACCGCTTCGGGCCGAAGCGCGTCTACCTCGTGGGGCTCGTGGTCTTCACCCTCTCCAGCGCCTGGTGCGGCCTGTCCGGCTCGGTGGAGGCCCTCATTCTCGCGCGCGTGCTGCAGGGCCTGGGCGCCGCCCTCATGACACCGCAGACCATGTCCGTCATCACCCGCATCTTCCCGCCGGAACGCCGCGGAGCCGCCATGGGCCTGTGGGGCTCGGTCGCAGGCATCGCCACCCTCGTCGGCCCGATCATGGGCGGGGTGCTCGTGGATTCCGCCGGCTGGGAATGGATCTTCTTCATCAACGTGCCCGTCGGCGTCGTCGGGTTCATCCTCGCGGCCCGCCTCGTACCCACCCTGCCCACGACGTCGCACCGATTCGACATGCTCGGCGTGTTCCTCAGCGCCGCGGGGCTGTTCTGCCTGGTGTTCGGCATCCAGGAGGGCGAGAGCTACGACTGGGGCACGATCGCCGGACCCGTGTCCGTGTGGTCGCTCATCATCACGGGCATCGTGCTGCTCGTCGGCTTCGTGGTCTGGCAGAAGCTCAACCGCGGAGAACCGCTGGTCCCGCTCAGGCTGTTCGGTGACCGCAACTTCTCCCTGGCCAACACCTCGATCACCGCCATGGGCTTCGCGATCACCACCATGTCGCTGCCGCTGATGCTCTACGCGCAGACCGTGCGCGGTCTCTCCCCCACCCAGGCCGCGCTCCTGCTCACCCCCATGGCCGTCATCTCGGGCGTCCTCGCTCCGTTCGTCGGCAAGTACGTCCAGCGCAGCAACCCCAAGTACATCGCCATCGCGGGGTTCGCCGGCATGTCGGCCGCCCTGTTCTGGATGGGTTCCATCCTCACGCCGGACGTCCCGATCTGGCAGCTCCTGCTGCCGGTGTCGCTGCTGGGCCTGGCGAGCGCCGGGATCTGGGCGCCGGTGTCCCTGACGGCCACCCGCAACCTCGCGCCGTCGCTCGCGGGCGCCGGCTCGGGGGTGTACAACACCACGCGGCAGATGGGCGCGGTCCTCGGGAGCGCGGCCATCGCGGCCATGATGCAGTCGCGCCTGACGTCGAACCTCGGCGGCGGCGGGATGAGCGCCACCCCGGGCGCGGCCCTGCCAGACGAGGCCAGGGCAGGCTACGCCCTGTCGATGGGCCAGTCGCTCTACCTGCCCGCGACCGTCATCATCCTCGGGTTCGCCGCGGCCCTGTTCTTCGCCAGGCCCCAGCAGAACCGCGTATGGGACGGCGATGCGGGTGCTGCCGGACCGGCCGCCGACGCATCGGGGCACCGGCCGCGGGAAGCGACGCGCGCCGATTCCTGAGCCGTTGCCTCGGAGAACTACCGGTAGGCTCGTACCATGGCTGACGAGACGCAGGACACACCCAAGGACGCCCCTCGCGACGCAGGGAAGGACGAGGCGAAGGAGGTCTCGGACGACTTCACCGTCCGGGAGCACACCGCGCCCTCCGGCCTGAGGTACACCACCACCACCGGGCGCCTCGTGCTCCGGCGCGAGGAGACCACCGACGGCAAGGCGGGCGGCTTCAAGCCGAAGGCCGAGATCTTCGTCGTCGCGTACACGAAGCAGGACGCCGAGCCGGACCGTCCCGTCACGTTCGCGTTCAACGGCGGCCCGGGCTCGGCCTCGGTCTGGCTGCACCTGGGCCTGCTCGGTCCGCGCCTGGTCGACTCCGGTGACGTCGGCGCCATGACCCCAGCTCCCTTCGGGCTCGTCGACAACCCCGAGTCGCTGCTCGAGTCCAGCGACCTGGTCATGATCGATCCCGTGAGCACGGGGTACTCCCGCGTGGTGGAGGGCGAGAAGGCGGACGAGTTCCACGCGTTCGTGCAGGACAGGGACCTCGTGGCCGAGGTCATCCGCCTCTGGACCACCCGCAACAACCGCTGGCTCTCCCCCAAGTACCTCGTCGGGGAGTCCTACGGGACGCTCCGCGCCGTCGCGGTGGCCGGGCGCCTGTTCGACGCGTACGGGATGGCGGTCAACGGGCTGGGGCTCATCTCCACGGTGCTCAACATGTCCACCCTGCGCTTCTTCCCGGGCAGCGACCTGCCCTACGCCCTGCACCTGCCCACCTATGCTGCGATCGCCCACTTCCACGGACTGCACGGGGACCGGGAGCTCGCCGACGTGGTCCGCGAGGCGGAGGAGTATGCAGCCCGGGACTTCGGCTACGCCCTCACGCAGGGCACCCGGCTGACACCCGAGGAGCACGACGACGTCGTCGCGCGGCTGCACGCCATCACGAGGCTCGACGAGGACTTCATCCGCCGCACGAACCTCCGCTGGGCGTACCACGAGTTCGCTGCGGAGCTCCTGCGCTCCGAGGGGCTCGCGGTCGGCCGCATCGATGCGCGCTTCACGGCGCGGCCGGAGAACCTGCAGGCCTCGGACTCCATGGACGATCCCAGCATCCGGGCCATCACGGGCCCCTACTCGGCCGCGATGAACCACTACGTCCGCGCCGAACTCGGCTACGAGAACGACCTCCCCTACGAGATCCTCACCGCCCGCGTGCAGCCCTGGAGCTACCGCACCTTCGAGGGTGCACCCGTGGACGTCTCCGGAGTCCTCGAGCGACTCCTCGTGCACAACCCGACCCTGCGGGTGCACGTCGACTACGGCTACCACGACGGCGCCACACCGCACTTCGCGGCCGAGTACGTCTGGGCCCACATGAACCTCGACGACGACGCGCGCGCCCGCTTCACGCACCACTACCACGAGGCCGGCCACATGATGTACCTGAACCCGGTAGCACGCCGGGCGCAGCTGCGGGCGCTGAGGGCCTTCGTCACCGGGAGCCGGGACGGCCAGGAATAGTAAGTAGGATGATCGATAGGCCCGGCGCTGACCATCATCGCCGGCCACCCCGACCGTAAGGACGCATCATGCTGAAGAGAATCCTCTGGGCCCTCGTGCCCGTCATCGCCTCCCGCGTGCTGAACAGCCGCCGCTCCGGGCAGCAGCCCCGCGCCAACAAGACGCGCTACAACGGCAGGTTCGGCAGGTAGCAGTCGGCGGGGGCCGGTCGGCCGTGACGGACGCGTTGAGGGACGAGGACGGCTTCGCCGACATCCGCTCCTACGCCGCTATCGGCGACGGGCGGACCGTGGCCCTGGTGGCGCTGGACGGCTCGATCGACTGGTACCCCACCCCGGACCTCGACTCGACGCCGTCCTTCGCCCGGCTCCTGGACGCGGACGAGGGCTTCATGGTCCTGGCACCCGCAGGGGAGTTCTCGGTGGAACGGCGCTACGTGGACGGCACCAACGTCCTCGAGACGACCTACACCACGGCCACGGGCACCGCGCGCGTGACGGACTCCCTCAACACCGGCGTGGCCGGTCGGCTGCCGTGGGGTGAACTCGCCCGCCGCGTGGACGGCCTCACCGGAGCCGTCGACATGGCATGGTCCGTCACCCCCGGCAGCTGCTTCGGCTCGGCGTCGCCCTGGCTCGACGGTGATGCTGAGGATCCCGTCCTGCGCATCGACGCCGTGGGCCTCGGCATCCGTGGGATCGACCACGGGCTGCGGACACCCTCGGGACAGACCGTCGACGGCGCCTTCACCACCTCGGCCGGGTCGCGCCACCTCGTCGCCGTCGTCTCGACCCATGGTGAACCACTGCCCCTACCCGATCCGCAGACCATCGACGACGGCGTGGACCGCACCATCCGCAACTGGCAGTCGTGGTCGGACGACTTCGCCTATGACGGCGACTACCGGCACGCGGTGCTCCGCAGTGCCCTCACCCTGAAACTGCTGCTCCACAGCCCGTCCGGATCGATCGCGGCCGCGGCGACCACCTCGCTTCCCGAGAGCGCCGCAGGGGGCAAGAACTGGGACTACCGCTACGCCTGGGTGCGGGATACGGCCTACACGCTGCATTCCCTGACGCGTGCCGGGCTCCGGGAGGAGGTACACGCCGCGGTGTCGTGGATGCTCAAGAATCTTCGCTCGCAGGGATCCGACCTGGAGGTGTTCACCCACCTGAACGGGGACATGCCGCAGGGGACCCACCGCCCGGACCTCACGGGCTGGCGCAACAACGGACCGGTCGTGGACGGCAATCCCGCCGCAGGACAGCTGCAGCTGGGTGTCTTCGGTGACGTGTTCGACATCGTCTGGCAGTACGTCCAGGCCGGTCACGTCCTCGATCCCGCGACCATGCGGCAGCTCGCGGACCTCGCCGACCTCACGTGCGACATCTGGCAGCGTCGTGACGCCGGGATGTGGGAACTGCCGGAGGAACGGCACTACGTCACCTCGAAGCTCGGGTGCTGGAACGCCCTGCGCTGCGCAGTGGCGCTCGCCGAGCGCGGGCAGCTGCAGGGACCGGTGGAGCGGTGGGCGGCCGAGCGGGACCGCATCCGCGACTGGGTGCACGAGCACGGCTGGTCCGAGGAGCGGCAGAGCTACGTCTGGTATCCCGGGTCCACCGAACTGGACGCCTCGATCCTGCTGCACGCCATCAGCGGCTTCGACACGGGACCACGCATGTCGTCCACGATCGACGCCCTCCGCGACGAGCTCGGAGCAGGCCCCCTTCTGTACCGCTACAGCGGCATGCGGGAGGAGGAGGCCACGTTCGTCGCCTGCGCGTACTGGATGGTGTCGGCGCTCGTGTCCGTGGGCCGGCGTGACGAAGCGGTGGACCTCATGGAGGAACTGCTGCCCCTCGCGAACGACGTCGGCATCATGTCCGAGATGGTCGAGCCGTCGGACAACTCGTTCATGGGCAACATTCCGCAGGGTCTGAGCCATCTGGCGCTGATCGTCGCGGCCCTGTCCATCGCAGGCAAGGAGTAGGGCCCAGGCGGGGCTCCGGGCTCGGGCAGGGCTTCAGGCCGTCGCGAAGTAGACCCATACACCGATGACCCAGGTGGTCCCGGCCAGACAGGCCAGGACCAGCTCGGCGAGGATGCCGAGGCCTGTGGCCTTCAGCGCGTGCAGGCTCGAGGTCAGTGCCGCACGGGCATCCCGCTGCCGTGCGTACTCGCTCGTGAACAGCCCGAGCGCGAAACCCACGAACAGTCCGACGACGGGGATGACGAACATCCCCGCGATGCCTGCGAGCACGCCGATGGTCACGGAGCGGCCGGGGATCCGGCGCTGCTTGAGAGTCCGGCCCGTCAGGACGATCCCGGCGGTGAGCCCGGCGCCGGCCAGCGTGGTGCCGATCGCGAAGACCACCCACCCCTCGGTACTGGTCACGGTGAGCGCCCACATCAGCAGCGACACGATGATCAGGATGCTGCCCGGCAGCACCGGGACCACCACCCCCGCGATACCCACGGCGATGAGCGCACCGCACACCACCGTCATGAAGACCTGTAGATCCATGGCCCCAGTCTTGCACCCCCGGCGCGACGCGGTGCCACAGACGGTCCCGCGCGGACCGGCGTGGAATACTGGTCGCAATACTAAGCCACCTTAGCGAGCCCGCGGGCCCGAAGATCAGGAGGACCGATGAGCACCTCGGCAACAGGCAACACGGACGGCGACGGGTCGCGGCGTCCCCACGAACCCGAGAACCCGACGGAGCTGATGGACACCGACCGGTCGGGTGCGGGCGCCAGCAGCGTGGGGCGGGCCGATACCGGCACGAGCGCGAGCACCACCGCGGGAGCCTCCCGGGCGGGCGCGGACGAGGGCGGGCACGGCGACTACGTCCCCGGCGGCTACTCGGCCGATGACGACTCCAGCGGCGACTACGTACCGGGCATGTACTCGGACAGCTCCGACACGACCCCCACCCGCCAGCAGGCGCAGGCCCCCGTCTCCGCGTCCCGTGAGCGGGAGGCGGAGACCCGGGCACACACGCAGGTGGCGCCCCTGACGGCCACCAGGTCCGATGCCCGGACCGACGAGGACCAGGGCCGTGAACGCCACCTGCCCCGGACGGCGGCCGTCGGCTCCGGCGTACCGAGCCCCGAGGACCGCAAGCTGCTCCACCGCCGCGAGAAGGAGCACTTCGGCGGCATGAAGTTCGGTGCCGGGTTCTTCGGCTGGCTGACCGCCACCGGGTTGTTCGTCCTGCTCTCGGCCCTCGTGGGCGCCGTGGCCGCGCTGTTCGGCGCCGGCGCGAACCTGTCGGCCGCGGACATCACGAGCGGCTCGGGCGAGGCACAGACCACGGGCCTCACGGCGGCCATCATCCTCGGTGTCATCCTGCTCATCTCCTACTTCGCCGGAGGGTACGTCGCCGGGCGCATGGCCCGCTTCAGCGGCGTCAAGCAGGGCGTCGCCGTCTGGCTCTGGGCCGTCATCATCGCCGTCGTGCTCGCCGTCATCGGCCTGATCGTGGGGAACCAGGCCAATGTCACCGAGCAGTTCCAGGGGATCGGCGTCCCCTCCGCCCAGGACCTCACCGGCCCCGGCCTCATCGGCCTGCTCGTGGTCGCCGCCATCGCGCTCGTCGGCGCGATCCTCGGCGGCCTGGCGGGCATGCGCTACCACCGCAGGATCGACCGCACCGATTTCGACGCCCTCGAGGGGACCGCGTAGCCGGCGACCCTCGAGCACCCCGGACCACGGCAGCCCCGGACTCGCAGGAGTCCGGGGCTGCCGTGGGTCCGACGGGACGGCGGATCAGGGCGAGGGCATACCGCCGTTGACGTTCAGTGTCTCGCCGAGGACGTAGCTCGACTCCGAGGACGCCAGGAAGACATACGCCGGAGCCAGCTCGGTGGGCTGCCCGGCACGACCCAGCGGGGTGTCCTTGCCGAATTCGGGCAGCGCCTCCGCAGGCTGGCCGCCCGATGGCTGCAGCGGGGTCCAGATGGGACCCGGCGCCACGGCGTTGACGCGGATGCCCTTCGGCGCGAGCTGCTGCGCGAGACCCTTCGTGAAGTTGTTGATCGCGGCCTTGGTGCTCGCGTAGTCCACGAGGGTCGGCGAAGGCTCGTACGCCTGGATGGACGTCGAGTTGATGATCGCCGATCCGGGCTGGAGGTGCTTGAGGGCTTCCTTCGTCACCCGGAAGAACGAATAGATGTTCGTCTTGTAGGTGTGATCGAGCTGCTCGTCGCTCAGGTCCTCGAGCGACTCGACGGCCACCTGCTTGCCGGCATTGTTGACGAGGGTGTCGAGGCCGCCCAGGCCGTCGACGGCCTGCTGCACCAGCGAGGTGCAGTACGCCGGATCCTTCAGGTCGCCCGGGATGCAGACGGCCGTGCGGCCCTCCGCCTCGATGATGCCCTTGACGACCTGGGCGTCCTCCTCCTCCTCGGGAAGATAGGACAGGGCGACGTCGGCGCCTTCGCGGGCGAAGGCGATGGCGACGGCCGCGCCGATACCGGAATCGGCACCCGTGATGAGGGCCTTGCGTCCCACGAGCCGACCCGTGCCGCGGTACGAGGTCTCGCCCCGGTCGGCCTTGATGTCGAGGTCCGCCTCGAGGCCGGGCTCGGCCGTGTGCTCGGCGGCCGGCGTGATGCTCTCGAACCTCGTCACGGGGTTCTGGAAGGTGTACTGGTCGGTCGATCCTGTCATGCTGTCGGAGGTCATAGGTGTTCTCCCTGTACAGAGGGTGTGTCGTACCGGCTGCATGCAGCCCGTACGACACACGGGTGAATTATCGGCAGGGCCGATAAAGCTAAGCCTACTTAGGATCTCCGGTCGGGGGAAGTCCGTTCCGCGCGGTCCCGACTGAAGGAGGGAGTGGCGTAGCATCACGGGGACAGGTAGGGCCACGCGCATCACATGCGATGGCCGAAAGCCCGGCGGCGGTCGATCGCCGCATGAGGACCGGGGAAGAACGGTCAGAAGACGACGGAGAAGAACCCGGCGCCGACGCTGAGGACCATCGCGGCGACGAGGAGCCAGACGATCGGGGTGCGGAGCTTACGCATGTGTTCCATAGTCCGCCCAGTCTATCGGCCGGGCAGGACTCAGGCCGTCCCTGCCTGCCGCACACGTGCCAGGCGTTTCAGCCCGTCGGCGGGGCGGACGGGCACGGGCCAGCGGGGCTGCAGGTCGTCGCCGAGCGTGACCTTCCGCAGGCGCCGCCCGAACATCGGCACCACCCATTCCCCCAGCCAGGTGGTCTCCCGGCGGAGGCCCGCCACGAGCCCGGCATGGCCCTCGCGTTCGGGCAGCCGGGGCACCAGCGAATGGTCCACGCCGAGGATCCGCAGCACGTGGGCCGCGAGGTTCCGGTGCCCGGCCGGTGACATGTGCAGCCGGTCGGCGTCCCACAGGCCCGGATCCGAGTACTCCTCGAAGCACCAGTAGTCCACGAGGACGGCGTCGTACACGCCGGCGATGCGCCGCACGTGGTCGTTGTACAGCCAGTTGCGGCGCTTCATCGGCTCGAACACGGGGCTGAGCGGGATGTCGAAGCCGGTGAAGAGAAGCGGACGCGCACCGGAGGCGGCGATCCGCGCCACCACCGCCTCGTACTCGCGCATGAGGGTGCCCATGTCCGCGCGGAGCTCCAGGATGTCGTTGCCGCCCGCGTAGAGGCTGACGAGGGTGGGCTTCAGGGCCAGCGCCCGTTCCACCTGCTCGTCGCGGATGTGGTGGAGCCGCTTGCTGCGGATGGCGAGATTCGCGTACTCCCACGCGGGGTCCTGCCGCCCCAGCTGCTTGGCCACGCGGTCCGCCCACCCGCGCACCCCGTTCGGGTACCGCGCGTTCCAGTCACCCACCCCCTCGGTGAAGGAGTCTCCGATCGCCACGAACCGTCCGGCCATTCGTGGAAGCCTAGCCCGACGGGGCAACCCGGGGGCGACGCCGGG
The DNA here is from genome assembly GCF_054510925.1 of Arthrobacter sp. MDT2-16. NCBI lineage: Bacteria > Bacillati > Actinomycetota > Actinomycetes > Micrococcales > Micrococcaceae > Arthrobacter > Arthrobacter sp. MDT2-16. Next base: position 712,238 of record NZ_JBTNDP010000001.1, read on the forward strand.
GCCAACACCCGATGAACCCTGGTCTCCCGACGCGATGGAAATAAACCGCGCATCCCCGTGGCTGACACGGGCATGGAGCACCGCATCGCAGTCACAGGGTCCACCGGCATCGTGGGCGGCAGTACCGCCAGGATCCTCGCCGGTGAGGGGTTGCCGCTCATCCTGCCGGTCCGATCCCCGGACCGGGCACAGCACCTGCCGGAGTCGGAGGTGCGGCAGGCCTCCTACGAGGACTCCGCCGCGGCCCTCGATGCCCTCGCCGGCGTCGACGTCCTGTTCATGGTGTCCGCCGCCGAGGCGCAGGACCGCCTCGAGAGCCACCGCACATTCGTCGACGCGGCTGCCAGGGCGGGCGTCCGGCACATCGTCTACACCTCGTTCCTCGGCGCAGGCCCCGAGGCGGCCTTCCTCCTCGCCCGGGACCACTGGTACACCGAGGAGCACATCCGCCGGTCAGGACTCACCTGGACGTTCCTCCGCGACAACCTGTACCTCGATGTCGTGCCGGCGCTCGCGGAGGACGGCGTCATCCGCGGCCCCGCAGGGGACGGCCGGCTCTCCGCCGTCGCGCAGGCCGACGTCGCGCGGTCGGCGGCCGCCGTCCTCCGCGCACCCGACGAGCACGCCGGGAAGACCTACCACCTCACCGGACCCGAGGCCTTCACCCTCGCCGAGGCCGCAGCAGTGATCAGCGACCTCACTCCCGCGTCCGTGCGGTTCGAGGACCAGACGCACTCGGAGGCCCTGGCATCGCGCGCCCATCATGGCGCGCCGCCCTGGCAGGTGGATGCGTGGGTCAGCACCTACACGGCCATCGCCCGCGGCGAGATGGCCGAGGTGTCGCAGGACGTCGAACGCCTCACCGGCCGCGCGCCGCTCGGCCTCCGCGACCTCCTCACCACGCCGGGCCCGGGTGGCAGGCATGCGTAGGGACGTCGTCCCCGATCCGGCGAACAGCCGAGCGTTCTACCGCTTCCTCACCTCGGTGGTCGTGCCGCGCCCCATCGCGTGGATCTCGTCCACGTCCGCGGACGGCGTGGACAACCTCGCGCCCCATTCGTTCTTCACGATCGCCTCCGTGAACCCGCCGATCATCCAGTTCACCTCGGTGGGCCGCAAGGACTCGGTCCGGAACATCGAGGCCACGGGCGAGTTCGTGGTCGGCTTCACCCCCGAGAGCCTCTTCGAGGCCGTCAACGCCACCGGCACCGCGTTCCCCCCGGAGGTCAGCGAGTTCGACGCCGCCGGCCTGACGCGGGAGCCGAGCACCACGGTGCGGCCGCCCCGTGTCCTCGAATCCCCCGTGGCCCTCGAGTGCCGGCTCCACCTGATCCAGGAGATGGGCGACTGCACGCTGGTCTTCGGCGAGGTGCTGCACGCGGTGGTGTCCGAGGACGTGCTCGACGGCGACCTCCCGGCGATCGGCGCCCTCGAGCCGCTCTCACGGCTCGGCAGGAACGAGTGGGGAAGCGCGGGGACCATCCGCGACATCCCACGGATCCCGCTCGGGGAGTGGCCGGGGCACTATCGCGGACCGCACAGAACGCCCTGACGCAACCATGCACCCCGCGCGGGGACCACTCGATCGGTTGCCGTACAGTGCGAGTATCTGCGGGTTAGCACCCCACCCCTGGCTGGGAAGCCATTCGCTACCCCAGGGACCCCCATGAGCATCGCCGCCCCGCGCACCGTCCGCATCTCCCGGCCCAACGACGTCGTCGCCTCCTACTCGGTGCTGCTGAAGCAGGTCCGCAAGGAAGGCCTGCTGAACCGGCGTCGCCGCTTCTACGTCACGGTCTTCGCGCTCCTCGTGCTCGCCATGGGTGCGGCATGGACGGGATTCGCCCTGCTCGGGGACACCTGGTTCCAGCTCCTCATCGCCGCCGTGCTCGGCATCGTGCTGACGCAGGTCGCCTTCCTCGCGCACGAGGCCTCGCACCGCCAGATCTTCGAGAGCCGCGGCGCGAACGACTGGTCGGGGCGCATCCTCGCCGCCGGGGTCGTCGGGATCAGCTACGCGTGGTGGATGGACAAGCACACGCGTCACCACAACGACCCGAACACCAGGGGCAAGGACCCGGACATCGAGGTGGACACCATCTCCTTCCTCGAGGAGGACGCCGCGAAGGCCACGGGGATCCGCGCGTGGATCACGCGCCGCCAGGGCTACCTCTTCTTCCCCCTCCTGACCATGGAGGGCATCAACCTGCACGCCCGCTCCATCAGCACACTGTTCGCCCGCCGCACCATCAAGGGCCGCTGGGTGGAACTGGCGCTGCTGGGCACACGCTTCGGTGCGTACCTCGGCATCCTGTTCTGGTTCCTGCCCGTCGGCATGGCGTTCGCGTTCCTCGGCGTGCAGCTCGCCGTCTTCGGCGTGTACATGGGAGCGAGCTTCGCCCCCAACCACAAGGGCATGCCCGTGGTGCCCAGGGACAGCAAGCTCGACTTCTTCCAGAAGCAGGTACTCACCTCACGCAACATCCGCGGCGGATCGTTCGTCAACAACGCCTTCGGCGGACTGAACTTCCAGATCGAGCACCACCTCTTCCCGGACATGCCGCGTCCGCACCTGCGCCGCGCCGCCGTGATCGTCAGGGAACACTGCGAGCGCCTCCGCGTACCGTACACCGAGGTGGGCGTGGCGGCGTCGTACGGCGCGGTGGTGTCCTACCTCAACCGCGTGGGCCTCGCCGCCCGCGACCCCTTCGACTGCCCGATGGTCAACCGGTTCCGCCGCCAGTGACCCGCAGCGCCGCCGGTCCGCGGACGGCGGCGCTTCAGCCCTCGACCGCGATCGGCGCTATGCGCCGGGGACGTCGAGCCGGCCCCTGACCATGCTCACGCCCGAGTGGGTAGGGTCCCCGTCCGGAGGCTCGTCCGAGACGTCGACCACGGGGAACTGCTCGAGATCGATCCCGGAAGGCACCGCGAAGGTGCCCTCGTCGCCGTCCATCAGGCCCAGGCTGTACATCCGGCCGGCATCCGGTGCGAGCAGCCACACTTCCCGGTAGCCGCTGGGCGAGGGGCCGGTGAGGGCCACATCGAGACTGCGCGCTCCGTCGTCGGACCCCGAGAGCGTCGCCCGGCCCGATCCCGGGTAGTCCGGCAGCGGCGTCAGCTCAGCCCGCGCCAGGACACTTCCGCTGCCCTCGTCCGCGGACTGGAACCCCCACATCGCGCCTCCCCCGGCCGCGATCCCGACGACGGCGGCCGCGGCGAGCCACCACGCCGGGACCCTCCGGCCCGTCGTGGCGCTCCCACCCGTCCGGCCGGGATCAGCCCGGCCCTGATCGGCCCTGTCCCCGTCCGACCGGCGGATCGGCATGACGACGGCGCCCTGAGCGTCGGCATCGCGCACCGCCGTACTCTCGGACAACCCCAGTTCCCCGGCGACCGCGGTCCACACGGAGGGATCGGGCGCCTCGATGCGGCCCTGGTATCCGCCGGAGCGTGCGAGCATGACGACCCCCTGCAGCTCCGAGACCTCCTCACCGCAGGCACCGCACTCGAGGAGGTGCTCGGTGGACCACCGGTCCAGCGGCTCGTCCAGCGCGGCGATCCCGAGGATGTCCGGATCAAGGTGTCGCATTCCATTCCCCCAATCGACTGCGCAGGTGTGCAAGGCTCCTTCGGATGTGACTCTTGACGGTACCCAGCGGCAGCTCGAGCCGCTGCGCGATCTGCTGGTGTGTCAGGTCCTCGTAGAAGGCGAGCCGGAGGATGGACCGCTGCGGTTCGCCCAGCAGGTCGAGCTCGGAGTCCAGGACCACCCGGTCCGTCACGGCGTCCACCTCCCGGGCGTGGCCCCGAGGGCCCTCCGGTTCCACGACCGCTCCGGATCGTGCCACCACCTGATTCTGCCTGTTCCGTGCCGCGAGGTTGTCCAGGATGACGTTCCTGCTGATGCCGAGGATCCAGGCCGGGACGGTGCCGAACCGGGGGTCGAAGCTGTCCCGGAAGCGCCACGCCCGCACGAACACGTCCTGGGTGATGTCGGCGGCCACGGCCCTGTCGTCCATGGATCGCAGGGCCACGGTGAACACCAGGGGGGAAAGACGCCTGTACGCGACGGCCAGTGCGGCCTCGTCACCGGCGGAGAACTCCGCGTCGAGCTGGCTCGTCCACTCGGTGCTCGGAGGTGTCACGCCCCACTCCTTCAGCGCGGTGCCGTGCCCGGTACCGCGCTGGAACTCCCGGCGGCCCTCCACCGGGACCTCCCGACGTCGAAGCGTCCGGATCTCGGGTGAGCCGAGCAGGCGGACCACGGGCAACGTGCACTCAGAGCGGTGAGGCTGTGAGGACAACATTATCCTCGTAGTCCCCCTTGTCCAGCAGCCATTCGCCGCCGCAGGTGATGATCTTGAGTTGATGGGGGCCGTCGCGCCGGAAGACCTCCGACCCGTCCAGGGTGGCCTTCGGCACGTTCTGCACGCCGTCCACGCGGTACCGCACCGACGATCCGTCCGCCAGGCCCACCGTCACGATGCTGCCCGGGTCGGTGTCCTTGAGCCGGGCGAAGGGCATCACCTCCGTCTGGCTGTCCACGTGGGCGGCGATCACGGCGTGGCCGGCATCCTCGCCGGGCGCCGGCCCGTACCGGTACCACCCCGCCTCCCAGAAACTGTCCGGGATCTCCATGGCGTCGTTCTCCGCGATCCCCACGTCGACCACGCGCACGGTGATGCCGGAGTCCTCGATCTTCAGGGACACGGGTGCGGGAGGCGGGGGCTCGGACGCGTCGTTCGCAGGCCTCACGGGGACGGCGCCTGCTCCGATCCCGGCCGCAGCCGGAGGCGGCGCATCGGACGCCGCGGCTTCCAGTTCCGGGAGTTCCGGTATCCCCTCCGGCGCCGGGGTGGGCGCGAGGATGGGCGCTGCAGGCGCTGCAGGCAGGGCGGTGGTCGTCGAGCAGCCGCTGAGGACCGCGGCGGTGATCGACAGCGCCGCCAGGCCGGCTGCTACGCGGGGAGTGTGCACAGGATCATCCTCGTCGAAGGGAGGTCGGGGCGGGGTGCGCGGACCCCGGTCCTTTTCCGCGCACCCCGCCGGCTTTCACACCCGGGCCGTGCGCCTGCGGGAGACCGCCACAGCGCCTCCCAGCAGGGCGAGGACGGCGGCACCGAGCCCGAGCGCCGCTCCGTTGCCGTCATCCGCCGCCAGTCCCGACCGTCCGCCGGGAACAGAGCCGGGCGCCGAGTGGAGACCGTCGATCACCTGGGTGGCCAGTGCGAGGTTGCCCGCCTCGAGGCTGCCCCACGCGTAGACGATCGTCGAGGTCCCCTCGCCGAGGGTCAGGTCCGCCGGGCCGATCACGGGCTCGGTGGTGCCCGCCGCCGCGACCGCCGCGGACACCGTACCCGCGTCCGTCACCAGAGAAGCCTCGCCCGGGTTGCTGAGGTTCGGCACGATCGCCGTACCGCCCGCGAGGACGTCCACCGCCGGTGCCGCGGCCACGTGCCGCACGGTGAGCCGCGACTTGCCTGCCTCCACCGGCGAGACGTCGTTGGTGTAGAAGTTGGCCGTCGGGGCCCCCGTGGCGTCGAGGTGAGCCGTGGCGGTGTAGTTCCCCCCGGCCGCGAGGGTGACGTCCACGGGGCCGATGACCGGCGCGCTGGCGTCGGCCGCATCGGCGGCCGTCACGGCGAGCTGGTAGCTGCCGGCGGGCAGGGAGAGCGGGCCGGCGAGCTGCCCCGGCGCGAAATCGTCCAGGGTGAGCGCTCCGTTGACGTAGACGTCCACCGTGAGGTCGGGGACTCCGTGCAGCACGGACAGCGATGCTGTGGATCCCGATTCGGCGGCTGTTGCCGGGGCGGCCGCGGCGGCGGCTCCTACGACCAGCACGGTTCCGACGGCGTACAAGCTTCTTCGCATGACAACTCCTTCGTGTCGTCCCTTCGGGGACGCTTTTCGCTGACATCCGGTACTACCGACGGCGGGGTCCCGCTGGATGCAGGAATTCGGAAAATTCCCGGATGATGTCAGAGAAGACCGTTACAACGCCGAGGCAGGGGTGCGGAGGATGTGCGCCAGCACCGGGCGCGTGGCCCGCAGCCCCAGCACCACGAGCCCTACTCCTCCCGCCAGGCAACCGAGGATCACGGCCACGGACAGCGGCGCGAAGATCAGGGCGAGTCCTGCCAGCGGAAGGACCACGACGACGGCGGCCAGTGCGCTGCCCACGGACACCACCAGGAGCGGAACCATCACGGCCCGGCTCCGTGCCGCGTTCACCGTGCCGACGGGCATCCCGAGCCGGTCCAGGCTGACGTAGAGGTCGCGCCGGTCGAGCAGCAGTGACGACTGGGTGACGCCCACCGAACAGGCCACCATCAGGAAGGACGCGACGATGGTGATGAGGACGCCGGTCCGGACGTCGTCACCCAGGAAACGCTCGCTGCCCTCGAGGGGACCCGCCGCGCTCATGAGCGCGGCTCCCGTCCCACCGAACACTGCCACGAAGCTCGTCATGGCCACGCCACTGACCTGCCGCCACGCATCCTTCGGCGAATCGAGGACCTGGCGGGCCGCGAGGAGGCGCTCCGGCGTCCCTGCCGAGCGCACCTGACGCCGGGCGACGACACCGATGAGCCAGGGACCGGCCAAGTTGAGCACGCCGAGCGCTCCCGCGAACCCGACCCCGAGGACCACCACCACGACGGCGAAGTCCCCGGCAGAACCCAGGGTGCCCATGACCATCGCCACCCCGGAGACGACGGCCACCGCGACGACGGCGCGCAGCCAGTGCAGCTTCGGCGCCTCCTGCCGCGTCCTCACGCCCAGCGGCGAGATGACGATCTTCCGGAGGCCGAGCGCCGCGCTCACGGCGGCCAGGACCACGACACCGGTGGCCACCAGCGCCACGGTCGCCGGACCCATCCATACCGAGCCACCCAGCGGTTCGCCGCGGAACGGGATCAGCTGAACGAGGGGCATGAGCAGCAGGTGACCGAGGATCCCCACGAGTGCGCCGACGGCGGCGAGCATCATGGATTCCGCGACGGTCATCACGGCGACCGTCGAGGCCGGGGCGCCGAGGAGGCGGAGCGTCGCGAGCCTCTCGTCCCGGCGTCGCGCCGACAGCCGGGCAGCGGACCCGCCGAGGGTGACGAGGGGCACCACCAGGAGCGCCGTCGCGATTGCGGCGAGCGCCAGGTAGAGCTGTCCCGTCTCGTCCTGCCAGCGGAGGAAGGAGAGACCGCCGGCGACGACAGTGAGCAGCAGGGCCGTCACGAGGGCGAAGGCCGTGATCGGGAGCGCCACCGCCGAGAGGCCGGTCGCGGTGGGACGCGCGAGCATCCAGGCGAGCCGCAGCGGTACACGCAGCGACACGCGCGACGGCGTCGCGACCGCCGACGGCGCGGGGGTCACCGGAGCGGCGCTCATGCTGCTGCCCCGGCGTGGAGCGAGTCGCTCACGATCCGGCCGTCACGCAGCCTCACGGTGCGCGCGCACCGGCGGGCGACGTCGTCGTCGTGCGTGACGACGACGAGCGTCTTGCCCGTGCCGGTGGTGGACCGGAGCAGGAGATCCATGACCTCGGCGGAAGTGCCCGAGTCGAGGGCGCCGGTGGGTTCGTCGGCGAAGATCACCGCTGCACCGGTCACCTGCGCGCGGGCGATGGCCACGCGCTGCGCCTGTCCGCCGGACAGCTGGCCGGTGCGGCGGTCCTCCATGCCGCCGAGCCCGAGGGCGGCGAGCCACCGGGCGGCGGAGTGCTCTGCGCCGGCGCGGTCGACGCCGAGCAGCATGAGCGCCACCGCGACGTTCTCGAGGGCCGTGAGTTCCGGGATGAGCAGGCCCTGCTGGAAGACGAAGCCGAAGGTCGAGCGCCGCAACGCGGAGCGTTCGCCGTCGGAGAGGCGCGCGATATCGGTGGTGCCACGGCCGGTGTGCAGGACGACCTGACCGGCGTCGGGCGTGATGATGCCCGCGAGGCAGTGCAGGAGCGTGGTCTTGCCCCCGCCCGAGGGCCCCATGACGGCGACGGACTCGCCGGCGCGGAGGTCGAGGCTCAGATCGGCGAGGGCGTGGGTGGCGTCGTAGGTCTTCGTCAGACCGCGCGCGCTGAGGACCACGGGCACGGTGGCATGGTCGCGTGGCAGCAGGGGATCGGGCGGGGTGGTTGTCATGCCTCCATGCTTCCGGCGACGGCCCGGCCGGTGCGTCGGGCCGCGGACTGACATGCGCGGGCCCGTCTCATCCCGTGGGAGGAGCAGGGCGCCGTCCGTGGCCGCAGCCTGCGGCACGATGCCGGACTCCCGCCACGGGACAGGTCCTGGTACGGCACCCCCGGCGGCGGAACGCAAGCCCTGCGGGATGGCACCGCCGCAGCCCCGGCCCGCTCCGGACTGGCTACGGTGGGAGGATGTTCTTCCTCTTCGGCCTCACCACGCGTGAGCACCTGCAGTTCACCCGCTCAGCCAACTGCCGCTACTGCGGCCAGCACGCCCCGCAACAGGTGATCCAGCGGAGGACCAAGCTGTCGGTCTTCTTCATCCCGCTCATCACCCTGAAGAAGACCCGCCTGCAGGTCTGCACCAACTGCGGCGGCACCTCGAGCATCAGCGGCTCCGAGCAGCGGGCCCTCGCGTACTAGTCGTCCCGTCGGGGACTACGCGTTCCAGAGCCCGTAGGAATCGGCGAGCGAGGAGATCTTCTGGGCGCGCGCCAGGCGCGGCAGATACGAGCCGTCACCCACCACGGCCCCGGCGGCGTGCTCACGCAGGAGCTCGGCGGCCCAGTTGATCTCGGACTCGCTCGGCGACAGGCCCCGGTTGATGGTGTCGGTGGCGTCGGTCAGCAGGCACAGCTTGCCGGTCATGCCCATGGACGCCGTGACCTTGCAGGCCTCCAGCAGCTCGTCCCCCAGGGCGCCGACGGTGGGGCCGTCGATCGGCCCGGGGAGCTGTCCCACGCGCGACGCCACGACGAGCTTCGAGCGCGCGTAAGCCAGCGCCATCGGGTCGTCGGAGGCTCCGGTGTCGCGTCGGAAGTCGCCGACGCCGAAGGCGAGCCGGAACGTGCCCGGTGCGCTGGCGATCGCCGTCGCGTTCTCGATGCCCAGCGCCGATTCGATCAGTGCGAGCACCGGCGTGCCCGCCTGCAGGCGCATGGCGGTGTGTGTCACCTGCTCGGGCTTCTCCGTCATGGCGAGCATGACGCCGCGCAGTCCGGGCGCCTTGGACAGGGCGGCGAGGTCGTCGGCCCAGTACTCGGTCTCGATGCCGTTGACCCGCACCCATGCCGTCATGCCGGTGGACAGGGCCTCGACCACGCGCTCGCGCGCCTCGGCCTTGCCCGCCGCGGGGACGGCGTCCTCCATGTCGAACACCACGGAATCGGCCTCGGAGGTGAGGGCGGGGATGAACGTGTCCTCGGTAGCAGCGGAGGCCAGCAACCAGGATCGTGAGAGCTTCGCGGGAAGTGCTGCGGCGCGGCTGTTTCTGAGGAAGGTGGCCATGCCCAAACACTACTGAGGATCGCCGCGGGTTATCCAACGGACATCCGAGCCGACGCGTGAACACTACGACCAAAAGCCCCTGATGGACGCGCCGGAACCCTTGACCGTCCACGTACGGGCGGCCTAGCATTCGTATACGATTTTGTGCTCGGCGGTGGGGACTGCGGCGTCCCCGCCCACGCCCGTGCACGTCACGAACCTCGCACTGCAAAAACAAGGGAGTTTTTCATGGCACTAGCCTCAGAGCGTCCGGACGCCCGGTCCCGGAACGGCATGAGCGCCGCGGACCGCAAGGTCCTCGCGGGAACGATGGTCGGCACCACGATCGAGTGGTACGACTTCTTCATCTTCGCCCAGGCCGCGGGCATCGTCTTCGCCACGCTGTACTTCGGGCCGCTCGAGGGCGAGAGTCCGGGCCTCGCCCAGCTCGTCGCGTGGGCCACGATCGGCATCAGCTTCTTCTTCCGGCCCCTCGGCGCGGTCATCGCCGGGCGGCTCGGCGACAAGATCGGCCGGAAGGCCATGCTCGTCTTCACGCTCGTGATGATGGGCTCCGCCACCGCACTGATCGGCCTGCTGCCCACCTACGCGCAGATCGGCGTCTGGGCACCCATCCTGCTCATGCTCCTGCGGATCCTCCAGGGCTTCTCCGCCGGTGGCGAGTGGGGCGGCGCCGCGCTCATGGCCGTCGAGCACGCCCCGGTGAACAAGCGCGGCTTCTGGGGCGCCTACCCGCAGATCGGCGTCCCGGTCGGCATGATCCTGGCCACCCTCGTGCTGTTCCTGCTGCGCAGTTCCATGTCCCCGGAGGACTTCCTGGCCTGGGGCTGGCGCATCCCGTTCCTGCTCTCCGTGGTGCTGATCGTCGTCGGCTACTTCATCCGCGCCGCCGTGGCCGAGAGCCCCGTGTTCAAGCGCATGATCGAGCGCAAGCGCGACACCGCCACTCCCCTGCGCAACCTCCTGAAGACGAACAAGAAGCAGGTCGTCCTCGCTGCGCTCATCTTCATCGGCAACAACGCCGCCGGCTACCTGGTCATCGCGTTCCTCTCCTCCTACGCCCAGCGGACCCTCGGCATGCCGGCCGCCCCCGTGCTCCTCGCGACACTCCTGGCGTCCTTCGGCTGGCTCATCTTCACGCTCTACGGCGGCATCCTGTCCGACCGCATCGGCCGCGTGCGGACCTTCCAGATCGGCTACGCACTCATCTTCGTCTGGATGATCCCGATGTTCATGCTCATCGACACCCGCAGCATCTGGGCCTACGGGATCGCCATCTTCGTCCTTACCATCGGACTCGGGCTGTCCTACGGCCCCATGTCCGCGATGTATGCCGAGATGTTCCCCGCCAACGTCCGCTACTCAGGCATCGGCATCGGCTACGCCCTCGGCGCGATCCTCGGTGGCGCGTTCGCCCCGCTGATCGCCGAGGCCCTCCTGAGGGGCACCGGATGGTCCGGTTCGATCGGCCTCTACATCATGGGCCTGTGCGTCATCTCCTTCATCGGCGTCACCCTGGCCAAGGAGACCAAGGGGGCGCCCCTGGAGGCGGAGAAGGACGCCGTGGGCGTCGACGCCGGGCGTTCCTCCCAGTAACGCGCTCCCGCCTGACCGTTCGAATCATCGAGGATGCCCACCGGCTGCACCACGCCGGTGGGCATCGTCGTCTCCCCCCTGACCGGGTCGGCCTGCTGGGCGACGACGGCCCGGCCACCGGTCCCGGACACCTGGCAACGACGCCGTGGTGCTGCCTCGGGCCGCCGCGCCGATACCGCGCCCGCTATAGTGACTGACGTCGGGCGCCGTGGCGCCGTGCCTGAAAAAGAGGCAATAAGGGCGTCGCCCGAGGCACATACGGAACCCACCCATCAAGTCCTCCGGGTCGACCGTGTGCCGCTCGTTGTAGCCCCGGGGACTTCGCGCTGAAGGAATTCCCGATGCCCACCGTCTCCTCCCGGATCGTCTCCGCCCTCCTGCCCGCCACCACCGAGGTCTTCGGGGTCATGGGCAACGGCAACGCGCACTTCCTCGACGCCGTCATGGCGGCACCGTCCTTGCACTTCACCGCCGTGCGGCACGAAGCCGGTGCGGTCGCCGCCGCCGACGCCTACCACCGGGCCAGCGGCCGCCTCGCCGTAGCCACCACCACGTACGGCGCCGGATTCACGAACGCCCTGACGCCGCTGGCCGAAGCCGTGCAGGCGGGCATCCCGCTGGTGCTCGTGGTCGGCGATGCCCCCACCACCGGGGTGCGCGCGTGGGACGTGGATCAGGCCCTCGTCGCGAAGGGGCTCGGCGCCACGACCTTCACCGTGTCCGCCGCGCGCCCCCAGGCGACGACGACGGCGGCGATCGAGCACGCACTCCACCATCGGGAGGCCGTGGTGCTCGCGATCCCCTACGATCTCGCCGCCGCCGAGGCTGCGGACGAGGTATCCGCCGCTCCACCCGCCGCCGCACCCCTCGAGGAACCGACCGCCGGGGACATCGCGCGCGCCGCCGCGCTGCTCTCCGCCGCCGAGAGGCCCCTGATCCTGGCGGGTCGCGGTGCCTGGGTCAGTGGTGCCGGTGAGGCAGCAGCCCGCCTCGCCGACCGCCTCGGCGCCCTCACCGCCACCTCCGGCCTCGGTGCGGGGCTCTTCGGGGACGATCCTGCAGCCCTCGGGATCGCCGGCGGCTGGGCCTCCGAGCGCACGGCGGAGCTCATCGAGCAGGCCGACGTCGTCCTGGTCCTCGGGGCGCGGCTCAACCAGTTCACGATGCGCTTCGGCCACTCCTTCGATCCGGACGCCCGGGTCATCCAGGCCGACATCACCGCCGGCCCCACCTCGCCTGCCGTCACCGACTTCCTCCGCGCCGACGCGCGCCTCGCCGCCGAGGCGCTCCTCGCCGCCGTCGGGCCCCGCGAGGGAGCCCGCCGGTGGAGCACCACCGCAGCCGATGCCGCCTTCAAGGCCCACGATGCGCGGGAGGACGGTGACGCCGCCGCGCCGGACGGCCGCCTGGACCCGCGGAGCCTGTGTAGGGCGCTGGACCGGATGCTGCCCGCGGACCGGACGGTGGTGCAGGACGGCGGCCACTTCATCGGCTGGGCGCCCGGCTACCTCCGCGTCCCGGCGCCGAACCGCCTGATCATGGTGGGCACCGCGTACCAGACCATCGGGCTCGGCTTCCCCAGCGCCGTGGGCGCAGCCCGAGCGCTGCCGGGATCCACCGTCGTCCTGTGCACGGGCGATGGCGGGGCGCTCATGGCCCTGGCCGACCTCGACACGTTCATCCGGGCCGCACGGCGTGCTGTCATCGTGGTCTTCAACGACGCCGCCTACGGTGCCGAGATCCACCAGTACGCGGTCCGCGGCATCCACTCCGGCCCCATGATGATCGACGAGGTGGACTTCGCCGCCGTCGCCGCCGCCTTCGGTGCCCGCTCCGCCACGATCGCTGCGCTCGAGGACCTCGCCGCCGTGAAGGGCTGGCTGGCGTCCGACGACGACGGCGTCCTGCTGCTCGACTGCAAGATCTCGCAGCAGGTCGTGGCCCCCTATATGCAGGAGATCGTGGCGGTGGCGACCGGCAAGCGCTGAGGCCGGCAGCGGTCCCCGTCAAGGAATCATGCCTGCTCGAGGGCGCCGTCCGGCAGACCGCGGCGGCATCGCCCGAAAGTTATAGTGGCTGGACCGGGAGACGACAGCGGCTGCCCCAGGCGCTGATGAACCGCTATCGCAGGAGCCCATCGTGACCCACCAGAACACGCAGAGCACCGACGCGCCATCCGCCGCGGTGTCGTCGGAGTCCGTCGCCTCCGCAGCTGGTGCCGGGGCGGCCGTCGACGCGTCGACCACGGTGCTGGTCGCCGGCGCCGGCGGGGTCATCGGGCGGCACGTCGCGGACGAGTACGCCCGTCGCGGCGCGACGGTGCGGGGGCTGAGCCGCCGTCCCGTCAGCGGCGCCCGGTGGGAGCACCTGCCCGTGGACCTGCTCGCTCGGGACGCGGCCCGCACCGGCCTCGAGGCGGCCCGGGACACCACCCACCTGGTGTTCGCGGCATACATCGAACGGGCCACCACCGCCGAGCAGATCGAGATCAACTCCGCCCTGCTGACCAACGCCCTGGACGGGCTCGAGGCGGCGGATGCTCCGCTGCGCCACGTCACCCTCTACCAGGGCGGGAAGGCGTACGGAGCGCACCTGGGCTACTTCAACACCCCGGCGAAGGAGCGCGACGCGCGGCTGATCCAGCCGAACTTCTACTACGACCAGGAGGACATCCTCCGTGCCGTCGCCGCGGAACGCGGCTTCCGGGCCACCATGCTGCGTCCCGAGGGTGTCGTCGGCTACGCCGTCGGCAACCCCATGAACATCCTGATGGTCATCGCGGTCTATGCGAGCATCTGCAGGGAACTCGGCCAGCCGCTGCGCTTCCCGGGCACGCACGCCGCCTATGACGCCCTGTACCAGGTGACCGATGCGTCACTGCTGGCACGCGCCACCGTCTGGGCCGGCTCTGAGCCGCGGGCCGCCGGGGAGGTCTACAACATCACCAACGGGGACCAGATCCGCTGGCGCCACCTGTGGCCGGTGTTCGCCCGCCACTTCGGGATGGACTACGCCGAGCCGCAGCCGGTCCCGCTGGCCGAGGCGATGCCGCACCACGAGGATCTCTGGCAGGGCATGGTGACGACGTACGATCTCGTGCCCACCCCCTTCGAGGACCTGGCCGGCTGGGCCTTCGGTGATTTCCTCTTCCGCTCGGGCTTCGACAACGTCACGTCCACCATCAAAGCCCGGCAGCACGGCTTCAGCGACTGCCTCGACACCGAGGACCGCTTCCTCGAGCTGTTCGACCAGCTCGCGGCCGGGAGGATCATCCCGCCGCTGGACTGAACGGCGGCCGTCGGCGCCCCCGGGGGCGGCGGGGAGGCCGGGTCACTGGTCAACCACCTTCCGGGAATGGTTCACTGCAGGGACTGCCACCGCCTTCTCGAGGAAGCGAGCCCTGGGTGACCACCCTTCCCGTGAGCCCGGTTCCCGACGACCTGGACGCCCCACGCGGTTCCGGTCCCGCGCGCGGTCCCCTCGGCCGGCTCGTGGCCGGGTCGCTGGTCGCCGGTCTCCTGGCCGCGCTCCTGCTGGCGGCGGCCCCTTTCATCCCGGCGACGGAGAGTGGCGTGACCGGGGGACTCCTGTTGGGCTTCGCGCTGGGCTGGGCCCTCCTGGCGGTGCTGTCGGCGAGGTTCACGAGCCGGCCGCAGGGGTGGGCCGTGGCACCCGCCCTGTTCCTGGGCCTGAGCGGCCTGCTCCTGGTGGTGTTCGGAGCCCCGATACGGGAGGCGCTCGCCTGGGTGGGGCCTCCGGCCCTGCTGGTGCTGGGTCTGTGGATGGTCGGCAGGATCCGTCGGCGGCTTCCCGGCCGGCGCGCCCGCGCGCTGCTCTACCCCGTGATCGCGCTGTTCGTCGTCGCGTCGCTGGCGGGCGGGTACGAGACGGTTCGGGGCGCGGTGCGGGCGGGGAGTCCCCCTGACCACGGCCGGTTGATCGACGTCGGCGGTCACCGCCTCTACCTGGACTGCACCGGCGCGGGCAGCCCTACCGTAGTGCTCGAACCCGGCGCGGGCCTGACGTCGTCGGACCTCGTCCTGATCGCGCCGGAGGTCGCGCAGGACACCCGGGTCTGCGTCTACGACCGTGCGGGGCGCGGCTGGAGCGAAGCGGCGACCGCGCCACAGGACGCCGCGCAGCTCACCACCGACCTCCACACGCTGCTGCAGCGCGGCGGCGAGCCAGGGCCCTACGTGCTGGCCGGTCATTCCTTCGGCGGCCTCTACGCCCTCACCTTCGCCGCCCGGTACCCGGAGGAGGTGGCAGGGCTGGTGCTGGTGGACTCGACCGCACCCGCTCCCGCTCCAGCACCGGAGCCGAGGCCCGGTTACGGTGCTGGATCCGCGCGCCCCGATGACACCACGAACCGCATCTCCGCGCTGGTCGCCGCCGCAGGTCGGCTCGGCGTCGGGCCGCTCCTGGGTGTGGAATCGGGGGACCATCTGCGGAGCACGGTGGACGAATACCTCGTCGCCGGGTCCTCGATGGATCAGGCCGCCGCGCTGAGGACCTTTGCCGACAAGCCCCTGGTCGTCCTGACAGCCGGTAGCGGGACCAGGCCGGGATGGAGCGGGTCCCAGGACGCACTGGCCGCCCTGTCGACCAACACGCTGCACCGCGTCGTCGACGGGGCGACCCACGGATCGCTGCTCGGCGACGAACAGGATGCTGCCCGGACCGCCCGGGGGATCCTCGATGCCGTGGCCGCGGTACGATCCGGGACCCGGCTGACCCCCGACGGCCAGTGAATCCCTCCGCCCGTCGACCCTAGCTCCGGCTCGCCGCCCCGAGGCGGGTGCCGAGGTCCCTGGCGGCAGCACGGAGGGGTTCCGGACCCATGATGGTGAAGGGGGCACCGAACCTGACGGCGGATGCGAGCACACCGTCCCAGGACCAGGAACCGAGGCCCACCCGGCAGGAACCCTCCGTGAGCTCCTCGACGATCCCGTCCCCGACGAACGGTGCGACCTCGTGCAGCGGGAGGTCGATGACGATCTCCCCGGTGCACGGCCACCGGTCCACGGCGTCCGAACCCTTCAGGCGGGCGGACAGGTAGGTGCGGGCATCGGGGGCCGGGAGCGCGCGGGGCGGGAACACCGCACCGGTCGGGGTCCGGGGAGACATCCGGTCGAGGCGGTAGATGCGCCAGTCGTCACGGTCCAGGTCCCAGCCGATCAGGTACCAGCGACCGTTCCGGGCCACGATCGCGTGCGGCTGGGTCCGCCGCGGCAGCTCGTCCTCGTGGTAGTCGAAGCGCAGCGTGGTGCGGTTCCGGACGGCGGCGCTGACCGTTTCGAGGACGGTGGGCGCGACGCGGGCCGTCGCGGTGTCCGCCCCGATGAACCGGATGCCGTCGATGCGGTGCCGGAGCCGGGACGGCATGACCTGCCGGATGGTGGCCAGCGCCCGCTGTGCCGCATCGTCCAGGTCGACGCCGGAGGACGGCGCGTCCTGCAGGGCGACGGCGACCGCCACGGCCTGGTCCTCGTCGAACAGCAGGGGCGGCAGATCCGAGCCCGCTGCCATCCGGTAGCCGCCGTCCGGGCCCTTGACCGCGCGGATGCGGTAGCCGAGCTCCCGGAGCCGATCGATGTCCCGGCGGACCGTCCGCGGTGTCACACCCAGTCGCTCGGCCAGGATCTCTCCGGGCCATACCCGCTGGGCCTGCAGGATCGAGAGCAGCGCCAGCATCCGTGCGGGACTTCCGGTCATGGTCATCAGTATGGCTGCAGTAGAGGACTCCTTCTGACCTCTACTGACGCCACAGTGGTCTCATACGGCGCTCCTGCCGATCAGTCACAGAGGAAAGAGCACACCATGAGCATCAGGACCACCACGCACCTGAACTTCCGCGGCACGGCACGGCAGGCCCTCGGCTTCTACCAGGGCGTGTTCGGCGGTCGGGTCACCCTGGCCACCTACGGGGACCTCGGGATGCCGCAGGATGCACCCGGAGCCGACGGAATCGTCTTCGGGCAGCTCGAGAACGAGGACGGGTTCCGCCTCATGGCGTACGACGTCCCGGAGCATGACACCATCCCGGCTCCGGTCCCCGGCACCACCCTTCGCGAGAACGGGACCACCATCACCGACCGCACCTTCTTCCAGTCCGTGCGGACCGAGAACCTCGAGGAGCTCACCGGCTACTGGGACGGCCTCGCGGAGGGCGCCACCGTCGTCGAGCCCCTCGCCGCCTCCGCCTGGACCTCCGGGTTCGGCATGCTGACCGACCGCTTCGGCGTCACGTGGGTCCTCGATGTCGAGCAGGCCTACACCGGGTGACCGCGGGGCTCCTGGCGGGCAGGGCCCGCCGACTGGTCCTCCGGCAGGGTCCCTGCGGATGCCGATGCGTGATCCCGGGTGGTCACGGCTTCCGAGCGATAATCGTGTAGGTACACGGGACGAGATCCCGCTCGACATCGGGCCACGCGAACCCGTCCGGCACCTCGACCATGCGGGGCGAGAACCGCCACGGCAAGGTGGCTCCCTCGTCGACGCGGAGGATGTGCAGACCGGCCCCGATGAGCGCATTGATGATGTCGGACAGGGGATGCGCCCATTGGTATGTGCGGGAGTGGTTCACCGTGCCGTCCCCTGCATACGTCGATTCCTCGTCCCAGACCTGCGGCTCGCCGTGACCGAAATAGGGGTACCGGAGCCGCAGCCCGTCCGCATGCTCATCGAGGGCGTAGAGGACCGGGTGCCCGTCGCGGATGTGGAAGGTGCCTCCTGCCCGGAGGAGGCCCGCGATCTGCCCGGCCCAGCGGCCCAGGTCCGGCAGCCAGTTGATGGTGCCGATGCTCGTGTAGACGAGATCGAAGTCGCCGCTGACGGCGGCGCGGGCATCGAGGACATCGGTCTCCACCCACGTCGCCTCCAGGCCCAGACGCTTCGCCAGTCCTGCAGCGGACGCCAGGGCCGCCGGGGAGAAATCCACGCCTGTCACCCGGGCTCCTGCCCTGACCAGCGAGAGGGTGTCGGTGCCGATGTGACATTGAAGGTGGCATACGTCCAGACCCGCCACCGTGCCGTTAGGGAGGAAGGGTGCCAAGGCTGCCAGATCGGCGCGGACGACCGAGCTCAGGTGCTCGGGGGCGTCGAAGTCGTCGATCCCGTAGGCGGCTTCATGGAGGGGCACCCGGTCCTCCCAGTTCTCACGGTTACTCCTGCGTGCAGCAGCCCACCCGATCGCATCCCGGTCATCACCCATGGAACGAGCTTACGAGCCGGACACAGGGACCCGGCCGGAACTCCCGCAGACCGCCGAGACCGAGGCCCTGACCCGCCAGGGCGCGGAGACCGGGCAGTCCGCCTCGGAGGGCGCCATCAGGAACCCAGCCGGACGTCCTCGCCCCGCAGGTTGGCGCGGAAGCCGTTCCCCTGCACGGTCACGTCCTGGAGCACGAGGCCCTCCGGCAGCCCCTCGATGTCGTGCTCGATGGTGACGAGCCCGCGGACGACGGCGGCGGTGGCACCGGAGAGGAGACCCGGTCCACCGAGATCGATGGAGGTCGGCTCCATCACGAGCCTGCCGTCCTCGACGTCGACCGTGCCCGTGGCGGTGACGCGCACACCCCGCCCCAGGACGTCGACGGTGCGCACCACGGTGGCCTGACCGTCGTCGCCGGGGCGGACCTCGCTCCCGCCACCGAGTTCCCGGGCGACGGCGTCGAACGGCACGGTGGCATCGACGTTGAGTCGGGCCGCGACCAGGCCGTCCGGCCCGCTCACGACGTCCTGGCCGACGGCCCGGACGTCGCGGAGCGTGGAACCCGCGGTCACCACCGTTCCTGCATCGAAGTCCAGGTCATCCAGCCACACCTCGTCCTCACGCAGGTCCGCCGGCGGTTCCGCAGCCGGTGCGCCGTCCGCCGTCCACGACGGCGCAGGTCCTGCCTCGACCTCACCCGCCGGCTCACTCACCACCCACCAGAGGATCACCACCGCAACCACCAGGAGGACGAGCATCGCAACAGCACCGATCAGCCAGTCCCTCGCACGCGTCCACTCCATCAGGTCAGTCTGAGGGCTCGCCGCCCCGGGGCGGTGCTGCGACACCGGTTCGACCGCCGGGCGCCGCCCGGCACGGACGGCTGACAGCGCACCGCCGGCGGCCCGCGCGGCACGCCTGGCGTCGTCGGCGAGCGGGGTGAGTACCTGTCAGCCGCGGGGCCGCAGGTCGTAGATCCGCTTGAGCTTGCCGCTGGAGCGCACGAGTGAACCCTGCTCGACGAGCGTGACGGCGCATGTGGAGCCGATGTGCGTCTTGATCTGGTGGCGGAGCTCCTCGGCGGCCGCGAGGGCGTCGACCGCGCTGACGCCCTCGCGCGGTTCCACCCGGATGGTCAGCTGGTCCATCCGCTGCCCCTCGGGACGCGTGAGTTCGAGCTGGAAATGCGGGCTCAGGGCCGGGATGCGCAGCGCCAGTTCCTCCACCTGCGTGGGGAAGAGGTTCACGCCGCGCACGATCACCATGTCGTCGCTGCGGCCGGTGATGCGCTCCATCCGGCGCATGCCGGGACGTGCGGTGCCGGGCAGCAGGCGCGTGAGGTCGTGCGTGCGGTACCTGATGATGGGCAGCGCCTCCTTCGTCAGGGACGTGAAGACGAGCTCGCCCGCGGTGCCGTCGCCCTGCACCTTCTCCGTGAACGGATCGATGATCTCGGGCCGGAAGTGGTCCTCCCAGACATGGGAGCCGTCCTTGGACTCCACGCACTCCCCCGCGACACCCGGGCCCATGACCTCGGACAGTCCGTAGATGTCGCACGCGTCGAAGCCCATGCGCCCCTCGAGTTCCTGCCGCATGCCCTCGGTCCACGGCTCGGCGCCCAGCACCCCGGCCTTCAGCGTGGTCGACGACGGGTCGATCCCCGCCGCGGTCATGGCGTCGAGGATGGTCAGCAGGTACGTGGGGGTGGCGAGGATGGCGTCGGGCTCGAAGTCGCGGATCAGCTGGACCTGCCGCTCGGTCTGGCCGCCGGAGATCGGGATGACGGTGCACCCGAGGCGCTCGGCGCCGGCATGCGCCCCCAGGCCGCCCGTGAACAGCCCGTACCCGTAGGCGTTGTGGACCTTCCAGCCGGCCTTCACGCCCGAGGCGCGCAGCGAGCGCGCCACGAGCGACGCCCACCGGTCGAGGTCGCCGGCGGTGTACCCGACGACGGTCGGCTGGCCCGTGGTGCCCGACGACGCATGGACGCGCGCCACCTGCGCCTGCGGCACCGCGAACATCCCGAACGGGTAGGTGCTGCGCAGGTCCTCCTTGGTGGTGAAGGGGAACTTCGCCAGGTCCGTCAGCTCCCGGAGATCGTCCGGGTGCACGCCGGCGTCGCCGAACTTCCGCCGGTAGAGGGGCACGTTCGCGTAGGCGTGCGTCAGCGTGGCCCGGAGACGCTCCAGCTGCACCGCCTCGAGGTGGTCGCGCGACCACGTCTCCTCCACGTCGAGCGTGGCGGGATCCGCGGCCGAAGCCCGGAGGGGAAGGGTGGTCATGGCTGCTCCTTCGCAGAGTGGGGCGGGGGTTCGTGTCGGTGTGTGGCCATCAGAGGACGGACCCGACGGCGCGGGCCGCCTCGGCCAGGCGGGCGCCGATCTCCTCGACCGGCCGGTCGCTGCGGAGATAGACGACGGCGAGCGCGGCGGGGAGCTGGCCGCGGACCAGGATGGGGGCGGCGACGGAGCTGACGCCGGGGATCACCTCGTCGCGGCTCACCGCGTATCCGGTGGCCGCGGCGATCCTCGACTCCTCCCGGTAGGGCTCCCCCGGCGCGAGGTGCTCCCATCGCGCCTCGGTCAGCGCGGACTGGATGGCGATCCCGGGCGCACCGGCGTCGAACCTGTGGCGTGAGCCGGGCCGCTGCACCAGTGCCCCCTCGCCGTGGGGCGGCTCCACGGCCACGAGCGTGACGCAGTGACGCCTGTCCCGGACGGCGATGAAGGCTGTCATCTGCAGCTCGGCCGCCACCGCCGTGAGTTCCGGCAGGGCCGCGGTCTGCAGCCTGGGCGCCACTCCCCGGGCGAGGATCGCCAGGCCGGGTCCGGCCTGGAACCTCCCGCCCGCGTCCCGCACCACGAGGGAATGCTCCTCGAGGGTGCGCAGGATGCGATAGGCGATGGACCGGTGGACACCCAGCTCGTCGGCGATCTCCGCCGTCGTCCGCCCGTCCGGCTCCTCCGCGAGGATCTCCAGGGTACGGAGTCCGCGCGACAGGGTCTGGGAGGCCGGGGCCGCCGCCGGACTGTCCGCCGTGCGCATGTCAGGCGAACGCCCGGCCCGCGTGCCCGTCCAACGCCGCACCGGCCCGCACGTCGAGGAGCGGGGCGAAGAAGGCGGCGAGGCCCGCGGTGTCGTCGACGGGCAGCACGTGCGCCACGTACTGGTCGGGGCGGACGACGACGACGGCGCCGGCGCGGTCGATGCCGCGCAGGTCGAAGATGTCCGCGGAGGGGTCCGCGGCGTACACCTTCTCGTAGTCGGTGAGTCCGAAAGGCCCGGTGGCGGGCTTGAACTCCGGAGGGACCCGCCCGATGTCCACCCGTGTGTGGTCCTGCTGGTAGACCACCTTCACGTCGAACCAGGCGTCGCGGTCCGCGCCCTCCGGTGTCGCGGCGAGCGGCGAGTCCGGGGAACTCCCCACCCATGCGGCGAGATCAGCCACCTTCGACACCCCACCCGGCTCGGCGGGGTCGGCGAAGACGTAGATGCGCCAGCGTCCGTCCGCCGTCGCGTGGTGCCCGAGGTGCATCGGGACGCCGTCGCACACCCGCACCACCGGCGCCGACTTGAAGCGCTTGCCGATCGGGAAGCCCGTGGCGAGGTCCTGGTGCGCGGGCTCCGCGACGAGGAGGGAGGGCGCGTACTGGGTGCGGAAGCCCGCCGGGAACTCGGCGGTGCTGACGTAGAAGTCCTCGAGCTCGGACGGGTCGGCGAAGTCCTCGGGCTTGCGGGCCATGAGCGCGGACCACTCCTTGTCGAACTCGATGAGGTCCTTCGCGACCACCTGACGCTCGGCGGAGTACGTGGCGAGCAGGGCCTCGGGGCTGCGCCCCTCGAGCACGTGCCCGAGTTTCCAGCCGAGGTTGAAGCCGTCCTGCATGGAGACGTTCATGCCCTGGCCGGCCTTCGCGCTGTGCGTGTGGCAGGCGTCGCCGGTGATGAAGACCCGCGGCGTGCGGGTGCCCGCCTCCTCCGGCAGGACGTCGTCGAACCTGTCGGTCAGGCGGTGGCCCACCTCGTACACGCTGTGCCAGGCGACGTTGCGCACGTCGAGGGTGTAGGGGCTGAGGATGGTGTTGGCCCTCGCGATGATCTGCTCGATCATGGTGCTGCGGATGGCACCCTTGGTCGCCGGGTCCACCTCGCCGAGGTCCACGTACATGCGGAACAGGTGCCCGCCCTCGCGCGGGATGAGGAGGATGCTGCCGCCGGAGCCCGACTGGATGGCGCACTTGCGGCGGATGTCGGGGAAGTCGGTCACGGCGACGGCGTCCATGACGCCCCACGCGTGGTTGGCCTGGTCCCCGGCGAGGCTGCAGCCGATGGCCTGGCGGACCATGCTGCGGGCGCCGTCGGCCCCCACCACGTACCTGGCCCGGACTGTGCGCTCCTCGCCCTCGCGTTCCCCCGCGGTGTGCACCAGGGTGACCGTGACCGGGTACTCCCGGGCGTCGTCGACCTCCAGCCCGGCGAACTCGAAGCCGTAGTCGGGCTCCATGCGCGTGGGCGCGTTCCGCATGAATTCGGCGAAGTAGTCGAGGACGCGCGCCTGGTTGACGATCAGGTGGGGGAACTCGCTGATGCCGGTCTCGTCGTCCTCCGGGCGGGCCGTGCGGATGATGCGGGAGGGGTCCGCCGGATCCGGCTTCCAGAAGGCCATCTCGACGATCCGGTAGGCCTCGTCGGTGATGCGCTGGGCGAAGCCGAACGCCTGGAAGGTCTCGACGCTGCGGGCCTGGATGCCGTCGGCCTGGCCGATGGCGAGCCTGCCCGGGCGCCGTTCCACGATCCGCGTGGTGATGCCGGGGAACTGCGAGAGCTGTGCGGCGGTGATCATGCCGGCGGGGCCGGTGCCGATGATCAGGACGTCGACCTCGTCGGGCAGCTCCTGGGGGCGGTCGAGACCGACCCCGGCTGCAGGCCGGACCCGGGGGTCACCCGAGACGTAACCGTGGTGGTGGAATTGCACGGGCTTCCTCACTTCGTCGTGGTCGTGCCGCTACCGCTGTGTTCGATAATCGAACACAGCGTTCTACTATCGTGACGCCGATGCTAGCCGGGGAGGACCCGGGACTCAAGGGTGCGGGTCCTGCACAGAACCTGCCGTTATCCTTCGCGCCACTGCCCGGCCCCGTCGACGGCCGTGGGGGATGATGGGAGGACCCCGACTCCACTCCTGATGATCGGGGCGTTCCGGGCGACCGCCCGGAAGCAAAGGCAAACCCGGTGCGAACCGGGGACGCAAAGCCACGGGACCCTCCGGGTCAGCCGGGCTACCGAACCCGTGAAGGCGTCAATCATGGTCTCCCCCCTGCCCGTCTCCCGATCATCGTCAGCAGTCCCAGCCACGGCGGACCGGCACTCCGTCCTGCGCGTTCTCCTGCTGATCTGCGGTGTCATCCTCTTCTCGGCAGGCGGTCCTCCCGCCGCGCAGGCTGCCGCGTCCATCAGCCTCAGCAGTACGACGGGACCGACGGGAACATCCGTGACCGTCACCGGAGCGGGATTCCCGAAGAACACCAAGGGCTCGATCACGGACGGAGCAACAGCCACGGCGATCAGCACCAACGGAAAGGGCTCCTTCCTGTCCTCGGTCGTCATCGCACCCGGGCCCTCCGTCGTCACGATCACCGCGACCGCCGGTTCTGCATCGGCGTCGTCCGTGTTCACGGTCACCGCCCCCGCACCGACGCAGGAGCCGGAGATGCGGGGGAAGGACATCAGGTTCGGTATCGGCACCAACGGTGGACCGGCAGCGGGAGCGGAGATCGATGAGGTAGCAGCCCTCGCCGGAGAGGCACCCTCCCTGGTGCTGTCGTACAAGGATTTCAACCAGGCCCCGCCCCTCGCCGAACTGGATGCCGCCCGGGCCCGGGGCGCACAGACCCTGCTGACCTGGGAGCCATGGTCCTGGGGAGGTGGCACCGACCAGCCTGCCTACTCCCTCGACCGCATCGCGGCCGGCGACTTCGACGCCTACCTCCGCCAGTGGGGGTCCGCCCTGGGGCAGTGGGGCCAGCCGGTGTACCTGCGCTTCGGACACGAGATGAACGGGGACTGGTACCCGTGGGCCGAAGGAGTCAACGGCAACGGTGCCGGCGACTACATCGCCGCGTACCGTCACGTCCACGACGTCGTCGCCTCGACCGGCGCTTCCAACATCCGCTGGGTGTGGAACCCGAACGTCCCCTACTGGGGTTCCACGCCCCTTCCGGAGCTGTACCCGGGCGGCGACTACGTCGACGTCGCGGCACTCGACGGCTACAACTGGGGTACCTCGCAGACGTGGAGTGCCTGGCAGGAACCGCAGGCCCTGTTCGGGGAAGGATTGTCGCAGGTGAGGTTCCTCGCACCCGGCAAGCCGGTCATGATCGCCGAGACCGCGTCCTCGGAGGTCGGCGGATCGAAGGCGGCATGGAATACCCGCCTCTTCGACTACCTCTCGGCGCAACCCGACGTCATGGCCGTGATCTGGTTCCACATCGACAAGGAAGCCGACTGGCGTATCAACAGCAGCGACGCCTCGGCCGACGCTTTCAGGACGGCTCTGGCCAACCGGCGCTAGTCCCTTCCGCACCGGCCCGCGCCCGCCTCCGTGTGCTGGAGGCGGGCGCGGGTCTACGCCAGAGGCCCACCGCAGGTCGGAGGCTCCCCGGCGAAGCGATACCAGTCGGGGAGCGCCGCGGTGAATTCGGACCGTATGGCCGCATCCTCCACCGCCGTCCAGTCCTCGGGGTGGAAGACCTGGTCCCACCAGACGCGTTTGATGTTCAGGGGTAGGTGCTGCCCCAGTGGTAGAGGGACATGCCCACCCAGTCGACGGCGTCGCCCCCCGGATGATAGGGCGCGTAGGGATCGTCATCGGACGTCAGGACTCCGTCACCGGTGACGTCTAGGTCGGAGAACCCCGCCGCGCCGGGCAGCGCTTCGTGCGCACCGCCGGCGAAGGGGAAGTCCGCGAAGGTGACAGCCACTGCAGGGTGCCGGCCCAGCTCCTCCGCACACTGGGCGAGAGTCTCCCGACCCCACTCCGGGTTCACACCCATCAGCGTCCCGTCAGCCGGGGCAGGCCTGCTCCCGTCGGGAGGCTCACAGGGAGACGCGGCGGCATTCAGATTGCAAGCCGACAGGGAGAGGAGGAGCGCAGGAAGCATCCGCCTGAGACGTGAGACCACCCCCTCGATCTACTGGCGGCTTCCTGGTGCCACCCGTCGCCGGGCGGGTGTCGCCCGATCCCGGCAGTGTCGGTGTGGTCTGCGACAGGTCGACCGCCTGTCCGGTCCTGACCGGGCTCGAGCAGGGAACGACGACGACGCCGTGCGAAAAGCATCCGCCCCTTGACGCGCCCTCGACCGCCTGCCTACCCTTCGTATACGATTTGGTACTCGATGAGGAGTCGCGGGTGGAACTGGTTGACGATCGGCTTCTGGCCGCTGCCCGCAAGGTCATCGCGGTCCACATCAACTACCCCAGCCGGGCCGCCCAGCGCGGCCGCACGCCCGAGCAACCGTCCTACTTCCTGAAGCCGTCATCGTCGCTCGCCCTGTCCGGGTCCGCCGTCGAGCGACCGGCCGGCTGCGAGCTGCTCGGGTTCGAGGGCGAGATCGCGCTCGTCATCGGCACGTCCGCCCGCCGGGTCTCCCCCGCCGATGCCTGGCGCCATGTCGGATGGGTCACCGCGAGCAACGATCTCGGCGTCTACGACCTGCGCTACGCCGACAAGGGCTCGAACCTGCGCTCGAAGGGCGGCGACGGCTTCACACCCGTCGGTCCCGGCCTCCTGCCCGCCGATGCCGTCGACCCCGGGGACCTCAGGATCCGCACCTGGCTCAACGGCACCCTCGTGCAGGACGACACGACGGCCGACCTCCTCTTCCCGTTCTCCCGGCTCGTCGCGGACCTGTCGCAGCTGCTGACCCTCGAACCCGGCGACATCATCCTCACCGGCACACCCGCCGGGGCCTCCGTCGCGGTCCCGGGTGACGTCCTCGAGGTCGAGGTCGGCGCGGGCGCTCTCTCCACCGGGCGGCTCAGTACCCGCGTGAGCGAGGGCGCGACGCCGCTGGGCGACTTCGGGGCCCGGCCCCGGGCCGACGACGTCCAGCGCGAGGAGGCCTACGGGTCGCGCGAGGCCGCAGGGCTGCCCGTGGCCGGGCCGCAGGTGGTGCTGACACCCGAGCTGAAGGCGACGCTCGAGAGCGTCTCCACCGCCACGCTCTCCTCCCAGCTGCGCAAGCGCGGCCTGAACAACGTCAGCATCGACGGCCTGACCTCCACCCGGCCAGGGCAGCGCGTCGTCGGCCTCGCCCGCACCCTGCGCTACGTCCCCAACCGCGAGGACCTCTTCAAGCAGCACGGTGCAGGCTACAACGCCCAGAAGAGGGCGATCGACACGGTGAACGAGGGCGAGATCCTCGTGATGGAGGCCCGCGGAGAGAAGGGCACCGGCACCGTCGGGGACATCCTCGCGCTGCGCGCCCAAGTGCGCGGAGCCGCGGCGATCATCACCGACGGTGGCGTCCGGGACTTCGCGACGGTGGCCGCGATGGACATGCCCACCTTCTACGCCAACCCGCACCCTGCCGTGCTCGGCCGCCGCCACATCCCGTGGGACACCGACGTGACCATCGCCTGCGGCGGAACCACCGTCCAGCCCGGCGACATCATCGTGGCCGACGCCGACGGCATCCTCGTGATCCCGCCCGCCCTCGCCGTCGAGCTCGCGGAGGATTCGGTCGCGCAGGAACGCGAGGAGACGTTCATCGCCCTCATGGTCGCCGAGGGGCACGGCGTGGACGGCCTGTATCCGCTGAACGCCGCCTGGCGGGCACGGTACGAGACATGGCAGGCGGGCCGGTCCGGTGACTGAGGTGGCCGGGACCCCGCAGGACACCGCGGAAGGCAGCAAGTCGCAGCGGGCCTACACCGCCGTGACGGCGCGGATCGTGGACGGCACCTACCCGCCCGGGCACCGCCTCGTCCTTGCGGCGATCGCGCAGGACCTCGGCGTGAGCGTCGTGCCCGTCCGGGAGGCCATCCGCCGCCTCGAGGCGGAGGGCCTGGTGACCTTCCAGCGCAACGTGGGAGCCACCGTCGCGGGCATCGATCCCACCGAGTACCTCTACACGATGCAGACCCTGAGCCTCGTCGAAGGTGCCGCGACGGCCCTGTCCGCCCCGCTCATCGGGCCGGAGGACATCGTCCGTGCCCGTGCCGTCAATGAGGAGATGCGCACCTGCCTGGAGCACTTCGACCCGGTGCGGTTCACGCGGCTGAACCAGGACTTCCACGCCATCCTCTTCGAGCACTGCCCGAACCCGCACATCCTCGACCTCGTGCACCGCGGCTGGAACCGGCTGGCGTCCCTGCGGTCCTCGACCTTCCGCTTCGTCCCGGGCCGTGCCCGCGCATCGGTCGAGGAGCACGACGCCCTGCTCGTGCTCATCGAGGCGGGCGCCGACGCCGACGCCATCGAGCGCTCGGCCCGCGCCCATCGCAGCGCCACCCTCGACGCCTACCTGGCGCACGCCCAGGACACCCGCCCTTGACCGCACGCACGCCCAGACCACCGTCCAGAACCACCGTGAGGACCCACCGATGACCACCACCGGCACCGCGACCGAGCAGTACATCCCCGAGGGGCTGCCCTCCTCCATCCAGCACTACATCGGCGGCCGTTTCGTGGACTCCGTGAACGGGGCCACGTTCGACGTCCTCGACCCCGTGTCCAACACCCCCTACGCCACGGCGGCCGCCGGGCAGCAGGAGGACATCGACCTCGCCGTCGCCGCCGCCCGCGAGGCGTTCACGAACGGCCCGTGGCCGCGGATGAAGCCCCGTGAGCGCGCCCGGGTGCTGAACCGGATCGCCGATGCCGTGGAGGCCCAGGAGGCACGGCTCGCCGAGCTGGAGACGTTCGACACCGGCCTGCCCATCACCCAGGCGAAGGGCCAGGCGTTGCGGGCGGCCGAGAACTTCCGCTTCTTCGCGGACCTGATCGTGGCGCAGTTCGACGACGCGATGAAGGTCCCCGGTTCGCAGATCAACTACGTGAACCGCAAGCCCATCGGCGTCGCCGGGCTCATCACCCCGTGGAACACGCCCTTCATGCTGGAGTCCTGGAAACTTGCCCCCGCCCTGGCCACGGGTAACACGGTGGTCCTCAAGCCCGCCGAGTTCACCCCCCTCTCCGCGTCGCTCTGGGCGCAGATCTTCAAGGACGCCGGGCTGCCCGACGGCGTGTTCAACCTCGTCAACGGACTCGGGGAGGAAGCCGGGGACGCCCTCGTGAAGCACCCCGACGTGCCCCTGATCTCCTTCACGGGCGAGACCACCACGGGTCAGACGATCTTCCGGAACGCCGCGGCCAACCTCAAGGGACTCTCGATGGAGCTCGGAGGGAAGTCGCCCTGCGTCGTGTTCGCGGACGCCGACATCGATGCCGCGATCGATTCGGCCCTGTTCGGGGTGTTCTCCCTCAATGGGGAGCGCTGCACCGCCGGATCCCGCATCCTCGTGGAGCGTCCCGTGTACGAGGAGTTCTGCGAGAAGTACGCCGCGCGGGCGAGGACCATCGTGGTCGGCGACCCGCACGACCCCAAGACAGAGGTCGGTGCTCTGGTGCACCCCGAGCACTTCGAGAAGGTCGCCTCCTATGTCGAGATCGGCAAGACCGAGGGCCGCCTGCTCGCCGGCGGCGGACGCCCGGAGCACCTCCCGCACGGCAACTACATCGCCCCCACGGTGTTCGCGGACGTCTCCCCCGATGCGCGGATCTTCCAGGAGGAGATCTTCGGCCCCGTCGTCGCCATCACCCCCTTCGACACCGACGAAGAGGCCCTGGAGCTGGCCAACAACACCCGCTACGGACTCGCGGCCTACGTGTGGACGAAGGACCTGACCCGCGCCCACACCTTCGCCCAGAGCGTCGAGGCCGGGATGGTGTGGCTCAACAGCCACAACGTCCGCGACCTCCGCACGCCCTTCGGCGGTGTCAAGGCCTCCGGGCTCGGCCACGAGGGCGGCTACCGTTCCATCGACTTCTACACCGACCAGCAGGCCGTGCACATCACCCTCGGCACCGTCCACACGCCGAAATTCGGCAGCATCGACGACTCCGCAGCCAACGAAGGCTGACCCACCCTTCCGCTCGACGAAGAGAGATTCCCCATGGCCAACCCCATCCCCACGCCCTCGGTTCCCGCCCCGGACATCGTGCGCTGCGCGTACATGGAGATCGTGGTCACCGACCTCGCGACGTCCCGTGAGTTCTACGTCGACGTCCTCGGCCTGCACGTCACCGAGGAAGACGAGAACACCATCTACCTCCGCTCGCTCGAGGAGTTCATCCACCACAACCTCGTGCTGCGAAAAGGACCGGTCGCCGCCGTCGCCGCCTTCGCGTACCGCGTGAAGTCACCCGCGGAGGTCGACGCCGCCGAGGCGTACTACCGCGAGCTCGGCTGCCGCACGGAGCGGCGCCGGGACGGCTTCACCAGGGGCGTGGGCGACTCGGTCCGCGTCGAGGACCCGCTGGGCTTCCCGTACGAGTTCTTCTACGACGTCGAGCACGTGGAGCGCCTCACCCAGCGCTACGACCTCTACTCGGCCGGCGAGCTGGTACGCCTGGACCACTTCAACCAGGTCACCCCCGATGTGCCGCGGGGACGTGCCTACCTGGAGGACCTCGGTTTCCGCGTCTCCGAGGACATCCAGGACTCCGACGGCGTCACCTATGCCGTGTGGATGCACCGCAAGCAGACCGTGCACGACACCGCCCTGACCGGCGGCAACGGTCCCCGCATGCACCACGTCGCGTTCGCCACCCACGAGAAGCACAACATCATCCAGATCTGCGACAAGATGGGCGCCCTGCGCATCTCCGACCGCATCGAGCGCGGACCCGGCCGGCACGGCGTCTCCAACGCGTTCTACCTGTACATCCTGGACCCCGACGGTCACCGCATCGAGATCTACTGCCAGGACTACTACACGGGCGACCCGGACAACCCCACCATCACCTGGGACGTCCACGACAACCAGCGCCGCGACTGGTGGGGCAACGCCGTCGTCCCGTCCTGGTACTCGGAGGCGTCCCTCGTGCTCGATCTCGACGGCAATCCGCAGCCCGTCGTCCAACGCGAGGACAGGAGCGAGATGGCGGTCACGGTCGGCGCGGACGGTTTCTCCTACACGCGCAGGGATGACGGCGGCACCCCTGCCGAGGGCTTCAAGCTCGGCTCCCAACTCTGACCAGGCCCCCACCGACGGAAAGGACGCCGATGCTCGACACCCAGGCCATCAGTGCCATCGCCGACGAACTGCTCGACGCCGCCCGTACACGCACGCCGGTGCCGCTGCTGACCGCCCGCTACCCCGACATGACGGTGGAGGACTCCTACGCCGTGCAGCGGCTCTGGCGGCAGCGCAACGAGGACGCCGGCCGCACGCTCGTGGGCCGGAAGATCGGGCTGACCAGCAGGGCGATGCAGGCGGCCACGGGCATCACCGAGCCGGACTACGGGGCGATCTTCGACGACATGGTCCTCGAGACCGGCTGCTCCGTGGCGTGGGACGCCTACACGAAGCCGCGGGTCGAGGTGGAGCTCGCGTTCGTGCTGAAGAACGACCTCGCCGGGCCCGGCTGCTCGATCTTCGACGTCCTCAACGCCACCGACTACGTGGTGCCGGCCCTGGAGATCCTCGACTCGCGCATCGAGATGGAGGGCCGCACCATCGTGGACACCATCTCCGACAACGCCGCCATGGGCGCCATGGTGGTCGGCGGCAGGCCTGTACGGCCCGACGCCGTCGACCTCCGCTGGGTCTCCGCGATCCTCTACAAGAACCAGGTGGTGGAGGAGACCGGGGTGGCCGCGGGGGTCCTGGATCACCCGGCCGCCGGTGTGCACTGGCTGGCCAACAAGATCGCCGCCCACGGTGACGGGCTGACGGCGGGCGAGATCATCCTCGCCGGGTCCTTCACGCGCCCGCTCTGGGTGGAGAAGGGCGATACCGTGCACGCCGACTACGGACCCCTGGGAGCTGTGACATGCCGCTTCGCCTAGGCCCCACCTTCGCCGGCGCACTGGCCGCCGCCGACCGGCCGCTCGCCGGCATGTGGGTGTGCTCGGGCAGCCCGCTCGTCGCCGAGATCTGCGCCGGGTCCGGACTGGACTGGTTGCTCGTCGACGCGGAGCACAGCCCCAACGGCCTCGAGTCGATCCTCGCCCAACTGCAGGCCGTCCACGGCTACCCGGTGCACACGCTCGTCCGGCCGCCCGTCAATGACACCGTGCTCATCAAGCAGTACCTGGACCTGGGCGTCCAGAACCTCCTGATCCCGATGGTCAACTCCGTCGCGGACGCCGAGGCCGCCGTCGCTGCCACCCGCTACCCGCCCGGAGGTGTCCGCGGCGTCGGTTCCGCCCTGGCGCGCGCCGCCCGCTGGAACCGTGTCCCCGAGTACCTGATGGGTGCGTCCGCGACGATCAGTGTCACCGTGCAGATCGAGTCGACGGCAGCCGTCGAGGCGGTGGAGGGCATCCTCGCGGTCGACGGCGTCGACGCGATCTTCGTCGGCCCCTCCGACCTCGCCGCGTCCATGGGACTGCTCGGCCAGCAGGAACACCCGCAGGTCCGCGCCGCCGTCGAGCACTGCCTCGTCGCGGCCGCCCGGTCCGGGAAACCGTCCGGCGTCAACGCCTTCAACCCCACGACGGCGCGCCACTACCTCGACGGCGGGGCGTCCTTCATCCTGGTCGGCGCCGACGTCGCCCTCCTCGCCCGCGGCTCCGAGGCCCTGGCCGCCGCGTTCATCCCGGCCTCCGACGACGGCGCACCGGGGAGTTACTGATGCGCCGGGAAGCTCTCCCTCAGCCTGCGGTGGACCTCCGCCGCTGATGCAGCTCCCACGGCCGAGCCGTGGGCCAGTTCCGCCGCCCGGGTGGCCCCGACGCCGAGGCGGATGGGAATCGACAGGTCGAGCAGGTCGACCGCCAGCAGCACCTCGACCGCGAGGAGGTCCGCGAGGAGTCCGACGGCTTCCTCGGTCCTCCTGACCGTCAGGACCGCGCCCGTGGCGTGATCCTCGATGCCCCGGTCCAGGACGGTCGAGTCCAGCGTCGCGGGAGCGGCCGACTGCCTGAGGGCCGTGAAGGAGGCCGACGCCGCGTACCGGAGCTGGATGCCCGGCAGGGACGCCGGGCCCATCGGCAGCGGTGGAGCGCCGTGGTCCAGGACGTCCATGACCGCGTCCCACAGGTGGCTCATACGCCGTTCGCTGAGCTGCCCTGCATGGACGAGGGCCACGCGCAGGGCGTCGAAGGACACCGCCATGACCATCGGGTGGAAATTGCCGTTGCTGATCACGGTACCGGTGTCGACGTCGGCCAGGGGGTTGTCGCTCGCGGAGTTCAGCTCCACGTCCACGGCCCGCTGGGTGGTGCCGAGGAATTCCCGCAGAGCGCCGTGGACCTGCGGGACCACCCGGAACGAGAGCGGGTCCTGGACGGACCGTGGTCCCGTGGCGTCCATCAGCGCGCCGCCCTGCAGGAGGTCCAGGATGTGCGCCGCAGCAGCGATCTGCCCGCGGTAGGGTTTGGCACGGCCGACGGCCGGCAGCACGATGGACGGATTGCCGCCCGTCGCCTCGAGGGACAGGGCTGCGGCCTCGTCGGCGGCATCGGCGATCCGCGCGACCTGGGCGGTCACGAGGGCACCATGCCCGATGGAGACCCCGTTGGAGGAGATCAGCGCGAGGCCGTCCTTCCCGTCGAGCCGGAGCGGGGGGATCCCCGCACGGTGGAGCGCCTCCCCGCCCGGGAGGGTCTCGCCGTCGTACTCCCCCGTGCCGGTCCCCACGGCCACCTGCGCGATGCCTGCCATATGGCCGACGTCCGCGGCCCCGACGGACCCCGTCGAGGGCAGGACCGGATGGACTCCTGCGTTGAGCATGGACACCAGGGTCTCGGCTGCCGCGAGACCGGCCCCGGAGCCGCCCCGCGCCATGCCGTTGACGCGCACGATCATCGCCGCGCGGACGATCTCCGGTGCGAGCGGCGGACCGAACGCGCCTCCATGCGTGGCCACCAGCATGTGCTGCTGCCGTTCGCGTTCCTCGTGGCGGATCTGCTGGTCCTTGCCATGACCGACGTTCGTGGTGAGGCCGTAGATGGACGTCCCCGATGCCAGCGCCTCGTCGATCAGTGCGCGGCCGGCGGCGATCCGCGCCCGTGCGGCGTCGCCGATCCTCACCTCCGCGCCGGCCACGACGGACAGGACCTCGTCGATGGACAGGGGATGAGCGTCGACGATGACGTGGTCCACATCGCCTCCCGGGCTCTGGTCCGCTGGTGATTCCTCTGAACGTGGTGGCGACACTGTACTCCTGCCCGACAGCCGAGCGGGAGGCCCCCGGTTCCCCTCGGGTCGTCAGCAGCCGGCAGCAGATCCGCCCTCGGCAGCGCGCCATTGTCCGGGCAGGACACCGGGACGAGGGTGGGGTCATGACTGATGAACGCAGACCCACATCCCTCGACGACACCCTGACCCAGCAACTCATGGGCCACCGGATCCTGCTGCTCGGCACCGAGCTGGACCAGGAGGGTGGCAACCGGCTGTGCACGCAGCTGATGCTGCTCTCCGCCGAGGACCCGCAGCGCGACATCAGCCTGTGGATCAACTCCCCCGGCGGTTCGGTGCCCGCGATGCTCGCCATCCGCGACGTCATGCGCCTCATCCCGAACGACGTCTCCACCGTGGTGCTGGGCCTCGCGCTGAGCGCCGGGCAGTTCCTCCTGAGCGCCGGCACGCACAGCAAGCGGTTCGCCCTGCCGCACGCGCGTGTCCTGCTCCATCAGGGATCCGGAGGGATCGGCGGGACCGCGATGGACATCGCCATCCAGGCCGAGGACCTCCGCCACACGCGGGACACCGTGCTCGGGCTCATCGCCGCGGACACCGGACAGCCGGTGGCCCGGATCACCGCCGACTCGCAGCGCGACCGGTGGTTCACGGCGGCGCAGGCCCGCGACTACGGGTTCGTGGACCGGATCATCGACCATCTCGACGACATCCGGCCCGGCCGCCGCCCGGCCGTCAGTCTGGGGGCCGTGCGATGAGCGCCTACACCATTCCCTACGTCACGGTGCGGCACGGCAACGGGTCGCAGCAGACCCTCGACGTCTACAGCAGCCTGCTGTCCGAGCGGATCATCTACCTCGGTACGCCACTGGACGACGGTGTGGCCAACGCGCTCATCGCGCAGCTGCTCCACCTGGAGTCCGTGAGCGCGTCGCTGCCGATCGACCTGTACATCAACTCACCGGGCGGGTCCATCAGCGCGATGCTGGCCGTGTACGACGCGATGCAGTACGTCACTCCGCCGGTCCGCACCACGTGCATCGGGCAGGCGACCTTCACCGCGGCGGTGCTGCTCGCCGGTGGTGAGCACGGTGCCCGCTCGATCCTGCCGCGGGGGCGTGTGGTGCTGCACCAGCCGACCATCGAGACGGGACGGGGCACCATCCCGGACCTGATCCTCGAGGCCGACGAGGTGGAGCGGATCAAGGCCCTGCTCGACGAGCTCCTGGCCCGCCACACGGGCAGGACCGTGGAGGACATCCGGCGGGACACGGACCGGAACCTCGTCCTCGACGCCGGACAGGCGGTGCTCTACGGGGTGGTCGACCACGTGGTCGAGTACCGGAAGACGGAGCTGCCGGCGTAGGGGCGGCTCACGGTTCGGGCAGGGTCAGGCGGCGAGGTTCACCCGGGGCGAGCCGCCCTGCGCCATCCGCGTCGTGGCATGCGAGCTGAGCGTCCGTACCGTGACGCCGAGCGACCGGGCGACGGCCGCGAGGATCTCCGAGGAGGCGTCCTTGCGTCCGCGTTCGATCTCCGAGAGGTACTGCGGCGAGATGGCCGCGCGGGTTGCCACATCCGTCAGCCGCTCACCGCGGTTCTGGCGGAGCTCCCGCAGCACGTCGCCGTACGCCTCGCGCAGGAGCGGTTCGCGTCCCCGTCCGACGGTTTCCGGAGGCCCGGCCGGCCTGTGCTGCTCCCGCGGCGGGGTGTCCCGCCGTCGTGCGGTGGTTGCAGGTGTCGGGAAGTACAGGATCTCGCCCATGCAGTCGAACTGTAGTCCCGTCGACGCCGGATGGGGGACCGCTCTGCTCAGAGCAGAGCGGTCCCCGGGGCTCGACCCCGGTTCCGGGGCCGATGAGGGCCCCGACGACAGCCCGGGTTCAGGCGGTCCTGCGCCGGTAGGTGATGGTCGCCGCGGCGTAGGCCAGGACCAGGAGGCCGAGGGTCCATGCCAGGGCGGTCCAGATGTCGCTGCTCACCGGCTGCTGTGCGAGCAGGTTCCGGATGGTGTCGACGATCGAGGTGACCGGCTGGTTCTCCGCGAACCAGCGCACCGGTCCGGGCATGGAGTCCGTGGGGGCGAAGGCCGAACTGACGAACGGGAGGAAGATCAGCGGGTAGGAGAACGCGCTCGCGCCGTCGACGGTCTTGGCGGACAGGCCCGCTATCACCGCCATCCAGGTCAGGGCCAGGGTGAAGAGCACCAGTATGCCCGCGACCCCGAGCCAGGCGCCGAGACCGGCCGACGAGCGGAAGCCCATGAGGAGCGCGACGCCGATGACGATCGCCAGCGACACGAGATTCGCGGCGAGCGAGGTGAGGACGTGCGCCCACAGCATGCTGGAGCGGGCGATGGGCATGGACTGGAAGCGCTCGAAGATGCCGCTCTGCAGGTCGAGGAACAGCCGGTAGGCGGTGTACGCGACGCCGGAGGCGATCGTGATGAGCAGGACACCGGGCAGCAGGTAGTTCACGTAGGAGGTGGACCCGGTGTCGATCGCCCCTCCCAGCACGTAGACGAACAGGAGCATGATCGCCACGGGCATGATCGCCGTCGTCACGATCGTGTCCATGCTGCGGGTGATGTGGCGCAGGGACCTGCCGGTCAGGGCGGCGGTGTCACCGACGAAGTGCGTGCTCATCAGGAGTCCTTCCGGGTCCGCTGGTCCGCCGCGGTGCCTGCGGTGCCGGTGATCGCGAGGAACACGTCCTCGAGGGTGGGCTGCTTCTCGACGTACTCGATGCGGGCGGGTGGAAGGAGCTGCCTGAGGTCGGCGAGTGTGCCATCGGCGATGATCCGGCCCTCGTGCAGGACCGCGATGCGGTCGGCGAGGTGCTCGGCCTCGTCGAGGTACTGGGTGGTCAGCAGCACCGTGGTGCCCTGCCCGGCCAGCTCACGGACCGCCCGCCACACCTCGAGCCTCGCCTCGGGGTCGAGGCCCGTGGTCGGCTCGTCGAGGAAGATGACCGGCGGGCGGCCGATCAGGCTCATAGCGATGTCCAGGCGGCGGCGCATGCCGCCCGAGTAGGTCGCCGCCTTGCGGGTACCCGCCTCGGTCAGCGCGAAGCGCTGCAGCAGGTCGTCGGCGATCGTGCCCGGGTCCTTCAGGTGCCGCAGCTTCGCGACGAGCACGAGGTTCTCGCGTCCGCTGAGCACTTCGTCGACGGCCGCGAACTGTCCGGTGAGGCTGATCGACTCCCGGACCTCGGCCGCCTGCGCGGCGACGTCGAAGCCGTTGACGCCGGCGCTCCCGGCGTCCGCGGAGAGCAGCGTGGACAGGATCTTCACCACGGTGGTCTTGCCGGCGCCGTTGGAGCCGAGCAGCGCGAAGATACTGCCGCGTGCGACGGCGAAATCGACCCCGCGCAACACGTGGACCTCCCTGTACGACTTCTCGAGGCCCCGCACCTCGATGGCCGTGGCCGGTGTGCTCATCGCGCGCCTCCCCGCTCCGCCTCGTCGATGGCCCTGGCGAGGCGGTTCCGTTCCTTGCGGATCCAGCTCCCGCCGTCGTAGTTCTCCATGAACGAATCGGCGAACTCCGCCGGGTCCGCGCCGACGACGTCCCGGATCGGTGTTCCCGCCGCGACGCTCTGCTCGAGCAGGTCCGCGAGATCGGTGAGCATCGCGATGAGGCTCTCCCCGTTACCGCTCGGGCCGAGGTTCAGGAGATAGCGCTCGAGTGCGAGCGCTGCCTCACGGTAGCCCTCGGGCAGCTGCCGGACGCGTTCCCTGTACTCCCTGTAGCGCTTCTTGTCGCCGAGGTCCCCTACGATCTTCTCTATCCACATGGTCATGCCCCTTCGTCGCGGAGCTGTTCGAGCCGGTCCGAGAGGAAGCTCCAGGTCCTCCAGAACTCATTGAGGTATTCCTGCCCCTGTGCGTTGAGCGAGTACACCTTCCGCGGCGGGCCCTTCTCGGACGGGACCTTCTCCACGTCCACGAGTCCCCGCTGTTCGATGCGGATGAGGAGCGCGTAGATGGTCCCCTCCGCGATGTCCGTGAACCCCTGATCCCGGAGCCACGTGGTGATCTCGTACCCGTATGCCGACCGGCCGGCCAGGATGGCCAGGACGATCCCTTCGAGGGTGCCCTTGAGCATCTCCGTCGCCTGCTTGCTCATGGTGCCCCTCCAACTACTCAGCGTCGCTTGGTACCGCTACAACGTAACACTAGGTACCGGTACTTAGCAATAGGAGGTACTGTCGACGTCACCGCGCCGCGGGATGCCGGACGCCACTTCAACGGCATGAGTCCGCTGCACGCATGCGGAGACAGAAGGCAGGGTGGACCGGGCGACGGACAGTGGCGGCTTCTCAGCATGACTCGTGCCGCGGTGATGCCGTGAGCGCCGCTATGCGCCGTGCGATCCAGGCGACTGCCTCGTCCTCGGAGGTGAAGCAGCCAGTCGGGCGCACCGCCGTCCGGGCCCCTCCGGCGAGGACCTCGTCGTGAGGCCATGGGCCGCGTCGCGGCCGGAGATCACGGATCCCTCCACCCACTGCAGGTGCTGGATGCCATCCGGACGCAGGCTCACCCACGCCTTGCCGCCGGCTGCCCGCACGCATCGAAGCCTCCGGCCTCGCCCCATCACTGCGAAGACTACGTGTCGGGATCGGCAGGGACCGGTGACGACGCCCGTTTCCCCGCCGCCCCTGCGCTGAACCCCTGAAGCGGCCGCACCGCCGCGGTGGATGGCCCCGGGGGCGCGACGCCGATCAGGTGAAGGGGAGCCCTACAGCTGGTCCTCGAGGTGGAAGACCTCCTCGAGCCGCACGAAGCCCTCGTCCGGCCGGCCCTCCAGCGCCACGAAGAACGGGGACATCTCCGCCTGCCACCGCGCGTTGACCTCGGTACCCGCCATGGCGGCCTGGGAGGCGGCGAAGTCCTCGCACTCCACGTACCCGATCAGCAGCCCGTCCGGGCGCAGGAACAGCGAGTAGTTGTTCCACCCGGTGTCCTTCAGGGCCCGTGCCATGTCCGGCCAGATGGCCGCGTGGCGTTCGCGGTACTCGGGGATCCGCTCGGGGCGGACCTGCAACTGGAAGCACACGCGTTCCATGGATCTCCGTTCTACGTCGGTCGAGAAAAAGTCAGAGAGTCACGTGGCGGTGCTCGACGCCGAGGAGGGACGCCGCCGCCCGGACGTCGCCTGCGCGGTGGCCCACGCACAGCGCCCAGTGGTGGCCGATGCCCGTCCGGCTCCACTCGTCCACCCACAGTCCGGGGTCCCCGCCGAAGTCCACGCGGGAGGTCGTGTTGCCGATCGTGAGCAGCGGGCCGGGCACCACGGTGCCCTCGGAGGTCACGAAGACGTAGGAGCCGTCCGGGTCCTGGCCGATCCCGAACGTGGTGACGGGCCCGTGGCGCACGTCGAACTCCACCGAGACGCCCCAGCCGCGCTTGCCGTGGTAGACCCCGAGCCCGCGCAGCAGGGGGTCGGCGGCGCTGACCGCGAGATGGGCCGGTCCGTCGTGGCCCATCTCCACCACGTTGTCGAAGAAGTTGAGCGCCTGGATCTCCGTGAAGGAGCCGCCGGCACCCATGGCCTGCGCCGCCAGCATGGCGATGGAGGTCCGCAGTTCGTACTCGCCCGCCATGGGGACGCCACGCGCGGTGAGGATCGAGGCACCGAGGATCATTCCCGCCCCGAGGCGTTCGTGCTGCTCCCCCGCGAGGCCGCGGTGGTAGTAGGCGAGGGAGTCGAGGTCGAACTCCGTGACGAGCCGGTCGAGCCCCACCGAGACCTTCGCGCCCCACGCGAAGTCGTCGTCGTCCACCGACCCGTCCACGGTGAAGAGGCTGCGGGCCAACGCCATGCGCTCGCGGACCTGCCCGTCCGTCACCTCACCGACGAACTCGCGCAGGTCGTCGAACTCGACCACCTCCACGTGCGAGCCGAACGTCGTCGAGACGGTGGTGGAGTCGGTGGAGACGTCGAGCATGCCCGGGTACACGTGCCCCATGAGCCCGTGGCGGGCGTGCCGCAGCCTGCCGCGCACCGCTGCCGCGTGGACCCACTGGTCGATGCGCTCCCACGCGGACTCCTGCGTGAGGTACCCGGACACCGACCGGAACGGGATGCCGGCGCGCCTGAAGACGTTCGCGACCTCGGGCACCGGGCACTGGCCGCAGTACGCGAGCCACTTGCCGGTGTCGAAATTGGCATGGTCCATGGCCTCGGTGGGCTGCAGGTCGATCACGAGGACCGGGGTCTGGGAGCGCTGCGCGATCGGCAGCACCATCGACGACGTCAGGTAGGTGGTGAGGAAGATGACGATCAGGTCGCAGTCCGCGCGCCTCAGCTGCTCGGCGGCCACCGCCGCCTCGCGGGCGTCGGAGACGAAGCCGACGTCGGTCACGTCGGCGTCGAGCGCGGTGAACCGATCGGTGACGTAGCGGGCCGATTCCTGCAGCTGCGGCAGGAGATCGGGGAACTGCGGCCAGTACGCGCCGAGCCCGCCCGAGACGAGCCCGAGCCGGGTAGGACGGCGGCGGATCGGCTCGAGCAGTCCGGACAGCGCGAGCGGGGCGGAGGACGAGACCGGGGAGTCGCTGGTCATGGGTGCTCCTGGGACGGGCGGGACGGGGGCAGGGGGACGGACGAGGGCGGGGCGCCCGGAAGGAGCGCCCCGCCCGTGCGACTAGAAGTCGTAGTCGTCGATGTTCTCCGCGTTGAACACGGTGGGCGGGCCCACCAGCACGATCCCGCCCTCGCCGACCTCGCGCTCGCCGAGCTCACCGGCCTCGAAGGAGTCGCCGACCTCGCCGGTGATCGAGCCGTCGGCCAGCGCCTTGCCCGCGAAGGCCGCCACGTAGCCGAGCTGTGCCGGGTCCCAGAGGGCGAACTCGGAGACCGTGCCGTCCTTGACGAACGGCCGCATCTCGTTCGGCAGTCCGAGCCCGGTCAGCGCCACCTTGCCCTTGTACTCCGACGTGGAGAGGTACCGCGCCGTCGCGGCGATGCCCACCGTCGTCGGCGAGATGATGCCCTTGAGGTCCGGGTAGGCCTGCAGCAGGCCCTGGGCCTCCTGGAAGGACTTGGTGTCGTCGTCGTCGCCGTACACCTTCGCCACGAGCTCGATGTTCGCGTAGTCGGGGTTGGCGGCGAGCTCCTCCTCCATGAACTTGATCCATTCGTTCTGGTTGGTGGCGTTGGCGGTGGCCGAGAGGATCGCGATCTCGCCCTCGCCGCCGATCTGCTCCGAGATGAGCTCGAGCTGAATCAGGGCCACGTCCTTGGCGTTGACCTGGCTGACGAAGAGGTCGCGGTAATCGGGGTTGGTGTCGGAGTCGAACGCGACGATCTTGGCACCCGCGGTGCGGGCTTCCTCGAGGGCGGGCCCGACGGCGTCGGGATCGTTGGCGGCGATCACGATCACGTTGGTGCCGCGCTGCGTCTCGGCGTTGATGAAGGACACCTGGCTGGAGGCGCTGGCATCCAGCGGGCCGACCACCTCGGAGGAGACGAACCCGGCCTCCGTCGCGCCGTCCTCGCCGCCGCCCAGCACCACGTCGGTGTAGGGGTTGTTGAGCTGTTTGGGGATGAACGTGATCGTCTGCTCGCCGTCCGCTCCTGCGCCGCCGCCTTCCGTGCCGCCGCCACCCTCGGTGGCCGCACCGCCACCGCAGGCACTGAGGACCAGCGCGGCGCTCGTCGCGAGAGCCGCGAACGCCGCCCGGCGCCGGGTGGATCCGGAATGAATAGACCTCATCGTTTTTCCTTTCGAAGGGCGCTGGGAACCAGACGCCGGGTGCAACCCCAGGGGGACGGCCTAGGGAAGTGGTGCTGCGCGGACCTGCCTGGCATGGCGTGCCCGCTGGACGGCGGCGGCGATGTTCGGCGCCACCACGGAGAGGATGAGAAGGGACCCCGTCACGATGATGAGGACCACCTCGGAGACGCGGTCCAGTTTGAGCGCGTAGTTGATGGTGCCGATCAGCAGCACACCGGCGAGCACGCCCGGGATGGACCCCTTGCCGCCGAAGATCGAGACGCCGCCCAGCAGCACGGCGGCGATGACCGCCAGCTCGAGTCCGCTCGCGTTGTCGCTGCGGGCGCTCGAGTAGCGGAGCGTCCAGTAGATGCCGGCGAGCGCCGAGACGGTCCCGGTGGCCAGGTAGAGCACGAACTTGGAGCGGGCCACGTCGATGCCCACGAAGGTCGCGGCCTCCCTGCTGTATCCGAGGGCGAAGAGCCCTCGGCCGAACGGCGTGAAGTGCAGGACGACGGCGAACGCGATGATCAGCACCACCACGCCGATCATCACCGTGGGGATCCCCGTGCCGCCGATCTTCGAGGTGAAGAACGACGTGAGCCCGGGCGGGAAGTTCGCCACCGCGTTGTCGCCGATCACCACGAGGGCGAGGCCGCGGAACAGGGCGAGCGTGCCGATCGTGACGGCGAGGGACGGCAGACCGAGATAGGCGATGAGCACCCCGTTGAACGCGCCGGCCATGAGGCCAGCGAGGACGCAGATCACCAGGACGAGCGCGATCGGCATGCCGCCCTGCCAGAGGACGCCCATGAGGGCGCTGGTGAGCCCGGCGATGCTCGCCACCGAGAGGTCGATCTCGCCGGAGATGATCACGAGCGTCATCGGCAGGGCGATGAGCAGCGTGGGGATCACGTCCAGGAGCAGGAAGCCGACGGTGACGGGCGAGGCGAAGCGCGGGATGGCGATGCTCGCGTAGAGCACGACGACGACGAGCACGTAGATCATGATCGCGTCGCGTCCGAGCAGGACCCGCGCGGCGCCCGTGCGGCCCTTGGGGACGGCGAGCACCTTGGTGGTGTCCGCCTTCCCCGCGGCGGGCCGGCGCGTGCTCTTCTCCTCGGAGGTCCTCGTACCTGGGGCGGCCATGCGCTTGCCTCTCACTGGTTTCTCCGTCGGGCCCTGCTCGGGATCGACGGCGGTCCGGGAACGCGACGGATCAGACATTGCGGGCCTCCGCTATGCGCAGCTTGCGGGCCGACCGCACGCTGGCGATGCGGTCGATGACCACGGCCGCGAGGATGAGGATGCCCACGATGGCCTGCTGCCAGAACTTGTCCACCCGCAGGGCCGTCAGGGCGCTGGTGATGGTGGTCAGCAGGAGGGCGCCGATCGTGGCGCCCACCACGGTGCCGCTGCCGCCGAAGATCGCGACGCCGCCCACCACGGCCGCTGCGACGACGTCGAGCTCGAGTCCGGAGCCCGTCGTCGCGCCCACCGAGTTGAAGCGGCTGGCGTACAGCACGCCCGCCAGTCCGGCCAGCAGGCCGTTCACCACGAAGGCGAGGAGGACCCGGCGGGTGACGGGGATGCCGAAGAGCCGGGCGGCGTCGGGGTCGGAGCCGATGGCGTAGAGGTCGCGGCCGGGTCTGGTCCCGAGCATGTACACCGCGACGATCGCGACGACGACGACGGCGATCAGGGTGATCACGGGGAACCCGAGGATCGTGTCCACGGACAGGTTGCCGAACGCCTCGGGGCGGTCACCGGCGAAGTACTGGGTCCCGCCCGCCCAGGCGTTGTTGATGCCGCGGAAGATGTACAGGGTGCCGAGCGTGATGACGAGGGCCGGGACCTTCGCGATGGTGATCAGCAGGCCGTTCAGGGCTCCGAGCACCGCGCCGAACAGCATGCCGAGCACGAACACCGCGATGATCGGCAGGTTCGGGGCGGCCACGAAGATGCTGCCGGTGCCGAAGGCCACGAGTCCGAGGATGGAACCCACCGACAGGTCGATGTTCCGGGTGATGATCACGAGGGTCTGGCCGACGGCGAGGATCATCAGGATGGTCGCGTTGAGCAGGAGGTCCTTGATGCCCTGCTCGCTGAGGAACAGCGGGTTGAGGGCCGCGGTCACCGCCACGAGGATCACGAGGGCGAGGATCACCGGGAGTTCGCGGAGCCTGAGGAAGGAGGCGAGCGGCGAAGGACGGGAGTGCCCGGGGGTGGGGTGCGCGGGAGCCGCGCCTACCGTGCGGTCGAGGCTCATCGCGAGGACTCCAGGGATGCGGTGGCTGCGTGCATGACGGTCTCGGCGGTGGCCTCGGACCGGTCGAGGTGGCCGGTGATCCGGCCCTCGCGCATGACCAGCACGCGGTCGGCCATGCCCAGCACCTCGGGGAGCTCGGAGGAGATCATGAGGATCGCGATCCCCCGCCCGGCGAGCTCGGACAGGAGCCGGTGCACCTCCGCCTTCGTGCCGACGTCGATCCCGCGGGTGGGTTCGTCGACGATGAGCAGCTTCGGATCCGTCGCGAGCCATTTCGCGAGGACCACCTTCTGCTGGTTGCCACCGGACAGGGTGGAGACGGCGTGCTCGGGAGAACCGGCCTTCACCTGCAGGCGCCTGCCCCACGTCTCGGCGGCCGCACGCTCGGCGCGGGCGCTGATGACGCCGAAGCGTGCGAGCGAGTGCCGGAGCGTCAGGGCGGTGTTGCGCTCGACGGACAGGTCCATGACGAGTCCCTGCTTGCGCCGGTCCTCCGGGACGAAGCCGATCCCGGCGTCGATCGCGGCGCGGGGGTCCCTGTGCCGCAGCGGCCGCCCGGACATCTCGACGGTGCCCGACTCGTAGCGGTCGATGCCGAAGACCGCCCGGGCCACCTCGGTGCGCCCGGCCCCCACGAGGCCCGAGAGTGCCACGATCTCGCCTGCGCGCACCTCGAAGTCGATGTCGTGGAAGACACCGGGCCGGGTCAGTCCGCGGACACGCAGGACGACCTCACCCGCCTGCGTCTCGGTCTTGGGGAACAGGGCGTCGATGTCGCGGCCCACCATCTCGCGGACGATCGCCTCGACCGACGTCGCATCCGTCTCGTGCGTGGCGATGTAGGTGCCGTCGCGCATGACGGTGATGCGGTCGCACAGTCCGAAGACCTCGTCGAAGCGGTGGGAGATGAAGAGGATGCCGCTGCCGGCGTCGCGCAGGCGGCGGGCGACGGCGAACAGGCGCTCCACCTCGACGCCGCTGAGCGCCGCCGTGGGCTCGTCCATGACCAGCACGCGGGCGTCCAGGGAGATGGCCTTGGCGATCTCGATGATCTGCTGGTCGGCGATGGACAGGCCTTCCGCCACGCGGTCCGGGTCGATCGGGACGCCGAGCTGGTCGAACAGCTCCTTGGCGCGCCGGCGCATCTCGAGGCG
Source organism: Arthrobacter sp. MDT2-16 (assembly GCF_054510925.1). Lineage (NCBI taxonomy): Bacteria > Bacillati > Actinomycetota > Actinomycetes > Micrococcales > Micrococcaceae > Arthrobacter > Arthrobacter sp. MDT2-16. Next base: position 757,021 of record NZ_JBTNDP010000001.1, read on the forward strand.
GCTGATGAGGCCGAAGCGGCCCTTCGGCTGGCGCCCGATGAAGATGTTCTCGGCCACCGTGAGATCGGGGAAGAGGGTGGGTTCCTGGTAGATGACCGAGATGCCGGCGGCCTTGCTGTCGGCGACGTTGCGGAAGCTGACGGCCCGCCCCGCCACGAGGAACTCACCGGCGTCGGGCTGGTGCACCCCGGCGAGGATCTTCACGAGCGTGGACTTGCCCGCCCCGTTCTCACCGACCAGCGCGTGGATCTCACCGGCGGCGAGGTCGATGGTGCCGTCAGCGAGGGCCACCACAGGCCCGAAGGTCTTCAGCGCTCCCCTGAGGCTCAGGACCGAGGCCCGCTCCGGAGCGGTCGGATCTGTGGCTTCGCTGCCACCGTCGAAGTGCGTCACTGCGACTCCTCAGGAAAAATGAATCGTTTCAGAGCATCGGTTCACCTCGAATAGTAGGCGTGACCCACATCACCGTCAACAGCCCGAGACCGACCTGTGACCTCGGGTGCCGCGGAGTCAGCCGACGGCGCCGACCACCGCCCGGGTGCTGCCGCGCTCCACGAGCTCCGGGTCGAAGATGACCTGGCGGCGCCGCGATGCCGGGCCCTCGATCTCCTCGAGGAGGAGCTCGACGGCGGTTCTCCCCATGAGCGTGGTCGGCTTGCGGACGCTCGACAGCGGGACCACCGCGGAGGCCGAGAAGTCGATGTCGTCATACCCGATGAGGGCGATGTCCTCGGGGATCCGCAGGCCGTGGATCATCAGCACAGCCTGCATGACGCCGATCGCGAGGAGGTCGTTGGCGCAGAAGACGCCGTCGGGCAGTTCCCCCCTGGGTCGCTGGGCGATCCCGTCGCCGACGTCGCGGCCGGCGAGGACCGTCATGGCCCCGGCCTCGACGACCTCGAGGACCGCGCCGTCGTGCTCCTCGACCGCCTGGCGCGCGCCGGCGAGCCGATCGGCCACCTGGCGGTAGTCGGCCCGGGTCCCCACGAACACGATGCGCCGCCGTCCCGCGTCGAGGAGGTGGCGTACCGCCATGTAGCCTCCGGCGACGTCGTCCACGGACACCGAGCTGCAGCGCCGCTGCGCATCGGTGCGGTCCACCAGCACCACCGGCATCCCGCGCGTGCGCAGGGCCTCGACGCGGGGCCCTACATCGCCGACCGGGGAGATGAGCATGCCCTGGACGCGCTGTTGCTCGAAGACGTCGATGTAGCGGGCCTCGCGATCGGCGTCCTGGCCGCTGTCGCCGAGCACCACGGTGCTGCCGTTCTCGGCCGCGCAGTCCTCCGCGGCGCGGGCGAGGGAGGAGAAGAACGGGTTGCCGACGTCGAGCACGACGAGCCCGATGGTGCGGCTCTGGCCCGCCCGGAGCTGCCGGGCGGCGTCGTTCCGCACGAAGCCGAGCGCGTCGATCGCGCCCTGGACACGCTCACGGGTGGCGGACGAGACGCGTGCGGGATGGTTCAGCACGTTGGACACCGTGCCCACCGCCACCCCTGCCCGGTCGGCGACGTCCTTGATGCTGACGGGTCGGCTCTCCATGGTTCCCTCGACTACCTCGACGCTCGGGTCCGGCCGTGGTTCGGCCGGACCGGCAGGACTGTTGACACTCGGTCTGGAGCAAGGATAACTTTGAAACGTGCTAATGAAACGATTCAAAAGCACGACGATCCTCTCGTCGCTTCCCGGCCCGTTCCGGGCAGGTGACGACACCCGAATATTCGCCGCCCGCGGTGCCACGGAGCATGCAGCGGCCGCTCACCCTTCCGACGCTGGAGAGAGTACATGACTGTCATCGACGACATCGCCGCGGAGCTGGATCAGCTCGCCATCGAGGTTCCCTCCTGGGCCTACGGCAATTCCGGAACACGTTTCAAGGTGTTCGCGACCCCCGGCACTCCCCGCACCGTCGAGGAGAAGATCGCCGACGCGGGCATGGTCAACAAGCTGACCGGTCTCGCCCCGAGCGTCGCACTGCACATCCCCTGGGACAAGGTGGACGACTACGGGATCCTGGCCTCCCACGCGGCTGACCACGGCGTGCGGCTGGGCACCATCAACAGCAACACCTTCCAGGACGACGACTACAAGTTCGGCAGCCTGACCCACAGCGACGCCGCCGTGCGGAACAAGGCGATCGACCACATGTACGAGTGCATCGAGGTCATGAACGTCACCGGTTCCCGGGACCTGAAGATCTGGCTCGCCGACGGCTCGAACTACCCCGGCCAGGCGGACATGCGCTCCCGTCAGGACTGGCTCCAGGACTCGCTGCGGAAGGTCTACGACCGCCTCGGCGAGGACCAGCGGCTCGTGCTCGAGTACAAGTTCTTCGAGCCGGCGTTCTACCACACGGACGTCCCCGACTGGGGCACCTCCTACGCGCACTGCCTGCAGCTCGGCGAGAAGGCGCTCGTCTGCCTCGACACCGGCCACCACGCCCCGGGGACCAACATCGAGTTCATCGTGGCGCAGCTCATCCGCCTCGGGAAGCTCGGCTCCTTCGACTTCAACTCGCGCTTCTACGCCGACGACGACCTCATCGTGGGGGCCGCCGACCCGTTCCAGCTCTTCCGCATCATGGCCGAGGTGGTCCGCGGCGGAGGCCTCGACCCGTCGAGCGGGATCGCGCTGATGCTGGACCAGTGCCACAACCTCGAGGAGAAGATCCCCGGCCAGATCCGCTCGGTGCTGAACGTGCAGGAGATGACGGCGCGCGCGCTGCTCGTCGACCGCCCCGCGCTCACCGCGGCGCAGCAGTCCGGCGACGTCCTGGGCGCCAACGCCATCCTGATGGACGCCTTCTACACGGATGTGCGGCCCGCCCTGGCGCAGTGGCGCGAGTCGAAGGGCCTGCCCGCCGACCCGATGGCGGCCTACCGGGAGACCGGCTACCAGGACAGGATCAACACCGAACGACAGGGCGGCCAGCAGGCCGGATGGGGAGCATGACAGTGACGACGACGACGGGACCCATGACCACCTCGACCAACCCCACGGTCGGTGAGCTCATCGAGCGCTCCAACCGGCTGGGCGCCGACAAGCGGAACACGAACTACGCCGGCGGCAACACCTCGGCAAAGGGCAGGGGGGTCGACCCGGTGACCGGCGAGGACGTCGAGCTGCTCTGGGTCAAGGGCTCCGGCGGTGACCTCGGGACGCTGAAGGAGTCAGGACTCGCGGTCCTCCGCCTCGACCGCATGCGCGCCCTCCAGAGCGTCTACCCGGGCGTGGAGCGCGAGGACGAGATGGTCGCCGCGTTCGACTACACCCTGCACGGCAAGGGCGGGGCGGCACCCTCCATCGACACGGCCATGCACGGCCTCGTCGACGCAGCCCATGTGGACCACCTCCACCCCGACTCGGGCATCGCTGTCGCGACGGCCGCGGACGGTGAGGCGCTCACCTCCACCGTCTTCGGGTCGAAGGTCGTCTGGGTGCCCTGGCGTCGTCCCGGTTTCCAGCTCGGGCTCGACATCGCCGCGATCAAGGCCGCGAACCCCGAGGCCATCGGCACGATCCTCGGCGGCCACGGCATCACCGCGTGGGGTGAGACCTCCGCGGAGGCCGAGGCGAACTCCCTGGAGATCATCGAGACGGCCGAGCGGTACATCGCCGAGCACGGCCGGCCGGAGCCCTTCGGACCGGCCCTCGAGGGCTACGCCGCGCTGCCCGAGGCAGATCGCCGCGCGAAGGCCGCCGCCCTCGCCCCGACCATCCGAGGGCTCGCCTCCACGGACAGGGCGCAGGTGGGCCACTTCATCGACGACCCCCGCGTCCTAGACTTCCTCGCGTCGGCGAACCACCCCCGGCTGGGTGCGCTCGGCACGAGCTGCCCCGACCACTTCCTCCGCACCAAGGTCAAGCCGCTGATCCTCGACCTCCCGGCCGGCGCCGACGTCGAGAGCTGCCTGCTGCGCCTGCGCGAACTGCACACCGAGTACCGCGCGGACTACGCCGCCTACTACGACCGGCATGCCACGCCGGACTCCCCCGCCATGCGCGGCGCGGATCCCGCGATCGTGCTGGTGCCCGGCGTCGGCATGTTCTCCTTCGGCGCCAACAAGCAGACAGCCCGGGTCGCCGGTGAGTTCTACCTCAACGCGATCAACGTGATGCGCGGTGCCGAGGCCATCTCCACCTACTCCCCCATCGACGAGGCGGAGAAGTTCCGCATCGAGTACTGGGCCCTCGAGGAGGCCAAGCTCGCCCGCATGCCGAAGCCGAAGTCCCATGCCGGGCGCATCGCCCTGGTGACCGGGGCGGCGTCGGGCATCGGCAAGGCCATCGCCACGCGGCTCGCCGCGGAAGGCGCCTGCGTGGTCATCGCCGACCTCAACATCGACAGCGCCACCACGGTCGCCGAGGAACTCGGTGGTCCGGACGTCGCGATCGGCGTCCAGGCGGACGTGACGGACCCGGCGCAGGTGCTGGAGGCCGTGAAGGCCGCCGTCCTCGCCTTCGGCGGCCTGGACCTCGTGGTCAACAACGCCGGGCTGTCCATCTCGAAGCCGCTCCTGGAGACCACCGAGAAGGACTGGGACCTGCAGCACAACGTCATGGCGAAGGGCTCCTTCCTCATGTCGCAGGCCGCCGCGAAGGTGCTGATCGAGCAGGACATGGGCGGGGACATCATCTACATCTCCTCGAAGAACTCCGTGTTCGCCGGCCCGAACAACATCGCCTACAGCGCCACGAAGGCGGACCAGGCGCACCAGGTCCGCCTCCTCGCCGCCGAACTCGGTGGCTACGGCGTCCGCGTCAACGGCATTAACCCCGACGGCGTGGTCCGCGGTTCGGGCATCTTCGCCGGCGGCTGGGGCGCCAAGCGGGCAGCGGTCTACGGCGTGGAGGAGGACAAGCTGGGCGAGTACTACGCGCAGCGGACCCTGCTCAAGCGCGAGGTGCTGCCGGAGAACGTCGCCAACGCGGTGGCGGTCCTGACCTCCGCCGAGCTCTCGCACACCACCGGCCTGCACATCCCCGTGGACGCGGGCGTCGCTGCCGCGTTCCTGCGCTGACATGGCCGGTGGCTCGACCACGGGTGGTCCGGCGGTGTTCGCGGCCGTCGACATCGGGGCGTCCTCCGGGCGCGTGATCCTCGGGAGGCTCACCGACGCCGGCCCGGAGCTGACGACCGTGCACCGCTTCCCCAACGGGGTGCAGTTCCTCGGCGGCGCCCTGCGCTGGGACGTCGAGGCTCTGTTCGCCGAGGTGCTGGCCGGTCTCCGCCTGGCAGGCGAGGCCGCGGCCCGAACGGGTGGAACGATCGCGAGCATCGGGATCGACACCTGGGCGGTGGACTACGGGCTGGTCGACGACGCCGGCACGCTCCGCCACCTGCCGTTCAGCTACCGGGACGGGCGCACCGAGGCGGTGATCGACGTCGTGCATCGGGCCGTACCCCCGGAGCGGCTCTACGCGCGGACCGGGCTGCAGTTCCTGCGCTTCAACACCGTCTACCAGCTGGCTGCGGAGCGCTCGCTGGACGGCGTGCAGGCGCTGCTCATCCCCGACCTGCTCGCCTACCGGCTCACCGGCGAGCGCCGCACGGAGGCCACGAACGCCTCCACCACGGGACTGCTCGACGCCGCCACCGGCACCTGGGCGGTCGATCTCTTCGGTCCGCTCGGCCTGTCCCCCGAGCTGTTCCCGCCGCTCGTCGAGCCGGGCGTCGTCGTCGGGCGGCTGCTGCCCGGGATCGCGCGGGCCACGGGCCTGGCGGAGGCGACGGCGGTCGTGGCCGTGGGCTCGCACGACACCGCGTCGGCCGTCGCGGCGGTCCCCGCGACGTCGGCCTCCTTCGCCTACATCTCCTCGGGGACGTGGTCGCTCGTCGGCGTCGAGCTCGACGCGCCCATCCTCACCGAGGAGAGCCGCGCCGCAAACTTCACCAACGAGCGCGGCGTGGACGGGACCATCAGGTACCTCCGCAACACCGGCGGCCTCTGGCTGCTGCAGGAATGCCTGCGGCAGTGGAGCATCGAGGGGCCGGAGCCGGATCTCGCCGCCCTGCTGGCGGCCGCCGCGGCCCTGCCGGCGGGCGGACCCACCATCAACCCGGACGACCCCTCGTTCATCCCCCCGGACAGCATGCCCGCGCGCATCGTGTCCGCCGTCGCCCGCACGGGGCTCGCCCTGTCCACCGAGCGGGCCGCGATCGTCCGCTGTATCCTCGACAGTCTCGCCCACGGGTACGCACGGACCATCGCCGACGCCGAGAGGCTCACGGGGACGACCGCCGAGGTCATCCACATCGTCGGGGGCGGCTCGCAGAACGCACTGCTCTGCCAGCTGACGGCTGACGCCGCCGGCCGGCGGGTCCTGGCGGGTCCGGTCGAAGCCACGGCACTCGGCAACATCCTCATCCAGGCGAGGTGGGGCGGCCGGCTCGACGGCGGCCTCCGGGAGCTCCGGCAGCTCGTCGTCGCGGGCGTCACGCCCGTGCCCTACGAACCGAGCCGTCCCTCCGGCCTCAGCACAGTTCCAGCAGTCGAAAGGATCATCCAGTGACCAAGCGCCAACTCCCCGTGCCCGCGGAGATGCTCGAGCTGATGCAGTTCAAGAAGATCGAGCTCAACGGGAAGAAGCGGCGCCTCGACTCGGCGCTCACGATCGCGGACCTGCGCACGATCGCCAAGCGCCGAACCCCCAAGGCCGCCTTCGACTACACCGACGGCGCCGCCGAGGGCGAGCTGTCGCTGAGCCGTGCGCGGCAGGCGTTCGAGGACATCGAGTTCCACCCGTCGATCCTCCGTCCCGCCGAGCACGTCGACACCTCGGTCGAGATCCTCGGCGGACCGAGTGCCCTGCCCTTCGGCATCGCCCCCACAGGCTTCACCCGGCTCATGCAGACCGAGGGCGAGACCGCCGGTGCAGGGGCTGCTGCCGCCGCCGGGATCCCCTTCACCCTCTCGACCCTCGGCACGACCTCGATCGAGGGCGTGAAGACGGCCAACCCCCACGGGCGCAACTGGTTCCAGCTGTACGTCATGCGGCAGCGCGAGATCTCCTACGAGCTCGTCCGCCGGGCGGGCGAGGCCGGCTTCGACACGCTCATGTTCACGGTCGACACGCCCGTGGCCGGCGCCCGCCTGAGGGACAAGCGCAACGGATTCTCCATCCCGCCGCAGCTGTCCATCGGCACCGTCCTCAACGCGGTGCCGCGGCCCTGGTGGTGGATCGACTTCCTGACCACCCCGAAGCTGGAGTTCGCGTCCCTGACCGACACCGGCGGGACGGTGGGAGACCTGCTGAACGCCGCGATGGATCCCACGATCAGCTACGACGACCTCGCCATCATCCGCGATCTGTGGCCCGGGAAGATCGTCATCAAGGGCGTGCAGAACGTCGAGGACTCCGTCCGCCTCGTCGGGATGGGCGTGGACGGGATCATCCTGTCCAACCACGGCGGCCGCCAGCTCGACCGTGCCCCCATCCCGTTCCACCTGCTCCCGCAGGTGGTCCGTGAGGTCGGCAGCGACGCCACGATCATGGTCGATACCGGCATCATGAACGGAGCCGACATCGTCGCCTCCATGGCGCTCGGCGCGAAGTTCACCCTCATCGGCCGCGCCTACCTGTACGGGCTGATGGCCGGCGGCCGCGAGGGTGTGGACCGGGCCATCGCCATCCTGCGGGACGAGATCGAGCGCACCATGCGCCTGCTCGGCGTCTCCTCCATCGGCGAACTCGAACCCCGGCACGTCACCCAGCTCACGCGTCTGGCACCCGTGGCCACCACGCAGAGCGAGCTCCCTCGACTCGTCTGAACTACGCCAGGTCCTCAGGTCGCGTGCGCAGCTTCCTCGCGATCACTGCGAGGGCCCGTTGATCGTCCTCGTCCAGGGGATCCAGCACATACTGGCGTACGGAGCGCACGTGCGCCGGCGCGGCGGCGACGACGACGTCGAACCCGGCGGTGGTGAGCGCCACGAGGGTGTACCGCCCGTCCGACGGGTCGGGGGAACGCTTCACCCAGCCTCGGTGTTCGAAGCGCTTGACCACGTTGGACAGGCGGGAGAGCGATCCATTGGCGAGATAGGCGAGCTCACTCATCCTGATCTCGTGATCCGGCGTCTCGGAGATATGGCTGAGGGTCAGGTAGTCGAAAAGGCTCAGACCCGCCTCCTGCTGCAGCGGTGACTCCAAGCGCCCCGGCATCAGGAGCATCAGGGAGGCCAGGCCGGTCCAGGCTTCCTTCTCGTCGGGCGACAGCCAGGCAACAGGGCCCGGCGCAGCCTCAGGAGGCGGTCCGGTAGGAGAGGGCATCAGGCCATCCTAGCCGGGCACTGATGACTTCAACGCTGAAGTAAGTCTGCTAGGCTGACTTCACGCTTGAACCGCGAGCCTCCCCGAGGCCGTGAGCCATCGCCCGAGGAGGACGCGCCGTGCCCGTTTCGCTGATCGATCCCGACAACCACCACTCCGTTCCGCTGTATCACCACGTCGCCGTCGCGACGGGCAGCAGGCAGGTCCATATCGCAGGGCAGGTGGCCTGGGACCACGAGGGGTGCCTCGTCGCGCCCGGAGACCTCACCGGGCAGGTGGTGCAGGTTTACCGCAATGTGGCGACAGCCCTCGCCGCCGCGGGGGCGACGTTCGACGACGTCGTCCGCTTCACCTGGTACGCCGCCGGCTGGAAGAGGGAGATGTACGACGCCTTCAACGCCGGAGTCGAACTCGCCCGGCAGGAGTTCGACATCCCCACGGCACCGGCAGCGCTGATCGGCGTGGAGATCCTCTTCGAGCCCGGCATCCTGGTCGAGGCCGAAGTCACTGCCGTCGTCGCGTGAAGCGCGGCGGGACGGCATGGCCGTGACCGACATGAACCCAGCGATGGAAAGGCCTTCATGACGACCCTCATCGTCACAGCGCACCCCGACCCGGACTCCCTCACGCATCACGTCGCCCGCCACCTCCATGAATCACTCGGGGAGGAGGAGTCAGCGGTCGCGCACCTCGCCCAGGAGGGATTCGACCCCCGCTTCACCCTCGAGGACCGGCATCTGTATCGCGGCACGGGGCACCCCGACTCCTCCATCACGCTCGAGCAGCAGCGGATCGATGCGGTGACCGACCTCGTCCTGATCTTCCCGGTGTACTGGTGGTCCATGCCGGCCCTGCTGAAGGGGTGGATCGACCGGGTCTTCATCGCGGGATGGGCCTTCGACGACATGGACGGTCGCATCCGCCCCAGGCTCCAGCACCTGACGACGCACCTGCTCCCCATCTCGGGGACGAGCGAGGAATCCTTCGCCAGGCATGGCTACAGGACCTCGTTCACCACACAGATCGAGCACGGTATCATCGGGTTCTGCGGGATGCGGCAGGGCGTCACCGCCTTTCTCCACGACTCGGAGACGACGGACGCGGAAGCGACGCAACAGGCCGTCCTCGCTGCGACCCGTCGGATAACTGATGCCATCTCGGACAGCCCGCAGGAACAGGTGGGCCGGCTCGCACAGCACGGTGCAGGCTCGCACCGAGGCTGAGCCGAGCGCCGGGGGTGGCGGACGTGGACATCCCGTCGAACAGGGCGCTCAGCCCTGAGGATACGACCGATCCCGCTGCGAGCGCCGGCCATGCAGTCCCGGCGTCAGTGCAGGTGGCTCCCCCCGTTGATGTCGACGGTCGATCCGGTGAGGTACGCGGCGTCGTCGGATGAGAGGAAGGTGATCACCGCGGCTACTTCCTCCGTTGTCGCGGTGCGTCCGAGGGGGATGTCCCGGGCCAGTGCGGCCTCCTGCTCGTCCGTGCTGCCCACCCGGATGTTCGTGTCCACGGCTCCCGGCGTGACCGCATTGACGGTTACTCCGCTGTCGCCGAGTTCGCGCGCGAGGGCTTTCGTGAAGCCCAGGATGGCGGCCTTCGCGGCCGAGTAGGGAACCTTCCCGAAGACGCCGCCTCCTCGCTGCGCGGAGACGGACGACATGTTGACGATCCGCCCCCACCTGTTCTCCAGCATCGCCGGCAGGAAGGCCTTGGTGACGAGGTAGGTGCCGGTCGCATTGACGGCCATGACCTTGTTCCACAGATCCAGCGTCGTCTCGAGGAACGGGACGGGCGAGGTGATTCCGGCGATGTTCGCGAGGGCACCCACAGGAGGCAGGCGCCCTGCGGACACCTGCTCGGCCACCGCCCGCTCGGCACGGACCACGGATTCCTCGTCGGCGACATCGATCACGTGCCCGAAGGCAGGCACGCCGTACTCGCTGCCGATCGCCGCTGCCGTCGCGGCGGACTTCTCCTGATCGAGGTCGAGGATGACGACCGCCCAGCCCTGGGCGGCATAGCGGCGGGCCGTCGTGACACCGATGCCCTTCTCGGACGTGGCTCCCGTGATGACGGCGGTGCGCTGTGTACCAGTCATGATGCTCCTTCGAATCTTTGAGAGTGCGAAACCGACCCGGGGCCGATGTCTTCCATCAACATATTGTCGACTGTTGACAGTGCGATGTGCACTAGATCACACTAGCTGCATCACCTTGTTGACTGTCAACAGTGAATCCCATCCAGAGCGAACGAGGAGTCCCATGAGCAATGAAGCTCTCCAGATGCGAGGCCACGTCCATGGGACGAAGGACGCCCGCAAGGTAGCTGTCGGGTCGGGCGTCGGTGCGGTGATCGAGACCTACGACTTCATCGGTTTCGGTACTGCTGCCGCCCTGTACTTTGGACCGGCGTTCTTCCCGGGTGCCGACCCGGTCACTGCGACCCTGGCGTCGTTCGCGACCCTGGGTGTCGGCTTCGCGGCTCGCCCGTTGGGCGGCATCATCGGCGGTCACCTCGGGGACAAGGTGGGTCGGAAGCCCGTGCTCGTCGCCTCGCTGATCATCATGGGGCTGGCGACCTTCGCCATCGGGCTCCTGCCCACCTACGCGACCGTGGGCATCCTCGCCCCCATCCTCCTGGTGATCGTCCGCATCATCCAGGGGCTGGCGTTCGGTGCCGAGTGGGGAGGCGCGATCCTGATGAGCTACGAGCACGCGCCGTGGAAGTCGAAGGGGAAGTACACGGGGATCGTGCAGGCCGGCTTCCCCGTGGGGCTCCTGCTTGCGAACCTGGTCTTCCTGGCCAGCGCCAACCTGATCGGCGACTGGGCCTGGCGTATACCTTTCCTGACGAGCATCGTACTCGTCGCCGTCGGCCTCATCATCCGCTCCAAGGTCCCCGAGTCCCCGGTCTTCGAGGACGTGAAGGACCACGGCGAGATCGTCAAGAACCCGATCGTGCAGGTCATCCGCCAGGACTGGCGCAGCATCGTCCGCGGCATCTGCCTCCGCGTCGCCGAAACAGCCGGCTACGCCGTCGCCGTGACGTACATGATCTCCTACCTCAACACCACCGAGCTGGCGACCCGGACCGAGACCCTGACCTCCCTCTGCGTCGCGTCGTTCATCGGCATCTTCGCCACGATGGCGTGGGCACGACTCACCGACCGTGTCGGCCGACGCCCCGTCTACATCTGGTCCTGCGCCTTCGCGGTCCTGTTCGGCATCCCCATGTTCCTGCTCGCCAACACAGGCCTGTTCATCTGCGTGATGATCACCATCGTCATCTCCTACGCCGTCTGCCAGAACTCGCTCGCCGGAGCGCAGGGCGCCTGGTTCCCCGAGCTCTTCCAGGCCAAGACCCGGGCATCGGGCGCCTCCCTGTCCTACCAGATCTCGGCCATGGTCTCGGGATTCACCCCCTTCATCACCACCCTGCTGTACATCCAGCTCGGCTGGCTCGGCCCGGCCCTGCTGTTCTCCACCTACGCGCTCATCGGTCTCATAGCGGCACTCATGACCCGTGAGACCTGGGGCCCGAAGGAACGTCGCCTGGCCGCCGAGGCCGCCCAGGCCGCTCCCCTGCCGCAGCACGCCTGAACCGATCCTCTCGAGAAGGAGTCAGCCATGACCCTTGCACCAGTAACAGCAACACCGCCTTCTGCCGAGTTCGCCGCCCGCGTGGCGGAGGTCGAGGAGTCCGCCTACCGCGCCCGCCACTATGCCCTGAACATGGGCGAGGTACAGGGCCAGGGATACGTGGGGCAGGCTCTCGGATCCGCGGACATGTTCGCGGCGGTCTACCGCGACCAGCTGCGCTACCGCCCGGAGGACCCTCACTGGGCCGAACGGGACCGCTTCCTGCTCTCCACCGGCCACTATGCCATCGGCCACTACGCCGCGCTGGCCGAAGCCGGGATCGTGCCTGTCGACGAACTCGACTCCTACGGCTCGGACGACTCCCGACTCCCGATGTCGGGCATGGCGTCCTACACGCCGGGCATGGAGATCTCCGGCGGCTCCCTCGGACACGGACTGACGGTCGCCGTCGGGATGGCCCTGGGGTTGCGGCTGCAGCACTCACCGGCCCGCATCTTCAACTTCCTGTCCGACGGCGAACTCGACGAGGGATCCACCTGGGAAGCAGCGATGGGAGCGCATCACCACCGACTGGGCAATCTCACCGCGCTGGTGGACATGAACGCCCTCCAGGCCGATGGCGCCACCAGGACGGTTCTCGGCATCGAACCGGCCGAAGAGAAGTGGGCGTCCTTCGGCTGGTACACACAGCGGGTGGACGGCAACAGCGCGCAGGCCCTCCTGACCGCACTGGACACCATCGCCGACCGCGCAGGCGCCACGGCTCAACCATCGGTCATCCTGTGCGACACGAAGGTCGGCAAGGGCGTACCCCTGCTCGAGCAGAGGGAGAAAGCGCACTTCATGCGCATCGAGGAACACGAATGGCAGATCTGCCGCGAGCAGCTGACCGCAGGACACGAAGGAAAGGCTTCAGCATGAGTACCACCAGCGAGGCTCCCGACACCACTACAGCCACGAAACCGAAGCTGAAGACCTCCGCGATGATCGCGTCCTTCGCCGATCCCGGGCAGAGGACCGCGCCGGCCCCCTTCGGCCATGCCCTGGTGGCAGCAGCCGAGGCCGACCCGCGCATCGTCGGCCTGACGGCGGACCTCGGCAAGTACACCGACATGCACGTCTTCGCGAAGGCGTTTCCTGACCGGTTCTTCCAGATGGGCATGGCCGAGCAACTGCTCCTCGGAGCGGCCGCCGGGATGGCCGAGACAGGGATGATCCCGTTCGCCTCGACCTACGCGGTCTTCGCCGCCCGCCGCGCCTACGACTTCCTGTGCCTGGACATCGCGGAGCCGAACCTGAATGTGAACGTCGTCGGAGGGCTGCCCGGCCTGACCACCGGGTACGGGCCGAGCCACCAGGCCACCGAGGACATGGCGATCTTCCGCGGCATGCCCAACCTCACCATCATCGACCCGTGCGACTCGGTGGACATCGAGCAGGCCGTACCCCAGCTCGCGGCATCACCCGGACCCAGCTACCTGCGGCTGCTGAGGGGCAACGTGCCGACAGTCCTGGATGAGTACGACTACACGTTCGAACTCGGCAAGGCCAAGCAGCTGCGTCCGGGCACGGACGTCCTGTTCATCTCGAGCGGACTGATGACCATGAGAGCCCTGCAGGCAGCGGAGCAGCTGGCCGCCCATCACGTCGACGTCGCCGTCGTCCACTCGCCCACGATCAAGCCCTTCGACACGACGACGATCCTCGATGAACTCCAGCAGGACCGGCTGGTTGTCACCCTCGAGAACCATACGGAGGTCGGGGGATTGTTCGAAGCCGTGGCCGGAGTCGCAGTCCGGGCCGGCAGCGGGCGGCGCATCGTTCCTGTCGCACTCCCCGACCGCTTCCTCGACGCAGGCGCGCTGCCGACCCTGCACGAGAGGTACGGGCTGTCCACGAACCGGATCGTGCAGAAGGTCCTGGCCGAGCTGTCCCGAGACGGCGCCCCCTGATCATGGAGCGGTTCTGGGAACAGAACCGGACAACCTTCCGTAAGATCGATTCTGTCGACAATCTACTGTCGACAGAGGCGGTGGAAGGCATGACTCACAAGGGAGCACCGATGTCACTTCTCGGGGGGCTGGAGAAGACCAACCTGCGCCAGCAGGCGCTGGCGGCGCTCCGGCGTGCCATCACGACCGGAGAACTCGCTCCCGGGACGCACCTCGTGGAGACCGATCTGTCGGAGCGCCTGCAGATCAGCCGTGGCACCCTCCGTGAAGCGATGCGGCAGCTACAGCAGGAGGGTCTGATCTCCTCGGGAGCCAGGGGTCGGCTCGCGGTGCGCCACCTCGACACCGCTGACGTCCGGGACATCTTCGAAGTGCGGTCCGCCCTCGAGTCACTCGCCGCCCGCACACTGGCCGACCGGGCCGACCGGGAGGAAGCTGTGAGGGAACTCGAGCGACACATCCGGCAGATGGAAGAGGCGAGCGACGGTTCCCTCGAGGAGCGCATCCAGGCGGACCTGGACTTCCATCACGCCCTGTGCACACTGACGGGGAACAGGACGCTGGTCCACTCATGGAAGTCGCTCGAGGGGTCCATCCGGATGAGCATCATGTACGCAGGCGTCGATCAGGCGATCAGCAACATGAGCGCGCACCGGCACGCGGGCATCGTGCAAGCCATCACGACCGGTGACCCCCTGACCGCCGTACACGCGGTCGAGGAACACATGACCGACACCATCCGCACACTCGTCGGAAGCGATCTCGAGCAGCACCCGGCGTGATGTCGTCCGTGTGAGTCGGCATCACGACAGCCGGCGGCGTCCTCGCGAACCGACCTTCCAGGGGTTGCCTGTCCGACGCGAGCTACTTCAGCTCGGGGCCCACAGCGGGCGGTGCGGCGAGTGCCGCGTCCCCGGGCAGTAGCCACGAGTATCGCCACTCCGCCCTCGCACCCGCCTGCCCCGACGCGGTCGTCCCCGTCGTCCGTCCAGCATGGAAGATCCTGTGCCACCATCCGGGTGCCGTCCCGCGCTGGTCCACGTCCCTCCCGGATGCGGTGCTGCCCGGACGGGGTGCGTCACCCCTCGTCCGTCCGGGGAACGGTGAAGGGGCAGGGTGGCTATCCACGGCCCGCCCCTGTGGAGTGACCGCGGGAGAGCGCCGTCAGCAGGAACGTGCGGAGGGCGCCGTACTGCTGCTGATCCTCGCCCGCGTGCCCTGCGGTCCCTCCGGCCGGGGCCGCCAAGGCGGCGAGCCAGTCCCCGTGCTGCGTGATGTCCTGGCCAGTGGCCGCGGCCACCGCGTCGCAGGCGAAGCCGACGGCGGTGGTCCCATCGGTGAGGCGTACGGACCCCAGCAGCATGGGTTCGGGCAGCATCGCCAGGAACCGCCCGAGTGCTGCTTCGGAGAGGATCCACCGTTCGCCGACGAGCTCCGCACCGTCGTCGGAGCGGTAGACACCGGGCTTCGGTGGATGCGTGTCCAGAGCCACCATGCGGTACCGGGCGGCCGTGCGGACGGGTCCGTCCCAGAAAGCGCCCAGGTCCTCGAGCTGCGGGGCGAGTACCTGGCCCCGACGATGCGCTCCGACCACGACGAGCGGGACGCCGGCTGCTCCCGCTGCCAACGGCCACGGCCCGGCGGTATCCATCGGGCCGACGGCCCCGTCCGAGAACAGGGCAGGAGGAGCAGGAATGCGCTCGATGCGGCGGGCGATGTCGGCGACGACGGCGTCGTCGAACGTGCGCCCGACCAGCGTCACGCCGAACTGGGCCCGGTCCACCTCCCCTGCCGGCACCGCGACCGCGCACATGTCGAAGAGGTTGCAGAAGTTCGTGTACGTCCCCATCCGCGAGTTCACGCCCACCGGGTCCGCCGCGACCTCGGAGAGGAGGGGATGTACCGGTGCGGTGGGCACCAGGAGGGCGTCGAAGCCCTCCAGCTGCACGAGTGCCGCCCGTTTGAGCTCGGCCAGGCGCGCAGTGTCGGTGACGTACCGATGCGCGGGCAGCGTGCCTGCACGGCCGATGATGCCGGCGACGGTGGGATCGAGTCCGGCGGGGCCGTCCCCGACGGCGTTCTCCACGAACTCCCCCACGGCGGCATGGCGCTCCGCCACGAGCGCTCCGTCGTAGAGGAGCCGGGCCGCCTCGAGGAAGACGTCGATCGGCACCGGTTCCACATCGACGCCGGATGCCGCGAGCCGGGCGACCTGCCGGCCGAACTCGGCAGCCCAGCCGGGCGACAGCTCCGGCAGGTCGGCCGGATAGGCGACGCGCGGTCGGCACGGTGCTGCGAGGCGTACATCGGCCGGCCACGCTCGTGCTCCCCCGGCCATGACACCCATCGCCCGCTCCGCCGTCGACAGGTCGCGTGCCAGGATGGTGACGGCGTCCCAGGAACGGCAGGCCGGCACGACGCCGTCCGTCGGGACCACGTGCAGCGTCGGCTTGATGCCCACGATGCCCTGCAGGCCGGCGGGGATGCGCCCCGATCCGGCGGTGTCGGTGCCGATCGCGATGTCGGCCAGACCCAGGGCGACGGCGACGGCCGATCCGGAGCTCGACCCGCCCGAGATGTACTCGGGACGGCGTGAGTCCCGGACCGCGCCGTAGGGGCTGCGCGTACCCACCAGGCCGGTGGCGAACTGGTCGAGATTGGTGGAGCCCAGCACCACGGCTCCTGCTGCCCGTAGGCGGCGCACCGCCTCCGCGTCCCTGCCGGGGAGGAAGGAGAAGCCCGGGCAAGCCGCCGTGGTAGGGGTTCCTGCCACGTCCACGTTGTTCTTCACGGCGAGCAGCAGGCCCGCCAGGGGGAGCTCCTCGCCGTCCCCGACCCGGGCATCGACGTCCGCCGCATCGGCGAGGAGGTCCTCCGCCGCCCGCAGGGTCACCCAGATCTCGGGACGGTCCACTGCTGCGATGGCCGCGAGGGCGGTTCGCACGCGACCGGTTGCCGGGGCGCTCATGCTGCGACCTCTTCCGTCTGTCGCGATCCGGAATCCTGCCCCGGTTCGGGCGATGCGCCCAACACCACGAGCGCCTCGCCGGCGACGACCTGCGACCCGGCGAGGGGAAGGACCTGCAGCACGGTGCCGTCGCAGGGAGCGGTGAGGACGGTCTCCATCTTCATGGCTTCGAGCGAGATGAGGGCCTGGCCCTTCAGCACGGTGTCCCCCACTGCCACATCCACCTTCCAGACGCTGGCGGCGAAGGGCGCCGGAACCAGGGAGGCGCCGTCCGGCACCACCAGGTCCTCCGACGCGGGGACGACGGCAGCAGCCGCATCCGCGCGGTCGAACTCACCGGCGTCGGCCCACGCCTGCCGCTCGATGGAGAAGGCCGCGGACTGCCTGACGCGGAACTCCGCGATGGACGCGCTGTTGTCGGCGAGGAAGCGCTCGTGCTCGGCGAGCGAGAACGTCCCCTCCTCGATCTCCACGCCGCGTCCGCGGCCTGCCGCCATGTCGGCCCGCAGGTCCATCAGCTCCTCCGGGCCGACCGGGTACCAGGAGATGCGGTCGAAGAACCGCAGCAGCCACGGGGACCCCGCCTGGAACGGCGCGGAATCGGCGTAGCGCGACCAGACCTGGGTGGTGCGGCCCACGAACTGGTACCCGCCCGGTCCCTCCATCCCGTAGATGCACATGTAGGCACCGCCGATGCCGACGGCGTTCTCCGGCGTCCACGTGCGCGCGGGGTTGTACTTGGTGGTGACGAGGCGGTGCCGGGGATCGAGCGGCGTCGCGACGGGCGCTCCGAGATACACGTCGCCGAGACCGAGGACCAGGTACTCGGCGTCGAACACGGTGTCGAAGACCTCGTCGACCGAGTCCAACCCGTTGATGCGCCGGATGAACTCGATGTTCCACGGGCACCATGGGGCATCGTCCCGCACACCCGCCATGTACCGTTCGATGGCCTCGCGGGTCGCCGGGTCGTCCCAGGACAGGGGCAGGCGCACCGACCGGCTGGGCACCACGAGCTCCGAGCTGGCCGGGAGGGCACCCTCGACGTCCTGCACCACCTGCAGCAGACGGCGGGTGGACAGGACGGAGGGGTCCACCTTGACCTGCAGGCTGCGGATCCCGGGAGTCAGGTCGACGACGCCGGGCAGCCGCATCTGCTCCACGGCCTGGTGCAGGGCGTGCACGCGGGCCCGGAGACCGAGGTCGAGCACCATGTCGCCGTACTCGACGAGGAGGTTGTCGTCGCCGGAGCGGCGGTAGGTCACGGCGGGCCTGCCCGGTTCCTCCCCCATGCGCGCCAGCACGCCGTCGTCGCCGTCCCCCCGCCCGAGGAGCAGGCCGGCCGCAGATCCCTGACCTGTCGGGTCGGGGGCGTCCTGGATCAGCTGCCGACCGGGACCGAGATCACGGATGGACGGGGCCTGGACGGCCCGGATCGGGACGAAGCGCACGGTGTCGCCCGGGCGGAGCTGCCCGAGTTTCCAGCGGTCCGCCGTCACGACGGTCACCGGGCACACGAACCCGCCGAGGCTGGGACCGTCCGGTCCGAGGAGGATCGGGGTGTCCCCGGTGAAGTCCAGAGCGCCCACGGAGTAGGCGGTGTCGTGGATGTTGGACGGGTGCAGGCCTGCCTCGCCGCCGTCGTTCCGCGCCCAGCGGGGCTTGGGTCCGATGAGCCGCACGCCGGTCCGTGCGGAGTTGAAGTGCACCTCGTAGTCGGTGGCGAAGAGCGCGTCGATGTCCTCCCGCTGGAAGAACTCCGGCGCGCCGTGCGGGCCTTCGACCACCGTGAGCTCCCATCGCGTGGTCAGCGCGGGCCGGGCGTCGAGCGGCACCGGAGCAGCGACTCCCGCGGGTGGAGCGGTCGGCACGGCCCTCAGGACGTCACCGGTCCGGAGGACGCGGCCGGCGTGCCCACCGAACTGGCCCAGCGTGAAGGTGGACGCGCTGCCGAGGTACAGCGGGATGTCGAGGCCGCCCTCGAACAGGATGTAGCCGCGCAGGCCGGGCCCTTCCGCGGTCCCGACGTCGAGCGTTCCTCCGGCGGGGACCGTGATCGGCTCCCACGCGGCGGCGTCCGCACCGTCCACCGTGAGGCGGACCTGCGCGCCGGTCACGCACAGGGTGGTCTCGTGCGAGAAGGTCAGGCTGGGCCCGGTCATCGTGAATTCGAGACCGGGGGCTCCTTCCTCGTTGCCGAGGGCCCGGTTGCCGAGCCGGAAGGAGAGGTCGTCCATCGGACCGCTCGGCGGGACCCCTACCTGCCATAGGCTGGTGCGGCCCGGCCAGTCCTGCACGCTGGTCTGGAGTCCGGGCCGCTCCACGGTGATGCGTGGCTTGGGATCTCCCACCGTGTCCAGCGTGCTGGTCGAGTGCCCTGCCGCGCGGACGACGTCGAGCGTGCTGACGGCGCGCAGCATGCCGAGGTTCGTCTCGATACCGTCGATCCGTGTGCCGGCGAGCGCGCCGGCCAGGCGGTCGAAGGCCTCGTCGCGGCTGCTGCCGGAGGTGATGATCTTGGCCAGGAGGGGATCGTAGTTGGTGGAGACCTCGCTGCCGGTCTCGGCCCAGGTGTCCACGCGGACGTGGTCCGCCTCGGGGTAAGCGGCGTTCGTGATCGTGCCGGCGCTCGGCTGGAAGCCGCGTGCCGGGTCCTCCGCGTAGACCCGCGCCTCCACGGCGTAGCCGGAGACGGGGACGCTGTCGGGGACGCCGGCGAGGACCGCCGCGGCATCGGGCCCGCCCTGGGCGAGGCGGAGCATCCACTCGACCAGGTCGACGCCGGTGATCGACTCGGTGACGGGGTGCTCGACCTGCAGGCGCGCGTTCACCTCCAGGAACGAGGCCTCCTGGCGCGCGGAGTCGTAGACGAATTCCACGGTCCCGGCCGAGCGGTAGCCCAGCGACGCGCACAGTGCCCGCGAACTCCGGTGCAGTTCCTCGCGGAGGGTGTCCGGCAGATCCGGTGCGGGCGCTTCCTCGAGCACCTTCTGGTGGCGGCGCTGCAGGGAGCAGTCGCGATCGCCGAGGCTGACCACGCGGCCCTCGCCGTCGCCGAACACCTGGACCTCGACGTGGCGGGCATTCTCCACGTAGCGCTCGGCGAAGACGCCGGCGGTGCCGAAGCTGGCTCCGGCGAGCCGGGCGACGCGCGGGAAGCTCTCGGCGAGCTCCTCCTCGGTGCGGCAGACGGTCATGCCGATGCCGCCTCCGCCGCCGGTCGCCTTGAGCATGAGCGGGTAGCCGATGGCTTGTCCGGCTGCGAGCGCATCGTCGACCCCGTCGAGCAGGCCCGAGCCCGCGATCATGGGGACGCCGGCGGCGGATGCGGCGTCACGGGCGGTGTGCTTGGTGCCGAAGGTGCGGAGCTGCCCGGGCGTGGGTCCCACGAACACGAGTCCGGCGGCTTCCACGGCCTCCGCGAAGTCCGCGTCCTCGGACAGGAAGCCGTAGCCGGGGTGGATGGCGCCGGCGCCGGTGGAGGCCGCGGCGGCCAGTAGCGCATCGACGCGGAGGTAGGACTCCTTGGCCGGTGCCGGGCCGAGGAGCACGGCCTCGTCGGCGAGCCGGACGTGCCGGGCGCCGCGGTCCGCCTCGGAGAACACGGCGACCGTGCGCAGCCCGAGCTTCCGGGCCGATTCGATGATGCGGCAGGCGATCTCCCCGCGGTTGGCCACGAGCAGGGTGTCGAAGCGGTTCATGCGGCGTTCTCCGGGCGTGTGACGATCATGCGGACGGGCGTGGGGTTGAAGCCGTTGCAGGGGTTGTTGACCTGCGGGCAGTTGGAGACGAGCACCAGGGTGTCCACCTCGGCCCGGAGGGCGACGCGCTTGCCCGGGGCGGAGAGGCCGTCGACGATCCCGAGGGCGCCGTCGGGATCGACGGGCACGTTCATGAACCAGTTGATGTTGGAGACGAGGTCGCGCTTGCCGAGTCCCCAGCGGGAGCCCTCGATGAGGAAGTTCTCCACGCAGGCGTGCTGCTCGCGAGTGTGCTGGCCGTACCGGAGCGTGTTCGATTCCTGGGAGCAGGCGCCGCCGATGGTGTCGTGCACGCCGACCTCGTCGGCGACGACGGTCATGAGGGCGAGGCCGGTGTCGGCGCGGAGCACGGAGCCGGTGGTGAGGACGATCGAGTGCTGCTGCGCGATGGTGACCGGTGCCGAGTACCGGACGGTGGTGTCCGCGGCGGCGTAGAGCAGGCAGTCGACCGCCTGGTTGCCGTCGAGGTCCACCATGGTGAGGACGTCCCCGGCCGCGATGACGGCGGACCAGGGGCCGCGGGCCTCGACGTACTCGTCGAGGACGACGGCGCCGGGTGCGAGGGCGATGCTGTCCGCAGGCTGCGGGAGGGTAGTGGTCATCGGGTGCTCCTTGCGGCGAGATCGTGCTCGGTGTTGTGCAGTGCCTGCAGGTGTTCGGGCGTCAGCGGCCCGATGAGGCTGCCCTCGGCCAGCGCGGCGAGGTCCTCGGGGGCGCGCCAGGCGGCGATGTCGACGGCGGTGCCCGTGAACTCGGTGCGCGGGTCCAGCGGGTGGGCGGTGTTGGCCAGGACGACGACGGAGTCCACCTGCAGCAGCAGGTCCACGGAGGCGCCGGGGCCTGCGCTGCCGGTGAAGCGGATGCCGCCATCGGGGTCGACGCGGATGCCCTTGAAGAGGGTGAGGGACGGCGCGACGTCCCTCGGCCCGAGGCCGTTCTTCAGTGCCCCGAGGGTCAGCAGTTCGCGGGCGGCGGGCGAGGTGCTGTGCGCTGTTCCTGCCCCGTACCGTGCCGTGTTCCCGGCCAGGGTGGTGGCGCCGGTCAGGGCGTCGTGGCTGCCCGAGGTGTCCGCGACGATCGTGGCGAGGACCCGCCCGGCGTCGGACAGGAGGGGGTGCCCGGTTCCGGGGTAGGCCTGCCACGGCACCTTGACGGTGTCGGCGGCGTTGAAGCGCTCGTGCGGCGCCCCGGCACGATAGAGGAGGGTGTGCACGCAGGCGTCGCCGGTGTCCGTGAGGCGGAGGCGCGTGCCACGGGCCAGCTGCAGGGTCGTGTAGCGGCCGAAGGCCAGCGTCTCCGACCAGACCAGGCGGTCGGCGGCGCCGTCGGGCAGGGTGCCCGTGAGCGAGGGGGGTGCGGAGGATACCGGGATGTGGCGCATGGTGTCCGCCGTCCGGGTGTGCTGGGCCCGCGCGTGGGTGCGGGCCCCGGCCGTGGTGGCCGTACCCGTCGGGGCCTGGGTGGTCTGTGTCATGGCGATCCTGTCGGTTCTGTCGGTGGCAACGGGTGGTGCGGGGCTGCTAGGAGGCCCTGGCCGCGATGTTCCGGCGGACCCAGAGACCCAGGAGCAGCACGATGGCGACCATGAGCGGGGCGGAGTAGAGGAGGATCCCGTTCTCGCCCGCGGGGTCGTACACCTCCGGGCGGGGCCATGCCAGGTTGACCACCATGACGGCGCCGTAGAGGACGGCGAGCACGTTCACCGGCAGGCCCCAGCGGCCCAGGGAGAAGAGGCCGGACGGCATGGTCTGCCCCACGCGGTCCCAGTCGCCGCGGAGCCGGTTGAGCAGCTGCGGGACGGTGACGAGCAGGTAGGCGATGTACACCATGACGATGCAGACGCTGGTCAGCGTGGTGAAGAGGGCGGCATTCCCCACGTTGATGGCCAGGACGCCGACGGCGAGGGCACCGATGGCGACGGACGGCCACATCGGGGTCCCGCGGCGGGGGTGGACGGTGGAGAGCAGCCGGGAGGCAGGGAGCTTGCCGTCACGCGCCATCGAGAAGACCAGGCGCGACCCGGCGGTCTGGATGGCCAGGGTGCAGACGAAGATCGCGACGGCGACGTCGACCAGGAGCACCTTGCCCCAGAAGGTCCCGAGCACCGCGGTCAGGACGTAGGGCAGGCCCTCGGTGGCGAGGCGGCCGTCGTCGAGGCTGGGTGCGGCCATCAGGGCGGTGACGATCATGAGCGCTCCGCCGATGCCGGAGATCGCGAGCGCGGAGATGATGGTCCGCGGGGCGGTGCGGCGGGGATCCCGGGTCTCCTCGGACAGTTCGCCTGCCGAGTTGAAACCCACCATGACGTAGGCGGCCATGAGGCCGGAGACCAGGAACGCGCCCACGGCGCCGAGCTCCGAGGTCTGCAGCACGGTGGTGTCCAGGACGACGTCGGGGCCGCGTTGTGCCGCGGTGATCAGCGCGAGGACGACGGCGACGACCCCGATGATCTCGCAGGTCACGCCGATCGAATTCACGTGCGCCATGAGCCGGACACCCACGACGTTGATGACTGTGGTCGCCACCAGGAGGATGGCGCCGAGGACGACGGCATTGGCGGCGCCCGTGAGGGTGTTGAGGGCAGGATCACCGCCGACGAGTTGGAACCCGCTCCACAACTGGGGCAGCACGACCTGGAGGGCGATGGCTGCAGCGGCGGCGGTGACCACCTGGGCGATCGCCATGAACCAGCCGGCGAACCACCCCACGGTCTCTCCTCCCACACGTCGCGCCCACTGATAGACGGCACCGGACAGCGGATACCGTGCGGCCAGTTCGGCGAAGTTGAGGGCCACGAGCAGCTGGCCGACGAGGACGATGGGCCAGGTCCAGAAGAACGCCGGTCCGGCGAAGGAGTAGCCGAAGGCGAAGAGCTGGAAGATCGTGGTGAGGATGGAGACGAAGGAGAAGCCTGCCGCGAAGGAGGCGTATCGCCCCAGCTTGCGGTGCAGGGATGGTTCGTACCCGAGGGAGGTGAGGTCGGCGTCGTCCGCGTGGGTCGAGAGTGGAATCGTCATCTGTGTCTCCGGGCTCGGAACGGGTGGGTGCCGGCGGAGAGGTGTCGATACCCCCGGTAATACCGGTCACTTGATAGTTTTCCGCCCCGAGGTCCCGCACGGGTTTCACTCGAGTAAAGAACTCGTGAGGAGGACGTTTCGGCGATGTTTCGCGCCTCCCGGGAGGGAGCGCTGTCGACAGGGACCTCCGTTGCGTGGTGTAAGAATGAGGCGTGACATTGGCCGGACCGGGACGACCCCGCGCGCAACAGTCGATCCGCCCCGGAGCAACGGCCCGCGAGGAGATCCTCGACGCGGCGGCCGAGCTCTTCACCACGCAGGGCTACGCCGCAACCTCCACCCGTGCCATCGCGGACGCCGTCGGTATCCGCCAGTCCTCCCTGTACCACCACTTCGCCACCAAGGACGACATCCTCGAGGCACTCCTGACCGGGACGGTGGCGGAGGGATTGTCCTTCGCCAGGGCGGTATGCGCTACCACGGGAACCGTCGCGGACGATCCGTCCCCAGCGGCTCGACTCCACGCCGTGGCACTGTTCGACGGGACCCAGTTGTGCAGCGGCCCGTGGAACGTGGGCATCCTCTACCACCTGCCCGAGGCCAAGAATCCGCGGTTCAACGATTTCCTCGCGGCCCGGGCGGAGTTGCGGGGCCTCTACCGTCGGCTCGGCTCATCCGTGGCACCTCACCCGTTGTGGCCCGAAGACCCTCAGCACCACGGCGAGATAGCCTTCCGCCTGGTCGAATCCCTCATCAGCCTCCGGGCCGACGGCCTGGTGACACCGGGTTCGCCGGTCCAGGTGGCCGACGCAGCACTGGCGCTCTGCGGCGCCGCGGAAGATCTGGCAGCTGTCCGCAGCGGGAGCTTCGCCCTCATCAGCAGGTTGGAGCGGGACCTGCCTTCACGCTCGTTCGGCGAACGGGCCTCGGACGTGCACCGCTCATTTGATCAGCGCACGAACCGTTAGTACCCTAATCATAGGTACTCCGCTCGCCTCCGAAGGAACAATCATGGCCAAGAAGCCGCCATTCGCACACCGTTTCATGAAAGCCACCAACAAGCTGCAGATGTTCTTCGGTCCGGCAGCTCGTGGCACCACCACCGGCGAGGTGGTGTACCGCAACGATGCCGCCCAGCAGGGGCGTCAGGACGAGTTGCAGCAGTGGCAGGTCGTCCGCAACGCCGACGGCTCGACGTACCTCACCACCCGCACTCCTGAGTGAGCCCCGCATTGGCCACGGTCACTCGCCCTGTCCTCCCTGCAGACGTCTCTGATGAGCCGACGGGTAACGAACTGCTCCTGGAACAGCAGCTCTGCTTCGCCCTGTCAGTCGCATCGCGCAACGTCGTGAACTCCTACCGGCCGGTGCTCCAGGAACTGAATCTGACCCACCCGCAGTACCTGGTCATGCTCGCGCTCTGGGAACGCCACCCGCGGACCGTGAAGTCGCTCAGTGAGGATCTCCTCATGGAATCGGCGACCCTCTCCCCCATGCTCAAGCGCCTCGAGGCGCTGGGATTCGTCACGCGGCAACGCGCTGAGGGCGATGAGCGTGCGCTGGCCGTCAGCCTGACCGAGGCCGGTACCGCCCTGCGCGAACGTGCCCTGTCCGTGCCCGGCACGATGATGAGGCGCCTGAATCTCTCCCGGGAGGACGTGCAGGAGCTCAACCGGACCATGCGGGCTCTGATCGCTGCTACAGCGTCGTAGCAGGACTGCGGCTGGCGAGTGTTCAGTCGCGGTTGATGCCGGCCGAGCCGGCGATCACGGAGGGCAGGAAGCCGGGGTAGGCCTTTTCCAGGTCCTCGGTCCGGAGCACGTTCATCCTCGAGGTGCCGATGTAGTACTGGTGCAGGACGCCGGCCTGGCGGAGAGCGGTGAAGTGGTGGGTGGCCGTTGACGCCTTGACGGGCAGGTCGATGGCTCCGCAGCTGATTGCTTCCGAGGCTTCGGCCAGTTGTCTCAGGATGCTGAGCCGTACGGGATCAGCGACGGCGGAGAGCACCTTGACGAAGTCGAAGTCCTCGACGTCGGGTTCGTCCGTCACCTCGGTCACTCGTGCCATGTCCGTTCCTCCGTTCAGCCATCGATCGTACAGCGCCGTTCCCCGAACGTGCCGGGAGCCGGCAATCCGACGACGGCGACCATTCCGCCCCCGCGGGCGGCACGGATCGAGTCTTCGAGTCCATCGCCGCCGACGGAGCGCTCCGTCACCCCGGCGCCCACAGCGGCGCACGCCATCCGCTCCCTGAGTCAGGTGGTGCGACGACGCCGCCGGTCTGTTGCACGGATGGAACCGGCGAGCCCGGCAGCGGCGAACACGACAGTAGCCGCCAGCACGACGCCGATCGGCAACGCCCAGGTGCTGGTGGTGTCATGGACGGCACCGATGAGGGAGGGAGAGGTGGCGCCGATGGCGTAACCGGCGCCCTGCACCATTGCGGACAGCTGCCGCGCGTGCGTACCGCTCAGTGCCAGCTGCACGACCAGCATGAAGACGATCGTGATGCCGCCGCCCTGGGCCACACCACCCAGAAGACCCCATGCCAGCCAGCCGGCGGGAGCCAGCAGCAGTCCCAGCGGACAACTGATCCACAGCGCGGCGACCAGGGCGAACGTCCTCGGGACACCCAGCCGCTGGGAGAGCAACGGCACCCCGAGCGCGCCGACGACCGCCGCGATCTGGAAAATGGACGAGCTCGTCCCGGCCCGGCCGGCCGAGTAACCGAGCTCCTGCTCGAGGATGGTCGGCAGCCACGCGGTGAGCCCGTAGTAGGAGAACGCTTGGGCGCCGAAGGTCAGCGACAGCAGGACGGCCGAGAGGCTGAGCCAGGTGCGCGGTTTCGCGACCGGGAGCGGCATGGCACCGGTGCCAGGCCCTGCTGCATCGGCCGCGGATAATTCGACGGCGGGTCTGAGCGGCCCCCACCGGAAGGCCGATCCGGGCCCGATGGCGATCAGCCACACTGCGGCAGCAGTGACAACGAACCCGATCCACGTCAGTAGTGCTCCACGCCAGCCGAAGGCGGCGGCCAAAGGGACCGTCGCGAGGGTCGTGATCATCGAGCCCACGTTCAGCGCCGAGGTGTAGGCACCCGTGACGATGCCGACACGCCTGGGCTCGATATCCCGCCGGATGATCACCGGGAGGACCACATTGCCGACGGTGATGAACGCGCCCATGATTATGGTGCCCGCGACCGTGGCTTCCACGCCGCCGGCCGAGCGCACGATGGAACCGACCCCGACGCCGAGGATGGCCGTCGTCGTGGCGAAGTTCGCGCCCGCTCTCCCGACGAACAGGGATGCGAACGGCGTCATGAGGGCGAAGCACAGGACCGGCAGCGTCGTCAGCAGCCCTGCCTGGGCCGCGCTCAGCGACAGCTCACCGCTGATCTGGCCGGTAATGGGAGCGACGGCCACAATCGGCCCCCGAAGGATGAAACCGATGAACACGATGCCCAGCAGAAGAAGAACCGGGAAACGGGATCGGGCAGCGGTATCCATCGATCCCACCGTACGCCGAGAGGGGGCATATTTTGACACGCGTCGTACTAAGTGACGTGCGGGAAATCTACTCCTCGACGGTGCCCGGTGCTGACGAGCACTGACACCATATGTCCGAACCTCGCCGTGCAACGGGTCATCCACCCTCCACATGACCCTCTTGCAAGAATTAGACGAGCACCGGCGAACATGACGACATCCCACAGCTCGGGAGCTGGATCCTGATCACTTCCGAGCCCCATGCGTCAAGTTGTTCGTCGTGGAACAGGGCTGCAACGTTGTCGAAACGGGCGCCTTCCACGCTGAAGCCATGACACGTTCTACAGGTTCCACTGCCGCGTCGCTTCGATGCGATTCCTGCGGGCAGCTGCCCGAGCCAGGGAAGGTCCGGCTGACGCTGGCCAATGTCGCCGTGATGCTGCCCATCGAACTGGCCGTCCACGCCGTGATCGTGCAGACGCACCTCAGCTACCCGCTCAAGGTCCTCATCCTCGCGCTCACCGCGACCGCACTGGTGATCTGGGTGGCGGAGCCCTCGGTCATGAGGTTCCTCCGAGCCTGGCTCCACGCGCCTGCCCTGCGACAGCGCAGGCACCTCGACACGGCGACCGATCTCTGGCGGGCTCGCGTCCTGGTCGAAGAGAGCCCGGGCGCGCTTGAGCGTGTCTCTCACCAGCTTGCCCGGCGCGGTGTCAACATCCTCTCGCTGCAGATCCACCCCGGCGCACAGGCGAGTGTCGATGAGTTCGTCCTCGCAGTACCCGCAGGCGTCTCTGAGCAGGACCTCGTTCGGGCCTTCACCGCTGGGGGCAGCCTATCGACCCGGGTGTGGCCGTCGACGGCTCTGGCTCTCGCCGACGGGCAGACGAAGGCTCTTTCGCTCGCCTGCCGGGTCGCCCAGGATCCCGCGGAACTGCGCTACGCCGTCGCAGAACTCCTCATGGCCGAGCCCGTTCTGGCGCCGTCGGCGACTGTCAGGTCGTTCGTCGAAGGGTCCGAGGTCCTCAAGATCCCCTCCCCCGCCGGAGAACCGTTGGTGTTCTCCAGGGTCGGGGATCCCTTCACGGCCGCCGAATCGGCGCGGGCCCATCGGCTGTCCGAGCTGGCTGCGGTGACCACGCACCCCACGAACCGCATCTTCTAAGGTTGCGGCGCCAACGTACTCCCGCGCGCGTCATGTCACGGACCGGTCTGAAGCACCTCGAGCAGTTCGTCGGCGGATTGCACGACGGCGGAGGCTCCCGCGTCCTCCAGCTCCCCCGGCGCGGCGAAGCCCCAGCCGACGCCGATGCAGGGCAGGCCGTTCGCGGCGGCGCCCTCGACGTCGTGCCGGCGGTCCCCGATCATCACGGCGGAGCCGACCGCGTCGGGGTGGCGCTCGAGGGCTGCCCGGATGATGGGGGCCTTGCCTGGAGCGGCCGTGGTTTCGTCCCGCGGTGAGCCGTGCACCGAGGCGAAGAGGTGTCGGAGCCCCTGTACGGCGAGGAGTTCCTGGGCGAGCCATTCGGGCTTCTGGGTCGCTACGGCGACGACGGCGCCGTCGTCGGCCAGCGCGCCGACGCAGCGGGCGATCCCGGGGTAGGGCCTGCTGCGCGCCATGCCGGTGGCGATGTAGCCCTCGCGGTAGGAGGCGATGACGTCCTGCACGCGGGAGGCAGGTACCCCGGCCAGCGAGGTCAGCGATTCGACGAGGGATGGCCCGACCATGGCCTGAAGGGTGTCGTCGTCAGGAACCGGGAGCCCGTGGCGGCGCAATGCGGCGCTGATGCCCCCGGTGATAGCTCCCGCGGGGTCGACGAGCGTGCCGTCGAGGTCGAAGAGGATCAGCGAATGCACAGAAGCCACCGGGCAAGCTTGCCATAGTGCCGGGAGGGCATGCATCACGCACTCCCCCGAACCGCCGTCCGGCGGGGTGGACTCCCCACCCCGGAGTTCAGCCGGCCTCCCTACGCCTCGCTCGCCCTACGTCCCGTGGTCTTCGTACACGTCGGGTATGCCGTCGTCGTCGGCATCGATTGTTTCCTGTTCCTCGATACGGCGGTAGTGCTTGTTGCGGCTGCGCAGCACCACGCTGGCGAGTAGGGCGGCGGTGAGTGAGGCGGTGAGGATGGCGACCTTCGCGTGGTCCTGATGCTCGCTCCCGGCACTGAAACTGAGGTCGTTGACCAGGAGGGAGACGGTGAAGCCCACTCCGGCGAGGATTCCGACGCCGAGCAGGTCCCACCAGCTCAGGCCGGGGTCGAGATGGGCCTTGGTGGTTCTCGTGACGATGAACGTGGTGGCCATGATCCCGAGCGGTTTTCCCAGGACCAGGCCGAGGACGATGCCGATGAGCACAGGGTCGGCCAGGGCCGAGGTGAAACCCTGGACGCCGCCGATCGCCACCCCGGCGGAGAAGAACGCGAAGACGGGCACGGCGAAGCCGGTGGAGATCGGCCGGAACCGGTGTTCGAGCACTTCTGCGAGGCCGGGCTTGTTGGGGCGTGGCAGGGCCGGCTTGCCCTCGGGTGTGCGTCGCAGCACCGGGACGCAGAAACCCAGGAGCACGCCGGCGACGGTCGCATGGACGCCGGAGGCGTGCATGAGCGCCCAGGCCGTGATGCCCAGCGGCAGGAGGATGAGCCATGGTCCGACGGTGGTACTGCCGAAGAACTTCGGATTGCGCTGGGCCAGGATCGCGAAGAGTCCCAGCGGCAGGAGCATCCACAGCAGGAAGATCAGGTGGACGTCCTCGGAGTAGAAGAACGCGATGATCGCGATCGCGATGAGGTCGTCGACGACGGCGAGGGTCAGCAGGAAGATCCGTAAGGCACCGGGTAGGTGTGAACTGATCACGGCCAGGACGGCCAGGGCGAAGGCGATGTCCGTCGCGGTGGGGATGGCCCAGCCCCGCAGGGTGTCCGGCGAGGACAGGTTCACGATGGTGTAGATCAGTGCCGGGACGGCGACTCCGCCGAAGGCCGCGGCGACGGGCACGATCGCGCGGCTGATCCGCCGGAGGTCACCGGCGACGAATTCCCGCTTGAGTTCGAGGCCCGTCAGGAAGAAGAACACCGCAAGGAGCCCGTCCGACGCCCACGTGCCGACCGAGAGTTTCAGGTGCCACGGCTCGTAGCCGAACTCGAAGTCCCGGACGGCGAAGTACGAGTCGGCGAACGGGGAATTCGCCCAGAGGATCGCGATGGCGCTACTGATCAGCAGCAGGATGCCGCCCACGGTCTCCTTCCGCAGGATCTCCGTGATCCGCAGGTACTCCGGATAGCTGGAGCGCTCGAGAAGCACGCGTGCAGAACGATTCGGTTCAGCTGGTTCTGAGGCGGACATGCCGACTCCTTCGACGACGTGGAGAGAGACTGAGGTAGGCATCGGCCCGGTTCTCGTTGTCCCAGAGGTGACTACGTATCGGAGCCCTCTGTTCGCTGACTTTGGCCGGCAGCCCGAGGCAGGTGTTGCTTCACGTCGAACGATCGGCAGCGGCGGTTCCTGAACCAGGGTCGAGGTCGATGGGTAGTGATGGAGCAAGTCGGCGCAGGGAGGTGAAGGTCGGTACGAGGGCGTTGTACAGCTCGGAGTACACCGGCAGGAGCGAGGCGTAGACCGCGGCGGCGGCGGGTCGGGGCCGGACGGTCTGCTCGATCTCGACCATGTCAGCGACAACGTCGATGGACGTGATGAGGCCGAGGGCTTCCATTCCCAGTAGCGCTGCGCCGAAGCCCGAACCCTCCTGTCCGTGGGCGAATTCGATGGGCATCCCGAAGACGTCGGCGAGGATCTGACGCCAGAGCGGACTACGCATGACGCCCCCTGTGGCTCGTATGTGGGTAACCTCGAGTCCGGCG
Source organism: Arthrobacter sp. MDT2-16 (assembly GCF_054510925.1). Lineage (NCBI taxonomy): Bacteria > Bacillati > Actinomycetota > Actinomycetes > Micrococcales > Micrococcaceae > Arthrobacter > Arthrobacter sp. MDT2-16. The sequence goes on from NZ_JBTNDP010000001.1 coordinate 787,940, forward strand.
GCGCGCATGGAGTGAAGTACCAGTGCCAGTTGCAGGCAGACTCCCTCGAGGGCGGCTCGTACGAGGTGCTCGCGACGATGAGCCCGGGTGAGACCGACATAGGCGCCCCGGGGTATCGAGCTCCAGTGAGGTGCCCGCTCGCTGAGCAGGTAGGGAAGCATCAACAGCCCCCCGGATCCGGGAGCTGCCCGTGCTGCGAGAGCTAACAGTTCTTCCTCAGACGGTTCGGGAAGGTCTGGCGCGATCGCGTCGCCGGCCCATCCGAGGACCACTCCCCCGTTGTTGATTGCTCCGCCGACAACCCACCGGGTAGAGGTGAGCGCGTAGCAGAAGACTCCACCGAGCGGATCGACAGCGGGTCGGTCGACGGAGACACGCAATGCCCCGCTCGTTCCGACCGAGCATGCTGCGACGCCCGGGCGTACCGCGCCTACTCCGAGGTTCGCCAGGGGCCCGTCCGCGGCTCCTACGACCACGGGTGTGGCGGTCGGCAGACCCAGGGCAAGGGCCGTCTCGTCGGTCAGTGATGGCAGCACCGTCGTCGTCGGTACGATCTCCGGTAGCTGTTCGGGTTGCACACCGGCGATCGTGAGCGCTTCCTCATCCCATGTCAGGGTGCCCATGTTGAGCAGGCCGGTTGCTGAGGCGATGGAGTGATCTGTCACCAGGGCACCGCAGAGTCGTAGGAGGACGAACTCCTTGATGCCGACCCAGAATCCGACGGCCTCGCACAGCTTCGGCTCCTGTTCGCGGAACCACACGAGTTTGGGCAGCGGTGACATGGGATGCACCGGGGTGCCCGTACGGCGATGGAGGGCCAGCCCGCCGGCCGAGGCACGCAGGCGCTCTGCCTGGACACGTGAGCGGGTATCGGCCCAGGTGACGACATCCGTCACCGGGTCTCCGGCCGGGGACAGCCCGATGAGACTGTGCATCGCCGAGCTGAACGAGAGGCCGGCTACGCGGTGTGCACCTACCTGGCTCACGACGTCACGCACCGACTCGAGTACTGCTGCCAGGATGAGCAGCGGATCCTGCACGGCGTGCCCCGGGTGTGGCTCATTCAGCGGGTACCCGGCCGAATGCGAGGCCTCGAGGGTGCCGTCGGTCCGGAAGGCGACCGCCTTCGTGTTGGTCGTGCCGAGGTCGACGCCGATGACGACGCGGTCGGACGCACGCGGTTCCTGGTCCATCTCGCCTTCTCCGGCTGCGGTGGTATTCATCGCTCGTCGTGCCAGAGCGAGATGACGACCTTGCCGGAGGTTCCGGAGTCCTTGGCGATCGCGAAGGCTTCGAGTGCCTGGCTGGCCGGTAGGACGTGCGTGATGACGTCCTCGATCGCGGGATTGTCAGCGAGGAGTTCGATGGCGCGGTCCATCTCGTCGTTGAATCGGAAGGCACCCCGGAGCTGGAGTTCCTTGGAGATCAGGGGGGCGAGGTTGATGCCCCGAAGTTCGTTCGGAACCATCCCGACCTGCACGACGATTGCTGCGCGGCGGGCGGCCTGCAGTGCTGCGTTGACGGCGGCGGGAACGCCGGAGCACTCGAGGACGACGTCGAACTCCATGGCAGGGACGTCCTCGGTACCGATCTGGATGGTTCTGTGGACGCCGAGGGATCGGGCGCGTTCCAGCGGTCCGGGAAGGACATCGGTGGCGACGACCTCGGCTGCGCCTTCAGCGAGGCAGGCGGCCATCGTGAGCAGACCGATGGGCCCCGACCCGGACACGAGTACGCGCTTACCCCGGACTCCTCCGCTGACCGTGATTGCGTGCAGTCCCACAGCGAGAGGTTCTGCGAGGGCTGCCCGCCGCAATGACAGACCGTTCGGGAGGGGCCGCACCATGGATCGGTCAACGATGAGGAATTCGCTCATCCCACCTTGAGTGTGTGGCTGGGTGGAGGCGCTGCCAAGATAAGCGCCTCCGGGCCATAGATGCCGGCGGTCCTCGATGCCCGGTTCGGGATGACCGAAAGTGGCAGGGTGGACAGTCACAGGAGTACCTGATGGGAGCGCACCCGAGGGGTCCGAGTCCACCGTGCCTGACACTTCGTGGCCGGGAACGAGGGGTTCGCGCACCACGTACTCACCGTTGGCGCCCTCGTTGTAGTAGTGGAGGTCGGAGCCGCAGATGCCGCCGAAGGCCATTCGGAGGCGGACCTGACCCTTACCGGGTTCGGGCGTGGGCACATCGGTCTCGACGAGGTCGAGCTTGCCGTTGATGACGAGCGCTCTCATGTGATGCCTTTCATTCGGTGCCGCTCCTGCCGACCTTGAGCTCCAGGGTCAGACGACGGAAGTCATCCCGCCGTCGACGAAGATGTTCTGGCCGGAGACGAAGGTCGATGCGTCGGAAGCCAGGTAGACGAGTGTGCCGACGAGCTCGTCGAGGCTGCCCCACCGCTGAGCGGGCGTGCGGTTGATGACCCAGGTGTTGAAGGCCTCGTCTTCGACCAGCGCGCGGTTCATGTCGGTCGCGAAGTATCCGGGGGAGATCGCATTGACCTGGATGTTGAACCGCGCAAGATCCGCTGCCATACCCTTGGTGAGCATGGCCACCGCGCCCTTGGTAGCCGAGTAGGGGGCGATGGTCTGACGTGCCAGCATGGACTGGACCGATCCGATGTTGATGACCTTGCCCGAGCCGCGTTCTGCCATTCCTCGAGTGACTTGCTGGGAGACGTAGAAGACGCTGGACAGGTTCGTTGTGACGATGTCGTCCCAATCAGCCGGTTCGAAGTCGTTGAACGGTGCCCGCCGTTGGACTCCGGCGTTGTTGACCAGGATGTCCGGTACTCCATGTTCCGCGACGAGGGAGGTGATGCCCTGCTCGACCGCTTCCACGTCCGTGACATCGAAGGTGGTGGTGGCGGGTGCGGTGCCGGTTGCCTCCCTGATCATCCTGGCAGCGTCGGTCACGGTGTCCGTGTCGCGTCCGTGGACGATGACACGGGCACCGGCTCGGGCCAGACCGGTTGCAAGGGCATGGCCCAGGCCCCGGGATGAACCGGTGACGAGCGCGAGGCGGTCTGTGATGTCGAAGATGTTAGTTGTCATCAGCCGATCCAGAAGACGACGAGGGTGAGCCCGAACCCGGCCACGGATTCAAGGGACTGCTGAACGGTCCAGGTCTTCAGCGTGGTCTTCACATCCATGCCCATGAGTCGGCCGACCAGCCAGAATCCGGAGTCGTTGACATGGCTGGCGAACACGGATCCCGCCGCGCTGGCGAGCGTGATGGCGGCGATCTGGAGGGGGCTGAATCCGCCGGAGAGCACGGCCGGCGCCATGAGGCCGGCCGTCGTGACGAGTGCGACGGTGGCCGAGCCCTGCGCAACACGAAGGATCACGGCGATGACGTAGGCGGCGAGGATGATCGGCAGCCCGATCGATGCGAGGGAGTCCGAGAGTGCATCGCCGATACCGGAGGCGCGAAGGACCCCGCCGAACATTCCGCCTGCGCCGGTGATGAGGATGACGGAGCAGACCGGGCCCAGCGCCGAGTCGAGCACTTTCTCCAGGGCTGTGCCGTTCTCGCCTCGCCGGTGACCGAGGACTGCAGTCGCGACGAGGACCGAGATGAGCAGCGCCACGGGCGATGAACCGATGGCGGTCAGAACCTGCACCCAGGTCTGCTCCTCGGCATTGACGACGCCGGCAGCGTTCAGGAAGTCCAGGCCGGTGTTCATGAAGATGAGGACGAGGGGCAACAGCAGCATCGCGACCACCGTCGAGAACTTGGGTGGATTGATCGGCTGGTCATTGTCGATCGCACCGAACAGTGCCGGCACCGGAAGGATGTACTTGGTGGAGACGAACTTGCCCCACAGGTACCCCGTCACGTACCAGACGGGGAAGGCGATCAGCAGGCCGATAAGGAGCACCAGCCCGAGATTTGCGCCATACAGTTCGGTTGCTGCAACAGGCCCGGGATGCGGCGGCACGAAGACGTGCATCACCGAGAACGCGGTGGCCGCAGGGATGCCGTACAGCAGTACGTTGGTTCCACCCATGCGCCGAGCGACGGCGAAGATGATGGGAAGCATGACGATGAGGCCCGCGTCGAAGAAGATTGGGAAACCCATGATCAACGAAGCGAGCCCGAGGGCGAACGGCGCACGCCGTTCACCGAACACATCGACGAGCCTGTCCGCGAGGACACGAGCCCCACCGCTGTGCTCGATCATCTTGCCCAGCATCGCGCCAAGCCCGATCAGCAGGGCAACAGACCCGAGGGTAGTGCCGAAGCTCGTCACCAGGGTAGACACGATCTCGCTCGTCGGGATCCCTGTTGCGAACGCGGTCACGAGGGACACGAGAACGAGCGTGAGGAACGCGTGTACCTTGAACCGAATCACCAAAATCAGGATCAGAGCGATTGCACCGGCCGCGATGCCCAGCAAGGGGCCCGCGCCAAGTGTTTGGGTCCAAGTCTCCACAGAACTCTCCATCGATGTTCAGGCCCCGAGGGGGGCGTTTTCCCGCTTGGAGCGATAGTGTGTCACAAAGATCACATCTACAGCAAGAAAGATGACACCTTTGAGTCGGCGCGCCCCAGAACCCTCACCTGCCCCGGTGCTGCACAACGCCGTCCTCGAACGCCTCGGCATCGAGATCGCACAGGGCATCCGACCGCCGGGTAGCGTCATCACGCTCGCCCAGCTGGAAGGCGAGATCGGTGTGTCCCGGACTGTCATCCGCGAAGTCGTACGCATCCTCGAGTCGATGGGCATGGTCGAATCCCGCCGGCGCGTGGGCATAACCGTGCTTCCCGTCGCTGCCTGGAGCGTCCTGGATCCTCAGCTGATCCGATGGCGTCTGAAGGGAGATGAGCGGCTCACCCAACTACACCGGCTCACCGAGATGAGACTTGCCCTCGAACCGACTGCAGCCCGCCTCGCTGCACACAAGGCACCCGCCGAGGTAGGACTGGAGCTGCTCGAACTTGCCAGTCGCCTGCGCATCCTCGGTGAGGCCGGTCAGGGACACTCGCGGCCTTACCTCGAAACGGACATCGCCTTCCACGCACTGCTGCTTGCAGCAAGTGGAAACGACATGATCGCTTCCCTCCACGGAATCGTCACAGAGGTGCTGGCAGGCCGTACCGAGTTGGGCCTCTCACCCGAACACCCGGTCGCGATCGCCTTCGACAATCACGAGGCAGTGGCTCGTGCCATCGTGGACCGGGATGAAGACCTGGCGGAGCAGCACGCCCGAGCCGTAGTGATGGAAGTGTGGCAGGAACTGAGTAATCAGTAACCCGACAGGGCTTGAGGGCGCGTACACCTGGACCTGTCCATGCAGGGCTAGGAGGAGCGCCCTCGTATCGTTGGCGTTGATCAGATAATGCGGAAAGATCCGGGCGACATAGGGTAAACCATCCACTCGCCGGCCCGGAGGCAGAAGCCGGCGCCAGCGAAGCAGCTGATTGCGCCGAGGATCGACAGGGGGCTCTTCTTCACGAGGAGCGCGAGGCCGAGTGCGACCAGGACGAGAGCCGGGTAGCTCCGCTTCCCGTGGAAGAAGCGACCCCCGGGGCGGACGGTCGGGTGGTCCCGCGTGTCCTTCAGCGGAGATGTAGCCGGCCGGCTGTCATCCTTCACATTCGGCGCAGTACTTGTCGCCGTTCTTTTCGCGGGCGAGCTGTATCCGGTGATGAACCAGGAAGCACGACGTGCAGGTGAACTCGTCCTCCTGTTCGGGAACGACCTGGACCAGGAGTTCTTCCTCGAGAATCGCGCCGGGCAGGTCGAGGCCTTCAGCCGTGTCGCCGTCCTCGACGTCGATGACCGAGGTCTGCGTGGTGGTGCTGCGCTGGGCCTGAATGGCCTCGAGGGACTCGTTCGCCGGCTGGTCTTCCGGGCGAACGCGTGGCTCGTCGTAGTCGGTTGCCATGATGTGTCTCAGTCCAATCGTTGGGGTTCGTCGCAACAGGTACAGGTGTCCTCGGGGTGAGCCCTTCCTGTTGCGCTGGTCGCTGGTCCCCACTATTCGTAGACGGAGACGGTTTGGTGGTGCCGGGCTCCGCCACGGCAATCACGGGCCGGCTAGACGGCGTATGGCACCGCTGCCGTGTCAGGCATCGGTGGCGCACGGTGGTTGCGTCCCCACGTAGCAGCTTGGCAACAGAGTGGCACCGATCAAACCACGTCAACTTTTGTTGACAGAAGGTATGTTATCGGCGTTTCGCGAGGGCTTCATCGTGCTAGGTGTCGGTAGGCACATGTCGCTGTACCTGGACGTGAAGGTGATCTGTGGGCATGGATTGTTTGCTGTGGATGCAGCGCCACTCTAGCTAGCGATTAGGTTGAATGTGGCCAGTGATCCTGCTGCCCCTTACTTCGGAGTCCGTTAGTCTGTCGGATCGTTCGCTGGAACTTCGTGGTCATACGACTTTGCAGGTTCAAGCGCCGCAGCGGCGTTCACGCGTCGATCTCTTACTGCTCGGTGAACTCGGTCAGAGGAAGCCGAATCGGGGCACCTTCTGCGTAAGTAGTCATGCGTCGCAACCCTACGCTCCCGGATTTTCTGACAAGCCTCGCCGATGCCGACTGCCCTAAGGCCCTCCCTATAGTCCGCCTTCGACTGCCCGGCAAGAGATGTCGGCACATGCTGGTCGCGCTGCGGCAGAGGGCGGGATTTAAAAGTAGTGCACATGCTACAAATTCAGTTTACACTCGTGGCACGGACTAAATCTCGGTGTCGTCGCCTCACTTGGCCACGGCGGGAACGGCAGCGCTGCCCCCATCCTCAGGTCAGCCCGAGCGAGCTACGAACAGCCCGCTCATCCTTCCAGCACTCACTTCGAGCGGCCCGAGAAATTTCCTCGTAGTCAACTACTCGAAGGATCCCACTCGAATGAAGAAGCAAAGCAGCGTAGCTGTGCTCCTAGCAGTCAGTCTCGGGCTGGCGTTGTCGGCAGTCTCTCCCCAAATCGCCACCGCCTCACCCACACGGGACCTGAGCTCAACAACTCCTCCTAGTCTGGTAAACGAGGACGACATCGGTTCGCTGCGCGAGGAAGCAGCGAAGGCCGGGCTGATCATCGGTTCAGGTTCGATCAAGGGCATGACCACGACCTCCGACGGCCGGCCCCCGAACTACCTCTCCGACCCGCAGTTCAGAGAGGTCCTGGCCGAGCAGTTCAACAGTTTGTCACCCGAGAACGACCTGAAGTGGGCGTTCGTTCAGCCGACGGAGGGCGTTTTCGAGTTCGAGGGCCTCGACCGGCTGGTCGAGTTCGGCAAAGCGAACAAAATGCAGGTCAAGGGTCACGGCCTCATCTCGAGCTGCTGCAACCCCGACTACCTCAGGGCGAAGATTGATGACCCGGTCGCGTTCCGCGCCGCGATGGTCACGCATTTCGACACCGTCATGAAGCGGTACAAGAACAAGATGGACCGGTGGGACGTCGTGAGCGAGTCGCTCGAGACGATGGGTGGGGGCCTGCAGAAGAACGACTTCTACAACGCTCTCGGCCCCGACTACGTCGCAGAAGCCTTCCGGATCGCGCACGAGGCGGATCCGAAGGCGAAGCTGTACCTCAACGAGAACCTGGTGGAGTCTCTTCCCGGGAAGCGGCAAGAACTGTACGACCAGGTTTCAGCTCTCGTAGCTGACGGTGTGCCCATCCATGGAGTCGCACTGCAGATGCACGAGACATTCCAGGGGCCCCTGCCGGGAGTCATCACTGAGATGACCGACTTCTTCCACGGTCTGGGACTCGAGGTCTCCATCGCGGAACTGGACGTACACACCTACGACCCCGTCAGTCAGGCGCAGATCTACGGAGACGTGGTCTCGGAGGCCCTCGATGCGGGAATCACCGAAATCAGCTTCTGGGGCTTTACGGACAAGCACCTTTACACCTGGCTCCCAGGAGCCAAGCCGCTGATGTTCGACGAGTACTACAACCCCAAGCCGGCTTACTTCGCCGTCCGTGACGCCCTGCGGGACTTCGTCGAGGAGAACGGCACCACCCACCCCTCCTGCCGGAACGACAGCGAGCACCCCCGACTCGGAGACAGACCCGTAAAGTCACCAGTGACGACACCAGCCGAAAGGCGCACAGCGCCCCGGAACTGCCTCGCGACCTCACGGTAGTCGCGCGCTAAGCCCACTGAGCGCCCGGAGCTTCACGCCCGGGCGCTCAGTGCAATCCAATGAGGAGCAACCAAGATCCTCAGCGTCGGCGAGACTGGCACGGCGCAGCCGGGGGTGTCCCTCCTATCCGGTAGGAGAATCCGGAGGCGCCACGTGCGACCGTCGACATCGCGGTCCGTCCCCCGACGGACGACCGGTGCCTGGCACCTGAACCGGAGTCCTTCTTTGCTCGCCCACCGTGTCGACAAGAGCGCGGTGAGGGCATCGCCTGAGGAGAACGCAGTAGTCATTCAGTCCCGCCGCAGGGTAGCGCTGAGTGCACCAACGGCGACAACATGGCCCCCACTTCAACAAGGAGATCCTTACCAATGAGCGACTTCCAGGGCCCCCGACGGTCACACCATCTGGCAGGATGTTGCGCGAGTTACTCATTGGCACCACGATGAGAGCTCCGTCCGCACTGACTATCGGGGCCTCCAACTTCGGTCGGGGCACGAGCCCGCAGTCGGATGGTGAGGCGAAGGCCATTAGCCTCGCTGAGGCATCACTCACCGCAGGGCACGCGTACCTCGACACTTCGAACAACTATGCTGACGGGCGGTCAGAGGCAGTCATCGGTCAGGCCATCCAGAGGCTAGGCGATCGACTCTCGACAGAGGTCATTACTAAGGTTGATCCTGACCCGATAAGCGGCCGGTTCGACCGGGACCGGGTCCTGGCCTCGTTCGAGGAGAGCCTCAGCAGACTCGGCGTCGACCGGTTACCTCTCCTACACCTTCACGACCCTGACATGCTGACCATGGCCCAGGCTTTGGGGCGGCGAGGAGTTGTGGAGGGCCTGGTGGAACTGCGGTCTTCCGGTGCTGTTGATGCCATCGGCGTCGCTGGCGGATCCGTGCCGATGATGTCCGCATACCTGGCCACAGGAGAATTCGACGCAGTTCTCTGCCACAACCGGTACACCCTGATCGATCAGAGCGCAGAGGTCCTCTTCACAGAAGCCCGGCAGCGGAACATGACCATTTTCAACGCCGCTCCCTTCGGAGCAGGCATCCTATCTACCGGTGCGCAGCCGAACGCTCGCTACGCATACCAATCAGCGGATGAGAAGCTCACGTCCTGGGTCCAACAAGTTGAAATTCTCTGCGCTGAGCTACAGGTGACGCTGCCTGCTGTAGCCCTGGCCTTCTCCCTGAAGAGCCCGCTGATCGATTCCACCGTTGTCGGGGCCTCCTCGGTAGAACGAATCGCCGATCTGACCCGTCTCAGTCAGGAAGTTATCCCTGACCAGTTCTGGGACCAACTCACCGCCTTGGGCCCCGCCCCGTCACCGGTTCTCGACCCACCCCTTTGATTCAGTTCGCTCTACGCTGCGCTCTGGCGCGGTACCATCCCTGCAGCCTGGTAAATGTCATCAATCAGTCGCATGCTGATGATTGCTTCGTCAGGGCCCGTCATGTTCGTATCTTTCCCCTGAATTGCAGCGACGAAGGCACGCAGCTGGTAGTCATAGCTCGCTATTCGAGACGTGGTCTCGGTGTAGCGATCAGTGGCGGTTCGAACATGAATCCGCGCCCCTGTTTGAGGATGAAAGGGGCGACTGACCTTCATCGAACCCTGATCACCACTGATGCGCAGGTGCATCTGAAAGACGCGGTGGGACCACATCGAGCTTTGCACTGTCGCCAGAGTGCCATCCGGGAATCCCAGCGAGGCGGTCATCGAGCGGTCAACACCATCGCGCACCAAGGCGAAGGCATCACGAATGACAGGAACCGAGCCCAGGACATCGCGCAGCATCCGTAGGGGGTAGCAGCCCAGGTCCATCAGAGATCCTCCCCCCAACTTCTCGTTCCACCGGATGTTCTTACCGGGGGGAATTGGAACGCAAAAGGACGCATGTGCGCGAAGATTGCCGCCCAGAACACCAGACCGAAGTATCCGTCGTACCTGTCCAACCAGAGGGTGATACGTGGCGTGATGCGCCTCCATGACGACCAGACCGCTGCGCCGAGCCGCTTCCGCAACCAGTGCCGCCTCTTCGGCATTGGCACTGAAGGGCTTTTCGACCAGCACATGCTTACCAGCCTCCAGTGCAGCCAGCGTCCACCTGCCGTGTAATGCAGCTGGTAGGGGTATGTAAACGGCGTCGAGGGAGGAGTCTTCGAGCAGGGCCTCATAGCCGGCATAGGTTGTAGCTATCCCGTGCTTATGTCCAGCCTGCTGCGCCCGAGTTGCATCCCTAGCTGCGATCGCTGCGACCTCGACCCCTGCTGTCCGGCGCGCGGGACGAACGAGCGCATGCCCAACGATAGCCGCTGCACCCAGAACGCCGATCCTCAGTGGTTCCGACGAAGCCATCTCCTATGTTCCTTTGCTCGATGAATCTGGGTCCAGCCCTCAATCGGGCGGTGCAGTGACGTTATGAACGCCTCAGTTACCGCGCCCCTGGGGATGGAATGAAAGATCCTCTTGATCGCTGTCAGGAGAACTCCGCACGGGAAGGGAACAACCGTCCTGGAAAAAAGCCTGCCTGACTGGTGAGCTCAGTAGCTATAGGTTTTGAACCGGACAATTCCTGCATCAGGTATCTTGGTCGGAATCAAACGATCCGGGAGGACCGGTGTTCCGAGGAATGGAAATGGAACGAGCGTGCCCGAGGATGTTTCGTCACCGTTGAGGCGGCGAGTAACCTCGAACCTTCCGTCCTCGAGTGTGTACTCCTCGGCGGACAGAATCGACACCTGCCGACCCTCGGTGGCTATCGGCGTCACCCAGAATCCACGGCCCAGGATAAAAGCGCCATCGCCGTCCTCTATGGCGATCCCGTATCCAGGGTAGACCGGTTCACTTGGGACCCACTCCGACTGGGTGTCCACCTGCAGCGAAGCGTTAGCGAAGGTCAATGTAACCGAAGGGCTCTGATGGTTCAGGACGAACCCCTGCATCGTCGCTTGCGGGTTTTTGCTGAGAATGTGCCCGGCCGCGGACAGCAGGTAGAAGGCATCCTTCAAAGCCGTGCTGCTGTCCGCGGTGGGGTCCATGCTGTCGACTCCGAAGGGAGAGACTCCGAGAGCACGGTGGGTACCCACTGCGCTAAACATTTGCGCGATGCCTTCAGCGTCGGCGCGCAGTTCGGGTATGAACAGGCGCCCGCGTCGGCCTGCATAGTCGGCCAGCATGGCTTCGGCCTCGTCGACATACATGTCCGGTGCGAGGAAATCGATGGCTGGCGCCAGGGCTTCCCAGATCGCGGCCACCCGCAGGACAGGTCCTCCACTGGGGTAAGCTCCTGGCGCTTTGCCGCCGGCGACAGCAACAGGCCCGTCCAAGGCACTATCAGCGTCCAGCCAGGCGTTGACGAACAGCGGGACGTCGAGCTCGCGCTTGCCGGCCTCGGCAATGGCCTCCACATAGGTCGCATAGGACGCCGCCATGAAGGCTTCATCGGTACGCTCACTAGCGCCGAAGACGTGGTGCCAACTTCCTTCGGACCTGGAACCGGCGTCCAACCAATCCTGATGGAGCGGCATCGTGGTGTCGCCTGCTACGGCGGCAATAACGCCGGCCGGAACGTCCTGGACGAAAGCTGCATCGGCCAAGGCGCTATGGTCCCGAGCGGCACCGAGAAGCCCGATCTCGTTTTCCACCTGGACCATGAGGACGGTCCCGTCAGTATCAATCTCCTTGATACGGCGCATGAGCGCCTGAAAGGCCCGGGAGTCTGCATTCCTGGACTCTGAACTGAAGGGTGAGAGATGCTCCACAGGGCGCCCCTCCGGTAGAACCGCGCGAGGGAATCGTGCCTGGTCGGTTTTCACCCACGCGGGGGCGTAGGTCGATGCGGCGTTCTTCCAGGACCCGAACCAGAGCGGGATGAGGTGAAGTCCCAGTTGCCGTGCCGTGGTGACCATCGCATCCACCAGGGTGAAATCGAAGCAATTCTCTTCTGGTTCGAAAAGGTCCCACGCCACCGGAGCGAGGACCGTGTTGGCCCCCAAGTCGCGCACAGTGCCGAAGGACCGGGAAATGGTTTGGACGCTGCTGGAACTCGAGTTGTGTACTTCAGATCCGACGATCAGAAACGGCTTGCCGCCAGACACGGCGTAGGGTCCGTCCCACTGCGAGGACGCCGGGGTAGAGGCTGGAGTGGAAGTTTGAGGGGTGGGCGTCGTCACGTGGAAACTCCTAGGGGCGCAGACATCGCGGGTATGGCGTGGACCCCGCCAGCTGCATCTATCAGCACCGCTGGCGGGATCCTTCAGGTTCGATTGAGTGGTTCGCTGAGTGGTTTGGGTGTGCTGGTGGTCCTACCGGCGACGTCAGGACGAACGGTCGGATGCACTGATAACTTCATCTACCCGGACGAGGAGCTCGGCAGGCAGTGTGTCAGGTAGTGCTCCTTTGCTGTAGCCGACCATTTGCGTCAGGGTAAGGCCGGCCGCGGCGTCCATGGATTCCTCGTCAACGCCGCCGAGCGCATCCTGCAGGACGTTCCGTCCTACCGGGTGGGCGAACCACTCCCCTACCGTGCTGTGCTCCGTGAGGGTAGGCAGGTCGACGTCACCGCGTGAGTCCGCCTGCTGAGCTGACGCGAAAGCGAAATCCATTTTCTCGAGGCGGACCCGGCTCGACAGTGCGCGCTGGGTGCCAGGTGCGTATACCTTCCCCACCAGTACCACCTCGTTGCTCAGCCGTGTGTCAGCAGATGATGCACCGATGAAGAACTTGATACGGCCCGGCTCAACGACCCAGCCCTCGTTCGTGTCCCACAGAGCGAACAGGTCGGTGGGAACCTCGACGACGATGCGCGTCTGCTCCCCCGGTTCGAGGTGTACCCGATGAAAACCGACGAGGGTCCTGGCGGGACGGACGGTCCGGCCGTGGAGGTCACGACCGTATACCTGCACCACCTCATCGCCTGCCTTGCTGCCCGTGTTCGTCACTGTGAAGGCGAGACGGATCGTGTCGTCCGCAGGGACCTGCACCCTCTCGAAGGCAAGGTCACTGTAGTCAAAGGACGTGTAGCTGAGCCCGTGTCCGAAGGGGTACAGGGCGCGCACCGACCCATCCACGTATGCCGGACCCTGAAGCGTCCGGCCGTAGGGCACCGGTGCCGCCCCCGGACTCTCGAGCATGGCGATGGGCAACCGACCGGCGGGGTTCGTATCGCCGAAGAGAGCGCCGGCTACAGCGTGTCCGGCTTCTTCCCCGCCGAACCAGGAGGTGAGGATCGCGGGTACCATGTCCGCCATCCAGTGCAGCGCGAAGGGACGCCCGTGGCTCAGCACGACAATAGTTGGGGTGCCCGTCGCTACCACCGCTTCGACGAGTTCACGTTGTACCCCCGGCAGGTCAAGTGTGCTGCTGTCCAGTCCCTCGCCTACCGTGCCAAGGCTGTTGATACCTGACTGGTCACCGACAACGACGATGGCAATCTCAGCTGATTGTGCTGCAGACACTGCTTCCTGGAACCCGGACCGATCATCGCTGGCGATCAGGCTTCCCGGCGCATAGGAGACCTCGACTTCTTTGCCAGCGCGGGCGCGAATGCCCTCCAGGAACGTCACGATCGGAACTGATTCAACGAGCAGACGTGCATCGTCGGGGCCTGCTCCTGCAAGGTCATCCGAGTCCGCTGCACGCGATTCGGGGTCATTGGCGGCAGCGAAAAGTGTCGTCATGCTGTCCAACACGTGATAGCTGTAGTGGCCGAGCTGCCCGAGAGGGCGATCGGCGTTCGGTCCGATGACTGCAATGGACCGGACATCCGGTGCCAGGGGAAGCAGCGGCTGACCCTCGACGGGCTTGTTCTGCAGGAGCACGATCGACTCGTCGGCGATGGTGCGCGCGAGTTCCCGCGCCGATGCCGTATCCAGGATCGAAGGCACATCATCGATGTCGACGTAGGGCCTGTCGAACAGTCCTAACTGGAACTTGGTGCGTAGAACGTTGGAGACGGCACGATCAAGGTCCGCTTCGGGCAGCAGGCCCGAGTCGAGGGCCTCCTCGAACCGGTCAGAGGACACCCGGTTGTCGAGGTCCACGTCGATGCCGGCATGGATGGCCTGCGCGTATGCGGCGGGAAGAGACTCTGCTGTTCCGTGCTTGGTGTGGAGCTGCGGGACGGCACCAAGATCGGAAATCACCAGACCCGAGAAGCCGAAGTCATCCCGGAGCAGGCCGGTGAGCAGGTCATGGCTACCTGAGACGGGAATGCCGTCGAGGTCGTTGTAGGACGGCATGACGCCACGGGCGCCTCCGTCGCGGATGGCCATCTCGAAGGAGCGGCCATGAACCTCACGCAATGCCCGCTGACCGATGTTTGCACTCTCCGTGTTTCGCCCCCCGTCACTGGCCCCATAGCCGATGAAGTGTTTGAGCGTCGCCACCACAGGGGTCCCGGGAACAGCGTTCTGCAGCCCATAAACGAACGCGGATGAGATCCGTCCGACGAGGTACGGCTCCTCGCCATAGGTCTCGCTCACCCGGCCCCAGCGGGGATCCCGTGCGACGTCGGCGAGGGGAGACAGGGCCTGCCGGGCTCCGACCGCCACCATCTGAGCGCCGATCACACGACCCATCTGTTCGATCAAATTCGGATTCCAGGTCGATGCCTGGGCAATCGCTTCGGGGAACATGGTGGCGTCACGCACCTTGAAACCGACCAGAGCCTCTTCGGCGAAGAGCACCGGAATCCCCAGACGGGTGTCTTCGATGTGCTTGCGCTGCAGCTCATTGGCTCGTCGTGCTGTCTCGGGCGGTGAGAGGTGCAGCGAGCACAGCCCGGCCGTCACGACGCCCCACCCGGCTGGCGGCGGCGTATGGGTGTCCACCATCGACCCGAAAGGGGAGATGATCTGCGCGACTTTCTCCTCGCGCGTCATGCGTCGCAGCAGGTCGAGAACCCGCTCCCCCACCGGACGCGACGGATCGCGATAAGGGGTCTCGGGTGAAGGGTTGGAATGTGAAGATGCGTCCTGCGTGCTTTTGGTCATCATTGTCCTTCTTCATCGTCGTCCTGGAGGGAGAAAAGAGGGGTGCCTCACTCCAGAAGGGAAAATTGACGCGCGTCAATTCCGATTATATCCACCGTCATAGGGTGCTGGGGTGTTCTGGCGAGGGCTAGCGGTGATGCTCTGGCCGTACCCGATCGGGTAGAGGCAATCCTCGGGTCGCAGTCCTGCGTCTTCGGGGACGTTGCGGACTGCCGACATGGAGCGGGGCAGTGAGATAGGGAGTTTGCCTACGGGGTCGACTTCGCCGCTGATTGCTCGTAGGAGGGCGAGGTCCGATACTCCGAAAGTGACGGTCAATGCGGCTGCTAGGGCGGCGATCGGAGTGAGGACGGCCCCGCGGTCCAGTGCAACGTCCACGACCAGGGGGACACGGCGAGCGATCGCTTGGAGCCTGTAGATCAGTCCGGGAGGGAACTCAAGACTCCCCTGATGGAAGTAGGACTCAAGGAACAGGTCATCCCGTGGCTCGAAGGGGGCATCGATCCGGATGATTGCGATATCCGCGTCCTCGGGCTCGGAGACCCTTTCCCCGAACCCTGCGATGACATCAGGGTCGACCCCTTCCGTGTACAGCCGGAGCCCTCGCGGAAGCGGAAGCGTCGGAGACATTCCGGACGGTTTGTTCTCGAGGATCGTGACCGATCGGGACTGGGCCAGGAGACCGGCTGCACGGTGCGCTGAGGCCCCTACGATCCGATCAGCCTCGTCCTCGTCGACGAAAGGATCGTCGAACAGACCCAACTCGAATTTGACCCGCAGGATCCGGTGAGCTGAGGTATCGAGGCGTGACTCCGGGATGAGGCCTTCCGCCACCAGGTCCTCGAGAAGCTCGACGCATTCCTCGCCGCCGAACTGGTCGGCGCCGGCTTCGAGGATCCGCAGCATGCGCGCACGGGCGTCGAGTTCTTCGACGCCCCAGGCCCGTGCCGGTAGGACCTGCGTACCCACGACGTTGTCGTTGACGAGTTCCCAGTCCGTGACGACGACGCCATCGAAGCCGAGTTCGCCGCGCAAGAGATCCGTGAGGATCTGGCGGTTGTAGCCGAAACCGACTTCCTCCACAGGCTGGCCGTTGAGCTCCAATGCCACCGGCATACCGTAGTAGGGCATGATCGCAGCGGTGCCGGCATCGATGGCGGTCCGGAACGGGGCAAGGTGTTCCTCGAACAGGCCCGCGGGATAAATCTGTTCCCGACCGTAGGGGAAGTGCGCGTCTTCGCCGTCTTTCTGCGGGCCCGCCCCTGGAAAGTGCTTTGCCGTACAACTCACGCTAGTCCGGCCAAGTGACGAGCCCTGAAAGCCGGAGATGTACGCAGCGGTATGGGCCGAGACTTTCGACGCGTCGGCACCGAAAGTCTGGAGTTGCCGACCCCACCGGGGTTCTGTGGCCAGGTCGATCTGGGGGTGGAGTGCGGACCGGATTCCTACGGCCAGGTACTCCCTGCGCGCGACAAGGGCGAACGTGCGAGTTGTCTCTACTTCATCGATGGCCGCCAACCCCAGCCCGTCCGGCCACTGCGAGAACTGACCGCCTGAGAAGCCGACACCGACGTTGTCGGCGAAGGCGTGTCGAGGATCTGTCGAAATCGTGACAGGAATCCCATGAGGTGTCGCTTCTGCAAGGTGCTGCAGGGCGTTGTTCCAGCGCGCCGCGCATCGGGCGTCATCCAATCCGTGCACGTTGAAGTGGTTCATGTTCTTGCCGAGGACAACGGTGGAGGTAGGAGATTTGCTGATCCGACCGGGGCTTTCCAGCAGGGCGCCCTGCTCGCCGGCTTCGATCACGGTCTGGAACATCAGACCCGCCTTCTCGTGCACCGACAGTCGCGCCAGCAGATCCGCGGTGCGCTCCTCGGGGCTTCTGCGCGGGTCCTCGTACAGGTCCATCTGCCCGTTCCCGTTGAGGTCGCGGTATTGGGTTCCGTCTGGTGCTTTCGAGAGCTGCAGGGAGGTCATGTCATCTTCTTGCGTTAGTGATGGGATACGGCACTAGCGGTCGGCAGGGAAAACCGACCTGGAGAACCTCTTCACCCGGACGCTACTGCCGACGACAGCAGGTTCCTGCTGCATAGGGGTGGGGTTCTGATGGCGAGGGTGTGCAGTGCGGCGTTCCGCGCCGGTCAATGTGTCCTTACCGACGACACGCTTTTTGTCCGGTGGAGGAGCACAGGCCAAATCAGACCAGTTCGTTCGCCGGCAGTGGTTGGAGGCCCGGCACCGAGCGGGTCCTGCACAGCTCCGAAAGCCAGGCTGAGCTCAGCTTGGGGGTGCGCACGAGGGTGTCGTAGTCGACGCGGACGACCCCGAAACGGGGCCCGTACCCTTCGGCCCATTCGAAGTTGTCCAGTAGCGACCAGACGAGGTATCCGACGACGTTGGCGCCGCGCTCTCTCGCGGCAAGGGTGGCGGAGAGGTGATCGATCAGGAATTGGGTTCGGTTTCGGTCGTTGACGACCAGGACGCCGTCGATTTCTTCCACGATGTCGTCGAATGCGGCGCCGTTTTCCATGACCATGATCGGCAGGCCTGGAAAGTCTGCTGACAGGGCCACCAGGTGGTCCTCGAGTCCCCGTGGTTCTACGCCCCAGTCCATGGCCGTGCGTCCCAATTCACCCCGACGCACCATGCGTACTCGTTCGGAACCCGGGAAGGGTGTACCTCCCGTGCTCTCAGTGCCCGCGACGAAGTCAGGGTTCGACTGGACATGCATGACTTCGTAGTAGTTGACCCCGAGCAGGTCTATGGGCTGGTGGCAAATCTCCAGGTCACCTGGGAGAACGAAGGCCCAATCGGTCAGGTGGCGGGTGTCGTTGAGCAGGTCCGCCGGGTACTCCCCTCGCAGGACAGGGCCGGTGAAGGCGCGATTCGCAACGGCGTCGAACAGTCGCACAGCCTCGGCGTCCTCGGGTGTTTCGCCCTCGACTCGGAAGATGTTGAGCACGATGGATACTTCCGCGGCTGCGTGGGTGACGGTTCGGCGCAGTGCTTGAACGCCCAGTCCGTGGGCGAGGTTCAGGTGGTGGACTGCACGAAGCGCGTCGGTGTGATTCTTTACGCCTGGGGCAAAAGCACCGTTCCCATATCCGGCATAGGAGTTGTTCCAAGGCTCGTTGTGGGTTGACCATCGTGCAACACGGCTGCCGAGAGCAGCACCGACGATCTCGGCGTAACGCTCGAAGGCGTAGGCCGTTTCCCGTCCCCGCCATCCGCCGTACTTGTCCTCCAGAGCCTGTGGAAGGTCCCAGTGGTTGAGCGTGATGATCGGCTCGATGCCCCGGTGAAGGAGGCCGTCAACGAGGGTGGAGTAGAAGGCCAGCCCCTCATCATTGACCTTCCCCTCGCCTGTGGGCATGACGCGGGACCAGGAGATGGAGAATCGATAGGCCTGCAAGTGCAGCGCCGCCATGAGGTCAAGGTCCTCCTCAGTGCGGTGGAAATGGTCGGCGGCAGTGTCACCGGTGGCTCCGCCGGCAGTCGTCCCCGGGGTGTGGCTGAAGGTGTCCCAAATGGACGGGCCGCGCCCTCCCTCGTTCGCTCCACCTTCGATCTGGTAGGCGGCAGTAGCGGCGCCGAGCATGAAGTCCTCAGGCAGAGTTTTGGTGCCAGGGACAAAGGCATCGTGATACATGGAAGAACTTTCTGTTGTCATCTGTGGTCAGTCGTAATCAGCCGGTCGATGAGTTTGGCGAACGCAGGTGTTGCGCCTGGTGCGCTCAGCGCCCTATGCGCCGTCGTGGTCACAAGGCAACTGCTGAGCGTTAGTGGCTGCTTGCGATCGAGCCGGCCCCGAACTACCGTGTGGTCGCGTCCTGGCGGTGCCGGCTGAACCCGGTAAGTGCAGGTACTAGCCCTTGAGTGCGCCTGAATTCAGGCCCTGGACAAGGTATCTCTCGGCGACGACGTAGCCGAGCAGCGTCGGAATGATCGACAGGACGGTATAGGTGAGAATCGACGCTGTATCGAACGCGTAGGTACCGGAGAACTGGGCGAGACCCAGGGGCAGAGTCCAGTTCTCCTGGGACGTGAGCAGCAGCAGGGGTAGGAGGTACCCGTTCCAGCTGCCCACGAAGGTCAGCACGCCGAGCGTCATCAATGCCGGTACCGACATGGGGATGAGGACCTTGAGGAAAAACTGTATGTGCCCGGCCCCATCGAGGGTGGCGGCTTCTTCGAGTTCGCGGGGGATCCCCTGGAAGAAGGGGCGAAGGATGACGATACCGATTGGAATGCCGAAGGCTACCTGAGGCAAGGCGACGCCGATGGGTGTGTTGAGCAGGTCAAGCTGCCGCAGGAGCAGGTACAGCGGTGTGATGGCGACGGCGGCAGGAAAGAGCAGGCCCAGGGTGATGAAGGCGTAGACGGCTTCCCGGCCGCGGAACTGAAATCGGGCCAGCGGATACGCTGCCAGTGACGCTGTAATGAGCATGATGGCCACGGTCAGAACCGCGATGACAATGCTGTTGAACAGTGGCCGCCAGAACAGGTCACCCCCAAGGATGGTGGAGTAGTTCTCGAACGTCGCAGGCAAGGGGAGTCCGAGTGGATTCGCGGCGATCTGCCCGGTCGTCCGCAAACTTCCCGAGATGGCGTAGAGGAACGGTATGAGAGTTACTACTGCTGCGAGGATCAGGACGACGTAGCCGACTGGGCCGCGTCTGTCGTGATGTGTTCCACGTGTCCGGCTCATCGTTTTCCACCCTTCGGGTCGGCTTCGTTGTCACGGGAGAGGATCAGCCGCTGGTACGCCATCGCTGTGGCGAAGGCGATGACGGAGATGGTGACTGCGACGGCGCTTGCATAGCCGTACTGGTAGTTCTGCAGTCCGCCGACGACCATGTAGGACACGACGGTGGAGGACGCTCCAACCGGCCCGCCCTTGGTCATGACCCAGACGAGGTCGAAGACTTGGATGGCTGAGACCATAGCGAGGAAGCCTGCGATCCTGACCGTCGGCGCAATGCCTGGCAGCGTGATGTTCCAGAAGACCTGCCACTTATTGGCGCCATCGATCATGGCGGCTTCGATGCGTTCCACTGGCACGGCCTGCAACCCGGCTAGAAGCAGCAGCGTGTAGAAACCGAAGTATTTCCAGGTCAGTACCCAGATGAGGGAGATCATCACGATGTTCGGGTCCGCTAGCCACAGCTGCGTGGCACTGCTTAGACCGGATGCCTCGAGGGTGTGGTTGATGAGGCCTTCGGGTGCCATCATCAGCTTCCAGAGCACCGCGGCCACGACCTCGGCGATGACGTAGGGGACGAAGAACGCCAAGCGGTAGAAGAGCCGACCGCGGACTCGGCCGGTGAGCAGGGTCGCGATCATCAGGGCGAAGGGAAGCTGAATGAAGAGGGCCGCTAGGACGAACAGGCCGTTGTTGAGCAGTGCCTTGAGGAACCCGGGGTCTTTGAGCAGACGCACATAGTTGTCTACCCCGATGAAGTTGGTGAGTTGTTCGAGGCCGTTCCAGTCATAGAAGCTGTACCGGACCGCCTGAAGGACGGGAACGATGACGAAGAGTACGAAGATGGCAAGGGCAGGAGCGAGCAGGAGAACGGTCAGTCCCCGGGGGGACCGTTGCGCACTGCGGCGACGCGTCGCTTTCGTTCCTGTGGTTGGTGGATCTACAAGTGTGGTGGGCATGTCTAGGATTCCTCGATCCTGCGGCTGAAGTTGCGGGCGCCAGGTAGGGCCGCCGAAAGCGCCCCTACCTGGCGGGTCGTGCTACTGGGCCTTTGCGGCTTCAGCAAGCGCCTTCGAGGCCTCTTCGGGCGTCAGGCTTCGCGCGAAGATTCCCGCGATGTTGTCGTTCATGGCTGTTGCCACGGGCGGTGCCACCGACTGGTCGAGGAAGTTGGTGACGGTGGTCGACGTCTCAAGTGCCTTGGCAATGTTCTTCAGGTTCGGGTCGCTGACGGCCTCTGCCGATCCGAGAGTGACGGGAAGCAGTTCCCCGCCTTCGGCGATCTTTTTGGCGGATTCGGGCGATGAGATGAACTCGAGGAACTCGACTGCTTCCGCAGGAGCGTCCTTGCCAACAGCGAAGCTGTCTGTGCCGCCATAGCCGTCGGTGAGCTCACCCTCACCGCCGGGAACGGTCGGGAAGGGGAACCATCCGAGGTCTTCGCCGAGCCCGACACCGTTCTCGGCGACGGTGGCCATGGATGCTGGTGCCCACTGCCCCATCAGGTCCATTGCGGCCTGCCCGTTGGCCACCAGGCTCGCTTCGCCTCCGGCTTCAGCGAACGGCGCGGCGATGAAACCTTCCTGGAATGCATCGAGATCGAGAAGTTCGTTGATCTTCTCGCCGGCTTCGATGAACATGGGGTCCTCGAAGTTGCCCGAGGCGACGGCCTCGTTCAGCGCGTCTGCTCCACCGATGCGCAGGGCGAGCTGGGAGTAGTAGAACTGCAGCGGGTACTTGTCGAAGCCGGCGACGGCGATCGGGGTAACGCCGCTGTCCTTCAGTGCGGTAATGGCGGCCGTGAACTCTTCCCACGTCTGAGGTGGGGAGTCGATACCGGCCTTGGCGAAGAGCGCCTTGTTGTACCAGAAGCCGGTGAGCCCGGCGTTGTAGGGCACGGCGTAACGCTTCTCGTCGATCGTGACCGCGTCTACCGGCCCTTCAGCGAGTCCGTCGATCCAGGGCTCCGTGGCCTCCGTGATGTCCTGCACAGCACCAGCACTGATCTGGTTCTCGAAACCGGCCCCGGCCCAGGCCTGGAAAAGGTCGGGGACATCGCCGGCTTGGATCCGGGCATCCAAAGCCGGACGGAAGGCGCTGCCATCCTGCACGGTGATATCGACCGTGACCCCTGGGTTCTCTGCTTCGAACTCGTCGGCGAGCTCCTGCCAAATACCACTTCCGGTTTCACCGGTCTGGATGTGCCACCACTCGATGGTGGTACCCGCATTGGCGGTGTCTTCGGACGAGGACGACGAGCAGCCGGCGACACCGAGGCCCAAGCCGAGAACAGCGATCGCTGCAATGCTGCGTTGCATTTTCATAGCGTCAATCTCAATTCATGTGTTGAGGGTTCTGAGTAGCTCACGCGACTCAAGTTATGAGTGGTGGAAGGAGCTCTCTGCTTCTGCTTTGAAGCGGACGAACTTCTGCCGAGCCCTTCGACGGGTGGGATTGCACCCCGTACTGCTCGCTTCCCGGATACGCGATGATCACTCGCGGATTCGACTTCCAGCGACCGTTGGCCCCACTGGCAGGAGACTCTACGGCAAAATTGTTACAGTTGCTACAATTTCTAGAACTTTTGCACTGCCTGTCGTGAACACCAAGGGAGCGGACCAGAATGACGGGTCGCTGCATGCGCGGTTACGGCGTAGACATTGCTTGTGGGAGGGGTACCGTGTGGGCATGAGTACAGTGCAGGAGGTCCCCCGGCGCCGTGGTCCCTATGCCAAATCTGCGCAGCGATCGTCCGACATCATCGATGTCGCGACGAAGGTTTTCGCGACCCACGGCTACCACGGAGGTTCCCTCCGCGATATCGCACGTCAGCTCGAGGTGAGTCTTACCAGCGTCGTCCACCACTTCGGGTCCAAGTACGAGCTGCTCGAAGCAGTCCTTGAGCATGCCGACCATACGGGCAGCAGTGATTTTGAAGCCGACTGCAGGGATTTCGGTGTCATGACCGCGACGATGAGGCGTGTGCGCTCGAACGCCGATCGTCCCGGTCTGCTGCGCCTGCTGGCCACCTTGTCTGCAGAGGCCTCCACGGTGGGGCATCCCGCGCATGAGTGGTTCGTCGATCGGTACCGCCGAAAGAAGAATGATCTCGCCGCGGCATTCGCCTTCGATCAGCGCTCTGGCCGGCTGGATGCCCGGCATGATCCGCATATGCTCAGCGCCCTACTGACAGGCGTTTGGGATGGTCTGCAACTGCAGTGGCTCATCGATCCGACGGTCGATATGGGGGGCTCCATGCGGTCCTTCTTCGAGGGACTCACCCCGGAGGCTGTCGAGCATTTTCCGCCCACCACTGACTGACGGTGTCGCCCACAGGCATCGCTCCTGGTGCATCTGGCGATGCGGATAGTTCGGCCTCGGTAGGTCCTTCCCTAGCCACGTAGGTACCAGTGCAAATCCCCCGGGCCGGGACCGAAGGGGGCGTTGCCCAGGACCGTTTCTTGCATCGTGATCTTGCATCGCGATGGTGAGCTTGCTGCCGTAGCAGGCGCGATCTTCAGGCCTCATTGGACGAAACTGCGGAAACAAGGGTCGCGCGTCGACCCGAACTGATTGTCGGCGCCGTTATGGCTCGTTTCTCGATGACCAATATCCTCACCAGGTTCGAGACGGTCGCTGCCGAGAGGCCTGTCCGGTCGGCGAGCTGGCGTTGCGTGCTGGGTCCGTTGACTTTCAGGTCGTAGGTCAGGGCGTCGAGATTGCGCGCCCTGAGCGCCTGCTGCGAACCCGGACGCTGATCACACAGCCGGTTCTGTTCAACACGTGAGGTGCTGACCGCACTCATGGGTGACCCCCGCTTTTTGCCTCGGTGTGGTGTGTCTGCCCTGCCGGTATGCAAATCGGTTGACCGGGTGTGACTCCACCGGAGTTGTAGGAATCAACGGACACCCAGTACTCCTCGCCAGCTGTGAGCGTGCGAAGCTCGAGCTCGGCCGCCTCCCACACCTGCCATGAGTGGTACAACTTGTCTGGTTGGCGACCGTAACGGACGTTGTACCCTTCGGCGCCATCCGCTGGGGACCACCGGATAAGCGCGCTTCGTGGTTCGGTCCGGGACGCTGACGGAGTGACGATATCGGGCCGTTTGCGGTTGTCCACCCCGAAGACGCGAACACCGCTGACAGCGAGGGCTGCGTTCCATGGCGTAGACAGGCCAGTGATCCGCATGAACTGGAAGACTGATGCGGTTGGAAGAACGACGAGCCTGTGGGGGGCGTCGGAGGCATCGAGGCGCCCGTCGTGCAGGGTCTGCCAGGTCCTTCCGTCCTCAGATCCTTCGAGGAGGTACAGGGTTGGGTGATCCGTCGTGAGGACAGTGCGGAAAGCATCCCGGGATTCATCAGGGTCTCGTAGCGGTCGTTTGGGCTTGTACTGGCGGACGTTGTGGTCGGCAAGACTCACTTGCACTGCATGGACCGTGCGCGGATATTCGAGGTCCAGGGTGAGTGTTTCACCTTCCTGCGACGTGCCAGCGACCCACCACGTGCGGATGTCCTCATTGACGGCAAGCTCAGCCCCGTGACCGGCAAGCGATGAGCTCGCGATAGCGGCGGCCTTGTAGGACTGAAGCATCCACCGCTGCGCGGGTTCCTCCCACGGGTCGATCTTCCCGTCGGGTACGACGAGGGGGTAATCACCGAAGACCTGGTTACAGAAGAGCACCCCATCGGCGTCGAATCCGGCCGGGAAAATGCCGATGCGACGTTCGAAATGGTGGTTGACCGAGACACGCATTGTCGCTGCGTGCCACCAGTTACCGTGCTGGTCCTGGAAAGTACTGCCATGGCCGGCGCCGGTGATGAAGCCACCTGGCTTTGAGGAGAACGGACTGTGCGGGGAGTAGGTGAAGGGCCCCAGGGGTGATTTGCCGGTGTAGTAGCCATCGGCGTAAACGTTGTACTCGGTTCCCGGGCCCGCGTACTGGAGGTAGTAGGTTCCGTCATGTTTTGTGAGCCAGGGCCCTTCAATGAACGGAGCCTGACTGTGGGTACCAAAGAGCCTCGATGACACTTTGTCCTTCAGCGTTGCAGCCGGGCGGACATGGTTGGATTCCCCGGGGCGTTCCCACCCGTGCTGGCCCGGATTGCCGTTCAGAAGGTCCATGGGCTCGCCGACACTCTGGAAGGTATTGCGATCAACCTGCACCCCCCGCAGTGGTTCCTTGTTGGAACATCCCCAATACAGGAAGGTTTGCCCGTCGTCGTCCTGGAACAGGTTGGGATCCCAGTAGGGGAATGCACCTTGAGCGACTTCACGAAACGGATCGGTCAAGGGATTGGTCGATCGGAAGATCGGTGAAGGGCTCTTGCGGCGGGAGGCTGTGACGTAGAGGGAGCCGTCGATCTCCCGCACGTCGGGCGCATAGTCTCCTGCCGGTAGCTGGGGCGCATGAGCGTAGGTCCATGACACCAGATCCGGAGAGTGCCAGAACCCGCCAGACATGGAGCCGAAAAGGTAGAACACGTCGCGGAACAGGACGATCGACGGGTCCGCGGCCTCGCGGAAAACCGCACGCAGTGGTCCTCTGCCAAAGTCTTGGTAGCGATATGGCAGGTCGATGGGGTTACAGATGACGCGTGACATGGAACGTACCTTCCGGTTGTCAGGATCAGTCATGGGTTCTTATTCCTGCCTGCGCGTTACCGCGCACCCTTGACACGCATCGCGGTGATGACAGCACCCAGACTGAGCACGCCTCCGGAGGCGAAGAGGAGTGCGTAGTTCGCTCCTCCATCGCCGACAGCGAGGATTCCGGGAGCGATGGCAGGGCCGATGGCACCCGCAAGGCTGCCCGACAGGTAGTAGATGGCCATCCATTTGCCGTTCTCGTCATCCTTCGGCAGGACGTCCGCGGCGAGGGCGAGGTCGACGGAGTTGAAGGCGCCGATACCAGCGGCGAGGACAAGGCCGGCGAGAGCATAGGAGAGGAAGTCGTACGAGAACGCCACGCCGATCGAACCGGCCGCGATCATGGAGGCAGCGATGTAGATGAAGGGTTTGCGGCGTCGCAATTTGTCGGAGAGGTAACCGCCGCCGATCGTGAAGAGGATGGTGCCCAGCAGGCTGAATCCGCCGACGACTGCCAGCTGGCGGCCGGCTGTTTCTGCCGTGTAACCCATCCGGTCGAGCAGGAAGTAGAACTGGTACGTCCCAAAGAAGGCGTAGCCGAACTGGAGGCAGAACTTGCCCAACCAGACCCAGGCGAAATCCTTGTGCTTGCGAGGATCGAAGGCGAGACTCCGGAAGATGTCGAACAGCGACCCGACGCGAGCGTCACTTGAGGCTGGCGCGTCAGGGACGGTGAAGCACCAGAGAGTCACAGCCACGGCAAGGACGGCAACTGGTGCCAGGAAGAGCAGAAGCAGATTCCCGGTCAGGAAGCTGCCGACGAGAGTTGCGGCGACGCCAGCGATGGACGCCGCGACACCATTGAGAGCGCCGAGCTTGCCTCGCTGGGAATCCGGAACACGCTCAGCAAGCGTGGGGTTCAGGGCAGCACTGATTGCGCCTCCGCCAAGCTGGGCAATGAGCCAACCAATCAGTACGATCCAGAGATTCGGCGCCAGGGCGATGGTAGCGGCGCTTACGAGGGCCAGTACCAGCCCCATGACGAGGTATGGCCGTCGGCGCCCCCACCGCAGGCGTGTTGCGTCGCTGATCACACCGAAGATCGGCCCGGTGACGAGAGATACGAGCGCTCCGACGCCCGTGAGCAGCCCCAGGCTCGTTTCCTTCATCGTCGGATCGAGCAACTGCACCTTGTAGGCGAGGCTGAACAGTGACGGCATAAACAACACGAGGAAGAAGGCAAAGTAGGTGAAGGTGTATGTGAGGGTGAACCATGCGTTCACGCGAGGAATGGTCGGTGACTGCCGAGCATCATCCAGGTCAAGAATTTCCACGTCATGAGAGACGGGCACCTGCGGCGTACTTGTGGGAAGGACACGAGACGACAGCGGCGTAACGTACTCAGGTTTTTCTTCCATGACAGCTCCATTGGCATCGGTGGGGTCGAACGGTCTGGCGCCCCTAGCGGTCTATAGGACCACGGTATTTGACGCGCGTCAATGCATGAGGTTCCAAGACTTACGAGCACCCAGTACCCCGTCCGGTCGGATTGCGGGATTCAGGGTGAGTTCATTGGGCGCGGCGGTCGGCCCCACGCTAGGCGGGCCGGGGGCGGCAAGCTACATGTATGAGCATGGGAACTATTGACGCGCGTCAAACCGTGCGGTTATCTGGATATGCATCTAGGGAAGTGCCGTTCGGAAGTCATTGCTGACTCGACGTGCCGGCAGCAACAGACGTCGACGCGTCGAGGTCCCAGGACATCAAGTGGAGTATCAGGAACTTAGCTGACGGCCTGTCCAGGGCTTCGAGCTTCTGGCGGAAGACGCCGGAGGCTTCCGCGAAGGTTTTCGGCGGCAGCTGTGTCGACGTGTTCAGCACTTCCTCCTGCGATGTTTTTGCTGCACCCACGCCTTCCGGGGCCCGTCGATGAAGAGGTAACTCCATGACAAGCGCTGGTTTCGATGATTCGCCTGCCGCCCTGCGTCCGCTGTTGGCCCCTGCCATCCCGTGGCAGGGTTCATTCGTCAGCGCGGCTCAGCCGTCCAATTCCGGCGATCCTGCGGTGTACTTCCGCCGGGACTTCACTGTGACGGACGTCCCCGTACGAGCAGTGCTCCATGTGACGGGCCTTGGGATAGTAGTGCCGTATCTGAATGGGCGTCGGGTGGGTGATGAGGTTCTCGCGCCGGGATGGACGTCCTACCGTCACCGGCTGCACATCAGTTCCTATGACGTGACCTCCATGATGGGTGTCGGCGCGAACACCATGGGCGCGATCGTTGGGGAGGGGTGGGCGGTAGGCCCGTTGACCTGGGACAACATCCGGCACAACTACGCGGACCGCCCTGCCTTGTACGCGCAGCTCGAACTCCATTACTCCGAGCGGACGGAAGTCATTGGGACCGACGAGCTTTTCCGTACGGGTGTAGGAGGGGTTCGCGCCAACGGCATCTATGCCGGCGAGACCTACGACGCCCGGCAGGAACCAATGGGGTGGGCTACCGCGGGATTCGATGACGAGGCCTGGGAACCTGCAAGGCCTTTTGACTGGTCTCTGTCCACCCTGGTCGATTCAGGCGCTCCGCCCATCCGTCGAATCGAAGAGCTTGCACCTGTCGAAATTCACTCCACCCCAACCGGCACCCTGATCGTCGATTTTGGCCAGAACATTTCCGGCTGGGTTCGCTTCGAGGTCGAAGGGGAGCGGGGGCGGATGATCACGCTGCGTCACTCGGAGCTACTCACCCCGTCAGGGGAACTCGAGCCGGAACCCAATCGAACTGCAGAAGCCACGGATCGCTACATCCTTCGCGGTGGGGGCCCTGAGGTGTGGGAGCCTCAGTTCACCTTCCACGGTTTCCAGTATGTCGAGATCGACGGGTGGCCCGGGGATCTCGACCCGGAGGCGGTGCGCGCCATCGTTGTACACAGCGATATGAGTCGAACAGGGTGGTTCCAGACCTCCGATGACATGATCACCCGACTGCATGAGAATGCAGCCTGGTCGATGCGGGACAACTTCGTTGGAGTACCCACGGACTGCCCGCAACGTGACGAACGCATGGGATGGACAGGTGACCTGAACGCGTTCTCCTCGACTGCAACCTTTTTATACGACGTCCGGGGCGTCCTTGGCTCTTGGCTACAGGACCTTGCCGCGGAGCAACAGGAAACGGGGCAGGTCCCCTGGACTGTTCCGGATGTCCAAACCACTCCCTCCTCCCCCACAGCAGTATGGAGCGACGTGGCAGTCAGTCTGCCGTGGGAGCTCTATCAGGAATATGGGGACAGTGACGTTCTTCGCCGCAGTTACACCTCCATGGCGACGTTCATACGTCAGGTTGAAAGCCAGCTGGACGAGAACGGGTTGTGGAGCTCAGGCTTCCAGTTCGGTGACTGGCTGGACCCGGACGCCCCGGCGGATAACGCTGCGGGAGGCAAGACCGACCGGTATCTGGTCGCGTCGGCCTATCTGGTGAAAACCACCAGGGAAATGGCCGACACGGCCGCGGTGCTCGGCATGAACGAGGACGAACGCCAGTTCAGGCTCCTGCACGAGCGCGTTCGAACAGCTTTCCGGCGGGAATACGTCACCGAAGCAGGCCGCGTGGTGAACGAATCAGCGACGGCGTACGCCCTTACCATCATGTTCGGGATCCTCGAGGACGATCAAAAGAGGACCGCCGGGGCGCAGCTGGCAAAGCTGGTCAAGAAGGCCAAATACCGCATATCGACAGGCTTCGCCGGGACTCCCCTCGTCCTCGACGCCCTGAGCAGCACCGGTTACCTCGACGAGGCGTATGCGATGCTGCTCGAGAAGGAGTGTCCATCGTTCCTGTATCCGGTGACGATGGGCGCAACCACCATATGGGAACGCTGGGACTCGATACGACCCGATGGCACACTGAACTCGACGGGTATGACCTCGCTGAACCACTACGCCCTAGGCGCTGTCGCCAGTTGGTTACACCGGGTTGTCGGTGGGCTGACGCGTACCGCACCGGGCTGGATGCACCTGCGCATAGCGCCCCAACCCGGAGGCGGCTTGACCTCGGCCACCACCCGCCATGACACCACCAGAGGTACTGCAGAAGTCCAATGGGCGATTGCCGATGGGAACGTCACGATGACCGTCCGGATTCCGGCGGGCACCACCGCGACGGTCGTGCTCCCACGACACCCTGCCGGTCACGTCGAAGACGTGACCGAGGGAACCCACACCTGGACGTATGAGGCCGACGACCGTCACGAACAGGAAGCCAGCTTGACCATGGACACCCCCATGGAAAAGCTGTCAGCCAATGCGGCGGTCTGGCGGTCAGTACAACGGGTCCTGCTGCAGCACCTGCCGCATTTCCCGCTCGAGGCTTCCGGAATCGAGAACAGTCCCGAGTCCTTGAACACTCTGCTCACGGCCCTCTCCCATGGCAGCTCAGACCTCGAGAAAGCTCTCCGGGACGCGGTGTCCGCTCCTGCGCCTGCCTAGAACAACAGCACAGTCCGGTTAGCCAAAACCGTCCGGGCGCACCTTCTTCCCCCGAGCTGGGACAAGCGGTGCGCCCAGACGCTTCTGAGATTGACGGCCGATCTGCCTCAGCAGCTCCCCGATAGTCCTCAGCGAAGGCGGCGCCCTCCGGGGTATATCCACGTATCCAGATCACGGGTGATTTGGTGAGACAAGGACGGCACAGGACCCGCGAGCTTAAGGAACAGCGCCATCGAGGGTTCGGGAGAAAGCCCTGCGGATCGGCTTCCTGCTGTTGCAGGCCTGACCAGAAGATCGCCCACTAGGGTGCCGTTCAGAACCAGACGTCAGGTTCCATGCGCTTCAATGTGTGCGCAGGTCCCACCACAAGCGCCTTCATTCTCGTGTCGGCTTGCCTTCAACGACGAGCAGCACCATCCGGTCCTACAGGGGGGCGGATGGTGCTGCTGCGATGGTGGCGTTGGAAAACCCGCTCAGCGGGACGGGGCCAGGACGGACCTCATTTGCTTGCCGATGAAGTCCGTGGCCAGACGGGGAGCGATCCGGACCATCGCATCGAGGACATGTGCATCGGTTCCCACGAGCACACGGAAGCTGCCGCGCGCGAGTCCTTCGACGATCTTGTGTGCCGCCGCTTCCGGAGTGGTCGCCCGGACTTTCCGCCCGCCGGCATCAATCATGGTGACACCCGAATTGCCGGACAGGTTCGTGCTGATGTTGCCGGGAAACACCGTCGTGACGGAGATATGCGTGCCGGACAGCTCCTGGTATAGGCCTTCACTGAACTGCTTCACTGCTGCCTTCGATGCTCCATAGAAGCTTTGGCCCGAGAACGGGATCAGGGCGGAGAGGCTGGAAATATTCACGATCCCCGCACTGGGCCGCTTCTGCAGGATTGGCATGAAGACCTCGCACATGTTGACGGTGCCCCAGAAGTTGACGTCCATGACCCGCTTGAGTTCATCTACCGTCAGAGCTTCCAGCGGCACGAAGCGGTGGATGATGCCGGCGACATTGATGATTCCGTCGACCTGGCCGTGCCGTGCGGTAACGGTGCCGGCGAGGTCATCGAGCGCGGCACGATCGGTGACATTCACCGAATGGATACTCAAGTACCGTGCCCGGCCTCCGGCAATGCGTTCGGTCTCCTCCAGACTCCTCTGGTTCAGGTCAACAGCAGCCACTCGTGCGCCGCGCCGAAGAAGCTCTAGGACGACCTGCCTACCGATGCCATTTCCCCCACCGGTGACGACGAATACGTTCTCGTCAATTCTCATCATGCTCTCCTGTTCGAAAGGTCGAAGCCGGCCGGGCCGGATTTTAGGGACGCGCGCTCAGCGTCAGGGAGTTGTTTCGTGCGATCGTTCCCAGCCAGGTGAGGCTCGGCTTCGGTCGCCGTTCGAAGGTGTCCCGGTCCACGGCTATGAGTCCAAAGGTCGGGTGCCAGCGGCCCCATTCGAAGTTGTCGAGCAGACTCCAGTGGCAATAGCCCCGTATATCGATGCCGTCCTCGATCGCGTCGGCCATGTCGGACAGGGCGCGGGTTGTGTAAGCGATACGGCGATCGTCATCGTCTGTGGCGATGCCGTTTTCCGTCACGAGAAGCGGGATGTTTCCCACGACGTCCCGTGTGTGGCGAAGCGCGATGCCGAGGGCATCAGGGCGGTAGGCCCAGCCCATGAGAGTGTTACCGGGGTCCTGCGGATGAGGGACGATTCCGTCATCATTGATGCTTTGGCTGGTGTATGACTGCACGCCTACAAAGTCATCCTCGCGCGCGGCCGTGAGATACATGTCCTCCCACAGCTGTTGGATCTCGGCGTGCTTGTGTTCACTGCCAGGAGCTGCCACGAACGCTTGGTTGGCTACCGTCCACCCGACCTTGGCGCCCGTCGCTTCCCGGATGCGGGGCGCCACGGCGTGATGGGTCCTGATGTACACCTGTCCGAACTCGGGATCAGGGAAGGGGTGCTCTGGATACGGGTTTCCCTGCGCCATGATCCTCGAGGCGCCGTGATTCATGGCCAAAACATTGGGCTCGTTGATCGTGCAAATCCACTCGACGCCCTGGAGGATGGTGCAGACCTTGTCCACGTATCGCGTGAACAGTTCCACGGCGTCGTCGGCAAGCCAACCTCCCCGATCCTCAAACCAGAGAGGATGAGTGAAGTGGTGGAGGGTAACCAGCGGAGTGAGTCCGAGCTCGAGTGCGGTATCGATCATGCGCCGGTAATGAGCCAGAAGCGCGTTCGAGAACGTTCCTGCGATCGGCTCAATCCGCGACCATTCAATACTGAAGCGGTAGGTATTGAAGCCGGCGTCGGCGAGCAGGCGCATGTCCTCCGGGTAGCGGTGGTAGCTGTCGAGAGCATCCCCACTGGCGTCAATGTAGCCGGCGGCAATCTGCTCGAGTCTCCACCAGTCGTTGTTCACGTTGTTGCCTTCGACCTGGTGGGCTGCTGTTGCCGCTCCCCAGAGGAATGCGTCAGGGAAGGAAGTGCCCATGGTTCGTCTCAATTCTTGTCAGATAGGAGGAAGCACCGTGTTGACGAACGGACGGACCGACGGTGAGGGCGGGATGGCCCTTTATAGGTCCCTTCGATCGCCCACATCCGGAGCGGACATGCTTCTGTGGGGGTGTTAAGATCGTTCAGTTGTGGACGAGAGCTCACCGGCTGCAATCTAGAACCCCCGTCGGTTCGCCAGATGTAGGAGGTTTACCGGGGCCGGCTGGACGCCATGATGTCGTCGAGCTCTTCGGCAGGGATGCTGATCCCCGAGATGTTCACGAATTGCTGCATCGTCATGGAGGCCATCATGGCCAGATGCTCGGACGAGACTTCAACGGAGTCCAATCCGAGGGCGCGCATAACGCGTTCGCCGACATGTGGGTGGTCAAACCACTCGCTCATGGCTGTGGTCATGGTCAGTTCGGTGATGATCCTGTCGCCAGCGAGGCTGATGGTCTTCTCGTGGAGCACGGTCGCGGCATCAGCGGCGACTGCAATGCGGTAGTCGCCAGGGGTGACCATCCACCGTTCGTGTTGGATGTCCCAATAGGTGAAGGCCCGACGCGGCAGATCGATGCTGACGGTTGTGCTCTCCCCCGGTTCAAGGCTGACCTTCCGGAAACCGCGTAGCTCACGACGGGGACGATGAACCGGACCGGCGTCGGTGGAGACGTATACCTGGACGACGTGCTTGCCGAAGCGTTGCCCCGTGTTCGTTATCTGCACCTGCACCGTCACCGAACCGTCGTCACCTACGTCGATGACGGGCTCGGCCGTGTCAAACGTGGTGTAGGACAAGCCATGGCCGAAGGGGTACCGCACCGGGTGGTCGAAGGTGGTGAAGTACCTGTAGCCGACGAAGACTCCCTCGCCGTAGCGCACATGGCCCTGTTCGCCCGGGAAGTTGAGCATGCTGGGATGATCCTGCAGGCGTAGCGGTATGGTCTCCGCCAGGCGACCGGACGGGTTGACCTTCCCCAGGAGGATGTCGGTGATTGCTTGTCCTCCTCCTTGTCCGAGGAGGAATCCTTCGAGGATGGCGTCCACATCGTCATGCCATCCCTCGAGAGACACCACACCGCCGTTGGCCAGTACCACCACAGTTCGATGAGCTGCTGCTGCGACAGCCCTGATCAGCGCGACCTGGTCGGATGGAAGGTCCAGCGTCGCACGGTCGAAACCTTCGGACTCGGTGACTTCCGTGAGTCCGGCAAAGACAACCGCCACATCTGACCAGCGCGCGACGTCGATCGCCTCCCGTACCAGGGAGGAGTCCACCTCCCCATCCAAGCGGTACCCGGGGGCATAGCTGACGGTCAGCTCCTGCTCCACGGCTGCGGCCCGAATTGTTTCCAGTGGCTGATCGACGGTGATCGCGTTGACATGAGCACTGCCACCGCCCTGATACCGCGGGGATTCGGCGAACGCACCGATAACCGCCATGTTGACCCCTGCGGGGATGGGAAGAACGTCCTGCTCGTTACGTAGCAGGACCGCGCACTCGGCAGCGATACGTTGTGCCAGGCGGTGATGGGCTGCGTAGTCGACGTCGGGGCGCTCCTCAGGAACCCGTGCTGCTAGAGCGGCGATGCGGGACACGCTCGCATCGAGATCCGCAGAGTGAAGGTGTCCTGCTGCGAGAGCGGCGCGAATCGCGTCGTCCTGGCTGGCAGGGCCTCCTGGCATTTCGAGGTCCAGTCCAGCCTTGAGTGCTGCGACGCGATCGGTCACCGCGTTCCAATCTGAGATGACAGCTCCGGTGAATCCCCACTCGTCGCGTAGTACGTCGGTCAGGAGCCATCGGTTCTCCGATGAAAAGGTTCCATTGATCTTGTTGTAGGCGGACATCAAGGTGGCCGGCTGTGCTTCTGTGACGACCTGCTCGAAGGCCCGCAGGTAGATCTCGCGCAGGGTGCGTTCGTCTACATCGGCGCTGATGGTTTGACGATTGGTTTCTTGATTATTGGCGGCGAAGTGCTTGACGGAAACTCCTGGGCCTTCGGCCTGGAGAGCGGTGGTGAACGCTGACCCGAGGGAACCGGTGATGTGTGGGTCCTCGGAGTAGTATTCGAAGTTCCTTCCGCACAGCGGGGAGCGTTTGATGTTGATGCCGGGCCCGAGGACGATGTCGACTCCCTGGGCGATCGCTTCCTTGCCGATAGCCGAACCGAGAAGCCCGGCAACCTCTGGATCCCAGCTCGACCCGATCGCAACACCGGGAGGAAAACAGGTTGCAGGATCACTGTCGAACATTGCCAGGTGATCATGGCGACCGGATTGGTGCCGCAGCCCGTACGTGCCATCGGCGAGAACAACAGCCGCTGTCCCGAGTTCGTCAATCGGTTCGGTCTCCCAGAAGTTCCTGCCGGATACGAGGGCAGCCTTGCGTTCGGCAGGTAGTGCGGCAACATCAGGTCGCACCTGATCCAGTGGCGAGGGAGTCGGTGCGTTGGTGGTGCCTGAGTTTTCAATCATGATGATGTCCCTTGAGCGTGGTCGGGCAGGGTCATTCAGCGACGGCTATGGCGTCGTCGATGAGGTCGGCGTGGATTGCAGATGTGTCAGCCGCTGCAAGTGCGACAACAGTCAGTTCGGCCTCGCCGCTCGTGCGAGCAGCAGCGGTGACAGTGATGGTCCCCGGGGCGCCGGTGGACCTGATGACCGCCAGAGCGCGGCCGCGGAACGTTGAATGCGTACTGCCGACATAGCTTTCCTCGGTGGCCGGTGCCGCGCTTCCGAAGCCGATGAGCTCACCAGGGCCGGATACCTCGACATGGATTTGCTCATCAGCGAGCATCTCGACGGCGCCAAAGTGGTCACTGATGCTGATCTCGGCGAAGAGAAGATCCTGGCCGTCAGCACTGATGGTCGGTTTATCGGCTGAGATCTTCAGTGTCAGCGGCCCCGTAGCGCTGGTCAGCGACGAGCGAGACACCTCCTTGCCGTGATCGTAAGCGATCGCGGTCAACGCGCCTGGCTCGTACGGGACAGTGAATCTGGCGACGTAGCCGTGTTGGGGCCCTGCCCGGCGGGAACCGATGAGGCGACCATTGAGGTGCAAGTCGATGCGGCTGGCAGCGGAGTACACCTCGACTTCTGCTCTGCGTCCCTCGCAACCCTGCCAGGACCAGCTTTCGACGGCGTCGGTTTTTCGCCAGGCGGATCGCACCATGGGCGCACCGCTGAGGTTGACGGGCCTGACGCCGATAGCCGGTTCAGGCAGTCTGCCCCATGCCGCTTGCGCCAAGCGCAGCGTGATGTCCGGGTTGCCGATCAGATCGAACATTCCGGGCCCCGAAATGATGTACGGGTAGGGCTTGAACAGGCCGGCGCGTTTCCCGGGAACCCATACGGAGACGCCCGCCTCGCCCAGGTACTCCCATCCTGCCCAGATGAAATCACCGATCACAGCGGTGTGTTTCTGCACCGCATGCCATGCCTTGGCGACATCTCCAGGAAGGGTTTCCGATCCGAGAATCACCCGGTCCGGATAGGCGCGAACATCACGGCCATAACGTCCCAGTCCATAGTTGTAACCGGCCACGTCGACCGCCGCGAACGCATCCCTGGATGCCTTATCTGCCCTGGGCAGACGGGACACAAGATCCATCATCCGGCCGATCTGGTTGATCATGACGTTGGCCTCGGTGCTGCCGGCCA
This sequence comes from Arthrobacter sp. MDT2-16, assembly GCF_054510925.1. Taxonomy (NCBI): domain Bacteria; kingdom Bacillati; phylum Actinomycetota; class Actinomycetes; order Micrococcales; family Micrococcaceae; genus Arthrobacter; species Arthrobacter sp. MDT2-16. The sequence goes on from NZ_JBTNDP010000001.1 coordinate 823,992, forward strand.
GGGGAGTGTCGTCGGAACCGCCGGAAGGGGCAGATTTATAGGGTGATCTGTTCATCGATACGAGCGTGTTGAGGAACAGATTGACGGCGACGGTTACAGGCCTGTCCGGGTCGGCTGTGTGCAGATAATCGGTGATCTCGCGCGCAAGAGCTACTCCTTCCGGCGTGGCCGTTTCGGGAATTTCGTTGCCAGAGGCATACATGATGACGCACGCGCGATTGCGGTCCTTGGCCACCATTCGGTCCGCGTCTTCCCGCCAGGTGCTATGAAAACGGCCGGCATGGTCGTGGGCCGTTTTGGAGGCAAACCAGTAGTCCGCCAACTCGTCCAGGACGTACATGCCGATCTGGTCACATGCGTCCAAGAGATGACGGGACATCGGGTTATGGGCACTGCGTATCGCGTTGAAACCAGCCCTTTTCAACAGCGAGATGCGCCGGAACTCCGCGGCCCTGTGTGTTGCTGCCCCCAGCACACCGTTGTCGTGATGAATACAAGCTCCTCGCAACAGCACTGTTCGCCCGTTGATGCGAAGACCCTGACGGGCGTCGAGGTCTATCGTGCGCAGCCCCACCCGCTCACGGCGTTCATCCACCGTGATGCCCGCCCGCACGATCCGGGCCGATACGTCATACAAGTGGGGTTCATCCGCTGACCACGGTCGAGGGTTCGCAACCTTCAACTGCACAGATCCATCCATCAATTCACCGATAGCCGAGGCAACGACGACGTCGTTATCGAGCAGTTCAACTACGACCCTCACGTCCTCGCTGTCGTCGTTCACGACAGTGAAACTGACGTCGACCAGGGCGACCGAAGGGGACATGTGAGTCGTGCGAATCCGGAGGCCATCTGTAGCGAAGCGGATTTCCGGCTGCAGGATGACAGACACGGACCGGTACAGACCCGACCCCGGATACCAGCGGCTGGAGGGCTGGGCAGAGTTGTCCACGTTCACAACAATCTCGTTCAACGCGCCCCAGCGGACCTCGTCCTGGATGGGAATCATGAACTCGGTGTAACCACTGCGGACCAACCCGCACGGAGCATCATTCACGCTCACGGTGGCGTCGCCCTGCACGCCTTCGAAGAACAAAGCGGCCACGGCGCTGGGCTCCTCGGGAGCACGCCAAGACGTGCGGTAGGTATACCGTCCGCCCGGGAAGTACCCCACCTCTGCTCCTCCGGGAGCCGACGATGTCCGCTTCTCGTGGATCATCGCATCGTGCGGGAGGCGGATGCGAGACCAGTCCCCCGCCCCGACAGCGCAGAACTCCCATACCCGGAGTTCCTGCTGGGTCGAAGGCCGAGATTTGCCGGTCATCATGGTCCTTCCGCTGCGCGTCATTGCTGTCAGGTATCGAGCGAGACAACAGAACCACAGCTTATTGACGCGCGTCAACTAGTTGGCTAGGGTCAGATTTGTCAGGTGCTTCATTGGAGTTGCCTGTCTGCCCGTAGCCGGACGCCATTGGAGTCACCGTGATGAACAGCCTTCGCGCCGGCTACTTCCGGTTGGGTGATGACCGGTTATCGCCTCCATCGCAGGTAGTAGATACCGAGTCGTGTTGCGCATCATTGGTCTGGTCCTTCTGTATGCCGCCGCGGTCACGGAGTCTGGGATCGGGGCCGCGCCCCAGTTCCTGGTGCCGGCTTCGCGGGTCCTGCGATGTATGCGAAGCTGGCCTTAGTCCGAGGGAAAGGCAGACTGATGGCAACAAGCGCTGACGTCGCACAGCATGCTGGGCTTTCCCGGTCAACGGTCAGTCAGATTTTCAACGGGCACGAGCACCTATTTACGCAAGACACCATTGCGAAGGTCCGAGCGTCGGCCATGGCCCTTGGATATCGGCCTTCGGTAGCAGGCAGAACGCTTGCCCGCGGAACCAGCGATATCGTTCTGACGCTCATCCCGGATGTGACGTTCAACCCCCGGCTCCGCGAACTCGTCGATACTGTCACCAACGGACTAGCCGCAGCAGGACTGACGAATCTTCTGCGGTTCGTCGGCCCTACCGGATCGCTCGAAGATGCGATCCTGGGTCTGAAACCCTACGGCGTCGTCAGTCTCGCCCCGCTGAATGAGGCTCTGAAGGAACGACTGCTAGCGCAGAGCGTGCGTCTGGTCGAACAACCTCAAAGCGCTCAGATCGAGATCGACCAAGCCATCGGACGGCTTCAAGCCCGGCACCTGGCCGCTGCCGGGTACGAAAAAATCGTCGTCGCCGCACCCCTTCCGCTGCGTGAACAGCCCTTCTCCGTACCACGCGGCAGTGGGGTGGAGCAGTGGGCGACGCAACACGGGCTTCAGGTGCTTCCGCCAATGCATATCGCCCTTGAGCGTGGCGGATCCGCGGAGGCTGTCCAAGGCCTGCCAGAGGGGAAAATTGGGGTAGCCGCCTACAACGATGACATTGCGATGGCTGTCCTCGGCGCTGCCGTCCACCAGGGGTATCGCATCCCTGAAGAACTGGGGATCATCGGGATCGACAACTCCCATATAGCCCATGCTGCAACACCCTCCATCACGACGGTCGACTACGACATCACCTTCAGCGGCGAAAGCATCGTTCAGCTGCTGCTTCAAAGCACACCTGATCCTGCCCTGGAAGACCCCGTCTCGCAGGTCGAGCAACGCCTTCGCGTCGTTCAGGGCGAAACAACCTGCATGCCAGTGGAGCTCTCTAGCAGCTGAGGCGATGCGCAGCTCATTGGCGACCAACGACGTCACCATGCTCGCCCTTGTCAGACGTGCACATTTTAGGGAGGGCGCTGAATACCGCACATCATCCCCAAGCGGAGGCACGAAGGTGTTCGGTGTAAGAACGCAATCCGCACAACGACGGGTGGCCCTCAGCAATCAGTGTCATAAAGCCCCTCGGGAGGACCAGTCAAACGCCATGCAGGCCTCTCAGCATATTGTCGCCGTAGCTGCACTGAAGCAGCTTTCCGGATCGCCCACCCATGACTGTTAGGCACACGCGGGCAACCGCAAAAGACGCCCCGCACCGTGCAACCACGTCGCATCCGGCGACCACCATCAGGTCCTTGCCGAGCTGGTCCGACCGGTGGCAACTCGCACTCAGTGCCGTTGTCCTCGCCGTTATGGCTCGTGAGGTTCTACACATACTGCACGAACCATCGGGGCTCACTACCGCTCTGCTGATGATCGGCTCCTGCTCCACGGTAATCCTGCGGCTGCGTGCCCCTGTAACGAGTCTCGTCATCGCTGCCGTTACGAGCATTGTCTACCCACAACTCGCTGGCGACTATGTCCTTGGATGGGTCTTCCTGCAGGTCTGCCTCATGTCCTTCGCGATGATCAACTCGCGGACCCAGGCCATCTACGCCACCGCCTCCGTAGGCGTACTTGTCCTGGCTCAAGCACTGATTCAGGTACCAGTACCAATCTATGATCCGCTGGCTTTAGCGTTGGTTGCCTGGACGACTGCGGCCGGCGGCGTAGGAGCAGCCATCTCGGCCCACCGGTCCTACGTGAAGGCACTCGAGGACCAGAACCGTCGCGCCCTGGAGATAAGGGAAGCCATTGTGGCCCGGCACATCGCCGAAGAACGACTGAGAATCGCCCGTGAACTGCACGACGTCATGGCCCATCACGTCGCCGCGATCAACGTCCATGCCGGATCAGTTGAAGCGAACCTGCCAGCAGACGCAGGCCATCTCAAAGACCCACTGACCCGCATCCGTGATGCCAGTCGTTCCGCCCTTCTCGAGCTTCAAAGCATCCTGCAACTGCTGCGCTCCGACGACGGCATGGAGGACACCACAGCTCCCACCTCCGGAAGCGAACAGATCCCCGAGCTCATCGACTCCTTCCGACGCCTCGGACTGCACGTCGAATTCACCCAGAACTACTCGAAGGACCTCTCACACAGGCTGTCTCCGACGCAGGATCTTGCGCTCTTCCGTGTCGTACAGGAAGGACTGACCAACGCCCACCGCCACGGACAAGGGTCCGCCCACGTCGTCATACACCAGACCGCATCTACCCTGACGGTGAAGATCTCCAACACACCACGTCAGGATCAGACTGAGGAAGCTGACCCAGCGCGACCACATTTCGGTCTCGTTGGTATGCAGGAACGTGTCTCCTCCGCCGGCGGTCACCTCGACATCAGCCGCACTGCCGAACAGTTCACCATCCTGGTGGTCTTCCCCCACCTAGCTCTCCTTGAAAGACCCGCATCATGATACGTATCCTCATCGCCGACGATCAGGAAATGATCCGGTTCGGTCTGCGGGGCATCCTCAGCTCATCGAATGACTTCAGCATCGTTGCCGAAGCAGCAGACGGGCTTCAGGCCGTATCGCTGGCGGCCAGCATGACACCGGACCTCATCTTGATGGACATCCGGATGCCCGGCATCGACGGAGTCGAAGCTGTCCGCCGAATCCGCCGCGAACCGGCCTGCGACAGCGTGCGGATCCTCATCCTCACCACCTTCGAGAACGACCAGAACGTCATCACCGCCATTAAGGCCGGAGCCCAGGGGTTCCTGAGCAAAAGCGTCGGACCCCAGGAACTAATCGACGCCGTGCACACCATCACCAGCGGCGGAACAACACTCTCACCAGCTGCAGCACGGTCCCTGGTAGCTCACGTTGCACAACCGGTCCGATACGCTATCGACCCACAAGCACAGGCCCTGGTCGAGGAACTCACCGACAGAGAACGTTCAGTCGTCCAGGCCGCTGCTCAAGGGCTAACCAACGACCAGATCGCGGCCAGCATGTTCATCTCCCCCTACACGGTCAAGACGCACCTCAACCGCGCCATGACCAAAACAGGTGCTCGAGACAGGGCACAACTCGTTGTCCTCGCCTATCGTGCACGCCTGACCGAGACACACCAGTAGCAGTGCAGTGACGGTAAAACTCTGGGACTACTGCCACCGCAGTACATGAAGGCACGCCTTCTGCGGGATTCCGCCAGCGCTCCTGCAACCAAGAATTGAGAAGAATCAGCCGACGTGTATCGGCGCCTCTTCCCCTTCAGGAGCTCATCGAACATGGCCCGTTTTCTCCATAACCTAGGCATCTTCAGCGCCCGTCACCGGCTGGCGGTTATTCTCAGCTGGGCGGCGGTCTTCGCCGCAGTCACCATCACCAGCCTCACGGGTATGAAATTCAGTGACGGGGCGTTCGAGATCCCCGGTACGGAGTCCAGCACAGCACTCGCCGTCGTCGAGAAGGAATTTCCCACCTCCGCCCCTGACGGGGCCGGTTCGCTTCAGGTCGTGCTGCGGACACCCGACGGACAGAACATCACCGAAGGTACCTTCGCAGCCGAGGTCGCCGCTCTCGCCGAGGAGGCAGCAGCGCTGCCTCACCTCAGCAGCGTGCAGTCAGCCTTCGACCCCAACCGCCCCTATGTCTCACCCGACCTCACCACCGCTGTGACGACCCTGAACTTCACCGGCATCACCGAGGACAACGCCGAGGAGGTCCAGGCTGACGTTGAGAACCTCGCAGACGCGGCACGTCAGGCAGGCATGACAGCAGAAATCGGAGGTACTCTTGCCAGCCCCATTCCCGAGATTCTAGGACCCAGTGAAATCGTCGGTGCACTCATCGCTTTTGGGGTTCTGTTCCTCACTTTCGGCTCCCTCGTCGCAGCTGGCGCCAACATGCTCACCGCTCTGCTCGGCGTCGGCGTCGGCATCCTGGGCGTACTGGCATCCTCGGCGTTCTTCCAGCCCGTCGGATCGATCACCCCGATCCTCGCCGTCATGCTCGGGCTTGCCGTCGGCATCGACTACTCCCTGTTCATCGTCGCCAGATTCCGGGCAGAGCTACGGGCAGGCCGAGATCTACACACCGCCATCGGGCGCGCGACCGGGACAGCCGGTTCCTCTGTCGTTTTCGCCGGGGCCACCGTCATCATCGCCCTGGTAGCCCTGGCCATCGTGAAAATCCCCTTCATCACCGAAATGGGACTGGCAGCCGCGTTCACCGTGTTCATCGCTGTCCTGATGTCCCTGACCCTCCTACCGGTGTTCCTCCGCGGTATGGGATACAAGGTCCTTCCACGGAAGGACCGCAACCGTGCAGCGCATCTCCCACAAGACAAGGGTGCGGTAGACGGCACGAAAGCCGGTTTCCTTGAGAAATGGGCAGCGACCGTTGTCTTCAAACCGGTGCGCTCCCTCATCGCGGCCCTGACGGTCCTAGCGGTCCTCGCCATCCCCGTCCTGTCTCTCCAGACAGCCCTGAACACGCCAGGGGGCGATGACCCGGAAACTTCCCAACGGCGGGCCTACAACCTGATCGCCGAGGAATTCGGTGCTGGCGCACAAAACCCTCTGGTGGTCCTCGTCGAATCCGACAGCAACCTGCAGGACGAGGCTGAGCAGATCAGCAGTACGCTCGCAACGATGAACGGCATCAGCATGGCCACCCCCGCGATGATCAGCGCCTCGGGAAGCACCGCTCTGATCAGCGTCATTCCTGACAGCGGACCTACCGACGCCAGCACCAAGGACCTCGTCCAATCCATCCGTAGCATCAACACCGACGACCAGACAACTCTGTCCGTCACCGGAGAGACCGCGGTATCAATTGATGTTGACAACCAGCTCAGCCAGGCACTTTTCGTTTACATCGGTGTCATCGTCGGTCTCGCCCTGGTCCTGCTGATCATTCTCTTCAGGTCGATCCTCGTACCCTTGCTCGCAACTCTGGGATTCTTGCTCTCCCTCGGCGCGGGTATCGGTGTAACTGTCGCCGTCTTCCAATGGGGATGGGCGGACGCTTTCATACCCGCACCAACCGGATCGCCAATGCTCAGTCTGCTGCCGATCCTTATTGTCGGCATCCTGTTCGGCCTCGCCATGGACTATCAGGTTTTCCTGGTCTCGCGTATGCGAGAAGCCTTTGTCAACGGTTACAGCGCCAAGGAGGCGATCCTCGATGGATTCGCGAAATCAGCGTTCGTCGTCGTCGCCGCAGCCGCCATCATGGCAGCCGTCTTCGGCGGATTCGCGCTCAGTCCCTCGCCTCTCGTCGCGTCCATCGCGTTGGCCCTCACCATCGGAGTCATCGCCGACGCTTTCATCGTCCGCATGATCATCATCCCCGCCGCTCTTTCCCTCCTCGGACGAAGCGCCTGGTGGATGCCGGCCTGGCTGGAGAAGGTTCTGCCGAACATCGACACCGAAGGACATGCCCTCGACGCTGGCAGCACACCCAAACATCTCGATAACCGGTACGAAATGACCAACGCGGGCACCTGACGCTGGCACTGCCAGGTGGACAGCAGCCCGAATAGCAGCCGCTGTCCACCCGGCAGAACAGCGGTCCTTGACTGCAGCAGGTAGCAGTCAAGGTCCACTGTGCGTCACCTCAAGGCTGCGACCATTGCTGGCACAACAGGTCGTAGCCAGATTCTTTGTGCTACGGGCGTCAATAACCTCGTCACCGTCAGTGATGGTCGTCGTCAGCGAGTCGCGAAAGCCAGCTCTGCAAGGTCGTCTGACCGCATTCAGAAACCGCCATAATGTTAAGGACTTTTCCGTATGCTCACCGAGCATCCTGATAAATCCGCAGAACCGTTCGAAATCGCCAGGATCGCGATTGACGACGCTGTGGCAGCGGTGCGAACGCTAGCCAACAACTGCAGGATGAACGAAGAGGATCTAGATGCCGCAAACTGGATTCTCAGCACTCTGGAGGACGTATCAGCCACGATTCAAGGAATTTATATCAGCAGAGCAGCGGATGCGGGGATCGTGAGCGAACGCGGCCCACAAGTCTTCGAACTTCGCGAGCTGACATGAGTTCACCTGTGCGAGTTGGTCCTGCGCGACAGAGATCGGGTCTTAGGTCATCATGATCCCTGGGTGAGGTCGCTCGGTGTGCGATTGCCCATCCGTTCAGGTAACTACTTGGTTCAAGATCAAGCGGCGTCTTCTACTGACTGGAGTAAAGCCCCTCCGGTGCAGGCACCACGGGTAGCGGCTTGTTCGCCGGCTTGTGCTCGGTGACCGTGCAACCCTGGAAGGGGCCGGTGCCGGAGAAAAGGACAGCCATGGTGGGGTCGGCGTAGCTGTTCCACCAGTTCGCGAGCCCTGTGGTCGGGTCCGTGCGCAGAGCTTCCCATGCACGCCAGAGCGCGTTGAGCCGGTTAACGGCTTCCTTGTGCCGCCACCAGCTCGCGCACCAGGTGAACTCCGCACGTCCATGAGATACGACGGGCCGCTGATACTGGTGCACCAGAAATTGCGTCACGAACTCCTCGAGGTTGTTGAAGACCATTCCGGGAGCAGGCTGCGCGGTCCCCTGACCTTGGGGGATGCTATCGGTGTCGGGCTCCTCGCCGGGGAACACATCATCGGCAGAGTCATCGGACCCGAAGGGTGAGTGTAGATCCATTGGGGTACTCCTTCACCATGGCCGACCAGCGGTTGCCGCCGGACGTGACAGCAGGGCTGGCAGGAACTTCAGCAATGCTTTCCACCGCCGGAGGTGTCGCTGCAGCGGATGCAGAGGCGACTAGTGTGCTGTTGTGAGCGGCTTCCGACGCCGCGACCTTATCGGCATAGGGACGTTCGCTGATCGGGACGGTGCGGAGCAGGACGGCCCGGGAGCCGGAGCCGAGCATGATGGCCCGGCCCTTGGGCATTGCAGCGAGGTCCGCGACGGAGAGGATGTCGTCGGTGGAGTCCTGGCGGCTCGTGGATCGGCTGTCCTTCTGCCGCGAGGTTGATACCGCGGTGTACCGGTACTGACCCACCAGCTCGGAAAGCATTTTCAGGAAGCCCTCTTCCTTCACATTGCCGCCGTAGGTGAAGACGTTGGCCGTGGAAAACAGCTTTTTCATCCCGGACTCGCCCCACAGTCGACGCCCTGAGACCAGGATTGTAGGAATGTAGAAACCACGACTCCTCGGGAACCGTAGTGACTGTAGAGGTTCGGCAGGTTCCCCCACCGGCACACATTTGCGGCCTCATCGAGCACACACAGCATCGGGACAGCCAGGCGACCACCCGACTGGGTGGCCGCGTACTCCTCCGCTGCGGTGGCCGTGGCCACCGTCAAAGACGTCACCAGAGGACCTGCGGTGCCAGCGCCTTCCTTGGACAGCGCGTAGAGGGTGTTCCTGCCCTTGATGAAGTCCTCGGGCGTGAACTGAGGCCGCGGATCATTCGGCCCGTTCGGGTTCACCCAGGCGGCGATCTCCTCGTTCTTCAGGCAGGTGGCTATATGCCGTGCGGTGCCGTAGACACCTTCGCGACACGCACCAGTCCTCAAGCATCAACACCGTGGGGAGCACTGCGGACGGACCCGACAACAGGACTCGCAAACCGGTGGAACAGCTACGCGGGCCCCACCACGACTGTCCTCTTCTCTGATACAGGTCCCGTTCAAGGTGCACAGCGACGAGGCACAATTCTGCAAACAAGGCTCTACCCGTGGTGCCGCGCCACATCGGACGCGGGAGGTCTCCAACCGCTACGATAGAATAAAGTAAATACGATTCGGAGGCCGTAATGGCTGAGACAGCACCAAGCCCGTTCACCCCGGGCTATGGCAAGAAGCCTGCCATTTTCGGGGGGCACGGGGAAGACCTCAACGAACTTAAGGCCGTCTTCGAAACCCTCGACTTCGGTGAGAACCACTCCGTCCTCGTTTCAGGACTTCGCGGAGTCGGTAAAACCTCGTTCCTCACTACTCTCCAGGACGCCGCGCGCGAAGCCGGATGGCTCGTTATAAGCGATGACGCCAGCGCCGGACTCATGGGACGGGTCATGGACTCGACCATCCCCACCCTCATCAACGAGATGACACCAGAAACTCGCGCGCGCCTTACCAGCCTCGGCATCTGGGAATTCAGCGCCGACATCGAGTATGTTGACCGGCACCGTGTTGTAAAACCACAGTTGCGCACCGACCTGGTCGCTTTGTCCTCCGCAATGGGCGCGGACGGCGGCATCCTCATCACCATCGATGAAGTGTCCGCCGGAAAGGTACGCCTGCGCGAGCTGAGCAGGTTTGCGCTGCAAGTTTCCCACGCTCTCGAAGACGGTGCGCAGATCATGGTCGTCTTTGCGGGTGTGAAGGTCAGCTTGGATGCGCTGCTCGCCGAGGAGCACACTACGTTTCTTCGGCGCTCACGCGAGCTCGAGTTTGAACGCCTGTCGGCTCCCGAAACACGACGCGTGTTCGTCGAAACGGCTGGTATCGGCGGACGCGCCATCAACGAGGAGGCACTAGACAAGCTTGTTTCCCTTGCCCAAGGCTACCCCTACCTCGTACAGCTCGCGGGGGACTATGCCTGGCGTAACAACAGCACTGCCCCATCCATCACCCTCGCTGACGCCACCGTCGCGCACGACCGGGCGATTCGTGCGATCGAAAGCCGCGTTATCAGCCGCGTCTACGGCGATCTCTCCGATGTGGACCAGAAATTTCTCAACGCCATGGCGGAGGACGAAGACCGCTCTAGGGTTGCAGACATCGTCAATCGGATGGACGTATCCGACGCCTACGTCCAGGTCTACAAGAAGCGTCTTGTCGACTCCGGCTACGTCCAACCCGCCGGCCGCGGCTACGTTCAGTTCTCCCTGCCGTACCTCGGCGCTTACATTAGGCGCCAACTTGCCGCTGAAGCCCGCGAAGGCGGCAACGACGGGGGTTGGGGCGCCTACCCCGCGCCGGACCTACCTGCTTAGGAGCAGCTCGGAGCGCCACTAACTCTGAAAGTACGGCACTCTCGCAGTCGGAGGCTTATCGTGATCCCGCAATGCCACCGCAAGGGGCTCGTTCGTTTTTTCGGTCCTTGATCTGCCAGTCGATTAGCCATTGAACGAGTTATGACAAGGCGGGTACGGCGGGGGCACAAATGTCCAACAAGCTGTTGGACAATCGCGCTGCCTCAGTGAGGTCGCTACGCCGTCGCAGTTCAGTGCACCCATCCCGGTCCGTTGCTTGGCATAACGCTAGGTTATCGGCGATCCAGGGTCAGACGTCTTGCCAGCGGTGAATGAGCACCAAGGTCCTCCTTGCAGCTGCATCGTGCAAGGCGGAAACGTACGCGTCGATCGTCTCACCCCGATGACTCGCAACTGTCCTCAGCACGCCACCACGTTGACGGCCAGCCCGCCCATGGCCGTCTCCTTGTACTTGGAGCTCATGTCCTTGCCCGTCTCCCGCATGGTGATGATGACCTCGTCGAGGGACACCCGGTGTACGCCGTCTCCCCACAGCGCCATTTTCGCCGCATTGATCGCTTTCGCCGCGGCGATGGCGTTTCGTTCGATGCACGGCACCTGGACCAGACCACCGATGGGATCGCAGGTCAGGCCGAGATTGTGCTCCATCGCGATCTCGGCCGCGTTCTCGACCTGCGACGGGCTGCCACCCATCACTTCGGCCAAACCGGCGGCAGCCATGGACGAGGCGGAGCCCACCTCGCCCTGGCAGCCCATCTCCGCGCCTGAGATCGAGGCTTGTTCCTTGAACAGGACTCCCACGGCACCCGCGGTCAGAAGGAACTTGACCACCACGTCGTCACGATCCTGCTGGCCGGCGTCCTGCATGCCGGGCGCGAAGTGCAGGGCGTAGTACAGCACGGCGGGGATGATGCCCGCCGCTCCGTTCGTCGGCGCGGTGACCACTCTGCCCCCTGATGCATTCTCCTCGTTGACGGCAAGAGCGATCAGGTTCACCCATTCCTGCCAGTACCGGGGATCGCGGTCCTTGTCCTCCTTCAGCAGGCGGTCATGCCAGTCGGGAGCGCGCCGGCGGACCTTGAGCCCCCCGGGTAGCAGTCCGTCACGGGTGAGACTGACCTCCGCGCAGCTTTCCATCACCGAGTAGATGTGGAGCAGGCCCTGCCGGATCTCCTCTTCCGTGCGGCTGTCCTTCTCGTTGGTCAGCATCACATCGCTGATACCGAAGGAGGTTCGACGGCAGTGCTCCAGCAACTCCGCCGCAGTGCGGAACGGTAGCGGAAGTTCCTTTCTCGATGTTTCGAGTTCCTGCCGGGCAGCGTCCTCCTCACCGTCCCGCACGATGAAGCCGCCACCGACGGAGAAGAAGGTGGCCGTACGGAGGACTCGCTCGGCCGGCCCGTAGACGGTGAATGTCATGCCGTTCGTATGACGCGGCAGGATCGTCAGGGGGCGTAGGACCATGTCCTTCACTCCGTAGCGCAGGGACACGCTTCGACCGAGCTGCAGGATGCCGGTGTCGGCGATGGTTGCCAGCCGCTCCTCCACCTCCTCGGGCTGGATGAGCTCCGGGTGGAAACCCTCAAGACCGAGGAGGATTGCCGTCATCGTTCCGTGCCCGTGCCCTGTCGCAGCGAGCGAGCCATAGAGGTCGACTCGCAATGACTCCACCTCGTCGAGGACCCCCGAGGCCTTCAGTTCTTCGCTGAACACCGCTGCGGCCCGCATCGGTCCGACAGTGTGCGAGCTGGAAGGTCCTATCCCTATGGAGAAGAGGTCGAAAACTCCTACGGCCATGGTGTCGTTCCTTCGTGTCGTGAGGCCCGGCAGAAGATCCTGTCGGAAGGGCGTCGGTGATCCGCCGACGCGTGATGCGGAAGAACCGAGCAGGCGGAAGCCGAACGCCGGCGGCCGTCAGGGGACCTCGGGCGAGGCATACTCGCGCATCGCGTCGAGGAGCCACCGGCCCAGGAAGTCCGCGAAGGAGGCACGGGGGAAGAGCCGGAAGCTCTCCTCCCCGGTCTTCTCGAGGACCAGCGGAATGTTGCCCACCTCGGTACTCAGGGCCGTTCCCGGGGGGAAGCTGCGGGGGTGCAGGTCCAAGGAACAGCCCTTCTCCAGGACGGCACGCGCCCGGGTGCCGGAGAGCTCGAAGGTGGTGCGGTTCGCGGACAGGTCCACCACCTGGCCCGGGGCTCCGCCCAGGGCGGCGCCGAGGGAACCGATGAGATCGCCGCCGAGCGAGTCGTGGGCCTCCTCAGGTGCGACCACCAGGAACTCGGACGGCCCCAGCCAGAGGGTCCTGACGCCGTCGGCGCCACCCACTTCGCCGCAGCGGGCAGGCAAGCCGCCGGCCAGGGCGGCAACCCGCGCGCCTTCCTCGGAGCGGGGGTCCACCCGGAGACCCACCATGGTCTGGAATGGACCCTCCTTGAGGGTCACCGTCCCCTCAACGGACCCGGCTTCCATCGCGGCGGTCAAATGGGAGGCAGGGCTGCGCCGGATCTCCCGGAGTCCATTGATGCCGTTGAGTGCTGCGGTGTCAGCCATCCTTGCGGGTCCCTTCGGGGTCGAAAAGCACGGTTTCGGCGACGACGACGTCGACCAGCTGATCGCCTGCGGCGGCCACCAGGGTCTCCCCGATGCGGTTGCGGCCGTTCTTGATCAGCGCCAGGGCGAAGGTCCGGCCCAGGGCGGCACTGTGGTAGCTGGAGGTGACGAAGCCCTGCATCGGGACGGGACCAGTGGCAGGGTCCACGCCGATGCCCTGCTCCACCAGCTGGGTGCCTTCGGGGAGCCGGAAGGAACGATCCACGGGCAGCACGCTGACCAGGTGCTTGCGGTCCCCGCGCTGGGTATCGGCCCGCGCGTAGGAACGCTTGCCGATGAATTCCTTGGCCTTGGACACCACCCAGTCCATGCCGGCGTCCTGCGGGGTGACGGTGCCGTCGGTATCCTGGCCGACGATCGGATAGCCCTTCTCGGCGCGGAGCACGTGCATGGTCTCGGTGCCGTAGGGGGTGATGTCGAACTCGGCACCTGCGGCTGCCACGGCTTCCCAAGTGTTCAACCCGTACCAGGAAGGAACGTTGATCTCATAGGCCAGTTCGCCGGAGAAGGAGATCCGGCAGACGCGGGCCTGCACGCCGGATGCGAGGGTGGTCTCGCGGAAGGTCATGAACGGGAAGGCTTCTGCCTCCAGCCCGCCATCCGCTGCCAGTTCCGGTGCCAGCTTGGCGATGACGGCACGGGATCTGGGCCCGACGACGGCGATGGTGCTCCATTGTTCGGTCACGGAGGTGCAGTGCACGTCGAGGTCGGGCCACTCGGTCTGAAGCCATTCCTCGAGCCAGTCCAGCACCTTGGCGGCGCCGCCGGTGGTGGTGGTCATGAAGTACCGTTCCTCATCGAGGCGGAGGGTGACGCCGTCGTCGAAGATCATGCCGTCCGCCATGCACATCACGCCGTAACGGGCAGAACCCGGGGCGAGCTTCTTGAAGGCGTTGGTGTAGATCCGGTTGAGGAACTCACCGGCGTCCTTGCCGCGGATCTCGATCTTCCCCAGGGTGGTGGCGTCCATGAAGCCGACGGAACCGCGGACTGCCGCGCACTCGCGCAGTACTGCCGCGTCCATGTCCTCCCCCGGCTGCGGGTAGTACCAGGGCCGCTTCCACTGTCCCACGTCCTCGAACAGGGCTCCCTCGGCTTCGTGCCAGGGGTGGATGGACGTCTTGCGGGCGGGGTCGAACAGTTCGCCGCGCTGGCGTCCGGCGAGTGCTGCGAAGGCTACCGGGGTGAACGGAGCACGGTACGTCGTGGTGCCGATGTCACCGATGCCACGGGAGGCTTCGCCGGCTGTGCGAAGTGCGGCGGCGATGACCCCGATCGCGTTGACGCCGGAGGTCTTGCCCTGGTCGTTGGCGGTGCTGATGGAGGTGTAGCGCTTGATGTGTTCCACCGAGCGCATGCCGGCCCCGGTGGAGCGCAGGACATCGGCTACGGACTGGTCGCGCTGGAGATCCACGAAGTGGTGGTGCCAATCATCCGGCGTGCCGGCCTGGCCCGGGACCAGCCACAGCTGACGGGTTGGTGCGGAGGGCTTCGGCTCGCCGATGACGGACGGCTCCGTGGCGGACTCGAAGCCGGCGGCCCTGGCGGCGGATACGCCTGCCGAGATGCCTTCGGCCAGTACGTCCGTGAGGTCGAAGCTGCCGCGGCCGGAACCGATGGTCTGCTGGTTCGGAACCACGGTACTCGGCACGAAGGCGGCCAACTCGTCGTCCCAGCGCAGCTTGCCCTGCCGCTGGGAGTGGAGGTGCACCAGCGGACTCCAGCCGCCGGAGACCGCCAACAGATCGCAGCCGATCTCCTCGACGCCGGAGGTGAGTTCGCCGTCGTCGTCGATGCTGCGGACGGTGACGGTGTCCAGGCGTCCGGTGCCGTCCGCAGAGGTGTCGGCCACCGCGCTGCCGATCAGCACCCGGGAGCCAGCGCCGACGGCGGCAGCAGCCACATCGGTGAGTTGTTGCCGGGCGTCCACGATGGCCGCGACCTCGACGCCGGCGGCGCGCAGATCCGCGGCCAGGGCGTAGGCGCTGTCGTTGGTGGTGCTGATGACCACACGGTGTCCCGCGGCCACGGCGTAGCGGTTGAGATAGCTGCGGACGGCGGAGGCCAGCATGATCCCGGGGCGATCGTTGTTCTCGAAGACCAGGGGGCGTTCGTGGGCGCCGGGGGCCAACACCACCTGCTGGGCACGCACATGCCAGATACGCTGGCGGGAGACGCCGGGTGCTGCGGGGCTGGACAGGTGGTCGGTGCGATTCTGGACCGCGATGACGTAGTTGGCGTCGTATGCGCCGAACGCGGTAGTCCGGTTGAGGACGGTGGATTCGGAGCCTGACACGAGTTCGGCCTCGACATCCGCCACCCATCCCAGGGCCGGCTTGCCCTCGATGGTCTCGGCCAGCCCGGGTGCGGTGGACCCGGACAGCAGGGATCCGCCGAGCTCGGGCTGGTCGTCGAGGAGCATGACGCGGGCACCGGTACGGACGGCTTCGCGGGCGGCGGCCAGGCCGGCGGGACCGCCGCCGACGACCAGGACATCGGTGTGGACATACTTCTTGTCGTACTCGGCGCGGTCATCCTCCGGGTCCAGCTTGCCCAGTCCGTTGAGCAGCTCTGCCTTCAGGCCGTCCACCAGGGTGACCGTGGTGGCCGGGAGCATGGACTCGGCGACGTGGCCGGGGAAGCGTGGCTGCACCTTGACCAGGGCATTCGACTCCTCGACTCCGGCGGACATGATGCCCCGGGGGCGGTCCTCGTACAGTGAGTTGCCGGCGGCGATGCGGCCATTGGCGAGCAGGGCCGAGGCGAGGGTGTCGCCGGGGTGGCCGGTGAATTCCTCGCCGTCCACGCTGAAACGCCAGGAGATGGTGCGGTCGATACGTCCGCCGGCTTCGAGGCGGAAGTTCTGGGAAGTCACTCGGTCGCTCCTTCCGGGGCGGTGGTGCTGGCGGAGCCGGTGCCTGTACCGGAGATGTCCGGAGCCGCGGTCCCGGTGGTGGTGCTGTCCGGAGCGGTGCTGGCGGTGCCGGACTCAGGTGCCGGAGCGGCCCTGTCGGGACGGCCCCCGCCCATGGGGTAGACCGCTTGGATCTCGTAGGTGACCGTGTCGCGGAGCATGTTGAACCACTGGCGGCAGCCGGTGCTGTGGAGCCAGCGTTCGGCGAAGGCACCCTTGGTGTTGTCCCGGTAGAACAGGAACTCCGCCCATTGGCGGTCGTCCAGCGCCGCCGGGTTCTCGGGGTAGGGCACGTGGGCCTGGCCCCCGTAGTGGAATTCGGTCTCGTCGCGGGAGCCGCAGTTGGGGCATGAGATGAGGAGCAAGTGCGGACTCTCCTTCAGTGGGCCACGGCGGCTGCGCCGTGTTCGTCAATGAGGGCACCGGTCTCGAACCGCTCCAGCGCGAACGGCCTGTTCAATGCGTGGGGGGATCCTGTGGCGATGGTGTGGGCGAAGGTGAGCCCTGCCGCGGGGGTCCCCTTGAACCCGCCGGTACCCCATCCGCAGTTGACGAACATGTTGTCCACGGGGGTGGTACCGACGATGGGTGAGGCGTCCAGTGTGGTGTCGACGATCCCGCCCCAGGTCCGCAGCACGTGTGCCCGCGCAAAGATGGGGAACAGCTCGACGGCGGCGGCCATCTGGTGTTCGATCACGTGGAAGGAGCCCCGCTGACCGTACCCGTTGTAGGCGTCGACGCCGGCGCCCATGACCAGTTCACCCTTGTGGGCCTGGGAGACGTAGACGTGGACGTGGTTGGACATGACGACCGTGGGGTGGACCGGTTCGTGGAGTTCGGAGACCAGCGCCTGGAGGGGATGGGACTGGATGGGGAGGCGGAAACCGGCCATCTCGGCCAGAACCGAGCTGTGGCCGGCAGCGCACAGCCCCACCTTCTCGGTATGGATGGTCCCCTGGCTGGTCTTGACCCCCACCACGCGGTTTCCGTCCTTCAGGAAACCGGTGACTTCGCAGTTCTGGATGATGTCCACGCCGAGCTCGTCGCATTTGCGGGCGAAGGCCCAGGCCACGTGGTCGTGCTTCGCGATGCCGGCCCGCGGCTGGTAGGTGGCGCCCATGACTGGGTAGCGGATGGTGTCGCTGATGTTCAGGATGGGGCACAGTTCCTTGACCTGCTGAGGGTCGAGCCACTCGGCGTCCACGCCGTTGAGTTTGTTCGCTCCGACCCGGCGCATGCTCTCGCGGACATCCCCCAGGGTGTGAGCCAGGTTCATCACGCCGCGCTGACTGAACAGGAAGTCGTAATCAAGCTCTTCGGGCAGGATCTCCCAGAGCTTGAGGGCGTGCTCATAGATGGCCGCGCTCTCGTCCCACAGGTAATTGGAGCGGATGATGGTGGTGTTCCTGGCCATGTTCCCACCCGCCAGCCAGCCCTTCTCCAGGACCGCGATGTTGGTCATGCCGTGGTTCTTGGCCAGGAAGTAGGCGGTGGCAAGTCCGTGCCCACCGCCGCCGACGATCACGGCGTCGTAGCTCTTCTTGGGGGTCGGGTTGTGCCACAGGAATTCCGGGTGCTCGGGAAGCAGGTCGGCCATCATGCCACCTCGGTCGTGTCGGAGGAGAGGTTCGGGTACAGGGGGAACTTCCCCGCCAGGATCTCGACCCGCTGCCGGAGTTCCGCCACGGTCTCGTCGCTGAACTCGCGTCTGAGTGCTGCGGCGATGATGTCCGCCACCTCGGTGAATTCCGTCCTCCCGAAGCCACGCGTGGCCAGCGCCGGCGTGCCGATACGAAGACCGGAAGAGACCATCGGGGGACGCGGATCGAAGGGCACGGCGTTGCGGTTGACCGTGATCCCGATCCGGTGCAGGCGGTCCTCGCCCTGCTGGCCGTCCAGCTCCGAATGGCGCAGGTCCACCAGGACCAGGTGCACGTCAGTGCCACCGCTGACGACCGTCACACCGCACTCTGCGACGTCGGCGGCCAGCATGCGTTCTGCAATGATGCGGGCGCCCTCGAGGGTGCGTTCCTGGCGGTCGCGGAACTCCGGCTCGGCAGCGAGCTTGAACGCAACAGCCTTCGCGGCGATGACATGCTCCAGCGGGCCACCCTGCTGTCCGGGGAACACCGCGGAGTTGACCTTCTTGGCGATATCCGCGTCATTGGTCAGGATGACACCACCGCGCGGGCCACCGAGGGTCTTATGGGTGGTGCTCGTGACGATGTGGGCGTGAGGCACGGGGTTGGGATGGAGTCCTGCGGCCACCAGACCTGCGAAATGCGCCATGTCCACCATCAGGTAGGCGCCCACCAGGTCCGCGATCCGCCGGAACTCTGCGAAGTCCAACTGCCGCGAGTAGGCGGACCAGCCGGCGACGATCAGCTTCGGTCGTGTTTCCACCGCCAGGCGCTCGACCTCGGCCATGTCGATCGTGAAGTCATCTTCACGCACCCCGTACGGGACGATCGTGTAGAGCTTGCCGGAGAAGTTGATGCGCATGCCATGGGTGAGATGGCCGCCGTGCGCGAGAT
Organism: Arthrobacter sp. MDT2-16; assembly: GCF_054510925.1. Classification (NCBI taxonomy): domain Bacteria; kingdom Bacillati; phylum Actinomycetota; class Actinomycetes; order Micrococcales; family Micrococcaceae; genus Arthrobacter; species Arthrobacter sp. MDT2-16. The sequence continues at coordinate 842,741 of NZ_JBTNDP010000001.1, forward strand.
TCAGTCCGAGGAGGGTGTCGCCGGGCTGGATGAGGGCGAACATCGCCGCTGCATTGGCCTGGGCGCCCGAGTGGGGCTGCACGTTGGCGAACCGGGAGCCGAACAACGACGTCAGACGGTCGATGGCGAGCTGCTCGACCACGTCCACGTGTTCGCAACCGCCGTAGTAACGCCTGCCCGGGTAGCCCTCGGCGTACTTGTTGGTGAGCACGGAACCCTGGGCCTCCATGACCGCGGTCGGCGCGAAGTTCTCGGAGGCGATCATCTCCAGGGTGCCCTGCTGGCGCAGCAATTCCTGCTGTACAGCGGCATGGACCAGAGGATCCGTCTGCGCAAGCGAGCGGGTCAACATGTCGACCATCGTTTCTCCTCGGTCAGCTGCCTAATATCCTACTGATATATTAGTTGAGTGATTCTAGTATCCTGTTGCTTGCGCAAGCTGTCAACAGGTCTTCGCGGATTCGCCGGCGGAGTCTGAGTGGCGGCGCAGCGGAGACAAGCCCAGAACGGAACCTCACCGACTTCGTCCCTGACACGCAGAAGGGCTTCAGGCGGCGAAGAGGGTTTCGCGCACTGCGTGCTCGAAACCACTGACGTGGTTACGCGCGAGCTCCCCGGCCTTGGCCTCGTCTCCGTCGATCACGGCACGGAGCAGGTCCACATGCTCATGCACGTGGTGTGCCAGGTCCGGAAGGCGATCCAGGACCATGCACCAGATCCGTGTCGCGAGATTGTCGTACCGGATCAGGACGTCTTCGAGGTGGGGATTGGCTGCGGCCGCGTAGATGCCCTGGTGCACACGGGCATCCAGGCGCAGGGTCTCGATGACGGAGGCGGCACTCGCATCGAACGACTCGACATCACGCATGACGGCCCGCAGCCGCTCCCTCACCGGCTCCGTCGCCACCCGCGCAGCCCGGGAAGCCGCAAGAGGCTCGAGCTGGGTGCGGATCTCGGATATGAAGGCAAGATCGGTGACCTCCACCCACGTCGCGAAAGTTCCCCTCCGAGGATAGGAAACCACCAGGCGATCCAGCTCCAACCGCTTCAGGGCTTCACGCACCGGAGTCCGACCTACGCCGAGGTCCTTGGCGAGTTCATCGTCATTGATCAGGTCACCAGGCTTGATGTCGAGCATCAGCAGCCGGTCCCGGATGCGCTCGTACGCCACTTCGGCCAGTGACCTTTTCGCCGCATCAGCGATTGCCAGAACCTCGTAAGCCATGGTGTGGACCCCTCCATACTCGAGCCAACAGGCCGTTGACCTTCACTCCTGACCAGTATACGCTCATGGCCAGTTCTAATATATCAGTCTTATATTGCATAATATATCCAAGGAGGGGACATGACCCTAATGGCAACGGACTCATCGACCAGCACGCTGCCTCGGTCGGAGGCCCACGTGGAGGACCGGACGCAGAAGTTCGTGCTCACATTGTCGTGCGTCGAACGCGCGGGCATCGTTCAGGCGGTGACCACCTTCCTCTTCGAACGTGGCTTCAACATCGACGAGCACCAGCAGTTCGATGACGGCCTCCGCCAGACACTCCACCTGCGCTCCGCCTTCTCCGGTCCGGCGGCCTACAACCCGGAGCGACTCCACGAGGAATTCCGTCCCATCGCGGACCGCTTCGACATGAAGTTCAGCTTCCATGGCCAGACGAAGCAACGCATCCTCGTGATGGTGTCCAAGTTCGGCCACTGCCTGAACGACCTGCTCTTCCGCTGGCGGGGCGGGAGCCTCGGGGGCGACATCGCCCTCATAGTCTCCAACCACGAGACCCACCGGGCCATGGCCGAGGCCGCCGGCCTTCCTTTCATCTACCTTCCGGTGACCCCTGAGACGAAGTCGGATGCGGAACGGCGCCTGCTGGAACTAGTGGACGAGCATGACATCGACCTCGTCGTGCTCGCTCGGTACATGCAGGTACTGTCCGACGACCTCTGCCGCGCTCTCGAAGGCCGGGCGATCAACATCCATCATTCATTCCTCCCGGGATTCAAGGGTGCACGCCCTTACCACCAGGCCTACGATCGTGGCGTCAAGCTGGTAGGCGCCACGGCCCACTACGTGACTGCGGAGCTGGACGAGGGCCCGATCATCGAGCAGGAAGTCATCAGGGTCGACCACAGCTATGGACCGACCGCCCTTTCGACGGTCGGTCAGGACGCCGAAGCACTGGCACTGTCCCGCGCCGTGCGCTGGCACTGCGAGCACCGCGTGCTGCTGGACCGGACCAGCACCGTCGTTTTCCGGTAAGAGCCACCCCATCAGCAGAGCCACCCCACGAACATCAGCAGGAGAAGCCCCATGGCATCCACGCCAAGCATTGTCATCATCGGAGCTGGAATCGTCGGCACGAACCTGGCCGATGAACTGGTCACCCGGGGGTGGAGCAACATCACCGTCCTGGATCAGGGACCGCTGAACATGCCCGGAGGCTCCACGTCCCACGCCCCGGGTCTCGTCTTCCAGACGAACCCCTCGAAGACGATGACTGCCTTCGCCAAGTACACGGTCGAGAAGTTCCTCTCCCTGACCGAGGACGGCGTCAGTTGCTTCGATCAGGTCGGTGGCCTCGAAGTCGCCACCACCGAGTCCCGCCTGGCGGACCTCAAGCGGAAGCTCGGGTACGCCGCATCGTGGGGGATCAGTGGAAGGATCCTCTCCCGCGCCGAGTGCAAGGAGCTCTATCCGCTCCTGAACGAGGAGGACGTCCTGGGCGGGCTCCATGTACCCACTGACGGCTTGGCCCGTGCCGCGCGGGCCGTTCAGTTGCTGATCAAGCGCACGGAGGCCGCAGGCGTCAGGTACCTGGGCAGCACCACGGTCACGGGCATCGAGCAGTCCGGCCGTCGTGTGACCGGCGTCGAAACCTCCGAAGGTGTCATCCCCGCCGAAATCGTGGTGTCCTGCGCAGGTTTCTGGGGCGCCGAGATCGGCGAGATGATCGGCATGGTCGTCCCCCTTCTCCCCCTGGCCCACCAGTACGTCACGACCACTCCGGTACCGGCACGGAAGGGCTGCAATGAACTGCCCAACGGGGCTTCGCTGCCGATCCTGCGTCACCAGGACCGGGACCTCTATTACCGCGAACACGGCGACCGTTATGGCATCGGCTCGTACGCGCACCGCCCCATCCCTGTGGACCTTGCGGACCTCGGCTCCTACGACGCCGACACCATCAGTGACCACAACATGCCTTCCCGCCTCGACTTCACCCTGGAGGACTTCCTCCCGGCATGGGAGGACACCAAGCAGCTGCTCCCGGCGCTGCGGGAAAGCGACATCGAAGATGGCTTCAACGGCATCTTCTCCTTCACCCCCGACGGCGGAGCACTGGTGGGCGAATCGAAGGAGCTCGACGGCTTCTTCGTGGCCGAAGCCGTCTGGGTGACCCATTCGGCCGGCATCGCCCGGGCTGTCGCCGAACTCCTGACCACCGGCAAGTCCCAGGTCGACCTCGGTGAATGCGACATCCACCGTTTCGAAGCGGTCCAGCTGACCCCTGAGTACGTCAGCGAGACATCCCAGCAGAACTTCGTGGAGATCTACGACGTGCTGCACCCGCTGCAGCCGAAGCTGTCCCCCCGCAACCTCCGGGTCAGCCCGTTCCACGCCCGCCACAAGGCACTGGGGGGATTCTTCCTGGAGTCCGGCGGATGGGAGCGCCCCTACTGGTTCGAAGCCAATGCGGAACTGTTGAAGGAGATGCCGGCCGAGTGGCAGCCCCCGGCCCGTGATGCCTGGTCCGCGATGTTCAGCTCGCCCATCGCAGCAGCCGAAGCCTGGAAGACCCGTACCGCGGTGGCCATGTACGACATGACCCCGCTCAAGCGCCTCGAGGTCTCCGGCCCGGGAGCACTGAAGCTGCTGCAGGGACTCACAACAGCGGATATGGCGAAGAAACCCGGGGCCGTCACCTACACACTCCTGCTGGACCACGCCGGTGGTATCCGGAGCGACATCACCGTGGCCCGGCTGAGTGAGGACACCTTCCAGCTCGGAGCCAACGGGAACATCGACACCGCCTACTTCGAACGGGCCGCGCGTCACCAGACCGAAAGCGGCACCGCCGGCGACTGGGTACAGGTGCGCGACACGACAGGCGGCACCTGCTGCATCGGCCTGTGGGGCCCCCTCGCCCGGGACCTCATCGGCACCGTCAGCAGCGACGACTTCTCCAACGACGGCCTTCGGTACTTCCGGGCCAAGCAGGTTGTCATCGGCGGCGTCACCGTGACCGCGATGCGCCTGTCCTACGTCGGCGAGCTGGGCTGGGAACTGTACACGAGTGCAGACAACGGGCAGCGCCTCTGGGATGCCCTGTGGAAGGCCGGGCAGCCCCACGGCGTGATCGCCGCGGGCCGGGCCGCCTTCGGCTCGCTGCGCCTGGAGAAGGGGTATCGCTCATGGGGCACCGACATGACCACCGAGCACGACCCCCTCGAAGCGGGCCTCGGCTTCGCCGTGAAGATGAGCAAGGAGGATTTCGTCGGAAAGGCCGCCCTGGAGGGCCGCACCGAGGAGAACTCCGCCCGACACCTGCGCTGCCTGACGGTCGATGATGGCCGGAGCGTGGTACTGGGCAAGGAACCGGTCTTCTACAAGGACCAGGCAGTCGGCTACGTGACCAGTGCCGCCTATGGCTACACCGTCGCCAAGCCGATCGCCTACGCGTATCTTCCTGCCGTTGTGAGCATCGGGGATTCGGTCGAGATCGAGTACTTCGGACGGCGCATCCAGGCCACCGTGACCACGGATCCGCTCTATGACCCCACGATGTCCAGGCTCCGCGGCTGACCCGCCCCCTCGACCGTCCGATGGCATGCGGCCCGGGCTAGAGCACAGCCCTGATGAGGTTCTCGAAGTCGCTCACGTGCTGCGTGGTCAACCGCGCAGCAGCTTCGGAGTCCCCAGCCGCGATGCACTCGAGCAGCTCGATGTGCTGGGCGATGTGCTCGGACACGGGCGGGAGCTTTTCGAGCACCAGACTCCAGATCCGCGTCGCCAGATTGTCGTATCGGACCAGGATGTCCTCAAGGTGCCTGCTCCCGGAAGCCCGGTAGATCATCCGGTGGACCCGCATGTCCAGGCGCATGAGATCCTGCTGTGACTGCAGCCGCGGCAGCATCTGCCCGACTTCGTGCGCGAAGTCCCGGAGCTCGTTCCGGAGTTGCGGCGACGCATGCCGTGCGGCCCGTGCAGCCGCCGCCGGCTCCAGAAGCTGTCGGATCTCGGAGATCTCAGCCAGGTCCTTGATGTCCACGCCGGAGGCGAACGTTCCGCGGCGGGGGTAGGCCACCACCAGATGGTCACTCTCGAGCCGCTTCATGGCCTCGCGAATCGGTGTCCGGCCGACGCCGAGTCTCCGGGAGATCGCTTCGTCATTGAGGGGCTCGCCCGGCTTGATATCCAGGACGATCAATTCGTCGCACAGCATCCTGTAGGCGAAGTCGGCAAAGGATTCGTCGTCCTGCCTCGACGGCGCCAACGGGTCCCCCGCCTCCACCGGCAATCGGCCACCGCGTGCCATATCCATGTCTCCTCCCGAGGGGCATCCAAGCCCCGACTCTCCGGCTGCCTGTTCATACTATTGCCGCAACCGATACCAGGAAGTGGTCCCGCGCGTGACGCAGACGGCGGGGCGCCCACCCGGATGTATCCGGTTCCTGGCCGGGACCGGAGGGCCTGGTACCGGGCGCCAGGCACCTATGGACATCCATTCCACCATGCAATACTGTCTCCTGATATATCATCACCGATGGTCGGAACATATCAGTAGCGCCGCGGGTGACCGGGAAGTGCGCACGACGCTCAGCCCCCGGACGGTGGAAGGGATGAGCTCATGACGCTCGATCCCTGAATGGACAAGGGGCGCACTCACGAAGTTCATCTCGTCGACGGAAACGTCATGATCGTCGAATCGGAAGAGGCTCCAACCTTCCCGGTCTGACTCCCGAGGGCCATGCGCAACCGCAGGCCCATGCCTCACCGAGCAAAGGACCCGCTCATGGCTTTTGAAAGTGACCTGAAACCCCAGACTCCCGAGGAACTGCCTGCTGAGAACGGGGCGGCACAGGGCTCGCCCGCAGGGCCGCTTGGTAGCAGGGACAAGAATGCAGCAGGCACTGGTGTCACCGGTGACGTGAACAGGAATCCCGCCGCCCACGATCCGGGAGAAGGCGTCCCACCCTTTCCGGATGTCGAGTATGAGCAGATCCTCGAGGAGTTGCGCCATGCCAAGACGGAGCAGGCAGTTGCGGATCGCCGGAACCACAAGCTCACCCTCGACAAGACCATCTTCGGGATCACCGGCGCCATCGCCATCGCCTTCGTCATCTGGGGGTTCGTAGGACGCGACAGCCTGTCCGGCACGTCCACGGGTGCACTCAACTGGGTCATGGAGTACACCGGGTGGCTGTTCATGCTCATGGCATCGCTCTTCGTGATCTTCGTCCTGTGGCTGGCCCTGGGCAAATTCGGCAATATACCGCTGGGCAAGGACGGCGAGAAGCCCGAATTCCGTACTGTCTCCTGGGTCGCGATGATGTTCGCCGCCGGCATGGGAATCGGCCTGATGTTCTATGGCGTGGCCGAACCGCTCTACCACTACATCTCCCCACCGCCCGGAACCGTCGATGGAAGGACGTCAGAAGCAATCCAGACGGCAATGGCTACCTCGATCTTCCACTGGACACTGCATCCGTGGGCCATGTACGCCGTCGTGGGTATCGCCATGGCGTACGGGACCTACCGCCTGGGTCGCAGGCAACTGATCTCTGTGGCCTTCACGTCGCTTTTCGGCGTCAGGACGGTCGAAGGGCCGATCGGGAAGTTCATCAACATCCTTGCCATCTTCGCGACCCTGTTCGGTACCGCTGCGTCCTTGGGCCTGGGCGCCCTGCAGATCGGTAGCGGCATGACCTCCAACGGCTGGTTCGGTGAGATCGGGACCCCCGTGCTCGTGGCGATCGTCGCCGTCCTCACCCTGTGCTTCGTCGCCTCGGCGGTCTCCGGCATCAGCCGCGGCATCCAGTGGCTCTCCAACATCAATATGGTCCTGGCCGTCGTCCTCGCACTGATCGTCTTCATCGCCGGCCCCACCCTGTTCATCCTCAACCTGGTCCCCGCCGCGGTCGGCGACTACGCCCGCGACCTGGCCGAGATGTCGTCCCGGACTGAAGCAGTCGGCGATGAGTCACTGCGCAGCTGGATGACCAGCTGGACCATCTTCTACTGGGCCTGGTGGGTGTCCTGGACGCCTTTCGTGGGCCTCTTCATCGCCCGTATCAGCCGCGGTCGCACCATCCGTCAGTTCGTCACCGGCGTGTTGCTGGTGCCCAGCGTCGTCAGCGTGCTCTGGTTCGCCGTCTTCGGAGGCGCCGCCTTCCACATCCAGCAGGAAGCCGACGAGGCCAACACACCCGGCCTGGTCACCATGGTCGACGGGACACCGTCCGTGAACTTCGACGGAGCGCTCTTCGACCTGGTCAAGAACCTGAGCATGCCTGATGCGGCCACCACCGCCGTCATCGTGCTGGCGATGGTCCTGGTGGCCATCTTCTTCATCACTGGCGCCGACGCCGCCTCTATCGTGATGGGGTCGCTGAGCTCCAATGGTGCCGAGCACCCGCGCCGCGGAGTGGTCGTCTTCTGGGGCTGCCTCACCGGCGCCGTGGCGGCGGTCATGCTGCTGGCCGGCGGCGACCAGCCATCGGAAGCCCTGGCCGGGCTCCAACGGATCACCATCGTGGCGGCACTACCGTTCGTCATCGTCATGATGGTGCTCTGCTTCGCCCTCACCAAGGACCTCCGTCGTGATCCCCTCTCCCTGCGGCGTCGCCTGGCCACATCCGTAGTGGAGCGGGCCATACGCACCGGGGTGGAACAACACGGCGGCGTGCAGTTCGACCTCGTGACGAAGCACGACTGCGCCGGACAGTGCGCTGACCCGGGTTGTCCGGGAGGCACCCCCACGGCAAGCATCCCAGCAGTGAAGTTCCCGCAGAGGGACCCGGACAGCAGATGACTGCGCCGGCGCCCGCTGGTCGCCCATCGGATCTGCTCGCCCCTCGGCAATTCATCGCGGTCATGGGATGTCAGAGATCGTCTTCGGGTCGGGCGCGAAGGATCCGGTTGGCGCTGACCTGCAGGATCTCGAGCGACTCCTGAATCAGGGGTGATCCGATGCTGCCCCTGCGCGCCGCGGCGACGATGCGGCGCGTGGGCTTCCCCCTGCCGGTAATGCGCAGGCGAACCACGTTCTCGGCACTGCGCAGGGGCGCCAGGCGCGGCAGCAGGCCCACGCCCAGCCCCGCACCGACGAAGGCGATCTGCGTTTCCCATTCGACGGCCTCGTGGGCAATCCGCGGTGTCACCCCGACCGCCGTGAACGCCGCAGTGAACAGGGAATGGTAGGTAGATCCGGCGGCATCGGTGATCCAGGGTTCGGATGCCAGCTCTTCGAGCGTCACTGTTTCCCGCGATGCGAACGGATGGTCGCAGGGAATGATCACGTCCAAGGGATCATCGAGCAGAACGGTCTGTTCGAAACGCGGATCGTCCTCGCCGAAGGTGTCGGACTGCATGGCGACGATGACCGCGAGGTCGATCCGCTCGGCGACCAGCAGGTCGAAGCAGCGGGCCGGGTTGGCCTCGAGTACCTGCACCTTCAGCAGGGGGCGTGTCGAACGCAAGGTGGCGGCCAGCGGCGCGAGCAACTGAGCGGCCGCCGTGGAGAATCCGCCGAGGCCGAAACTGGACTGCACCTGGTCACCGGCTTCCATGGCCGCGGCACGCAGTCTCTCCCATTCCGCAATCAGGGTGTCCGAGCCCGCCACGAGAAAGCGACCCGTGGCGGTCAGCCGCACACCCCGGCCGTCCTTCACGAGTAGCTGCATCCCGAGCACGCGCTGGAGCTCGCGTAACTGCGCGGAAACGGCGGAGGGGGAGTAGCCCGTGAGTTCCGCGGTCGCGCCCACCGTGCCGCAGCGGGCAAAGACCCGAAGCGTAACGAGTCGTGGATCGATCATGCACCTACTGTGCACGGTTCTGTCCCAGATGTTGTGCTTTTGTTACAGGCCGATTGTCCCTACCCTCGTGGCAACGACATTATCGCAACGCCCGCAGCACCCGGCGACGTGAAGTCCCGACGAATCGCACCCTTACCCAGTCCCCTTGGGAGGAACCCATGTCTGCTCCAGTGAACGTGCCGCTCAACCCACGCGGACGACTCGTCTCCTCATTGCCGGCCGAGCAGCTCGCGGAAATCACCGAGTTGTTCGATTTCCGGCGCGTGGGATACTCCCTCGATGCTCCGTTCTATACCGCTCCGGCGATCTTCACCCTCGATATGCAGGCCATCTTCGGTGAGCACTGGATCTTCGCTGCCAGTATCGCCGAACTCCCTGAGCCGGGCGATTACGTCACGGTCGACTACGGACCCTACTCGCTGATCGTGCTGCGCAACGACGACGGCGGCGTGAACGTCCTGCACAACGTGTGCCGCCACCGTGGTGCCCGCGTCCTGACCGAAGCCGCGGGGACCACGGGAAACCTGGTCTGCGGCTATCACTCCTGGACCTACTCCCCTGACGGCAACCTGATTCATGCCTCTGCGCCGGGAGAGGCGACGTTCGACAAAGGTTGCTTCGGCCTCAAGCGTGCCCACAGCCGCGTGGTCGCCGGACTCATCTTCGTCTGCATCGCGGACGAACCGCCGACGGATTTCGACGAGACCGGAAAGATCTTCGAACCGTACCTCGCGCCGCATGATCTGGCGAACACGAAGATCGCCTACCAGCAGAACATCGTCGAGGAGGGCAACTGGAAGCTCGTCATGGAGAACAACCGTGAGTGCTACCACTGCGACGGACACCCGGAACTCGCCTGTTCCCTCTTCCCCACCTGGGGCCTGACGGAGGGCCTGATCCCGCGGCATCTCGAGGAGGTATGGGACCGCAACAAGGAAGCGCAGTCCTCGCTCGAGGATCGTTGCCGCCGCTATGGCCTTCCCTTCGACGTCATCGAGGAGCTCGACACCCGCGTAGCGGGAATCCGCATCTCCCGGGAGTCACTGGACGGTGATGGTGAATCGTTCTCGCCCGATGGGCGCCGGCTCTCCAAGAAGCTGCTCGGCGACTTGCGGGATTTCCGCCTTGGTCGCTGCTCGATGCACCTGCAGCCCAACAGCTGGTTCCATTTCCTCGGGGACCATGTCATCACCTTCGCCGTCTTCCCCATCAATGAACACCAGACCCTTGTGCGCACCACCTGGCTCGTTGCCGATGATGCCGAGGAAGGCGTCGACTACGACCTGGAGAAACTCACCTACACCTGGAAGCAGACCAATCTGCAGGACAAGGCGTTCGTGGAGCTGTGCCAGAAGGGCGCCGGCACCCCCGCCTATGAGCCCGGCCCGTACATGAAGAGCGAGTACCAGGTCGAGGCGTTCATCAACTGGTACGTGCAACGCGTGCAGGAGTACATGGCATGATCGAACTCGGCACCGTCACGGCAACCCAGGAACCGCGGCGCATCCGCGGTCTTGAGATGCCGTGGAACAGGGTGATGAGCAGCACCGAGGGGCCGGCCGGTGCCGCCCGCGCGTTGGGGCCATGGCACCCGCAGGAGTTCATGGCCGAATGTGTCGAGATCGTCCCCGAGGTGGGCGGCATGATGACCTTCGTGTTCCGCCGCTCCGACGGCGCGCCCCTGGCGTTCCGTCCGGGCCAGTACGTGAATGTCGCCTTTCCGGTCAACGGCGAGGACCAGGACGCGGTGGACCGCAGCTATTCGCTGTCCAGTTCACCTACACAGCCATGGACGTTCGACATCACGGTCAAGCGCGACCCCATGGGACTGGTGTCCCCGTGGGTGCACGAGAACGTCAAACCCGGCACCGTCCTCGAGATGCTCGGACCGGTCGGGGCATTCCACCTGCCCGACGCCGACCGGCGGGCTCGGTACCTCCTGCTCGCCGCCGGCGCGGGCATCACCCCCATCATGTCGATGGTGCGGACCATCCACTCCCTGCCCGGACAGGCCGACGTCGTGGTGCTCTATCACGGAGCGGCGGCCGGAGGCTTCGCGTTCCACCAGGAGCTGGCCTACATCGCCTCCGTGGACTCTCGCATCAAGGTCTTCTACTCGCTGGGCGACCGCCGAGAGCCCGAAGGATGGGAGTGGCTCACCGGACGGCTGACGGCAGCCATGCTCGACGAGGTGGCCCCCGATGCCAACGGCCGCCAGGTTTATGCCTGCGGCCCCGAAGCCTACCTGAACACCGCCGCCGAACTCCTCCAGGAGGTCGGCGTCGATGACACCTCCATCCACATGGAATTCTTCTCGGGCGACCGCCAGACGCTCCTTGAGTACCAGGTGGAGCTTGCTCATGCCGTGGATATAGCGGGTGAGATCGCCGAGGAGATCGCTGATTCCGCCGAGGACTACTACGAAAGCCAGCCCACCGCGTTCGGTCTCTACGAACCCGGCTACGACGTCGCGGGAACCCTGGAGGCCACGGGACTGTCGCTGGAGACGGTCGCTCCGGACGTGTCCGCGTCCGGGGTCCTCAACGGCAGTCCGAGCGTGGGATCAGAGGCCCGGTCCCCCGACGCCTCGAGCTTCGACACCGTCGGAACGGGGAGCCTCACCCTGTCCTTCATGCGTACCGGCCTCAATGTGCGCATCGGCCCCGACGAACATATCCTCGGGGTGGCCCAACGCGCGGGCATCAGGATCGGCGCGAACTGCAAGGAAGGCATGTGCGGCTCCTGCAAGGTCGTCAAGTTCTCGGGGGAGGTTCAGATGAACCACCAGGGCGGGATCCGGGCACGGGAGATCGATGCAGGCAAATTCCTGCCCTGCTGTTCCACCGCGCGGACCGATCTGGTGATCGATGCCTAGCCGCTCCCAACTGCTCCCGGCCGGACAGCATGAGGGGCTGTCATGATAGGGCTGTCTCCTGCGGGTGAATGGTGTGCCGTCAGCCCTTCGACGGCACAGCGAACCACCTGACGAGATGTCCTCGCGCGACGTTTCTTCCCCTTTCTGGCGACCCGGGCGGGACATGGGACAGAATGCGGTCATGGACATCAACGACAACGGACCGAACCCGAACGCCTTCGACATCGAGCGTGCTGCGACGGACAACACCGCCTACCGCCGCGTCGCCTGGACGGGCAAGCACCTGCAGGTGACGCTCATGTCGATCGAGCCCGGCGGAGCGATCGGCCTCGAGGTGCATCACGGCACCGACCAGTTCCTGCGCATCGACGCCGGGAAGGGCCGGGTGAAGATGGGGCCCTCGAAGGACAACCTCTCGTTCCAGCAGGACATCGAGGACGGCTGGAGCATCCAAGTGCCCGCCGGTACCTGGCACGACGTCGAGAACACCGGGGACGAGCCGCTGCGCCTCTACACGATCTACGCCCCTACCCACCACGCGCAGGGCATCGTGCAGGAGACCCCGGAGGCTGCCGAGAAGGACGAGGAGGAGGGCCGCGACGAACCGCCGTCGTGGGTCGAAGAAGTGGACGACAAGGGAGAAGAGAGCGCCTGAGCCATCAAGTGTGACGACACCCACTGAGCGCGCGGCGGCCGAGATCCCGATGACACGCCCGCGTCGGGGTCGAGGCGAGCCGCTTCGGTCAGGCGGGCATCGAGCCTGACCGGGCGCTTCGCGCCGTCGACTCCATCGGTCGTCCGCACGCGGTCGGGTGGAACCCGAGGAACAGCGCTCGAAGCCGTCCTGTCGTGCCAGGGCACCAGAGTGTCCTGTCACGACAGGACGGCTGCTCGACCCGGATCGGTGACGGACCACAGGTTTGTGCGAGGCGATCCACGTGCCGTCGGCCATCACCGGCGCCCGGCAGTCCGAGGGCGGCGTTCCGGTACCAGCCCCTTCGGGAGCCACGGGTTCCTGACGTGAATATGTCGTCCCGAGACCTGCCCGTCTTGATCGGTCGGCCCTTCTGGGGTTTCATCTACTTGTCCGCTGGGTTCGCTCCCCTGGACAGAACCACCATCCAGAGCGGTTGAGAGACCTGGCTCGTTGAAGCCGCAGCAACCACCCCGTCGGGGCCGGTGCTACTGCCAGGACCGATGGAGATAGCCTGTCCCCCGTTGGTGTCGGCCTCCCTGAGAGGTTGAGCCTGCTGCGTGCGCGGATAGGGAACCCTCATCATGACTGAGAGGACCGGCATGACTTCCCGCCCCGTTTCCAACACTGATTCAGCACGGACATTCCCTGCCATGGCTCGCCGGTCTGTGCGCGTGACGGCGATGCTGAGCCTCGCCGCGCTGGCCCTCACTGCGTGCAGTTCCGCCTCGAGCACTCCGGCGGCGCAGGATGCCGGTACCGGCGGACCCGTCGAAGGAGGGACGCTCGTCTACGCCGAAGTCACGCCGATCAACAACTGGCAGACCCAGGCGGCTCGCTTCTACGAAAAGTCCAATGTCCTCAACAGCGTCCTGGACCGCTTGACCTACTTCGATCCCGAGCAGGGTGAGCTCGTCCCCTGGATCGCATCCGACTTCTCCTCCAATGCCGACGCGACCGAGTTCACCTTCACCATCCGCTCCGGGGTGACCTTCAGCGACGGTTCGCCCCTGAACGCCGAGGCGGTGAAGTTGAACCTCGATGCCCTGGGACTGGGGATCGAAGCCGCGCAGGTCCAGCCGAACGTCGACTTCGCCGGCTACAGCTCCGCGGAGGTCATCGGCGAGGACCAGGTGAAGGTCACGCTGTCCTCCCCCAACGCGAACTTCCTGCGGGCGACGTCGTCGGTCACCGCCGGTCTCGTCTCACCGGCGACCCTGAAGCTGGATGCGGCAGGACAGTCGGCGATCTCCCGGATCTCCGGCTCCGGCCCGTTCACCTTCGAGTCGGAGAAGCCTGACGAGGAAGTGGTGCTCGCCAAACGGGCGGACTACGCGTGGGCTCCGGAGACCGCCGGGAACCAGGGGGATGCCTACCTCGACAAGGTGGTCGTCAAGTACCTGCCCGAAGTCGCTCACCGCGCGGGCGCCGTGCAGTCGGGGCAGGTCGACCTGGTACGGGGCTTACAGCCCCTCGACGAGGACGCCCTCGCTGCGAGCGGAAACCAGGTCCTTCCGGCTAAAGGGATCGACCTCACCGTGAACATGGCTGCTGTCCGCATCGGCAGCGGCAAACTCGCCGACGAGAACGTCCGTCAGGCGTTGCAGATCGGCATCGACCGGCAGAGCATCAAGGACACCGTCCTGTCCGATAGCTACGAACTCGCAGCGTCCGTGCTGAACCATCAGGCCCCGGGCTTCGTCGACCTGTCCGAGGAGCTCGAATACCAGCCCGACGAAGCCCGGACGCTCCTCGACGAAGCAGGGTGGGACGTCGGCGCGGACGGCATCCGGGAGAAGGACGGGGTGAAGCTCGAGGTCACCGTCACGAGTTCCAACAACTCCGTGGTCATCAAACCGGCCTTCGAACTCATCGAACAGCAGTGGCGGGAGATCGGGGTCAAACTCGACAACCGTGCCGGTGACAATACGTTCCTGGCGACGGCCATGCCCGATCCGAATGTCGAGTTCTTCGGTACCCGGCAGTTCATCTACGGCGGCCTCGGGCCGATCTTCGAGCCCGCCAACAACACCATGACGCACACCAGCGACGCGGACCTCAACGCGATCTTCGCCGCAGAGCGTGCTGCCACCCAGGGCCCCGAACGCGATGAGCTGCTCGCCCGGGAACAGCAGGCCCTGGTCGTGGACAAGGCCTACTCCCTGGTGCTGTGGGACGAGGTGCAGGTGTACGGAGCCCACAGCGACACCCATGTGGAGTTCACCTCCGGTACGGCTCCTGTCTTCCAGGGCGCGTGGAAGACAGGCGGATAGCGGGCTGTGGCACGCTACCTCGTCCAGCGGATCGGCCAGGCGCTCCTCGTGGTGTGGCTCGCCTACACCCTCGTCTTCCTGGCGGTGCAGCTCCTGCCCAGTGACCCCGTGACGATCTTCCTGACGGTCGACTCGGCGGTCGACCAGGCGGCGATCGACACCATGAAGAGTCAGTACGGCTACGACCAACCGCTGGTGGTCCAGTACCTGCACCAGCTGGCAGGGCTGTTCTCCGGAGACTTCGGGTACTCGCTGGCCTCCGGCCAGTCGGTGCGGGACCGGATCAGCGGTGTCGCCGGATCGACCGTGGCGCTGGCGGGCTCTGCGTTCGTCACGGCCGTGGTGATCGCCGTCCTTCTCGTCGCTGCCGCGACCCTCACCCGTTCGGGTGTCGTCCGCCGCGTGCTGGTGAACCTGCCTCCCCTGTTCTCGGCGATCCCCGTGTTCTGGCTCGGGCTGGTCCTGCTGGAACTGCTCTCGATCCGCTGGGGCGTGATGTCACTGTTCCCGGATGGATCCTTCCTGTCCCTCGCGGTGCCCGTCCTGGTCCTGGCGATCATCGTCTCGGCTCCCCTTGCACAGGTGCTGCTCAAGAGCGTGAGTCACGTCTATGACCAGCCCTTCATCGACGTCCTCCGGGCGAAGGGCGCCTCACGGTCCTGGATCTTCTTCCGCCACGCACTGAAGAACGCGGCAGGACCGGCCCTGACGATCACCGGGATCACGGTGGGGACGCTGTTCGCGGGCTCCGTCATCACCGAGACCGTGTTCGCGCGCTCAGGGCTGGGCTCGGTGGTCCTGCAGGCCGTCACGACCCAGGACGTGCCCCTGGTACAGGGGCTGGTGCTCCTGACCGCGACGGTCTTCGTCGTCGTCAACCTGGTGGTCGACCTGCTGTATCCCCTGCTCGACCCGCGCATCCTCAAGAGCAACGGGCAAGGGGCCCCGCGGGCCCTGACCGCCTGATGACCACGATTGGATCGAGGTATCTCCTTGACACCCCCTGACGCTTCCCTCCCGCTGATCGTGCCGGATACTGGACCGACCGCGGCCGGCAGCCCTCCCGCAACCGGCGCAGCCGGGCCGTCCGTACCGGCGCTCCGGCCCTCGCGGCGCCGCCATGGACCTGTCGGCAACCCCGCCCTGTGGTTGACGGCCCTTCCCCTGACGGTGATCGTCGCGTGGGCTGTCGCCCCGGAATGGTTCACCGCGTACTCACCCCTGGATGGCGTGCCCAGCGAGAACTTCCAGGCGCCGAACGCCACCCATCTCTTCGGGACGGATCACCTCGGCCGGGACGTGTTCTCCAGGGTGGTCTTCGGTACGCGGCAGACGCTCCTGACCGCGGGCTTCGCCGTGATCATCGGCCTCGTCGTGGGAACGATCATCGGCCTAGTAGCCGCAACAGCGGGACGGGCGGCGGATGCCACGGCCATGCGTCTGGTCGACGTGCTGCTCGCCGTCCCCGGGTTCCTGATCTCCCTCGTCATCGTCACCGCGTTCGCCCCCGGACCCGTATCGCTGGGGATCGGCGTCGGCATCGCATCCATCGCGTCCTTCGCACGGGTCGTGCGGTCCGAAGTGCTGCGGGTCCGGAACCTCGACTTCGTGGAAGCATCCTTCCTCAACGGCGGAACCTACCGGTCCGTCGTCGTCCGTCACATCCTGCCCAATGCGGCCGGCCCGGTGCTGGCATTGCTCGCGGTGGACCTGGGCGCTGCCATCCTCGCCATCTCCGGTCTGGGTTTCCTCGGCTTCGGCGCTCCACCCCCCACCCCCGAGTGGGGGCTGCTGATCGCGGAGGGACGCCAGTACCTCGGCGGTGCCTGGTGGCTGACGTCGTTGCCCGGCATCGTCATCGTCGTCGCCGTCATCCTGCTGGCCGCACTGGGCCGCCAGCTGCTCAAAACCTTCCGAATCTAGGCCAGGAGAACCGTGAACACCGCAGAGCCACGCGTCCACCCCGACGCCTCGCAGACCCGGACCTTCCAGCGCCCCGCCGATCCGTTGCTGCAGGTACGTGGCCTGCGGGTCGAGTACCGCCACCACGGCAGTACCACGACTGCCGTGGACGGCATCGACCTAGCTGTCGGCCGCGGTGAGATCGTCGCCCTGGTGGGTGAATCAGGATCAGGCAAGTCCACCCTGGCGAAGTCGATCATCGGGCTGCTCCCCCGTGCGGCAGAGCGGACAGCCGGGTCGATCACCCTCGGCGACACGGACCTGACCAGCGCCCGGGAGAAGGATCTGGAGGGGATCCGCGGCCGACGGATCGGACTGGTGCCGCAGGACCCGGGGGCGTCCCTCGACCCGGTCAGGACCATCGGTTCGCAACTGGCCGAGGTCTTCCGCCTGCACCCCGATGGTGCGCGGCGCTCACGCAAGGCCGTGCGCGACGACGTCCTCCGGCTGCTCGAGCTCGTGGGCATCGATCGTCCCGAGGAACGGCTCAGGCAGTACCCGCATGAGCTCTCCGGCGGCCTCAAGCAACGCGTGCTCATCGCTATCGCCTTCAGCCTCCAGCCCGACCTGCTGATCGCGGACGAGCCGACATCGGCCCTGGACGTCACCGTCCAGGCGAAGATCCTGGAGGTCTTCGAACGTCTGGCGGGGGAGTTCGGCACGGCCGTGCTGTTCGTGACCCATGACCTGGCCGTCGCGACGGATCACGCCGCGCGCATCGTCGTCATGCAGCGAGGTCGCATCGTCGAGGACCGCCCCGTGGCCGACATCCTCGCCGCCCCTGACGACGAGTACACGGCGCGGCTGCTCGAGGAAGCCTCGCCCCACCGCCGCCCGGCAGAGGCCCGGACGGCATCGACGGCGGAACCCGTGACCGTTCCCGCCATCGAGGTCCGGGGCCTCACCAAGGACTTCCGCGGAAAGGGCGAGCATCACCGGGCGGTCGACGATGTCTCGTTCGGCGTCGCGCAGGGCACTACCTTCTCCCTCGTCGGTGAGTCCGGGTCCGGTAAGTCGACCACCGCACGCATGATCCTGCGCCTGCTCGATCCCACGGCCGGGCAGATCCTCCTTCACGGGGAAGACGTCACCACCGCCTCCCGGAGCCGGAAGCGGGAGCTGTGGCGGACCCTCCAGCTGGTGTATCAGAACCCTGACTCGGCCCTCGATCCCCGCCTGGCCGTCAGCGATATCATCGGCGAGCCCCTCCTCAACTATCGGGTGGGCACCGGCGCCGAGCGATCGGCGCGGGTGGCGGAACTCCTCGAGCAGGTCGATCTCCCGGTGGCCCTCGCGGGGAAGCGTCCCCTCGAGCTGTCAGGTGGCCAACGCCAACGGGTGGCGATCGCGCGGGCCCTGGCCCTGGGCGCCCGGACACTGGTGCTCGACGAGGCGCTCTCCGCCCTCGACGTGCTGACCCAGGCGCAGGTCCTCGCCCTCCTGGCGGACCTGCAACAGGACCTCGGGCTGACCTACCTCTTCATCTCGCACGACCTCCACGTCGTCGAACAGATCTCGACGACGGTCGGCGTCATGCGGCAGGGACACCTCGTCGAGACCGGCCCCACAGCGCAGATCTTCGGCAATCCCTCGTCCGACTACACCCGGGTTCTCCTCGCGTCCAATCCCGGGCACCGGCTACGCGCGCGCTCCGGATCCCGTACCGCTGCCGCTCATGCCCACACCGCCCGTCCCGGTCTCTCCGCCCTGTCAGCCCCGTAAGGACATCCACCGTGACCACCACTGCCAGCACGTCGCCCCGGACCGCACCCGACAGCCCGACCCTCCCCGGCCAGGGAGCACCTCCGGTGTCGGGGGAGGCACGGTACGCAGAGCTCGCCGCACGCTTCCGGCCGGTCTTCCAGCGCATCGCCGAGGGGTCCCTGGACCGGGAAGCGAACCGCATCCTACCTTTCGAGCAGGTGGGATGGCTGAAGGACGCCGGCTTCACGACCCTTCGCGTGCCCGCCCGCTACGGTGGCGACCCCGTGAACCACGAGCACCTGTTCCGGTTGCTGATCGAACTGGCCGAGGCGGACTCGAATACAGCCCACCTGCTCCGATCCCACTTCTCGTTCGTGGAGACCGCCGCACTGCAGCCCCCGGAGTTCCAGGACCGCTGGTTCCCGCGCGTCGCCGACGCCCAGATCTTCGGCAACGCGGCCACCGAGCGGGCAGGGAACGCACTCGGCACGACGCAGACGACACTGCACGACGAGGACGGGCGGTGGTTCCTCACCGGCGAGAAGTACTACACCACCGGCAGCATCTTCGCTGACTGGGTCGTGGTCATGGCGAGCACCGAGGGCGTCGAAGGACGCCAGTACGCACTCGTGAAGGCCGACGACCCACGCGTCACCATCGTCGACGACTGGGACGGCTTCGGGCAGCCACTCACCGGCACCGGGACGGCCCGCTTCGCCAGGGTTCCGGTGGAAGCCGGGGACATCCTGCAGAGGAAGGTCACGAGCACGCTCGAGCCGGCGTTCTTCCAACTTTTCCTGCTCGCCGTCCTTGCGGGTATCGGACGCGCAGCCCTCCGCGACGCCCGGGACCTCGTACGCACCCGCACCCGCACGTTCAACACCGGATCCGGTGGTCTCTTCCGGGACGACCCGCAGATCCAGGAACACGTGGGGCTCCTCGCTTCGAAGTCCTTCGCCGCCGAGGCGATCGTGACCGCGGCTGCCCGTGACCTCGATGCCGCCGTCGATCCCGTGCTGGCGCTCTCACCGGAGCACGCCTTCCTCCGCGCGGAACTCGCCGTCCAGCAGGCGCACGTCGCGGTCCCGCCGCTCGTGCTCGCAGCAACCAGTGAACTGTTCGACGTGACCGGGGCATCGTCGGTCAGCACCGGCAGAGCACTCGATCGTCACTGGCGGAACGCACGGACCGTCGCCACGCACAATCCTGCCCTGTTCAAAGCACGCTCCGTGGGCGACTACTACGTCAACGGAACCATCCCCACCGGCTTGAACAGCATCGGTGAAGCCACCACGCAGCCACCCACCACCGGAGGTACCCCCTGATGTCAGTCTTCACCGAACGCCCCCGGCTCCTTCTGAGCGCCTTCGCCATGAACACCACCAGCCACATCCTCGGGGGTCAGTGGCGCCACCCCGAGGCCCGGCAACACCGCTTCAACGACCTGAAGCTCTGGACCGACCTTGCCCGGACCCTCGAGGACGCCCGCTTCGACGCACTGTTCCTCGCCGACGTCGTCGGGCTGTACGGCAACCATGGCGGCGGCTGGGCCTCCCATGTGGACCGGGGGCTCCAGGTCCCGTCCAACGACCCCCTGGTCCTGCAATCAGCCCTCGCCGCGACCACCGAACACCTCGGCCTGGCCCTGACCAGTTCCGTCGTGCAGTCCCACCCGTTCCAGTTCGCCCGTCAACTCTCCACCCTCGATCACCTCAGCCAGGGGCGCGTCGCGTGGAACATCGTCACCAGCGTGCTCGAGAACTCCTTCCGGAACTTCGGCAACGATGGGCTCGTCGAGCACGACAGCCGCTACGACTGGGCGGATGAATACCTCGAGGTCTGCTACAAGCTGTGGGAAGGATCGTGGGACGACGGCGCGCTGCTGCAGGACAAGACCACGGGACGTCATGCTGATGCTTCGAAGGTCCACAAGATCAACCATGAGGGGGCCCGCTACTCGGTCGAGGGACCGCACCTCGTGGCGCCGTCACCCCAGCGCACGCCACTGCTCTTCCAGGCCGGCTCGTCGGGCCGCGGGCAGCACTTCGCCGCCGCGAACGCCGAAGCGGCCTTCCTCTTCGCGCCCAATGTCGACTACGCGCGGAAGACGACGACGTCGGTCCGCGCGCTCGCCCGCCACGTGGGCCGGCGCGACGACGACATCAAGTTCTTCGCGGGCCTGTCCTTCGTCGTGGGATCCACCGAAGCCGAAGTGAAGGCCAAGCAGGCCGACTACGACGAGTACCTCGATCTCGACATGATCGTCGCGCACATCGGCGGTGGCATCGGCGTCGACCTCGGAGGGCTCCCCCTGGACACCACCCTCGGCGACGTCCGCACCGACGGCGCCCGCGGAGTCCTCGAAGCATTGTTCGCCTCGGTACCGGGCGGTAATCCGACCATCGCCGACGTGGCCAGGTACCGCGCCTACAACCAGCAGATCGCCGGCACGCCCGAACAGATCGTCGACCAGCTCGAGACCTGGCAGGAAGCCGGGATCGACGGGATCAACATCATCAACCAGATCATCCCCGGCTCCTACCAGGACTTCATCGAGGGAGTCCTCCCGGAACTGCGTCGGCGCGGTCTGGCCCAGAGCGAGTACCGGCCCGGGACGCTGCGGGAGAAACTGTTCGGGGAGGGTCCGCAGCTGCCCCATCGCCACCCCGCTGCCGCGCACCGCGGATCCTTCGATCATGTCTCCGTTCCCTGATCCTCCCGATGGATCCATGGAGAGACTGCGCCGGAACCGGCACAGCGTGTGATAGCCGGTCCGGGCCGAGTGGTGGTCACGTCGATCAGACTCGGACGATGACCGTGCTGAGGGCGACGTCACGGCCCGCTTCGAAGTCCGCGGCCAGCGCGTCGACGGCGGAGGCCGCGAATGAGAGGGAATCCGAGCCGAGCAGCTGGTGCTAGGGCGCCTCGGGCGAGGTCGCAACCGTGATGATCGCGGAGGCAGCCTTGACCGGATCGCCCAGTTGAGTGCAGGGCATGGACTGGTGCGCGCTGGTCATCCCACGAATGGCCGTGTACCCGTCAATGGTCCGGGCCGGCAGGGCCAGGGAGTTGCTGGTGAGGAAATCGGTCTGCAGGTAACCGGGTTCAATGAGGTTCACCCGGATGCCGAACTCCGCGAGTTCACCCGCGGACGCACGGCACGAAACACCTGCGCCATCCCGTCATCGGCGACATCACGCTCGACGACGAGACCTTCATGATGCCGGGAGACCCGGACCAGCACCTGTTCGTCGACACCACGGCGCCGCAGCTGCAGGCACAGCAGCCACGGGATCCGCGGACTACGGGGTCCCGTGGCCCGATACGCAGACTGTTCTCACGGCCAGTGGGAACTGTCCCTGAGGCCGGGGCGCGGGGGATGGGCCGCGGGCAGGCTTGAGGCATGGACAACGACACTCCCGCACCCGTCACCATCCGGCATCTGCGCAAGGCGTTCCATGGGGTCCCTCGGGTCGACGACATCACCTTCACCGTCGGCCCCGGCCGGATCGTGGGTCTCCTGGGCCCCAACGGAGCCGGCAAGACGACCAGCATCCGCATGCTCCTGGGTCTCACAGCAGCCGACTCGGGGGAAGCGCTCGTCTTCGGCAAACCCTTCCGCGAGCTCTCCGACCCCATCCGGCGCGTCGGTGCCGTGCTGGACGCCGGCGGCCTGCACCCCGGGCGCACCGGCCGCGAACACCTGCGCATCGCCGCCGCCCAGGGCTACCTGCCGACGTCGCGCGTCGAGGAGGTGCTCGAGACCGTCGGCATGACGGACGACGCCGGACGCAGGATCCGCGACTACTCGCTGGGCATGCGTCAGCGGGTGGCAGTCGCGACAGCCCTTCTGGGCGGATCGCAGCTCCTCGTGCTCGACGAGCCCGCCAACGGCCTCGACCCCACCGGCATCCACTGGCTGAAACAGTACCTGCGGTCCTTCGCGGACGACGGCGGCAGTGTGCTGCTGTCCTCGCACATGCTCTCCGACGTCGCCCAGATCGCCGACGACATCGTGATCATCGCCGATGGCCGCGTCCGCACCGCCACCTCGCTCGACGAGGCCCTCGCCAGTTCCCGGGGCGACCTCGAGCACTACTACCTCTCCCTGACCGGCACGGGCGAAAGGGCTCCCCGTGCTGCGCGCTGAGATCCTCAAACTGACCACGACCACCTCGACCAAGGCCGCCATCCTCATCGCCGCCCTCGGGCTGATCGCGACGCAACTCGCCTTCACCCTCCTGCTGCCCGCACTTCGTGAGGACGGCGCTGCCGGGGCCGACGTCAGTGCCGAACTACCGATCATCGACCTGACCCTCCCCGGGAACCAGCTGGCCGCCCTGAACCCGTTCGGGGCGTCGATGAGCACAGGGTCGATCGGCATCGTGATCGTCGCCGTCGTCCTGCTCGGTGTCCTAGCCGGCACCGGTGACTTCCGATACGGCGGCATCACCGGCGCTGCCCTCGCCGAGCCCCGGAGGTCCCGCATCGTCCTGGCGAAGGCCGGCGCGGCGGCTGCAGCCGGCGCAGTGGCAGGAGTGCTCCTGGCGGCCACGGCCTTCCTGACCCTCCTGGCCACCCTCCTCACCCGGAGCGCAGCCCTGAACGCTCCCCCGGTGCAGGTCCTCGGCCTCCTCGGCCGCGGGGTACTCGCCATCATGCTGCTCAGCCTCATCGGACTGGCCGTCGGCCTGATCCTGCGCAACCAGCTCGCCGCGGTGCTCGTCATGCTCGGCGCCCTGGTGCTCGAGCCCGTGCTGCTGTCGATCGTGCACCTCGCCGCCGGGACCCTGCCCACCTGGGCGCAGTTCCTGCCGGTCTCCCTGTCCCAGGCAGCCGTCGGATCCAGCGGTGCCCTGGCGCCCGGCATCGCCCTCGCGGCCCTCGCCGCCCTGACCGCAACCGTGCTTGCAGCTGCAGCGATCACGCTGCATCGCCGCGACCTCTGATACCGGACCCGGCTACGCCCCCTCCATCGACCCTGAAAGTCAGGATCCATCATGCCTGCATCGCCCGCACACCCCATCAAGCGCTCCCTCACGTCCCGCTGGACCGCCGTCGCCCTCGCCGCGGCGCTCACTGCAGGCACCGGTGTCGCCCTGCTCCAACCCGGCACCCTCGAGCCCACACATGCTGCCGCAGCAGCACCGGCCGGCGCCACCGCCCCCGAACGGCAGGCTGGTCCTGACGTCGGCGTCGTCCAGGAGCAGTTGCAGAAGCTCGTCGACGCCGGGTATCCGTCCGCCTCGGCTGCCGTCACCGGTCCCGACGGGAACACCATCACCCTCGCAGCGGGTACCGGGAACCTCGCTACCGGCGAGCCCGCTCCCGTCGACGGGCAGGTCCGCATCGCCAGCAACACGAAGATGTTCGTCAGCACCGTCGTCCTCCAGCTCGTCGAGGAAGGCGCCGTCACGCTCGACGAACCCGTCGGGACCTACCTCCCCGGACTGGTCACGGGCGAGGGGATCGACGGCGGAACCATCACCGTCCGGCAGCTGCTGCAGCACACCAGCGGCCTACCCGAGTATGCCGACCGGGTCGCCGCGGATGCCTTCGGCGCCCAGCACACATTCATCTCACCGAGGGACATGCTCGACATCGCGCTGGAGAAGCCTGCGGTCTTCGTGCCCGGTGCGACGTGGGAATACAGCAATACCAACTATCTGGTCCTCGGACTGGTCATCGAGCGCCTCACCGAGCGACCGCTGTACGAGGAGATCGAGCGGCGCATCGTCGGCCCGCTGCAGCTCGTGAACACGTACCTGCCGGTCCCGGGCGAGCAGGAACTGCGCGGCGTGCATCCCCTCGGTTACCACCTCGACGACGCCGGCGAACTGAAGGACATCACCACCATGGATCCGTCCTTCGCCTGGGCCGCCGGCGCCATGGTCTCCACTCCGAGCGAGCTCAACACCTTCATGAAGGCGCTCCTCGATGGCACCCTCCTGAGCGACGCGAGCCTTGCGGAGATGCGGACGACCGTGCCGGCCGGGGACGAGCTGTGGCCCGAAGCAACCTACGGACTCGGTCTGCAGAGCTATCCGCTCAGCGGTGGCGGCACGGCCTGGGGACACGGCGGAGACATCCCCGGCACCCAGACGCGCAACGCCGTCGGACCCGACGGAACCGCCGTCACGATCGCAGTGGCCGCCCTTCCCTGGGCCATCGTCGACCCCTCCGACGAGGTCGAACTCATGAGCCGGTACAGGATCGTCGTCGAGGCCCTCGACGTGACCCTGCAGGCGGGGTCATAACCCGACACCACCACGGACGCACCGGCGCGCATCCCGCGCCGGTGCGTCCGTGGTTGACTCGATCCGTGCGAACTATCAGGGAGGGCGGACACGGTGCTCCCCGGCGGACCGCAGCAGTTCCGTTGGCGGTCCTTCTTGCGGCAGTCACCTATCTCGGAGCCGGTGTCGGCGGGATCCTGGAACCGGCCCAGGATCTGCTCCTCACCACCCTGCAAGCCGTGCTCGTCGCCGGACAGGCAGCCGCCCTGCTCTTCCGCTGGACCGCACCCGTACGGGTCTTCGCCGCCGTCGTGCTGCTGCACTGCGGGCTGCTCGCCTCCAGCGCCGCCGAACTGGGTATCGGGAGCCTGGCAGTGATGCTCGCCGCCTTCCACCTCGTCCGCCGGTCCGAGCGGCCCGCTGCCCTCCGGGTGCTCTCCGCGATGGCCGTCCTCAGCAGCCTGGTGGGGTTGGTCGCCGCCCTCCACTCCGGCCTCCTGCCTCTTCCGATGGTCTTCGGCCTGATCGGTGCGCGGCTCGTCTTCGAGTACCTGGTTCCCGCCCTGATCGCCGAGTTCAGCCGCGGCCGGGCGCAGCTCCGGGAGGCAGCCCGCGAGCGCCAGGACTTCATCGAACGTGAGCGGATCCACCTCCTACAGCAGGACCGCCGCGCAGAGCGCACGGCACTCGCTCGCGAACTCCACGACATCGCAGGTCACCATCTGTCCGGCATCATCGTCAGTGCGCAGGCAGCCGGCGCGCTGATGGCGTCGGACCCGGAACGGAGCCGCTCGATGCTCCGCGAGCTGGAACAGGAGGCCCGTGCGACGATGGTCGACCTCCGCGGAACCGTGGGACTGCTACGCCCTGACGACGGCCCGAGAATCGACGACGGACGTACCACCATCGGTATCCCCGGGCTGGCCGACCTGCCGGCGCTCATCCACGCAGCCGCCGGGCGGGGCCAGAACGTCGCCTTCACCGTCACGGGCGAAGAGTTCCGCCTCGGGCCCGTGGCGGAAGCGTCCGTCTACCGGACCGTGCAGGAGTCCCTGACGAACGCCGCCCGCCATGCGCCGGACGCCAGTTGCACCGTCTCGCTCGAGTACCGGACGGAGGAGATGGTGGTCACCGTGGAGAACGCGCCGGGCGCCGGATTCCCGGCACGGGCGGCGGAGGGGACACCGGGTGGTCGGGGGTACGGACTCGTCGGGATGAACGAGCGTGCCGAACTGATCGGAGCCGATCTCGCGACGGGTCCGACGGCGGGCGGCGGGTGGCGCAACCGGCTCCGCATCCCTCG
Source organism: Arthrobacter sp. MDT2-16 (assembly GCF_054510925.1). Classification (NCBI taxonomy): domain Bacteria; kingdom Bacillati; phylum Actinomycetota; class Actinomycetes; order Micrococcales; family Micrococcaceae; genus Arthrobacter; species Arthrobacter sp. MDT2-16. The sequence continues at coordinate 868,824 of NZ_JBTNDP010000001.1, forward strand.
CCCTGCCCGCGGACAGCGACCATGATCCGCGTGATCGTCGCGGACGACCAGCTCATCGTCCGCACCGGGCTCTCCGTCCTGCTCGGCTCGGCGGAGGACATCACGGTGGTCGGTGAAGCCGCGAACGGCGAGGAGGCCGTCCGTCTGACCAGGGAGCTCCGGCCGGATGTCGTGTGCATGGATATCCGCATGCCCGTCATGGACGGCATCACGGCGACGGCCGCCATTACGACCGATGATTCGCTGCACGGCGACGTGCTGATCCTGACGACGTTCGACATCGACGACGACATCTTCGCCGCCCTCGAAGCCGGCGCTGCCGGGTTCCTGCTCAAAGGGGCGGACGAGGACACGCTGCTCGACGCCGTGCGATCCGTCGCCCGGGGCGGTGGGACGCTCGACCAGCGCCTGACGCGCCGGATCCTGAAGGAGTTCGGCCGGCGACGCCCGGCACCCTCTCCGGCATCACCGCAGCCCCGGTCCGTCCAGCTCGCGACGCCGCTGACCACCCGTGAGCTCGAGGTCCTCCACCTGCTGGCACAGGGCCTGTCCAATGCGGAGATGGCGACCCGGCTCTTCGTGGAGCAGACGACCATCAAGTACCACCTTGCGGGGCTGCTGCAGAAGACGGCATCGCGTGACCGCCTGCAGGCCGTGCTGTGGGGCATCAGGAACGGCTTGATCGACGTGGACGCGCACACCGAGGACCGACCGTGAGCGAGGAGCGGCCGCTGACGCAGCCGCAGCCGCAGGGGTGTGCGCACTGTCAGGTCTTCACACTGATGCATTGGAACCGGCGTGAACCCCACCCCGTTGGCAAGAAGCGGTGGGCGGACTCTGAGAACCCCCGAATCACCCGACGATCCTCCGTTCCGAAAGGACCTCGATGACACCCGACTACGCGTTCGATCCCGCAGCGATCATCGGAAGCAGAACAATGCAGAGCTCCACCGGGAAGGACGTCATCGTCGAGCTCTGTTCACCTGCAAGAATGCCGGACCCACCCTTCGACTGGTTCTGCGCCTACAGGATCACTGGCCTCGACGATGACGCGATCGACGGCAGAGCCCTTGGGATCGACGCCATCCAGGCTCTTACACTGGCCCTTGTCCACGTCGGGGACAGGCTGAGGACAGCCACGACCGGCCTGACCTTCCTCGGACGGAACGACCTGTTCCTTCCCACGACACCTGTACCCGACCCCTGGGCTGCCCGGTAAGCCACCCCGGGGACCGTCGAAGGCACGTGCCTGCACGAGCGACGATCCGAAGCATTCCGGCGCTCCTCACGCTGTCATGGCGTCCAGGGTGGCTCGGCGACCGGGTCGGGGTGGCCCTGCCGGGTATCTTCGCTCGGCAGCAGGGGGACTGGCGGCACGACGCCCTCGGGGCTGCTGTTCGCCTAGGGCAGTGCGCCGTCGAGTTCCTGCAGCCAGGACCGGAACTCCTCAGGTCCCCCGAAGTGCGCACCGGGGATCCGGCGCACCTCCGGAGCGATGTCCGCGCCCTCGACGACCAGCGCATGACCGCCGGCAGCGATCGCTGCTTCGAAGGCCGGCACGTCTCCGCGATCGTCGCCGGCATAAGCCACCGATTCGAGACCGTTGGCGCCGATGATCCTGCGCAGGGCGGTGCCTTTGTCCTGATCGAGCGGCATGCGGAGTTCCTCGACGAACTTGCCCGGCTCACGCCGTAGACCGTGCGTCTCCGTCGCTGTTCGGATGATCGGTGCAATCAGCTCCACGGCGCGGTCCCGGTCCGGAGCACGTCGCCAGTGCACGGCCACGGCGAGGGACTTGTCCTCGATATGGATGCCGTCCACGCCATCCAGTTCCTGGTGCAGCATCACCGCGACCTCCTCGATGGCGGGTAGCCACTGCTGCGCCTCCGGGCTGACCTCGATTCCGTCAGGTGTGAGGCGCTCCAGACCGTACGAGCCGTGGAGTTGCACGGCCGGTATGGTGGCCTGCCGTGCAAGGAAGGCCACCGGCCGGCCGGACAGGAGGGCGACGACGGACACTTTGCGCGCGAGGCTCGCGAGGATCTCATCGGTGCCCGGCAGTAGTGCGCTCAGGGCAGGATCATCAGTGATCGGAGCGAGGACGCCGTCGAAATCCATGACGATCCCGGTACTCCCACCGGCTGTCAAAGCGCGCAGTGCCGCGGTTGCCTGATCCATGACAGCAACCCTAGCCCGACCGCGCCGTCGAGCGTCGGGCACGATGATCACCCCGCGGATCCATCAGGCCAGGTCGAGTGTTCTGGCGTTTCCCTACGGTAGTACCCGTCGCGCAGGCGCTGGCGATGCAGCGTGGCGTCAGGGAAGATATCAGACGTGCCCCGTTGGTCGGGATAGCAGGAACCTCACAAAGGAACAGGAATGCCGAACCCCATCGTCGTCGGAGTCGACGGCAGCGCAACCGCGCAGAAGGCCGCAGAAGTAGCCAGGGATCTCGCTCTCGCGCTCGGTGCCCCACTGCTCGTCGTCTCGGCTTTCGATAGCGATCATGTCGAGGTGAGGCGCAGCGGATCGGAGGAATTCATCATCTCGGCGGCCAACGCCGCTGAGAGGGCGGTCGAGGGCGTCATCAAGAGCCTCCAGAGTCATGACCTCGAGGTCACCCACACCGTTGTCCGCGGCAAACCGGCGGAATCGCTGGTGAGCGAAGCGGCCCGCGTGGAAGCTCGCATGATCGTGGTCGGGAATCGCCGCATGCGTGGCATCGGCCGGGTACTCGGCAGCGTCGCCAACAGCGTCGCCCACACCGCCTCGTGTGACGTGTATATCGCCAACACCTACGACGCCGAATAAGGCGAACGAGCGCCTGAGCGGGCAGGACGGACGACAGCCGGTCACCATCGGGATTATTGCCAGAACGGCAAATTTGTTTGCTCGCCGGTGCAATCATCCGAGAACCTTGGTCCAGGAGGTCCTCATGAATCAGAGCAAGCCGGCCGATGTGGCCGACGGGGTGGTTGTCGATGCGCGACCTCGCGAGAAGGAAAGCGTGGACGCCCGATGAGCGAGCATGCCGCAACGCATCCGGCGGCGCCTTCCGTGTTCTGGGAGAACCGGTACCAGGAAACCGGCACCGTATGGTCCGGACGGGTCAACGCGACGACAGCCGACGTCGTCCGCGGTCTGCAACCGGGGCGAGCCGTGGATCTCGGGTGCGGTGAAGGCGGTGATGCGATCTGGCTGGCGCAGCAGGGCTGGAACGTGACGGGCGTGGACATCTCGCCCACCGCCATCACTCGGGCGAGGACGGCAGCCGCCACTGCCGGCCCCCTGCCGGGAACGGTGCGGTTCGACGCTGTCGACCTGGAATCCTGGTCGGACGGTGAGGACGACGGCGACGGGTACAACCTCGTCTCCGCATCCTTCTTCCACTCCCCGGTCGCCCTGACCAGGACGTCCATTCTTCGCGCTGCCGCATCCCGCACAGTCACCGATGGCCACCTACTCATCGTGACCCACGCAGCAGCACCTCCATGGGCGCCTCCCGAGACACACAGGAAGCACACCTTCCTCACACCGGACGAGGAGATCGCGGAGCTCGGACTCGACCGGGATCTCTGGGGGGTCCGCATCGCCGAGACCCGGAGCCGCACGACGACAGGACCCGACGGCGAGGCCGCGACCCTCGACGACGGCGTCGTCCTCCTGCGACGTCGTCGGCCCTTCAGCCCGCGACACCCCTCGTAGGACATCCCCGCATCGGCTCATGCACCGCGGGGCGATCCGACCCCGCCCGCCCCACCTCACCCGCCGGCGACACTTTACAGGTAAGCGCTCACTTACCTATGCTGTCGGTGTGACGGACATCTATCGGGCGTTGGCCGACGAAACGCGGCGGGCGCTGCTGGATGAACTCCTGGGTCGGAAGCAGCAGACCCTGTTCGAGCTGTGTTCGAAGCTCGCAACGAATCACGACCTGACTCCGACACGCCAGGCAGTGGCGCAGCATCTCGACGTCCTGGAGTCAGCCGGTCTTGTGCACTCGGAGCGGAGCGGACGCTACCGGTTCCACACCATCGACACATCGCCTTTGGCCGAGATCCTCGACCGATGGCCACCGGAAAGGCAGAGTCATGAAACTTGAAGCAGTCAGCATCTTCGTCGACGACCAGCAGCGAGCCGTGGACTTCTACACGCACCACCTGGGCTTCGCGGTGTCCGCGGACATACCTATGGGCGAGCACCGATGGCTCACCGTGATCGAGCCTGAACGCCCCCGGGGCACCCAGATCTCCCTCGAGCCGAAGGGGCACCCTGCCGTCGCACCCTTCACCGATGCACTCGCCTCCGATGGCATACCCTTCTGCGTCCTCGGGGTCGCCGACGTGCAGGCCGAGTACGAGAGGCTGACCGCCCTGGGCGTCACCTTCACACACCCTCCTACCGACATGGGGCCTGTGATCGTGGCCGTACTCGATGACACCGTGGGCAATCTGCTGCAGCTCGCACAACTCGTCGGCTGACCTCGGGTACGGAATGCCGCGGACCGCTGAACCCGGGGCTTCACCGGACCGATCGGGCCGTCCTCATAGACCTTTCCGACCGGATCTCCTGACGCCGGAGATGAGGAGGAGGCCGCCGATGGAGGCGCAGCACAGCATGACGACGGCGGTCGGCACAGGGGAAGACAGCCCGAACATGCCGGAGACAGGAGCAATGACGGCCGATCCGGCCATGTTGGATGCTCCGAGGAGGGACGCTGCAGTGCCGGCACGCAGGCCGTGGTGCTCCAGGGCCGTGGCCTGAAGTGCCGGGGACACCAGTCCGAAGGCGGTCGTGAACGCCATGATCGGCGCGGTCAGGCCCCACAGGCCGAACTCCGGGGCCACGCCGACGCTCAGCAGCAGGATCACCATGGCTGCCACCAGGGCGACCGCCCCGATGCGGATCACGAGCACGGACGAGGAGCGCCGGGCAATGAAGCCTCCGACCTGCGCCCCGAGCACCATCAGCGCACCCTGGGCCCCGAACAGCAGTGCGTAACCCGTAGGGGTCAGCCCGAACACTTCCTGCAGCAGGAAAGCACTGCCCGCCATGTACGACATCATCGCCGCGAACAGGAATCCTCCGGCCAGCGCGAGGTCGCGGAACTGACGGTCGCCCAGAAGACTGCGGTAGTCGTCACGCACGCGCACACCCTTCCGGAGCAGGCGGCGGTCGGCAGTGTGGGTCTCATTGCGCAGCAGGATCACCCCTGCGATACAGAGCAGCACCAGACCATAGAGGAGCAGGATCCAGAAGAGCCCTCTCCATCCCACGACCTGCAACAGCTGCGCGCCAAGGGCGGGTGAGATCACCACGAACACTCCCGAGGCAATGGCCAACCGTGCCAGGAACACCAGCAACTGCTTGCCGGCATACAGGTCCCGGACGATCGCAAGGGCGATGACCGCACACGCCGCCGAGCCCACGCCCTGGAACGCCCGGCTCACGATCAACCACCCGAGGTCAGGGGCGAGGGCGCACGAGGCTGTCGCGAGGCAGTAGACGACGATCATCACCGAGAGCGGACGGGCCCGTCCGACAGCGTCGGACACCGGTCCTGACGCCAACTGACCGATCCCCATACCGATGAAGGCCGCCGTGAGAGTGAGCTGGACGCCGGACTCGGGGGAGCCGAAATCGCGGCGAATCGTAGGAAGGGACGGCAGGTACAGGTCCATGGTCAGCGGCCAGATCACCTGGAGCATCACAAGGGCGAGGACGAGAAGAACGACCCGCTGTCGAGGTCCCGTCTGATCGGTTCGGGACGGGTCGGGAACCACGTGAGCTGTGTGCTCCATGCAGCGGGCCTCCTGGATAGCGCTTTCCCTCCATCTAAGTACGGATCGCTGTATCTGGATAGGCCGGAGAAGTCGACCCGGGGACCTCACGAGTCGCATCGGACGAACCCGCGGGAGTCCTCGATCCGGCATCATCGGCCGGGGCGTGACTATCGACCGGCGCGTGAACGAGTGCCGGTGCACATGAAGCTATCGATGCTCGCCATGCCCCCACATCTACACGGAGACTCTCGGCCGGCGGTCCGGGGCCCCCACCGACCCGCGGAGCAGTAGCTCCGATTCGAACAGCAGATTCCCAGGCTGCAGCGGACGCCCCAGGATCTGATCGAGCAGCGCAGTTGCCGTCGCTGCCCCGATGTCGTAGACGGGTTGGGCGACCACCGTGATGGGCGGTTTCATGAGCTGCGCCCACGGCATGTCGTCGTACATCATGAAGGACACGTCATCGGGGATCCTCATATCGAGGTCCTGGATGGTGCGAAGTACATCCAGGGCGATCAGGCTGTCGGACGCGATGATCGCCGTGGCCGGCGACGCGCACTGCAGCAGTTCCTCGACGATCTCGCGGATGGGTTTCGGCTTGCCCGCGCTCAGGCGGATCAGATCCTCGGATGTCGGGATGCCGGCGGCACGGAACGCTCTGCGCATGCCGGCCAGACGTTCGGACACGGGGTTGGTGCCCAGGTCCAGCTCCTCGCCGGGCGACCAGCTCCCGACGTCGAGCGACGAGATGTACCCGATGCGGGTATGTCCGACCTCGATCAGGTGACTCACCGCTTCGAACGCCGTCCCGTCCATCTTCGCCATGGCGGCACTCACTCCCAGGGCGGGGATCTGGCGGTCGAGCAGCACGAGCGGACGGCCCGATTCGACGACATCCCGCAGGTGGTCCACCGACAGTTGCGAAGCAGGCGCCACGATCATGCCGTCGACGCGCTTGTCCAGTAGGACGCGCACGGCTTCCGCTTCTGCGGTGACATCCTCCCCCGTATTGATGAGGATCACGTCGAAACCCTCTGCTTTGGCGGCATCCGAGATGCCCCGCATGGCGAGGCTGAAGAAGGGATTCTCGATGTCTCCCACCACGACGCCGAGCGTCTTGGACCTGCCGGTATTCATGCTCCGCGCTACTTCGTTCGGACGGTACTCCAGCGCCGCAGCGGCCGCCAGTACCCGGGAGCGGACCTCATCACTGACAGCACCGTAGGCACCCAGTGCCCGAGCGGCCTGCGCCTTCGACACCTTCGCTTCCCGTGCGACATCTGCGACCGTCGCATCCTTGCGGCGAGAGGAAGAAGTACTCATCGTGACCTTTCCGGAAAGGTTGACCCTCAACGGATCAGTGTGTAGATTCCTCAGCAACCCAAATGTGAGTCCGGTCTCACTCTAACGGATTGAGACCGGACTCAACGAGGGGTTGGCCTTCCTTCTTCCAGCAACTTCCCGGCTGTCCGGCACCGAAGTGCCATCATCGATTGGACGAACCAGTGAACAGAGTCTTCCGCTTCCGCCCCATGGCCACCGCCGCGGCCACCACCCTGACCGCACTGCTGGTCCTCACGGGATGCGGGTCCTCCCCTTCGGCATCCCCGGAGGAGAACCCCTATGGCCTGATCGAACCAGGCACCATCCGTGTGGCGAGCCTGGGTGATGCCAAGCCCTACACGTTCACGGATGAGAGCGGGAACTTCACCGGTTTCGACGTCGAACTGTTCCAGGACGTAGCAGGGCGCATCGGCGTGGACGACGTCGTCTTCACCGGGCAGGATTTCTCCGGCCTGCTGTCGGCCGTCGCGAACGGGCAGTTCGACGTCGGTGTCGCAGCCATCGGCATCACGGAGGAGCGCAAGCAGACCGTGGAATTCTCGGAGGGCTACCTCGCCGGCTACCTCACCGTCATCACCACGAAGGACTCAGGCGTGAAGGACGCCGAAAGCCTCGACGGTCACCGGCTGGGCGTCGTGCAGGGGACCTTGCAGGAGGCATACGCGGTGAAGAACTTCACCGACACCGACCTCGTCCGCTTCCCGGACAACAACTCGGCCATTGCCGCCGTCAACGGCGGGTCCGTCGATGCCCACTTCCTCGATTACGAAGCGGCCAAGGACTACACGGAGAAATTCGGCCTGGTCTCGGCTGCGGACATCCCGTCGTTCGATGCTCCGGCAGGGTTCGCTCTCGCCAAGGGCAACGACGAGTTGAAGACTGCGCTCGACGAGGGTCTGGCCGAGGCGATGGAGGACGGTACATGGAAGGAGCTCTACGAGAAGTGGTTCCCCGGCTCGCCGATGCCCGAGCAGTACCTGCCGTCCGCCGAACGCACGTCCGAGCCGACTCCCGAACCGACCCCGAGCAACTAGCTCGGGTCTCGTCCACCCGAGAACCCACTCGGGAACACCCTCCAAGGGGGCCGCAGAGCGGCCCGCACCCCGGCTACAGACACTGAGAGCTAGACATGGACTTCCTGGACAATCTGACCAAGACATTTCTCGACGTCGACGCGATGCTCGCCGTCCTGCCCCAACTGCTGGGCGTCGGCCTGGTCAACACGCTGATCATCTCCGCTGCAGCAACGGTCATCGGGGTGGTGCTGGGAATGGTGGTCGCCGTGATGGGCATATCGACATCGCGCTGGCTCCGGATCCCTGCCCGGATCTACACGGACCTGTTCCGGGGGCTACCCGCCATCCTGACGATCCTGCTCATCGGTCAGGGCTTCGCCAGGATGAGTCAGGAGATCTTCGGGCCCTCGCCGTATCCGCTGGGCATCATCGCTCTCAGCCTCATCGCCAGCGCCTACATCGGCGAGATCTTCCGCGCCGGCATTCAAAGCGTGGAGAAGGGGCAGCTGGAGGCCTGCCGTGCCCTCGGCATGGGGTACGGCAAGGCCATGGCGCTGGTCGTCATCCCGCAGGGAGTGCGACGGGTCCTTCCAGCCCTGGTGAACCAGTTCATCGCGATCGTGAAGGACTCCTCCCTGGTCTACTTCCTGGGCCTCCTGGTCTCCGAACGTGAACTCTTCCGCGTCGGCCAGGACGCAGCGGTACTGACAGGGAACCTCTCGCCCCTGGTGATGGCGGGAGTCTTCTACCTAATCATCACCGTCCCCCTGACCCACCTGGTCAACTACTTCGATGCCCGCTTCCGCAGCGGACGGCGCCGCCCCACAGCCCCCAGCAGCGGACTGAACGAAGTCAAAGAACTCGATGCGGTCACGCCGCACATCACAGGGAGCAACACATGAGCACCTCCACGAACACCTCCGCCGATCTCCTCAGGTTCAGGGGGTCCAGCCTGGAAGTCCGGGACCTCACGATGGCCTTCGGCGACATCAAGGTCCTGCGCGGTGTGAGCCTGTCGATAGCCCCGGGAACCACGACCTGCATCATCGGGCCCTCGGGCTCGGGGAAGTCCACCCTGCTCCGCGGCATCAACCGCCTCCATGAACCCGCGGGCGGGGACGTGCTCCTCGATGGAGAGAGCGCGCTGAACGTCAAACCGGACGTCCTGCGCAGTCGCATCGGCATGGTCTTCCAGCACTTCAACCTCTTCCCCGACCACACCGCACTCGAGAACGTCGCGCTCGCGCTCTGGAGCGTCAAGGGCATGTCGAAGGCGGAAGCCAGGGAACGCGCCCGACGCCGGCTCGCCGAGGTCGGCCTCGCCGAACGCGCCGACCACCGCCCCCGGGACCTCTCCGGAGGCCAGCAGCAACGCGTCGCCATCGCCCGGGCCCTGGCGATGGAACCGGAAGTCATGCTGTTCGACGAAGCCACCTCCGCACTGGATCCGGAACTCGTCAAGGGCGTCCTGACCCTCATGGCCGGTCTCTGCGAGCGCGGGATGACGATGGCCGTCGTCACCCATGAGATGGGTTTCGCCCGCAGGGTCGCCGATCAGGTGGTGTTCATGGACGAGGGTGAAGTCATCGAAGCCGGCAAACCCGCCGACCTCTTCGACAACCCCCGGAGCGAGCGCCTCCGGCGGTTCCTGTCGGAGGTCCTCTGATGCGCGATGCCGGCCTCCTCCGCACCGCCGTCCTCGGGTTCGGCGTATCCGGCAAGGTCTTCCACGCCCCGCTCATCGAGGCGGACCCGGGCTACTCACTGGACGTGATCGTCACCGCGAACCCCGCCCGGGCCGGCCTCGCCGCACATTCCTATCCCGGAGCCCGGATCATCGGAACGGCAGAGGAACTGTTCGCCGCTCTCGATTCCGGTGAACTGGAACTGGACCTCCTCGTCCTGGGGACACCTCCCGGCACACATGTGGAACTGGCGAACAAGGCCTTCGACCGCGGGCTGAACGTCGTCGTGGACAAACCCTTCGTACCCACGAGCGCGGAGGGCGAGATCCTCATCGGGCGAGCTGCCGGGGCCGGGGTGATGCTCACCGTGTTCCAGAACCGTCGCTGGGACGCGGACTACCTGACACTGAAGAAACTGCTCGATGACGGCGCCCTGGGACAGGTCCGGTCCTTCGAGTCCCGGTTCGAGTGGTGGATGCCCGAGGGCTTCGGCAACTGGCGGGACGAGGCCACCATCGCCGAAGGCGGGGGGATCCTCCACGACCTCGGAGCACACCTCATCGACCAGGCCATCGAACTTTTCGGCCCCGTTTCCGGGACCTACGGCGAGACCGCAGCGCACACCCCCGGCAGTGGCGCCGACCAGGACAGCTTCGTGTCGCTGCAGCACCGGTCAGGAGTCCGGTCGCGGCTGTGGATGAACGGTCTTGCAGCACAGGTCGGAGCCCGGTTCCACGTCCTCGGATCCACCGCCGGATACACCAAGTGGGGGCTGGACGGGCAGGAAGCGGCACTGGCATCCGGAATGCTCCCCACCGATGAGAAGTACGGCGTGGAGCCCGACAGCAGGTGGGGCCTGCTCGGTGTCGACGGCGCGACGGTGCCCGTACCCGCCGAGCGCGGCAGCTACCCCACGTTCTACACCCTGCTTGCCGCAGCGCTGCGCGACGGGACACCACCCCCGGTCGATCCCGCCCGATCGGTCGCGGTCCTGCGGATCATCGAGAAAATCCACGGCGCCGGCTGACCGGCCGACGCCTCCCCAGAAAGAGAGTTATCCATGACCCCCTCCCCCTCCCGCGTGGCCGTTATCGGCGGCGGCATCCTCGGCGTCTCCGCCGCTGTCCACCTGCTGCGCGGTGGTGCGTCCGTCGTCCTGGTGACCGAGGCCGAGCTGGCCAGCGGCGCCTCCGGGCGGTCGCTGTCCTGGCTGAACTCCGCAGGCGAACGCACCACCCCGTACCACGAGCTGCGCGTGGCCGGCATCGACCGGTACCGCACGCTCTTCGCTGCGGACCCGACCCGGGAATGGCTCCACTTCGACGGCGGCCTCCACTGGGCAGCCGACGGTGAGGACGACACCACCAGGGACCGCCACGCCTACGAGAAGGCGCACGGTTACGACTCGCGACTGGTCACCCCCGAAACGGTCGGCGACTACACCACGGGCATCAATCCGGAGTCCGTCCCCGGCGCGGCCATCTTCAACCCGGGCGAGGGATGGGTCAGCCTGCCGCACCTGATCGAATTCCTCATGGACGAGTTCAAGCACCGCGGGGGCGAACTGGTGACTCACGCAGGCAAGACCTCCGTCCAGGTCACGGACGGACGAACCACCGGGGTGACAACCGCGCAGGGCGAGCAGTACCACGCCGACACGGTCGTGGTGGCCTGTGGCCCGCAGACACCCGCCGTGGTCAAGGAACTCGGGGTGGAGATCCCCGACGCCTCACCGGTGTCGATGCTCGTCCTCACCGAACCGGTAGCCCAGGAGGTGCGACCCGTCATGAACACCCCGCGCGCCGCGCTCCGGCCGAATCCCGGGAACACCCTGGCGCTGGACCATGACTGGTACGAGGAAAGCATCACCGAGAACGCGGATGGCACCTACACCATCCCGGAATCAGTGGTGCAGCAACTGGCGGACGAAGCCTCCGTGCTGCTCCAGGGAGAACCGCCGCTGAAGGCTGCCTCGTGGAAGCTCGGTCGCAAGCCGATCCCGGGTGACGGTGAACCCGTCTTCGGAGAGCTGCAGGAAGTCCCCGGGTGCTTCGTCGCCTTCACCCACTCCGGGGCGACCCTCGGGCTCATCGCAGGCGAACTGCTGGCCGAGGAGATCCTGACCGGACAGAAGCATCCGATGCTCGCGACGTTCCGGCCCGAGCGGTTCCACTGACAGAACCTGCTCCGCGCACGACGACGGCCTCCGGGTCGAGGGACCTGCAGCACCCTCGACCCGGAGGCCGTCCCGTCTGTAGGGACAGGAGCATTGCGGTGATCACGGTCGATCGGACGCCCGGTCGGTCGATCCGAGCCGTTTTCTCGCCGACCCGTTGACTTCTCCTGCCGACCCGGCGAAGATTGAGCGTGATTGATACCGGTATCAACTCGTATCAGTCGTCGCCTCGTAGACGAGAGCGGTTCCCACCAGCAGGAGGAGAAAACGAGTTGCTCGGCTTCAACAAAGAGGAAACCCAGGCCCAGATCAGAAGCGCGATCGCCCTTCGCCCCGAGATCGAGAAAACCGTGGCATTCATCGAGGAGCGTGGTTACGACAACATCTACTTCATCGGCGCCGGCGGCACCTACGCAGCTGTCCTGCCCTACGAGCTCTACTTCCAGGCGCACTCCACCCTCCCGGTGCGTGCGGCCATCGGCAAGGAGCTGATGCTGGCCCAGGACGCCGCCTTCGGTGAGCGCTCCATCGCCGTCTTCACCTCCATCTCCGGCACCACCGAGGACGTACTCGAAGCCATCGAGTTCGCCAAGTCCAGGGGCGCCTACACGATCGGTTTCACCGGGTACGACGACAGCCCCTTCGCCCAGGCCGTCGACTGCTCGATCATCTCCGCACCCAAGACCTGGTTCGATGTCCAGCTCCTGCTGTTCACCACGGGGGTCCTCAGTCGCCGCGGCGAGTTCGACGACTACGAGGCCTTCGCCGACGAACTCACGAACCTGCCCGACGCGATCGTCGCCACTGCGGAGCGGGCCGAGCCCATCGCGGAAGCCTTCGCGAGGAAGCACGCCGACACCGACTACTACTTCGTCGTGGGCGCGGGCAACCTGTGGGGCTACGCCTACCTCTACTCCATGTGCGTGCTCGAGGAGATGCAATGGCTGCGCACCACGCGCGTGCATGGCGCCGAGTTCTTCCATGGATCGCTCGAGCTCATCGAGAAGGACACGGCACTGCTGCTGTTCAAGGGTGAGGACCAGAGCCGGCCCCTCATGGACCGCGTCGAGAACTTCGCGGTGAAGTACAGCGACGACGTCACCACCATCGACACGAGGGACTACGCGCTCGAGGGCGTCAGCGAGCGCTTCCGACCCTTCATCGGCCCGATGGTCATCGACGCGGTCACGCATCGCTTCAGCAAGCACCTCGAGGCCGTCCGCGGGCACTCGCTCGACCTACGACGCTACTACCGCGTCGTGGAGTACTGAGTCCCCAGGAGACGTATCCGGTTGCGGGGGGGGGGGAAAGACCCACAACCGTTCGATCATGAAAAGAGCAGATGTGAGAGTTGCGGGTTTCGGCGACAACATCGTCGACCGGTTCATCGACCGCCGGATCATGTATCCCGGTGGCAACTGCGTCAATTTCGCCGTCTACTCCCGACAACTCGGCGTCGACTCCGCCTATCTGGGCGTGTTCGGAGACGATCACCACGGGCGTTTCGTGCACGGGATCCTGGACAGCCTCGGCATCGACCTGCGCCGCTGCCCGTTCCGGGACGGCCCCAACGGCGCCACCGATATCGAGGTCGTCGACGGGGAGCGTTTCTTCCGCAGCTGGAACGAAGGCGGCGTGACCGCCAGTGCCCCCTTCCACCTCACGCCCGACGACCTGGTGTACCTAAGCGGGTTCGACCTCATCCACTCCAGCGTCTTCTCGGCCTCCGTACCGGAGCTACCCGCGCTACGCACCACAGGTGCGCTCGTCTCCTTCGACTTCTCCGACGACCCGGCGCACCGGACGGACGACTACCTCCACCGCGTCGTACCAGCCATCGATCTTGCGCTCGTGTCCTTCGCCGGCGCAGTCGAGGCGCAGGTCGAGGACGAGGTGCGACGCATCGCCGCCCATGGCTCACCGCTCGTGCTCGCCACCCGCGGCCCGCACGGCGCCGTACTGTTCGACGGCGAGGACTTCCACCGCGTGGGTGCGACCGGCACGGATCCCGGGCGCTTCAAGGACACGATGGGTTGTGGCGACGCCTTCCTCGCCGCGTTCACCCTCTCACTGCTCCGCTCAGGATGGTCGCGCGCTACTCCTCCGTCGTCCGCCGACATCCGGGACGCTCTCGCCGACGGCTCCCGCTACGCGGCGCTCCAGTGCTACGTCGAAGGCGCGTTCGCGCACGGACGACGCTTCGACGATGAGGAATACTCGAATCATGAACAGCGTCGAGTGTCCTCAGCCGGAAAATAGGCGGCGATGACGTCGGACCGCCCCCGTCCCACCTCCTCCCCCACGATCTCCGAAGTAGCCGCCGCGGCCGGCGTGGGGCGCGCCACGGTGGCCCGCAGCCTCGGTGGCTACGGATCGGTGAGTGAACCGACCAGGGCGCACGTACTGGCCGTGGCCGCGCGCCTCGGCTACCGTGCGAACAGCCTTGCGCGCAGCATGACCACGGGGGTCACGAAGACCCTCGGCGTCGTGCTCGCCGACATCGCGAATCCGTTCTTCGCCGGCGTCCTGCGGGGCCTCTCCGACACCGCCAAGCAGGAGGGCTACGACCTCCTGGTACTCAGCACCGATGAGAAGCTCGCCGAGGAACAGGCCGCGGTCGGCCTCCTCCTCGACAAGCAGGTCGACGGACTGGTCATCGCGTCGGCCGCCACTGCCGGTGACGACCTGAGTCACCTCCTGGCCGCCAGGGAGCGGAACACCCCGCTCGTGCTCATCGACCGGCTGGTGAGCGGCTTCGACGCGGACTCGGTGGTCATCAACAACCGGGAGGCGGCGAGGGAGGCCGTCACCACCATGATCGCCGCAGGACACACCCGTATCGGTTTCGTGTGGGGGCCGGTCACGGTGCAACCGGCAGAGGATCTGGGGACGATGCGCTCGGTCATCGCCGGAGCCCTGTGGAGCGATGGTGAACGACTCAGCGGATACCTCGATGCGCTGCTCGAAGCAGGCATCGAGTTCGACACCTCGCTCGTGACCCATGTGCTGAAGACCGAGGGCCAGGCGGCGCGGGCCGTCTCCGGGATGCTCGCCCTCGCACAACCACCGACGGCGTTCTTCACCACCGAGACCGACGCGACGGTGGGAACCCTACGGGCACTGCGCACCCGCGGACTGCGCTACCCGGACGACGTCTCGCTCCTGGGTTTCGACGACACGCCCTGGGCGGCAGTGATGGACCCACCCCTCACGATGGTCGCCCAGCCCATGCAGGAGGTCGGTGCGAGGGCCGCCGAGATCGTCACCGGACGCATCAAGGGCGACGATTCCGACGTCGTCCACGACGTCCTTGACGCTCGACTCGTCCAGCGCCACTCCGTGCAGCACCGCGCCGCACGCGCACTGCCCCTCTGACTCAGAAATCTCGCTGAAGGACTAGGCAGGGTCCTCTCTCCTTGCTATCGTCTGATACCGGTATCAACTTTGATACCCGGCACCACTTCTGATCCAACGGCGGGTCTGCGCTGCAGCTGGCCGTACCAGCGAAAGAGAGAACGATGCTGAAAGTCAGGCAGATCGGATTGGCTGCGGTTGCTGCCATGGCCGTCACCCTCACGGGCTGCGGGTCGTCAGCTCCGCAGGAGACAGCGGACCTCGCAGCCGTGCCCGAGTACTCGGGCACGCTGAGCATCCTCACCAAGTTCGGTGGTGAACCCCTCGAGAGCTACTTCTCCGACCTCGCCTCCGAATACACGCAGATGCACCCCGATGTGCAGTTCGAGCTCATCCAGGAGACCGACCAGAGCATCAAGGACAAGACCAAGACGCTCACCGCGTCCCAGGCGCTCCCCGACATCTACTTCACCTGGGCCGGTGACTGGGCAGCCAACTTCGTCGATGCCGGACTGGCTGCCGACCTCACCCCGGTCATCGAGCCGGGTACCGAGTGGGGCGACACATTCGGCGAAGCCTCCCTGAGCGCATTCCAGTACGACGGCAAGTACTACGCCGTGCCGCTCTACAACAACGGCAAGTTCATGGGCTACAACGAGAAGATCTTCACCGAGCTCGGCATCGAGCCTCCCACCGGTTTCGACGAGCTCATCAGCGCGTGCGGCACCATCCGGGACGCCGGGTACGAACCCATCGCCTTCGGGAACAAGGACGGCTGGCCGGCACTGCACTACCTCCAGCAGCTGTTCGCCTACAACGTCCCGCAGGACACGCTGCAGGCCGATTTCGACCCGGAGACAGCTACCTGGGAGGACGAGGGATACATCAGGTCACTCGAGCAGTTCTCCACCCTCGTGACGGCGTGCACAGGCTCGGGCGCCGATTCGAACGGCGTCCTCTACACCACCGCCCAGCAGGCGCTCGCCGAAGGGCGTGCCGCCATGTACTACCAGGAGATCCTCGAGTTCGACACCTCGGCCGCAGAAGGCACACCCCTCAGCAAGGACGGCTTCGGGATCTTCCCCCTGCCCGTCCCGGCAGGCGCGAAGGGCGATCCTGGCGCCATCGAGGGCTCACCCGAGGGATACATCATCAACGCCCGCTCCGAACGGGCCGCCCTGGCGGCCGACTTCATGAGGTTCGTCACCGAATCGGCGAACGCCTCGACGCTCTCCGCACCCCCCTACGGCCAGCCCAGCGCCGTGGTAGGAGCGGTCACCGCTGACAGCTCGAGCCCGAGCGTCGTGAACGGCATCGAAATGGTCAATGACGCGTCCTCCACCGTCATCTGGCTCGACTCCGTGACCGTCCCCGACGTCGCCGACGCATGGCTGGCCGGTGGCGAGGCCCTCATCAGCGGTGACAGCACCCCCGAGGAGATCCTCTCCAGTGTCCAGGCCGCATCCGAAGCCTCCAAGTGACCGATCGTGACCACCAATGAACTGACGCGGGGGCCCGTGCTGCCGGCCCCCGCGTCGGAGTCCCGCTCACGGCCCGCGAAGAAGCGTCGACCCGGCACCTCCAGGATCAGCTCGCTGCGCGCACTCGTCTGGGTACTGCCCGCCGTGCTGATGCTCGCGGTCTTCGTCTACCTGCCCCTCGCGCAGAACTTCGGTTTCAGCGTCCTCGAATGGGACATCTACACCGGCAGCCAGAGTTTCATCGGCGCGGAGAACTACCAGAAGATGTTCGCCGACCCCGTCTTCTGGCACGCCCTGGCCAACAACGCCTGGTACTCGGTGATCTCGATCCTGTTCCAGGTGTGCGGCGCCCTCGTTCTCGCAGCTCTCGTCGAGGGATTGCGCCACGACCGCTGGAAGCAGATCTTCAGGGTCCTCTACTTCATCCCGTCGGCCATCTCGCTGACCGTCGCAGGGCTCCTGTTCTACTTCATCTACGAACCGGAACTGGGGCTCCTCAACGCAGGCCTCGAGCGCCTCGGGCTGGGGGATCTGACCCAGTCATGGCTCGGCCAGGAGAACACGGCGATCTTCGCGATCATCGCCATGAGCCAGTGGCAGGGCTTCGGCTACTGCACGCTGCTGTTCGCCGTCGCCCTGCAGCGGATCCCCTCCGAGCTCTACGAGGCCGCCTCCATCGACGGAGTGGGTCCCGTCCGCCGCTTCTTCTCGGTCTCCCTCCCCCTGGTCCGGGAGATGACAGGCCTGATGATGATCGTCACGGTCTCGGGCGCCTTCCAGGTGTTCAACGAGGTCATGGTCATGACCACCGGCGGACCCAACAACTCGAGTCAGGTCCTCGGCACGTGGCTCTACCGCAGCGGGTTCGTCCGCAACGATTTCGGCTACGCCGCCGCGATCGCCACGGCGATCTTCTTCATCACCCTGTCGCTCGCACTGCTGCAGCTCTGGATCTCCCGCAAACGAAGGGTGGAATGGTGAAACGCAGCACCGCACTAGGAGTCATCGGCTCGACGTTCGTCTGGGCCTTTTTGCTCGCCCTCGCCGTCGTCGTCATCTACCCGCTGCTGTGGATGACCCTCAACGGCTTCAAGACCAACGCCGAACTGTTCGGCAACCCGTTCGCGCTGCCTGTGGAGTTGCGCTGGGAGAACTATGCGAACGCCTGGAACAGGGGTGTGGGCAACTACCTCATGGTGAGCGTGCTCGTCACCGTGACCTCGACCATCGCCACGGTCTTCATCGGGGCATGGGCGGCCTACGGACTGACGAGGATCAAGATCCCTTTCAGTCGCACGTTCCTCATCGTCATCCTCGCCGGCCTGATGCTGGCACCCACCGTGGCTCTCATCCCGCTGGTGCGCATGTTCCAGGCCCTGGGCCTCTACAACACGTTCTGGGCACTGCTGATCCTGTACACCGCGTTCCGTATCCCCTTCACCGTCTTCCTGATCCGCGCGTACATGATGGATCTCCCCGTGCAGATCGACGAGGCGGCAGCGGTCGACGGCGCGTCGCGGGCCCGCGCGTTCTGGCAGATCATCCTGCCGATGTGCAAGCCGATCATCGTCTCGACCGTGATCCTCAACATCCTCTTCACCTGGAACGAGTACCTGTTCGCCATGGTGTTCACCAGCGGCGGCGACTTCCAGACACTGCCCGTGGGACTCACCAACCTGATGGCCAAACACGGCACGGACTACCCGGTCGTGTTCGCGGGCATGGTCATGGCCGCGCTGCCCATGGTCGTGCTGTTCATCGCCGGCCAACGGTACTTCATCCGTGGGCTGGCGGACGGGATCGGGAAATGACGACCTCCCCCGGCACCGGACTGTGCCGCGACCAGATCAACGGATCGAACTTCTCGTACCAGCACCAGTCCTTCGGACGCTTTCTGGACGACATGGTGGGGCTCGGACTGCACACCCTCGAACTGTGGGGCATCGCGCCGCACCTTCACATCCCCACCGTCACCGAGGAACAGCTCCGGGACATGGGTCGCTCACTCCGGCAACGCGAGCTGTCGGTCTGCTGTGTGACACCCGAACAGGTCGCGTACCCGGTCAACATCGCCTCCCCCGACGACGGGTTGCGCGAGGCCAGCGTCGCGATGTTCTTGCGGGCTGCCGAGGTGTGCAGCACCCTCGGAGCGCCACTGCTGTTCCTCACGTCGGGGCGAGGTGCCGAGGACGAACCGCGCGAGGCGGGCTGGGAACGCGCCATGACGAGCCTGCAGAGCATCACGGCCCGCGCGGCGGAGCTGGGCGTGGACTGTGTGCTCGAGCCGTTGCAGCGCGTCGAGTCCAATCTCGTCACGACGTCCTCGCAGGCCGCCGCGATGCTCGCGGACGTCGGGACGCCCGGACTCGGTGTCGCCCTCGACACGGTGGCCATGAACATGGCCGGCGAGACAGTCGCCGACTACTTCCGCGCGCTTCCGGACCTGATCCATCACGTCCACCTGACCGACGGGGCGCCGGCGGGCCACCTCGCGTGGGGCGACGGGAAGATCGACCTCGAGGGAGTGGTCCGCGACCTCGGCAGGGCGGGCTACAGCGGGAGGATCACCTTCGAGATCTTCGGCGACGGGACGTACGCCTTCAACCCGAGGCCCTCTCTGGAGCAGTCGCTGCGACACTTCGAACGGGCGATTCGTTCCTAGCACGGCCCGGACCCACTCCATCCACGGCGGCACGAAGGGGCCGACTCCACCGCCTTGCTGCTCGAGGCGTGAGGTCATCGACCTGTCGGGCCCTGCCGGGATCCTCAGCGGGGCAGCCGCAGTGCCACCGGCCCCTTCGCCGTCGACGGATCGACGACGACCCCGCGCTGCACCATCTCCGCGAGGCCACGGCTGACGAGGCGGCGGGCAGCGCTGCGCGCCGGTTCGTGCAGAAGGGCAGCATCGTCCGCGAGCGCGGTGGCGGCGTCGGCGGGATCGACGACGGATCCTCGCGGTGCAGCACGCAGCCGCGTGAGGAGCCACTCCTCGAGGGCGGTGTCGATGGGCCGTATCTTCCGCGCACGGCAGGAGTCGCTGCAGTAGGCGATCGACTCCCAGTTCCGCTCCCACTTCTTCCGCCATTCGATGCGCCGACCGCAGGAGCGACAGGTCTTCGGTTCCTGTGCCCCCGTCCCCGCCGATGTCGGAGGCCGTCTCACATGCGGCCGTACACTGCGCGGATGATGGCGAAGATCCCGTAGCAGACGAGCCCCAGCGCGATCAGCGTCAGCACGTACACGCCCACCGGGTGGTACTGGAGCACCTTGAGGCTGCCGTCCAGTCCGGTGGACTCCTGCGGATCGCGGTGCAGTCCCGCGAGGACGAACAACCCGCCCACGAGCATCAGGGCCAGCCCCTTGGCCACGTGCCCGACGACGCCGAACACCTCGACCACGCGCCCGCGGGCGGTGTCCTCGAACCTCCGCAGCTCCGGTCGAAACCCCCGGCGAATCCCCTTGACGACGAAATGCACGCCGATACCCGCAACGACTCCCGCCGTCACGAACACGAGGAGGACTCCGGGGGTGGTGTCGAGAAGGGACCGCGTGAAGTCCACCGTCGATTCGGAGGAGTCGGGGCCGTCGCCGAGCGCGAACCGCGCGAACGTCGCCGCCATGGACCCGTAGATGAGGACCAGCGCACCGGAGGAGATGTGCTTGCCGATACGCCGGCCGGTCGGCAGGTGCCGCGCACGGAGGGTCGCCTCGCTGAGCTGCCACAGGGCCAGGCCCGCGCAGCCCACCGCGCAGATCCACATGATCGGTCTCCCGAGCGCTCCTTCCGCCACTTCCTCGAGCGCCCCGGTGGGCTCGGCCTCACCGTTGCCCCCGACGGCGAGGCGCAGCGCGATCATGCCGATCAGAATGTGCACCACCGCGAGCGCAGCGAAACCGAAGCGCGCGGTGACATCGAGCGCGCGCGTGTCGGTCGCCTGTTCGACGGCGTCGGCGGCCCGGCCGACCAGCCCCTGCTGGTCCGCGCTGCTGTCCGTGGTCACTCAACCTCCCGGCGTCGAGAAAGCCCCTCCTTCCGGACGAGGCTCCCTGGTTGTCCCTCAAGGATAGGAGCGCCGGGCATTCCCGACGCACGGCGCCCGGCGTCCTTGCCTTGCAGAACCGGTGCCATTCCGATGCGGAATCGGCAGTCATAATCCTTGAGGCCGAGGGCGGGACACGGCACACTGGTCAAGCCAGTCCTACCCGGCACGTCAGCGCACACCAGGGTCTCATTTCTTCTCCAGGTCGGTTCGACAGCGCTGCCTCGACGACCAGGAGTCCATGCATGATCCATGAAGATGCCGTGATCGAAGGCGGTTCCGTGCGCCTCGCGCAGGAACGCGACCTCACCACCCTGCTGGAGGCGGTGGAGACCAGCCCCGATCTTCCCCGCGCAGTGATCGAGGCAGCCGAGATCCGCGCCGCCGCCGAGGCCCTCGGCCGACTCGACGTCGCGTTCTGGGCGGAGGTCACCGGGCTCGATGCGCTCGCCCGCACGGAAGGTGCGCCCGGAGCGAGGACGCGCGGACAGGAGATCCTCGAATGGGCGCGGAACCAGGGCGATGCCCGGCTGGCCAGCCGTTGCCACGCCCTGATCGCGATGATGGACCTGATCGCCGGCCACTCCGGCTCCGGAGCCGAGCAGGCGACCATCGCCGTCACGCTCCTGGACGGCACCGAACTGCCCGCCCTGCGGGCGCAGCTGCTGACGCGACAGGCCCTGGGGCTCCTGGGCGCAGGGCTGCTGCAGCACGGGTTCGACGTCTCCCGGCGGGCGCTCGCCATGGCGAGTCAGCTGGGCGACCACGACCTCGTGGCCCGGCTGGGTTCGAACGCCTTCCACGCAGCCCTCGACGAAGGGATGCCGGACGAGGCACGTTTCTGGATGCGACGGCTCAGGACCGTGATCGAGGCGTCGCCCGCACTCGAGTCGGAACTGAGCGATGTCCTCGCCCGCGACCACCTCGTGGCCCGGCGCCTGCAGGAGGCACTCGAGGTACTGGACCGGTCCGCGAACGACGACGCATCGGCCCAGCCCGAGACGAGGGCGTACGAGATGCTGCTGCGGGCGCAGGCGCACCACGGGCTCGGCGACCTCGGCGCCGCTCGGAACGCGCTCGACAGGGCCGAGCACATCACCGCGCGGCATGCCCTGGAAGAGGTCGCATCGATGATCCTCGAGGAGCGCGCCGCCGTCGCCGCATCCGGCGCCGACTACCACCTGGCCTACGAACTCCACCGGCAGTTCCACCGGGCGGTCAGGGCGCGGTGGATCGAGGCGCGCCGGTCGCAGGTGGACCACCTCTTCGCCGAGCAGAACGTCACCGAGGCGCTCGAGAGGGCCGAGCAGGCGGAGGCCGCCGTCGCCGTCGATCCGCTGACGAAGGTACGCAACCGGCGCTGGGTGGAGGACTCCCTGCCCGACGTCGTGCACGCCTGGCAGGCCGGTGGCGAGTGGACCGCCTCCCTGGCCATCCTCGACCTGGACCACTTCAAGCAGATCAACGACCGCTTCGGGCACCCGGCGGGCGACGACGTCCTCGTGGCCGTAGCCTCCTGCCTCCAGGGATGCCGGGGAGTACGGTACGTGGCCCGCATCGGCGGCGAGGAGTTCCTGCTCGTCCTCCGACAGGACGCCGACCAGGAGCAGGTGGCGGAGCATGTCCTGTCCGCCGTCCGCCGGCTCGAGTGGCCGCACATCCACGACGCCCTGCGGGTCACGGCGAGCATCGGATTCGCCGGGTGCGAGTCCGACACGACGTCGGCCGCCCTCCTTCGGGAAGCCGACCGGAACCTCTACCGGGCGAAGCGGGCAGGCCGGGACCGCGCGGCGGGCCCCTGGTAGCACCCGCTGCGCCGGGCCCGCCGCCGGACGCCGCTGCGCGGCCAGGACCGCAGTGCGAGGCCGGGCCGGCTGCCGCTCAGGTCCGGCGCAGCAGCCACTCGTCGAGCGCAGCCCGGACGAGTTCGGCTCCGTCCTGCCCGCCGTAGTTCGCCGCGAAGCGTGGATCGCCGACGTACATCTCCCCCAGTCCTCCGATGTACTCGGCAGACAGGGACCCGTCGTCGTCGCGCGGCACACCGGGGACCCCGGAGAGCCATGCGACGTGGCGTGCTGCGAGCGCCTGCGCCTCCTCGCCCGTCGGGGCGATCCCCCTGGTCGCTGCGTCCGTCCACCCTGCGTTGAGCTCCGCCACCTCCCGCGTGAAGGCGTCCTTCTCGGCGTCGGTCTTGCCGCGCCACCAGGAGTCGCCCTCGGCATAGGCGTCCCGACCCCACCGCTCCTCGACCTCCTCCCGGTACTGCGTGTGGTCGAATCCGTCGAACATGTCTTCTGGCATGGGTTCTTCTCCTCGTTCGAGGGCCTCCACCGTGGTGAGGACCGCCGTAATCTGCCGGCCGAGCCGTTCCTGCTCGCCGCGGAGGTACTGGAGGTGGACACGCAGGGTCGATGCGGGCGCGTCCGTCCGCCCGGCGTCGATGACCTCGCCGATGGCGGGCAGGGGCAGTCCCAGGGACCTCAGCAGCAGGATGCGCTGGAGCCGCACGAGTGCTTCGGCGTCGTAGTACCGGTACCCGTTGGCACCCACGCGCGACGGCGCGAGCAGTCCGACGTCGCCGTAATGGCGAAGCGTCCGGGTGGTGGTGCCGGCGAGGCGCGCGACCGTGCTGATCGGGTAGTCCACCTTGTTCTCCTCCCCCCGGCAGTCTGCGCCGGGAGATCCCACAGTAGGAGTTGACGTCGCGTCAAGGTCAACAGGCTCGATCAGGCCCGTCAGAGCGTCACCACGGCCGGGCGTGGAGGAGTGCCGGATCCGTCGTCAGCTGTACCAGAACCACTGCGGCGGACGCCAGGACGGCGGAACCGCATGCGCGTTGAAGGTGCCGCATTCGGAGCACGTGTAGGTGGCGCTGGCAGGAAGGAGGTCCGTGGAGTGCTCGGCCTGGCGTGCAGGCACGAACTCCTCGAAGATCAGGTAGTCGTCGGTCTGGCAGGTGGGGCAGAAAGGGGCTTCGCCCTTCTCGCCGAGTGTGGAGGGGGACCCGCTGAGGCGCAGGCTATGCCCTTGATCAAATATTGTCATGGGATTCACCGTTTCCTTCTTGCAACCGACGCTGGTTGCAAGTAGTGAGGGTATTTATACGCACACACTAGACCCGCAGTACTCATAGCGGAAGGGCAGGGCCCGCGACTTCGCTCCGCCACCACTCGAGCGCTACTGCTGCTGGCACAATGACCCCATGACCGCCAGGGCACCACGATCCGCAGCAGCACTCCCGCCCGAGCAGGCCGCACCCCTGCGACGTGCACTGACCGACAGCACCGATGTGACCGTCTTCGTGGACGGAACGGCCCACCGACTCCCCGACGAGGCGCAGGCCGCCGTCGTCGACCTCCTCGCCCGCCTGTCCGACGGTGACGCCGTCCAGGTCACCTCGGTGGCCGAACTGCTGACCACCTCGCAGGCGGCCGAACTCGCAGGCATCTCGCACAGCTACCTCCGCAAGCTCACGGACGCCGGCACCCTCCCGGTCGAGTACCGCGGATCGCACCGGCGCCTCCGGCGGTCGGACGTCGAGGACTGGCTCCGCAGCCAGCTACACCGCGGGGATCACCTGCCGGCGCCGTCGCGGGTGAGACGGCGCCCTGACGGCGCTCCCGCCCCACGCTGCCCCTAGGAGAGACCGAACCGGGGACGGGACCTCCACCGGCGGGCCTTGAGGGCGAGATGCAGTTCCAGCCGCACCGTCCCGGCGAGGGGATCGACGCCGATGACCGAGCGGATCCGCGCCAGGCGGTTGTAGACGCTGCTGCGGTGCAGGTGGAGCTGGGCCGCGACGTCCTGCACGGAGCCGTTCTTGTCGTACAGCAGTTCCAGGACCGGCAGCAGTTCCTCCACCCGGTCGGCCTCGCTCAGCTCGCCGAAACGGATGCTGCCGTGCGCGGGCGCCTGCCACCCGACGGTCCCGAGGAACTGGTACACGCCGATGTCAGCATAGGACGCCACGTCACCGAGGTGCGGGTCCACCGCTGCCGCCTGGACGGTATGTTGGGCATGTTCGAAGGCCTCGGCCAGGTCTCGGGGATCGGCCACGGGCTCGCTCAGCCCCAGGAGGATGCGGCCCGCCGGACGGCCCGCGCGCTTGGCGACCCCGGCCCGGTACCTGTCGAGGACCTGCTGCAGCGCGGTGGCGCCGACGCCGGCGGCACACAGGAGCACCGAGAACCCTGAGGCCCCGGCACTGAACAGCACGGGTGCGACGCCGACCGTCGCCTGGAGCGCGAGCGTGCGCTGGAGGAGTGCGGCCTCATGCGGGTCGTCGATGTCGGGGGGCGCCGCCGCCGCGAGCTCGTGCACCACCGCAAGACGCCACGGGCCGTTCCCGCCGAGCTCGTGCCACCCGCGCAGCTCCTCGCTCGCCGCTGCCACCCCGCGGCACGCGGCGAGGAAGGTGGCCTCCCTCCGGGTCCGGCGTTCCGAGGAGGCCGCGTCCGTCTCGAGGAGGAGCTCGGCGAGGCGATCGGTCAGCGGTCGGACGACCGGCAGGGCGGCCAGGATGTCAGCTGCGGGATCCGCGCTCGACTGCTGCTGCACCCACAGATAGCCCACCCGGAACCCCCGCACGAGCAGGGGGACGCAGACGCGGGCCAGCATCCCGAGGTCCTCGTTGGCGGGGACGGCGACGGCGCGGACCGCCTGCGCGATGCCGTGCCGGAGCTGCCACTCGTCGACGTCCGCCGGGACCTGCTTGCTCAGCAGGAAATTGACCCGGACGCGGTCCGCAGTGCTCTGGTGACTGCTGTACGCGAGGAGGACGCCGTCCGGGTCCTCGAGGGACAGTCCGCGGCCCAGCTTCTGCGCGATCGACTCGACGACGTCATCGATGGCCTGGTTCTGCACCCTTCCACGATAGGTGCGTGGACCGCTATGGGCGACAATTGCCGCTGCGGAACTCGACATCTGTCGATGGCGGTTGAGGACGCGGCCTGCTAGTGCTCCACGTCACATCTCCTGTGGAGCGCGTGGCGACGGGCTTCTGCAGCGCAGCGCAGGAGGCACGCCTGCTGCCGACATCGGCGCTCCGGCTGAGGGCCGGGCGTGCCGTGCCCGGACGCTCCTATTCTGGAGAGAACCCCCATCAGCCCGATCGCACCCTGGAGAACCCAATGATCATCGGCGTCCCCAAAGAAGTGAAGAACAACGAGTTCCGCGTGGCCATCACCGCCTCCGGTGTGCACGAGTTCCGCGCGCACGGCCACACCGTGCTCGTGGAGCGCGGCGCGGGCGTGGGCTCGAGCATCTCGGACGTCGAGTACGAGGCCGCGGGCGCCGAGCTCGTCGACGCCGCAGACGACGTGTGGGCGCGCGCCGACATGGTGCTGAAGGTCAAGGAACCCGTTGCCGCGGAGTACCACCGCTTCCGCAAGGGGCTCGTCCTCTTCACCTACCTCCACCTCGCTGCGGAACCCGAGCTGACCCGCGCACTCCTCGACGCCGGCGTCACCGCGATCGCGTACGAGACGGTTCAGGACGGGCGCGCCCTGCCCCTGCTCGCCCCAATGTCCGAGGTTGCCGGCCGCCTCTCCGTCCAGGTGGGCGCACAGGTCATGACCGCTCCCGCCGGAGGCCCCGGCCTGCTGCTCGGCGGTGTTGCCGGTGTCCGTCCCGCCAAGGTCGCCGTCCTCGGTGCGGGTGTCGCGGGCACCAACGCGACGGCCATGGCCGTCGGCACCGGCGCTGAGGTGACCATCCTCGACATCAACATCGCGCGCCTCCGCGAGATCGACGCCCTGTATGCGGGCCGCGTGAAGACCGTCGCGTCGAACTCCCTGGAGATCGAGAAGTCCGTACTGGAGGCCGACCTGGTGATCGGGTCCGTCCTGATCCCGGGTGCACGCGCACCGAAGCTCGTGACCAACGCCCTCGTGGCCCGCATGAAGCCCGGCAGCGTCCTCGTGGACATCGCCGTGGACCAGGGCGGGTGCTTCGAGGACTCCCGCGTCACCACCCACGAGGACCCCACCTTCACCGTCCACGGATCGCTCTTCTACTGCGTGGGCAACATGCCCGGCGCGGTCCCCAACACCTCGACGTACGCCCTGACCAACGTGACGCTCCGCTACGCCGTCGCGCTGGCGGACAAGGGCGTCCGCGGCGCCTTCGAAGCGGACGCGGCGCTCGCGCGCGGACTGAACGTCGCAGCGGGCCAGGTGGCGCACCACTCGGTCTCGGAGGCGCACGGCCTCGACCTCGCGGAGGACTGGGCAGCGCTCGTCTAGTCGGGCAGGTGTCCTGTCGCTCGCCGGACCGGGAAGGACGCGTGGACCTGCTCGATGATGCGCACCACGGCGACGGCGTCCTCCGCCGCGACCGGTGGGGGCCCGATCCCCCGGATTGCCGCGACGACGCCGGCGTAGAAGGACGGATACGTGCCCGGACCGACCCTCACGGGCTCCGTGGTCCCGGCGCGGCCGAGCAGCCCGCGCTCGCCCTCCCCGCTCCCGACCTCATGCGCGGCGGCCGTATCCTCCGGGAGGACACCGGCCGCCAGCAGCTCCTCCTGCGGGTCCGTGCCGGTGATGGTGAGCCCGCCGATCGTTCCCGTGACGTGGAAGCGGGGACGGGCCAAAGGGACGAGCGTGCCCGCGCGGAGGTGACTCGTGACGCCGCCGTCGTGCTCGAGGACGAGGAACAGCGAGTCCTCCGCGGCGGCGTCGTCCCGGTCCAGCCGCAGCTCCGCGGCGACCGGCACGGCCGGCCCGGACAGGACGAGCGCCTGGTCGATCAGGTGGGAGCCGAGGTCGTAGAGGACACCTCCACCGTCGTCCGTCCCGGCGTCACGCTTCCAGGGCTTGGTGATGGACGGCTTCCAGGACTCCATCGCAGACTCGACGATGCGCACCCTCCCGAGCGCACCCGAGACCACCAGTGCCTGCACGGTCAGGAAGTCACCGTCCCAGCGCCGGTTGTGGAACGGGACGAGCAGCCGCCGCGCCGCCCGTGCAGCCTCGATCAGCC
Organism: Arthrobacter sp. MDT2-16; assembly: GCF_054510925.1. Taxonomy (NCBI): domain Bacteria; kingdom Bacillati; phylum Actinomycetota; class Actinomycetes; order Micrococcales; family Micrococcaceae; genus Arthrobacter; species Arthrobacter sp. MDT2-16. The sequence continues at coordinate 896,684 of NZ_JBTNDP010000001.1, forward strand.
ACTCTCCGTCCTCTGCGTGCACCACGAAGGGCTTCTCCACCACCACGTGCAGTCCCCTGCCGAGCGCGGCGGCGGCGAGGGCTGCATGGGTGGCCGGGGGCGTGGCGATCACGGCGAGCTCCGCGTCCGGCACCGCCTGCAGGGCCTCCTCCAGTGTCGCGACGACGACGGCGGACGGACAGTCGGAGCGCGCGGCCCTCTGGCGGTCCAGGCTGCGCACGACGACGGCGGCGAGCTCGAGATCGGGATCGTGCGCGATGAGCGGGGCGTGGAAGACCCGGCCGGCATGGCCGAAACCGACCAGGACCGCCTTCACGTGCACTCCCTGCCCGCATCGGAGGGGCGATCCAGGACGCTGTCCGAAGCGCGATCCAGGACATGGTCCAAGCTGCGATCCGAGGTGCGATCCGGGGCCGGACCCTGCGCCGCGAGCGCTGCGACGAGGGTGCGCCAGGACTCGCAGAGGCGGGCGGTGGACATGCCCCGGTGCTCCTGCAGGTGCAGCAGGAGTCCGGCGTTCAGGAAGGCCGCCAGCTGGTAGGAGGCCAGTTCGGGGTCCTGGACGCCGAGCTGGCGCAGCAGCAGGGACAGGTGCAGCCGGATGAGCTGCTGCGTCGGGTGCTCGGGATCCGGTCCGCCCCGCTGCTCCGCCGCGCGCAGGATCTGCCCGTCGAAGTGCATCCTCGCGATGCTCGCCTCCCCAAAGGCGATGAGCCGGTCGAGGGGGGCTGCTCCCGGCCCGAGGGGAGGCGGCCCTGCCATGAACGCCTGCTGGAAGGAGCGCCCGGCCTCGTCGGCGAGGGCGTGGAGGAGGCCCGCCCGGCTGCCGAACCGGCGGAAGACGGTACCCTTGCCGACGCCCGCACGGCGTGCGACACCCTCCGTGGTGAGCTTGTCGGGTCCGTGGAGCGCCACGATCTCGGCGGCGGCGTCCAGCAGCAGGCGCCGGTTGCGCGCCGCATCGGTACGCTCTCCGTCGTCGCCCGTGACCCGGAGCAATTCCTCGCCCTGCATGCCGCAACTATAGTCGGGGAATAAAGCGGACCGCGGTCCGCTTAGATACGGTGGGCGCAGCCGGTGCGCCTCCTGTCAGCCTCGACCGCACGGTCACACTACTTCGGGAGTACTCATGTCCACCACGATCCTCACCCTCGTCGGCAGCCTGCGGGAGGGTTCCATCAACCGCCAGCTCGCCGAGGCCGCCGCGGAGCACGCCCCGGACGCCGTCGATGTCGTCACCTTCGACGCGCTGAGTGACATCCCCTTCTACAACGAGGACATCGACAACGACACCGACCGCCCGAAGGCCGCCGACGACCTCCGGGCCGCTGCTGCCGACGCCGACGCCGTGCTGCTCGTCTCCCCCGAGTACAACGGGACGATGCCCGCCGTACTGAAGAACGCCATCGACTGGCTGTCCCGCCCGTACGGTGCCGGAGCCATCTCGAGCAAGCCCGCCGCCGTCATCGGCTCCGCCTTCGGCCAGTACGGCGGAGTGTGGGCGCACGACGAGGCCCGCCGCGCGCTCGGCGTCGCCGGCGCCTCGGTGGTCGACGACGCAAAGCTCTCCATCGGCGGCTCCATCACGCGCTTCGCCGAGCTGCACCCCAAGGACGACGCCGAGGTGGCCGGCGCGGTCAACGACGTGCTCTCGGCCCTCGCAGGCGCAGTGACACCGGTCGCCGCCTGATACCCGCCCGGGTATCGCGGACGCCGTGAGCAACCACCTCGGGTGGGGGACCTGCAACGGCACCCTCTGAACAGCACGACGCCGGCGCATGCAGCGCCGGCGTCGTGCTGTTCGTGCCGAAGAACACCGGGAGGCGCCCGTTCGGGCCGGTGAGTACCTGGGGCGAACCCGATCCCTCCGAGGGGCGGTCAGTGCGTCGGGGGAAGCATCAGTGCCAGAGGTTGTCCGCCCAGGCGGCGTCGCGCAGATAGTCCTGCGCCGGCCCGATCTCCCAGAGCTGGCCCTGCGACTCGAGCACGCCGTCGTGCTGCATGGACTCCACGGTCTCCGACGAGCAGCCCAGGGCCTCGGAGAGATCGGCGTCGTCATGAGCGAGTACGAGGGTGTTCCTTGCGGTCATGATGCTGTCCTTCGCTCGACGGGTCCGGCGGACACGGGCTTCCATGTCCGTGCATACAGTCCCAGCGCCGCCTCTTCACGGGCCACGAAACCGAGGCGGTTGAGGGTCATGTGCGCCTGGTACACCGTGAGGTGCTGCGCGCTGCGGCTGACGCGCACCTTGTCCGCACGGTACAGGTAGGTGTCGAGCGCCCGGAACCACCGGCGTCGCCAGTTGTGCACCGCCGACTCGGACGCGGTGGCGGCCATGAGGGCGTGGAAGCCCGTGGCCTTGGAGGCCACCTGGGCCGTCATGGCCTCGCGGACACCGGCGGCACGCGGACCGACGTCGGCCGTGCAGGTGCGCAGGTGGCTGTCCCAGTAGAAATCCCAGGACAGACGACGGCGGTCCGGCCAGCCGGCGGAGCGGGGACCGCGCATCATGCTCTGCGCCGCGTCGAAGAGCACCAGCGCTCCGAGCGCGGAACGGCTCTGCATGCGGGGGAACCGCTGATTGGCCCAGATGGCGAATTCCGAACTGAGCTCGAAGACCTCCTCCGCGAGGTGGAGCCCCTCCACGCCGCCGTACTTCACGAGGTTCGCCTCGAGTTGCGGGTCGGCCGGCTCCTGGCCCCCGGAGTAGTAGGTGTTGCTCGCGGGTGCCGTGAACTGCTGGCGCACCACCAGCAGGGGCAGCGCCGGGGCGCTGCGTACCTGGAGTGCGCGCTGGAAGGCCCGCAGGCGTTCGAGGACGCGCGGGTGGGCATGGATGCTGAGCCGGACCCGGCTGACGACGCCCGTGGACGCGTCCTCGCTCCGGCTGAAGTACCAGCGCTTGGCGCCGAGTGCCTGAGCCTGCGCCACCAGCGGGGTGACCAGCTCTTCGATGATGCCGTCCGCTACATCGAAGCCACCCGTCGAGAGGGAGAGATGCCACCACTGAGTGCTGACTGCCGTCCGTGAGGCGGTTCGAACGGCGGTCACCTGGCTCATGGCTCTCTCCTTCAGGGTCTGTGGTCATCCCCGCTGGGGCGGGCTCTGGGGCCTCCGGGCTCTAGTCCGGAGGGCTCCTGCTCTACTTCGGCCAGTCCCAGCTTCCCGCCGTGGCCTGGCTCTTGGGCCAGTCCCAGCTCGCTGCGCTGATGGACTGGCCTGCCGGCAGAACAGCCCCCACCACGATCAACAGGCCCGCAGTTGCGCCGAGTACTTTCTTCATGGCGATCCTTCCTTGCCGGTCTCCCGGGTGGTCGAGCTGTGCCGCACTGCTGATCCGCAGTGGCCGGTCGCTCCGGAAGCCCCGTTCGGGCCGCCTGCAGACCGGCTCACTCAGAATGTCCGGCACGGGCCGACGCTGTCCAGCGGTCCCGGTGGCCGTTTGTGGACATGCCGCGAACAGGACGCGGACCTCCGCCGCGCCCGGCTGTTACGCTGCTGAGCGGTGCGGAGAACCGCGGAATCACGGGGCTGGACGGCTCGCCCGGCCTCCCCGGATTGCCACCTCCCCCGATCTGTCATTAACTGGACATGTCATGTTTTTCACCGCCTGATCGGCTGTTGCTGCGCCGGCGACCCGGGACAAGGACTGCTGCTCATGCTGGATGCGACATCGCTCGAGCTGTACCGCTACGCCGTCGGGCACCCCGGGTGGACGCGCGCGGAGGCCTCGGAGGCCCTCGGCCTCACCCTGCGCCGGATCGAGACGGCCATCGGGGAGCTCGCCGAGCGCCGGCTGCTCAGTCCCGAGGCGGGCCGGCCGGACGGACTCGTCGCTGTCTCGCCGGACGTCGCGCTCGCGGACCTCGTGGACGCCGACGAGCGCGCCATGCAGGAACTCAAGTCGCGCATCAGCGGCCAGCGGCGTGAGCTCTCGAGCCTCCTCCCGACCTTCCTCGAGGCGCGCAAGAGCGTCCTGGCCAGCACATCCGTGGAGACGCTCGAGGACCCCCACCTGATCCACCGGGTGCTGATCGACTACGGACGCGACGTCACCGAGAAGGTGTACATCGCCCAGCCGGGCCAGGGCTCGACGGCGGACGTGCACGAGGAGAGCGTCCGGAAGGATCTCGAGCTGCTCGAGAACGGGGTCCGGCGCCGGACGCTCTACGACACGAGCACGCGCGACCACGTGCCCACCCGCAAGGCCGTCGAGGCGATCGCCGCCGGCGGGGGCGAGTTCAACGTGCTGCCGTTCATCCCCCTGCGCATCCTCATCTTCGACGACAAGCTGGCGCTCGTCGGCCGCCAGCTCACGCGTGACGACAAGGCGGCCCTCGTCATCAGGGACGCGAGCCTGATCCACATCTTCACGCACCTGTTCGACGTCGCCTGGGAGATCAGCGAGTCCTTCCTCGCGCCCGGGCAGATCGCGTCGCCGCTGAGCAGCCTGCAGCGCTCCATCATCCAGGGCCTCGCCAACGGGCTGTCCGACGAGTCGATAGCGCGCCGCCTGGACATCAACGTGAGGACCTGCCGCCGGCACATCGCGTGGATGCTGGACACCCTGCGGGCGGAGAGCCGCTTCCAGGCCGCGCTGAAGGCGCGCGAGGCGGGCTGGGTCTAGCCCCCCGGCGGCGCACCGTGGTGCAACACCTGTTGCCTGATGGTGAACCCGCGCCTAGACTCTGGGCGTGACATCCTCCAGCGAAGCCCCTGCCGACGTCCTGCCCGCCGAGACCGAGGCCGCCCTCGAGCGGGCGGTCGATTCCGCCAACCGCCACGATGCGCTGTTCTCGGTGCGGGCCGCGAACATCAAGCAGTCCGCGGTGCGCGACGTCTTCGACATCTCCATCCGCCCCGGGCTCGTGTCCCTGGCCGGCGGCAGCCCCTACCTCAAGTCCCTCCCGCTCGATGACCTCGGGCGCACGGCGCAGAAGATCATCGCCGAGCACGGCCTCGAGGCGCTGCAGTACGGCGGCGGCCAGGGCATGGAGGAACTCCGGCGGCTCGTGTGCGACGTCATGGCGGCCGAGGGCATCGAGGGTGCCAGCCCCGACGACGTCGTCATCACCACCGGCTCGCAGTCGGCTCAGGACGTCGCGGCCAAGGTGTTCTGCAACCCGGGCGACGTGATCCTCTGCGAGGACCCCACCTACGTCGGCGCGCTCAACACGTTCGAGGCCTACGAGGTCGACGTCGTGACCGTCCCCATGGACGACGCCGGGCTGGTCCCCGATGCGCTGGAACGCACCATCGCCGACCTCGAGGCGCAGGGCCGCGCCATCAAGCTCCTGTACACGATCCCGAGCTTCAACAACCCGAGCGGCATCACGATGGCGGCCGACCGCCGCCAGCGCGTCGTCGACATCTGCCGGGCCCACAACATCCTCGTCCTCGAGGACAACCCCTACGGGATGCTGCGCTTCGACGGCGAACCGCTGAAGCCCATGCGCGCGGACAACCCCGACGACGTCATCTACCTCGGCTCCTTCTCGAAGATCTTCGCGCCCGGCGTGAGGCTCGGCTGGGCGCTGGTGCCCCGGCACCTCTACCGGCGGTTCTACCTCGCCTGCGAGGCGGTGGTGCTGTGCCCGTCGCCGCTCACCCAGATGCTGGTGACCGCGTACCTCACGGAGTACGACTGGCGCGGCCACCTGCGCTCGATGCGCGCGCTGTACCGGGAGCGGTGCGAGGCGATGCTCGGTGCCCTCGCCGAGGAACTGCCCGACGGCGTGCACTGGACCACCCCCGACGGCGGATTCTTCGTCTGGGTCACCCTTCCCGAGGGCATCAACACCTATCCCCTGCTGTACACGGCGATCGACGCCGGCGTCGTCTTCATCCCCGGCGCCGCGTTCTCGCCGTCGGACGATCCGTCCAACAAGCTCCGGCTGGCCTTCAGTGCCGTCTCCCCCGAGGACATCGTCGAGGGCGTGCGGCGGCTGGCTCCGATCCTGCGGACGGCCATCGAGGAGAACAGCACCCCGTCCGTCTGATCGCTACCGGGGTGGCCGCTTCTGCTGGCGCAGCGTCACCGCGATGGAGATGAGCGCTGCGACGATCACGAGGATCGACAGCCTCGCCACCGTGTTCAGCCCCGGGAACGCCATCTGCAGGGCGATCGAGGCGATGAAACCGATGGCCACCACGAGCAGGAGCCTGCTCAGCGGGTAGCGCGGACGCGACCTCCGGGGCCGGTCGCCGGGAAGGGGCTGGTTCATGACCCCACCCTAGTCGAGCAGCAGCGCGGGCTCCTCGAGGATCGAGGCGACGTCGGCCATGAAGCGCGCACTGAGGTCGCCGTCCACCACACGGTGGTCGAACGAGCCGCCCAGCGTGGTGATCCAGCGCGGGATGACCTCGCCGTCGAGCACCCACGGCTTCTGCTTGATGGTGCCGAACGCCACGATCGCCACCTCACCCGGATTGATGATCGGCGTTCCCGTGTCGATGCCGAGCGCCCCGATGTTGGTGATCGTCAGGGTGCCTCCCTGCATCTGCGCCGGCTGGGTCTTGCCGGCCCGCGCCGTCGTCGCCAGGTCGTTCAGCGCGAGCGCCAGCTCCTTGAGCGAGAGGTCCTGGGCGTCCTTGATGTTGGGCACCATGAGTCCCCTCGGGGTCGCGGCGGCGATGCCGAGGTTCATGAAGTGCTTGACGAGGATCTCGTCGTCGGACCAGGTGGCATTGACCGACGGGTTGCGTGCGGCGGCCCAGATGACGGCCTTGGCGAGGATCAGCAGGGGTGAGACCTTGATGCCCTCGAAGTCGCGGGACGCCTTCAGGCGTTTGACGAACTCCATGGTCCGGGAGGCGTCGACATCCACGAAGATGCTGACGTGCGGCGCCGTGAAGGCGCTCTGCACCATCGCCCGGGCCGTCGCCTTGCGGACGCCCTTGACCGGGATGCGCTCGATCCGGCCGCCGCCGAGCACCTTCCGGTCCGCCCAGAAGGAGTCGGCGCCGTCCTGTTCGGCGTCGCGCTGGGACTGGTAGCTCATGAGGTCCTGCTTGGTGACCTCTCCCGCGGACCCGGTGGCGGGGACGTCCGCCAGGTTGATGCCGAGGTCGCGGGCGGCCTTGCGGACCGGGGGCTTCGCGAGCACGCGGTTGATGAGCTGGTTGAGCGGGTTCACCCGGGCGGGCGGCTCCGCGGCCGGCTGCGGTGCACTCCGTCCGGCGGACTCCCGGGTGGCCGGCGCGGCCGGGTCGGGAGCAGTCGAGCCGGCAGGGGCCGGTGCCTGCGCGGCGGGTGCCGGGGACGCCGGGCCGGACGCAGGCCTGCCTGCACCGGACGACGGCGCCACGTGTCCCGCACCGGGGGCCCCCTGCTGCTTGCGGGGACGACGCTTCACGGCATCGGCCTTCGGTCCCGTGCCGACGAGCGGCCCGGGTGTGACCTCCGGGGCGGCAGTGCCGGGCGCGGCCTGCACGCCGGCTGCACCGGACTCCGCCCCGGAGAATTCACCCGGCATCCGGGGCACGGGAACGGGCCCATCGTCGGCTGTGCCGATGGCGTCCTGCCGGGAGGCGGCGGCCTCGGCATCGGCCTCGATCACCCGGTCGACGTCTCCGTCGGGTCCGCCGTCATGCACCGGTGCGTCCGACGCGGCCCCATCCTGACCGCCGTCGTGCGCCGCCTCCGGAGCGGACTCTGCGTCCTCGACGGAGATGATGGGCGTGCCCACCTCGATGGTCTCGCCCTCGGCGACGAGCAGTTCGGAGACGGTGCCGGCGTACGGGGAGGAGAGCTCGACGAGGGACTTCGCGGTCTCGATCTCGCAGATGATGTCGTTGACCGACACCGTGGCCCCGGGCGCCACCTTCCACTGCACGATCTCCGCCTCGGTGAGGCCCTCACCGACGTCGGGCAGGTTGAACGTATTGAGCGTCATGGGGGTCCTTCAGTATGCGAAGGCACGGTCGAGTGCCTCGAGGATGCGGTCGATGTCCGGCAGGTACTGCTCCTCCACGCGGGCCACCGGGTAGGGCATGTGGAAGCCGCCCACGCGGATGACGGGCGCCTCGAGCGACAGGAACGCGCGCTCGGAGATCCGCGCGGCGATCTCCCCGCCGATACCGCCGAAGGTCGGAGCCTCGTGGGCCACGATCAGTCGGCCGGTCCGGGTCACCGACTCCGTGACGGTGTCGAAGTCGATCGGTGAGATGGACCGCAGGTCGATCACCTCCACCTGGCGCCCGTCGTCCTCGGCTGCGGCGGCCGCGGCCAGCGCCACGGGCACCAGCGGTCCGTAGGCCACGATGGTCGCATCGCTCCCCTGCCGCAGGACCTGCGCGGAGAAGGGGTCCGCCGCAGGGGCGGAGGTGTCCACCTCCCCCTTGAGCCAGTAGCGCCGCTTCGGCTCGAACACGATCACGGGGTCCTCGCACGTGACGGCCTGCTGGATCATCCAGTAGGCGTCCTGCGCGTTGGAGGGCGTGATGATCCGCAGCCCGGCGGTGTGGGCGAAGAGGGCCTCGGGCGATTCCGAGTGGTGCTCCACGCTGCCGATCCCACCGCCGTACGGGATCCGGATGACCACGGGCGCGCTCAGCATGCCGTCGCTGCGGGTTCGGAGCTTCGCGAGCTGCGTGGTGATCTGGTTGAAGCCCGGGAACACGAAGCCGTCGAACTGGATCTCGCAGACAGGACGGTAGCCGCGCAGGGCGAGACCGATCGCGGTGCCGATGATGCCGGACTCGGCGAGCGGGGAGTCGACGACGCGCAGGGCCCCGAAGTCCTTCTTCAGGCCGTCGGTGACGCGGTAGACGCCGCCGAGCTCCCCGATGTCCTCGCCCATCAGCAGGGTCTTCGGGTCGTTGGCGAGCGACGCCCGCAGCCCTTCGTTGATCGCCTTGGCGATGGTCATGGTCACCATCAGGCGTGCTTCCCTTCATCGGCGAATCCGGCCTCGTACTGCTCGAAGAACCGCAGCTCCTCCTGGATGAGGGGGTGCGGTTCCGCGTAGACGGCGGCGAACCGGTCGGCGAGGTCCGGCGCCGTCATGGCCAGCACGGCCCGCCGCAGCTCGGTGGCCATGGTGCGAGCCTCGGCGTCGAGATCTCCGAAGAACGTGTCGTCGGCCAGACCGGTCGAGCGGAGGTGGGACTCGAGGCGGACCAGCGGGTCGCGGGGCTGCCACTCCTGCTCGTCGCGGGACAGCCGGTACTTGGTGGGGTCGTCCGCGGTGGTGTGGGCGCTCATCCGGTAGGTGTAGGCCTCGATGAGCACCGGCCCCCTGCCGGACCGCGCGTGCTCGAGCGCCCAGCGTGTGACCGCCTCGACGGCGACGACGTCGTTGCCGTCCACGCGGATGCCCGGGAAGCCGTAGCCCGCCGCGCGCTGCGCGAGGGGAACCTTCGCCTGCACGCTCGACGGGACGGAGATGGCCCACTGGTTGTTCTGGCAGAAGAACACGACGGGGGCGTCGAAGGACGCGGCGAAGACCATCGATTCGTGGACGTCGCCCTCCGAGCTCGCGCCGTCGCCGAAGTACGCGACGGAGGCTGCGGGAGGCAGGGACGGATCGGCGAGCTGGTCGCGCTGCATGCCCATCGCGTAGCCGACGGCGTGCAGGGACTGGGCGGCCAGCACCAGCGTGTAGAGGTGGAAGTTCCGCTCCCGGGGATCCCAGCCACCGTTGGTCACACCCCGGAACAGGCGGAGGATCTCGGCGAACTCGACGCCGCGGGTCAGGGCGACGCCATGCTCCCTGTAGGTGGGGAAGGCGTAGTCCTGGGGGGCGAGGGCCCTGCCGGAGCCGATCTGCGCGGCCTCCTGACCCGTGAGCGGCACCCAGAGCGCCAGTTGGCCCTGGCGCTGGAGGGCCGTCGACTCCTGGTCGAAGCGGCGGATGAGGAACATGTCGCGGTACAGCGAGCGGAGGTGCTCGGCGTCAGCCGCAAGGTAGGGGGTGAAGTCGACGGTCTCGCCGGCGATCCGCGCACTCAGGCCGCTCGCCATCGTGCCGTCGGGCGAGAGGACGCGCAGCATCTCCGTGCCGGGCTCCAGGTCGGCGGTGTCCGCGGGATGAGCCGCGCGCACCACTTCCTCGACGTCGAATTCGGCGGCCGGCAATCGGCTGCTGTTCATCCTTGGCTCCTCACCCGACCCGTTACATTCCTTTAGTGGAATGTGTGCCGTAAGTCATACACCGGGAAACATATGTTCCCGCGGCATCCCCCAAGACTAGCCAGCGCGCGTCCTCGGGCCTATTTAAGACGACCTCAGCCGGCGACCGGGCGGTGGCTGTACCCTCGGCACAGTTCCAGGAACCGGCTGTTCGCGGTCGGCTCGCCGATCGTCACGCGCACACCCTCTGCACCGAAGGCCCGCACCGACAGGGCCTGCTCCGCGGCCTTTGCGGCGAAGTCCTGCGTGTGGTCCCCCAGCGCCAGCCAGACGAAGTTCCCCTCCGCCGCCGGGACGGTCCAGCCGAGGTCCCGCAGCCCGTCCGCCACACGCGTGCGCTCGTCGACGATCGACTGCACCCGGGCGTCGACGTCGTCGATGTGCCGGAGGGACGCGACGGCGGCGTGTTCGGCCACCTGGGACACCGCGAACGGGACGGCGCTGACGCGCAGGTGCTCGGTGAGTTCCTGGCGGGCCACGGAGTAGCCCACCCGCAGGCCGGCGAGCCCATGGGCCTTCGAGAACGTGCGGAGGACGATGACGTTCGGGTGATCCCGGTAGAGGGCGATCCCGTCGACCGCCTCCGGGTGTCGGACGAACTCCTGGTACGCCTCGTCGATCACGACCACGACCTGCCGAGGCACCCGCTCCAGGAAGTTGACGACCTCGGTCCGCGTGAGGACGGGCCCGGTGGGGTTGTTGGGCGTGCAGAGCAGGATGATGCGCGTGCGGTCCGTGATCGCGGCCGCCATGGCATCGAGGTCGTGCCTCCCGTCCGGGAGGACAGGGACCTGCACACCGGCTGCGCCGGCGAGCCCGACGCTGATCGGATAGGCCTCGAAGGAGCGCCATGCGTAGACCACCTCGTCGGGAGCGTCGAAGTCGTTCTGCCCCGCGAAGGTGGCGAGGATCTGGTTCAGCGCACCGAGGCTGCCCGCACCGGTGACGATGTCGAGGGGCGGAACGCCGAGGTATCCGGCCAGTTCGGTCCGCAGCGCCGTCGTCATGGGGTCCGGGTACCGGTTGACCGAGGTCTCGGCCGCGATCGCCTCGAGGACCGCAGGAAGGGGCGGCAGCGGATTCTCGTTCGAGGACAGCTTGAAGCTCTCCAGTCCCTCCACCACCACCGGAGGCTTGCCGGCGGCGTAGCGCGGCAGCTTCCCGAGGACGCCGCGGGGCCGGACGCCGGCGGGACGGCCGGCCTCGCCGGATTCCTGGCCGGGGGGCGTCTGGTCCGAGGGCACGGCGGGAAGATCATCGATCGACGTCATGGGCTTAGCCTAGACCCGACCTCCCGGGCGCGCGCTGCGCCGGGAGCTCGGTGGCCCGTGCCTGACCGGGACGCCGGGTGGCCGCGAACGAGTAACGGCGGACCGTCCCGGCTGCGGCCGCCGTCGCGAGCAGGGCCGCTGCCGGCGCGAGGGAGGGGGCGTCGCTGGCATCCACCAGCCTCGCCCCGGCCGCGTAGTTCTGCAGCGTGTGCGCCTGCCCGAGACCGGCAGGCTCCTCGGAGCCGTCCTCCCGGCGGGCCGGCGCGGGTACCGGATTGCCGAGCACCACGGTGGTCCGGTGGCGGTCGTCGGCGTTGTGCATCGCATCGAACCGCGGCACCGTGTCGTCGCGATGCTCGAGATGGAGGTACTCGCCGGGCCCGGTGCGCTCCGTCCCGGTGGGAGTGCCGACCGTCACGACCAGCTGCACCTCGTAGCGGCTTCCCACCGCCTCGGATCCGGCCACGTTCATGGCGTGGAGGCCTCCCTGGCTGTAGCCCGCGACGATCAGCCCGTCCCCCTCCTGTGCCCCCGCCCGTTGGAGGGACTCCAGGACTGCTGCCTCGATGAAGCGGCTGTCCTCCCCGAACGCCTCGACGATCCCCCCCGCATCGAAGGGATTGCTCCCGGCCGTACCGTCGAGCGGCCCGGACTGCGTGCCGGGGAGGACGACGACGTAGACCGGGTCCTCGGCCGTTCCGGCTCGCAGCACCTCGAAGGTCCCTGGGTCCTCGTTCTCCACCGCGGCCAGGCGATCGACGACACCCGCGACGGTGCCGTCGAGGACCGCCGGACCCTCGTCCCCGGTGTGCAGTTCGATAGGACCGATACCGGCCGCACCCCGGCCGGAGGCCTCGTGGGCGATGAAACGCGCCACCGCCTCACTGCGGGAACGCACCGCCTCCGTCGCGGCGCGGGCCAGGTCATCGGCGAGATGGTAGGCCCGCAGGCTCCCGCCCAACCGCTCACTGGTGGAGTACAGCGCCCTGGAGTTGTCCGAGGCCGAGGCCCGTGCGGCCCCCAGATGGGCGGCGGCCGCCTGGTAGGAGGTTCCTGCTATCCCGTCGGCCGGCCGGAGGTGGGAGTACCGCCAGGGCAGCTCCTGGAAGTCGCGGTCGAGGTGCGCGATGGCGAAGGCGACGTCCACGGTGTCCGCCGCGAGCCGGTCGAGCAGCCGGGCGGCGTCCTCCAGCTCATCCCACTGGAACCGTGTGCCTCCCACTCCCCCGCCGATGCTCAGCAAGCCGTCGTCGCCCTGCAGCGGGAGGAGCCCGTCCGTCACAGCCCGGCCTGCTGCTGCAGTTCCGCCTCGCGCAGCAGGTGCTCGTAGAGGCCGAGGTCCCCCATGGTGGTTTCCAGCAGGTCGATGGTCCGGGTCAGCTCGGTGCACCGCTCGGCCAGATAGGCCCGGAAGGCGCCACCGGCGGGTGACTCCCAGGAGAGAACGGCCACCGACAGCGCACGGCGACGGATCTCGCGGAGCTGTTCTGCATGCCACCGCAGGGCCTCCCCGGTGGCGGCGACGGCCTGGCTGGCGGCCGCTCCGGGTTCGCACCGGCCTGCCGCATCCATCCGGCTGTCCATGCCCACCCTCTCCCCTGGCGTCCGTCCATGCTAGGAGGCTGCCGGACACGCCCAGGCGGCCCAGGCGGCTATGTGGACAGCGGCGTGGCGGGCGCCCAGCCGTGCCGTGGAATGATGGAGCCATGGCTGACTCCGCATCCTCCCGGGTTGAATTCGCTGCACTGTCCCGAGGGGAGGGGACGTCGCTCACCCTCGGTCCGCTCGACGGCCGGTACCGCGAGGCGGTCGCCCCACTCATCGATTTCCTCTCCGAGGCGGCACTCAACCGCGACCGCGTCCACGTGGAGGTCGAATGGCTGATCCACCTCACGCGCCATGCCGTGCTGCCCGGGACGGAGCCGCTCAGCGCGGAGCAGGAAGCCGGCCTCCGGGCCATCGTCACCGCCTTCGACGCCGACGCGGTAACGGAACTCGGCGAGATCGAGGCGGTCACCGTCCACGACGTGAAGGCCGTGGAGTACTACATCGGGCGGCGCCTGGAGGGTCTCGGTATCGGCCAACTGAAGCCCCTCGTCCATTTCGGCTGCACGTCGGAGGACATCAACAACCTCTCCTACGCCCTCGGCATCAGGGGGGCGATCGTCGAGACGTGGCTCCCGGCCGCACGCAGCCTCGTGGCGGCGATCGCCGACCTCGCGCGGACCGCGAGAGAGACCCCCATGCTCTCCCGCACCCACGGCCAGCCGGCCACGCCCACCACACTGGGCAAGGAGATGGCCGTCGTCGCGCACCGCCTGACCCGGCAGCTCGAGCGCATCGCGGCGACCGAGTTCCTCGGCAAGATCAACGGCGCCACCGGAACCTACGCCGCCCACTACGCCTCCGTTCCGCAGGTCGACTGGCAGGATGTCTCCCGCACCTTCGTGGAGGGCCTCGGGCTGACCTGGAACCCCCTGACCACGCAGATCGAGTCGCATGACTGGCAGGCGGAGCTGTATGCGGACGTGGCCCGCTTCAACCGGATCCTCCACAACTTCTGCACCGACGTGTGGAGCTACATCTCCATCGGTTACTTCGCCCAGATCCCGGTGGCGGGAGCCACCGGGTCCTCCACCATGCCCCACAAGGTGAACCCGATCCGCTTCGAGAACGCGGAGGCGAACCTGGAGATCTCCTCGGCGCTGCTCGATGTCCTGGCGTCGACCCTCGTCACCTCGCGCTGGCAGCGCGACCTGACGGACTCGTCGAGCCAGCGCAACATCGGTGTGGCCCTCGGCCACTCGCTGCTCGCCGTCTCCAACGTCGCGAAGGGCCTGGCCCGGCTCGACGTCGCCGAGGATGTCCTCGCGGCGGACCTCGACGGGAACTGGGAGGTGTTGGGCGAGGCGGTGCAGATGGTGATGCGCGCCGAGGCGATCGCGGGCGTGCCCGGCCTCGACGACCCGTACGAGCGGCTCAAGGACCTCACCCGCGGCCGCCGCGTGGACGCGGACCGCATGCGGGAGTTCGTCGGCAGCCTCGGACTCAGCGACGAGGCCGAACAGCGTCTGCTCGCGCTGACCCCGGCGCGCTACACCGGCATCGCTTCGCGCCTCGTGGACCACCTCGGCTGACCGGCCGCGCCGACGGCGGCACGCCGCGGCACGGCGGAACATCCCGGGCTGAGCCACCGGGCGACCGTTAGCAGGACGTGCCCGCCCGCGGCGCACGCATGCCTCCTTGACGCCATCCCGAGAGGAACACGACGCTGGAGGAATGGAGTGGTTGACCGCTGTCCTGACGGCTGAGGACTACGAGGTGGGCCGCCAGATCGTGCAGCGCGGAGTCGCTGCCGTGTACCTCGTGGCCTTCCTGTCGGCGGTGGCCCAGTTCCCCGCCCTCCTCGGCGAGAAGGGCCTGCTGCCCGTCCCGGTGTTCCTCACGCGGGTCGGGGACCGGGCCGGACCCTCGCTGTTCCGCCGGGGCTACTCCGACCGCCTGCTGCGCGTCGTCGCATGGTCGGGGGCGGTGATCTCCGCCCTGCTGGTCCTCGGGGTCCCGCAGGCCGGGCCGCCGTGGGTGCCGCTCGTGGCGTTCCTCGTCATCTGGTGGCTGTACACCTCGATCGTGAACGTGGGCCAGACGTTCTACGGGTTCGGGTGGGAGAGCCTCCTCCTCGAGGCCGGGTTCATCGTCGCGTTCCTCGGGTCGAACGAGGTGGCGCCACCCTTCCTGGTCCTGCTGATCATCCGCTGGCTCGTCTTCCGCCTCGAGTTCGGCGCGGGCATGATCAAGATGCGCGGTGACAGCTCGTGGCGCGATCTCACCGCCCTGTACTACCACCACGAGACCCAGCCGATGCCGAACCCAGCCAGCCGTTTCTTCCACCTGCTGCCCAAGCCCCTGCACCGCCTCGAGGTGGCGGGCAACCACGTCACCCAGCTCGTGGTGCCGTTCCTCCTCTTCGCCCCGCAGCCCGTCGCGGGGTTCGCGGCGCTCGTTATGATCGTGACGCAGGGCTGGCTGGTGCTGTCCGGCAACTTCGCGTGGCTCAACACGCTGACGATCATCCTGGCCTTCGGCGCGGTGCCCGATTCCTTCTACGAGGCGGTGTTCCCGGCGCTCGTGGTGTCCGGCACCTACGCGCCGACGCCGCTCTGGTTCACCGTCGTCGTCACCCTCGCGATGCTGCTCCTCGCCTACCTGAGCTGGCCGTCGCTGCTGAACCTGTTCGCCCGCCGGCAGCTGATGAACGCGAGCTTCAACCGCTGGCACCTCGGCAATGCGTACGGTGCGTTCGGCAGTGTCACGCAGGTCCGCTACGAGGTCATCGTGGAGGGAACGCTCGACGACGTCGGCTCCGGCGCGCAGTGGCGCGAGTACGAGTTCAAGGGCAAGCCCGGGGACCCGTCCCGGACGCCGCGCCAGTTCGCGCCCTATCACCTGCGGCTCGACTGGATGATGTGGTTCCTCGCCCTCGGGTCCGAGGGCGGCTGGTTCACACCGTTCCTGGTCAAGCTCCTGCAGGCGGACCCGCTGATCCTGAAGCTGCTGCGGAAGGACCCGTTCGACGGCGCCCGGCCCCGCTACGTCCGAGCGCGGATCTTCCTCTACCGCTTCACGACGCGGGAGGAGAAGCGGCGGACGGGCCTGGTATGGATCCGCGAGCCGCAGGGCGTGCTGGTCAACCCGGCATCACTGCGGGACGAAGCCCCCTGAGTCCGGGAACTAGCCGCCGCCGAGCAGGATCAGGCGCTTCTCCCTGGCGTCCCACCGCCGCACCACGCCCGTGACCAGCCGCTCGGGAGGCCGGTTCCGCAGGAGGTCCAGCGCCGAGGCCAATTGCTCCGCCGTGAGGCCGTGGCCGAGGGTGATGTGCGGTGTCCACGCCCCGCGGACCGTGGTGGGCACCGCATCCGGGACGCCGTCGAGGGCCTGCCAGATGCGGCGGTGCAGGTCCGTCAGAGCGTCGTGGGCCACCACCTGACGGGCGAGCACGAACTTCCGCCGCGTCGGGAACACGAGGAAGCCCGCCGTCACCAGGTCCAGCGTGTCCCCCTCCGCAGCGGCCGTCAGATCGGCGTCGTAGCGGTCGTCGATCCGCGCGGCAGCCGCGAGGGTGATGTGCGGCGCGTTGCTGAAGGACTGGTGCTGCGACTGGTTGGGCAGACCCGCGGCGTCCAGCACGGCCCAGTCCTCGAGCAGGAACGCCTCCGACGCCGGGGCCAGCAGGAGTTCGACGTCATCGGCCATGCCTGACGCGCCCTCCTGCCGGTCCCGACGACAGATCCGACGAGGGATCCGACGACGGGTCCTGCGGCCGCTCTCCCGCCTGCACCCGGATCAGCGTGGCTGCCGCCGGAAGTCCCCGACGCCCTCCGAGCCGTCCACCTCGGTGACACCGGTCCGGGGGTTGCGCTGCGGACGCTGATAGGACAGCTCGCCCCCGTTGCGACCACCGAACGGCCGACCGTGGTCCGCGTACTCCTCACGGAAGAAGGCCAGTGCCCACCCGCCGAGCTGCACGCGGGCACCGGTGCGGAGGACGGCCGGTTCCCTGCCGCTGACGCTGCCCGTGATCGGGCCATGGGGAACGATCACGTACTCGTCGTCCTCGGTGTGGAGGACCTCCGCGTGGAGATCCTCCAGACCGGGAAGGGCGAGCATCGCGTCCTCGGCGCTGCCGATCGTGGTGCGGTCCGCCACGAGTTCGAACTCCCGCGGCACCTGACCGTTCCAGACCTGCGAGTTCTGCACGAAGATCAGCCGCGGACGGCCCCCACCGCGCACGTAGTGCGTCGTCGTGATGGTCCGCTTGATACGCCGGTTGACCGTCGGCACCAGGGGAAACGGCGTGGACGGCGGGACGAGCGACGGCGAATCGCCCTTCTCGAGCGCTCGCCGACCGATGCCGAGCAGCGGCGCGAGCGTCCCCGGGGCACCGAGCCGGATGTGCGGGGAGCGGGTGATCAGCCGCTGCGCCATGGAGGGCTCCACCGCGCCGAGACCGACGAGCAGCCCCCGCGGGCCGGAGACCGACACGGCGAGTCCGCGCTGCGCGAGCGCCTTGGCGAAGCTACGCACCTGCCCGATGCTGGGCAGGTTGTTGCCGCGGAAGGCTGCTGGGTCATCGATGAAGATCTCGACCGCCGTACCGGCCGCCTTCACGGTGCCGGAGAGCCGTGCCTCCGGTGTCCCGTCGGTAGCCGGTTCCCTGAGTGAGAAGTCGATGTCGATGTCGAACCTGAGTGACGAGGCCATGTCGGTCGGGGCGGTTCAGCCCTGGGGTGTTCCGGCGGCGTTGTCACTCGTGGTGATGCGGAGCGTCCCGTCGAACTTCCAGACGGCACGCGGGGCATCCGGGCCGATGTCCCGAGGAACCTCGATCGTCATGTCCTGGAGCGTGTAGTTGATGGCGGCGCCCCGGCCGGTGAGGTAGGACCACATCTCCTCGGCGAGGTCGGTCCAGTCGCGGATGGTGTGGGTCTCGCCCACGGCAGCGCCTGAGGTGTTCTCAGTCATGTCGGTTCCTTCGCTGGTGATTCAACGATGGCAGACGTCCTCTGACTTCCGTCTGACTTGGGTACAGCACACCCTAGCCGAGGCCCGGGGCTGCCGGAACCCGCCCGGGAAGGGCGGATTCCGGCAGGCTCCGCGGTCAGGTCACCACTGCGGGTGGACGGTGGCCCTGAAGTGGCGGTCGTAGATCCCGGCGACGGCGGCGCTGATCCCGGCACCGAGGCCGGTGTGCTCCGCGGCGGCGGCATTGGCACGCGCCTGCTCCGGGTTGCGTGCTCCCGGGATGACGGTGCTGACGCCGTCCTGAGCGATGATCCAGGCGAGGGCGGCCTGCGCCGTGGTGACGCCTTCCGGCACCAGGTCGGCGAACTGGCGGGCCGCTTCCAGCCCGGTCTCGTAGTCGACGCCGGAGAAGGTCTCGCCGACGTCGAACGCGGCGCCGTTGCGGTTGTAGTTGCGGTGATCGTTCTCCGCGAAGGCGGTGTCCTTCGTGTACTTGCCGGAGAGCAGCCCGGAGGCGAGGGGGACGCGCGCGATGATGCCGACGCCGGCGTCCTTCGCCGCGGGCAGCACCTCGTCGAGCGGCTTGAGGCGGAAGGCGTTCAGGATGATCTGCACGCTGGCGGTGTTGCCCCGGGCGATGGCGGCGAGGGCCTCGTCGGTGCGCTCCACGCTGACGCCGTAGTTGCGGATGACGCCGTCGCCGACGAGCGTGTCGAGGGCGTCGTAGACCTCGTCGGAGCTGTACACGGCGGTCGGCGGGCAGTGCAACTGCACGAGGTCGAGGGAGTCCACCCCGAGGTTGGTCCGCGACCGGTCGATCCACTGGCGGAAGTTCGCGAGCGTGTAGTTCTCGGGGGTCTGGTCCACGCGGCGGCCCATCTTGGTGCCCACGAGGATGTCGAGACCCGGGTTGTCCGCGAGGAACCGGCCGATCGTCGTCTCGCTCCGCCCGTCACCGTAGACGTCCGCCGTGTCGAAGAAGGTCACGCCCGCTTCGACGGCGGCGTCGAGGACGGCGACGGCGTCCTTGTCCTCCACCTCGCCCCAGTCCGCGCCGAGCTGCCAGGTGCCGAGGCCGACGACAGAGACGGGACGGCCGGTTCTTCCGAGAATTCGTTGTTCCATGGTTCCGACTATAGGCCGGGGAGCGTGGCCTGGGTCACCGGCGCCTCCGGCGTCGGACGCTCCTCCAGCGGCGCCCGCGCCTCCAGGGGTGTGCGCTCCTCCGAGTGGGCCGGGCGGTACCCGTCCACCGACGTCGACCCCTTGCCGGGGATCCACCGGGCGGCCTCGTGCTGCAGGTCCCTCCGCCGCTCGGCGTCCATGCGGTCGAGGAGCACCACGACCATGTTCGACCGCGGGTTGCGGGCGAACAGATCCCGGTGGTCCCGGACGAATTCCCAGTACAGCGCGTCCCAGCTGAACCGCCAGGGGCCGTCCCTGAAGTCGCTCATCTTCTTGATGTAGTTGCTGCCGCTGACATAGGGCTTGGTGGTGATCATGGTGCCGGCCGCGTACTGGCTCATGGCGTAGACGTTGGGCACCATCACCCAGTCGTAGGCGTCGATGAACATCTCCATGAACCACTCGTAGACGGCATCCGGCTTGGCCCGCATCAGCAGGGCCGCGTTCCCGAGGATCATGAGGCGCTCGATGTGGTGGGCGTACGCGGTGTCGAGGACGCGCGTGATCACGGAGTCCACCGGTTCCAGCCCGGTGTCGCCTGTCCACCACCGCTCGTCGAGGTCCGCGGTGAGGTTCAGTGTGTTGCCGATGCGCATCTCCCGCCCGCGAAGCACGTAGGACGCGCGGATGTACTCGCGCCAGCCGATGACCTGGCGGATGAAGCCCTCCACGCTGGCGATCGCCGTCCCGTGGCGTTCGGCGAAGTCGAGCGCGAGGTCCACCACCTCGGCGGGGCTGAGCAGGCCGGTGTTCATGCTGGAACTCAGGGCAGAGTGGAACAGGTACGTCTGGCCGACGGCGATAGCGTCCTCGTAGGGGCCGAAGAGCTCGAAGCGCTCCGTGAGGAACGCCTCCAGGGCGTCGGATGCCTGGCGGTGGGTGACGGGCCAGTTGAAGGATTCGGCGTTGCCCGGGTTGTCCGGGAAGGCGGACCGGACCCAGACGATGGCGTCCTCGACCTCGGCGGGCCGGTCGAACTCGGGCAGGTCCGGCAGGTCCAGCTTCTTCGGCAGCTTCTTGCGGTTCTCGGCGTCGAAACTCCACTTCCCGCCCGTCGGGGATCCCTCGGGTTCCACCAGGATCCCGAGCCGCTTGCGCTGCCACTCGTAGAAGGTCTGCATGCGCCAGTTATGGGAGGAGAAGTAGCTGGCGATCAGCTCCCGCGACGTGAGGAACTGCGGCGTCTCCAGGACGCGGGCCTCGACCCCCGCATCGGCCAGCGTCCTGGTGAGCCGCCGCTCGAGCCAGTCGTCGACGACGTCGTAGTAGGTGACGAGGGTCGCCTCGCGGTCGGCGAGCACGGCGGCCAGGCGCTCCTGGCTCGTGTGTTCGGCGGAGGTCTCCACGTAGTCGAGGCTGTAACCCGCCTCCTCGACCCTGCGCATGAAGAGGGTCATGCCGGCGCGGTGCAGCACGAGCTTCTGCTGGTGGAACCGCAGGCTGCGGAAGAGGAGGTCGTCCTCGAGGAACACGAAGTGCGTGTCGCGGGAGGCCTCGAGGTGCTCCTCGAACAGTTGGTGCGGCAGGACGAGTCGAATGTGCACCGGGGCGCCTTCCTGGAGGAGACAGTCGTCGCTGGCCACCTTAGTGCCCGCCTCGGACACGGCGGCGGGCGCTTGACTGTAAGCAGGCTTAGTGGTTGCGTGGGAGCATCGTTCGGCTCCTGAGAGGACCACCGTGAGATCGCTCTGGCTCGACACCGCCCCGCCCATCCCGTCCGACGCCCTGCAGGACGGTGCAACGTACGACTCCGTGGTGGTGGGAGCCGGGCTCACGGGCCTGACGACGGCGCTGCTCCTGGCGAGGGCGGGCCACCGCGTGGCGGTCCTCGAGGCCCGGACCGCCGGAGCGGTGACCACGGGCAACACCACGGCCAAGCTCTCCCTGCTGCAGGGCACGAGCATCTCCACCATCCTCAAGCACCACGACGCCGAACTGGCCCGGGCCTACGTGACCGGCAACCGGGAGGGTCAGAGCTGGCTCCTGCGCTTCTGCGACGAGCACGGCGTCGGTTACGAGAAGCGGGACGCCGTCGACTATGCGACCACCGACACCGGTGCGCGGAAGCTCGTCTCCGAGCACGATGCCTGCACGGAGGCGGGCCTCGCGACCGAACTCGGCAACGCGGCGGCGCTCCCCTTCCCGGTACGGAAGACCCTGCGGCTGAAGGACCAGGCGCAGTTCCACCCGCTCGAGGTCCTGGCAGGGCTCGCGTCCGAGTTCCGCCGGCACGGCGGCGCACTGATCGAGGGCGTGCGGGTCGAGGGCGTCGCGAAGGCTCGCGTGGGGGCCGACGGCGTCGAACTGAGGACCAGCGCGGGCGCGGTGACGGCGTCGAACGTGGTGCTCGCCACGGGCATCCCGATCCTCGACCGCGGCGGCTACTTCGCCGTGCTGCAGCCCATGCGCTCCTACTGCGTGGCGCTCACGGTGGACGATGACATCCCGGAGGACATGTACCTCAGCGCCGACTCCCCCACCCGGTCCCTGCGCACCGCGACCGTGGACGGCACGAAGTACCTGATCGTCGGCGGCAACGGACACAAGGTCGGCCACAGCTCCAACACGCAGGCCCGGGTGGACGACCTCACGCGCTGGGCGCAGGAGTACTTCCCGACGGCGCGACCCGCGTACGCGTGGTCCGCCCAGGACTACACCCCCGCCGCGGCCGTCCCCTACGTGGGCAAGGTCCCGGCCGGCGGCGGGCACATCTACGCCGCGACCGGCTACAACAAGTGGGGCATGACCAACGCCGTCGCCGCATCCCTGGCCCTGGCAGCGGAGATCCTGGGCGGCAACATGCCATGGGCCGAGACGCTCTACCGCACGAAGGTCAGTCCGGCCGACGCCCTCCAGACGGCGCAGGCGAACGCCGTGGTGGGCATGGAGATGGTCACCGGCTGGCTCTCGGGGCTCGCGAAGACGGCGTCGTCGGCGCCCGGCGAGGGCGAGGGTCGCGTGATCCGCGAGGGGGCACGGCCCATCGGCGTGTGCACCGTCGACGGCGTGCAGCACCGCGTCTCGGCCGTCTGCCCGCATCTGAAGGGGATCCTCAACTGGAACGACGCCGAGCGGTCGTGGGACTGCCCGCTGCACGGTTCACGGTTCACCGCGGACGGGAAGCTGCTGGAGGGGCCGTCGACGTCGGACCTGGCGGACACCCGGCGGTAGGCCGGCGCGTCCCGGCCCGGTCGATGGCGGGCCGGGAGTGACGCACCCACCGTGCCGGTCCGGATACCCGGGATCGGCACGCAGGCTGCCACTGCAGCGCGCAGGGATCAGCGTCATCCGGACTCGTCCAAACTGATGCGCCCGCGGTCGCGATGTTGCAGACCGTCACAGTGAGGCCGCCGGCCCGTCCGAGCCCTGTCGGCTCGGTCCGGGCGTCCTGAGGTCCCGGGCGGATCCGCAGCCGGCGGGGCAGGCATCAGCAGTTCGACGAGCCCCGGAAGGGGACACTGCGGAGCAGGCCCGGGGCGGCCGGATCCCTGTCTGCGGGAACTTCCTGCCTCGGCGGGGGAGTTAAACCATCGGCTGCCTCATCCCGACTGGTGGCGCAGCGCTTCACCGGCCCGGGAGGGATGCATCAGCAGGAACGTGATCATCGGGGCCGGAGTCCCGAAGCCGCCGGCACTCAGCCGTGCCGGGGCGGGCGCCCTCGGATCACCCGCCCACATCAGCCTGCCTCGTGACAGCTGACCAGGCACGGCAGAGCCGGCGACATCGTCCGCTCCGGCTCCTCCTGGGTGTCCTCCTGCTCGGAGTACTCGCAGCGGTGGTGGTCCTCCTCGGGCCAGGCATGCTCGGCACCCTGCGCACCGAGGGCGGCTTCCTGCCGGGTGGCCCGGAGTGCACGGTCGCGACGACCGACGCAGTGGTGGGCCTCGATCGCTCCGAGGCGAAGCTGGCCGCCACGGCCGTGGCGCTTGCGGCCCGCGGCGTGGAAGCCCCCGACACCTCCGGCATCGACGACGCGGTGTTGCGACAACTGGCCGACGGACCGGCCGACGACGCAGGTCCCACTCTGAGCTGCCGGGGATCAGCGGCCACGGACCTGCTGCTGGAACAGCTCACCGCCAGCGGCCTGACACCGCGTGCCGAGCAGGTGCGCTCGGAGTTGACCGAGGTGTTCGGCGACCAGAGCCTGGGCGGGTTCGCGCCCGGAGGTGTCGGCCAGGGGCACGGAGGAGACTCGACGCACTACGACGGCCGCGCCATCGACGTCTTCTTCCGCCCCGTGACCGAGGAGAACCGTCGCGAGGGGTGGATGCTCGCCCACTGGCTGGTCGCCCACGCCGAGGACCTCGACATCCAGTACGTGATCTTCGACGACCGGTTCTGGAGCGCGCACCTCCCGCGAGGGCAATGGCACCGCTACGACGCCCCTGCCCCGGCCAACGAGATCCTGCGGCACCTCGACCACGTCCACGTGGACGTCCTGGGTGGAGACGCCGACTGACGCAGGGTCGCCGGCCGGTCAGGCCCGGCTGCGCCGGACTCCTGCCACGAGCCCTCCCACGGCCGTGGACCGGCTGATGAGGATGACCAGGGCGCCGAAACCGGCGATCGCCACCGCGATACCGACGACGTACAGCAGCACCGAGGCATAACCGGACGCGGGATCGAGGAACGGGTACGGCACCCAGCCATCGGTGGCACCCCGCAGGAGCACCACCAGGATCCAGACCACCGGATAGGCGACGATCAGCCGGATGACGCGATAGGACAGTCGGCGGCGGTCACTCGTGACCACCCAGTCCACGACGGCGTAGATCGGGAACGCCACGTGCAGCACCCAGTTGGCCCAGGGCAGCTCGACTCCCCCGGCAAGCCCGGCGAGCAGCAGGTTGTAGACCACGCCCACGACCAGCATGTACGTCGTCACGACGGCCCTGAGCGGCGTGAGCCACTCCGGCCCGGCGCTCCCCCGCAGTTGCAGGGCAGCCGCGAGGAGCAGCACCAGGGCCGCGGCGATATTGCTCTGCATCGTGAAGAAACCGAAGAAGTTGAACGGGTTCACCGGTCCGCGCGAGGCCGTGTCGAAGAAGGTGGCGGCGACGGCTACGAGCACGACGACGGCCACCGCGCCGCGCACGGCAGGGCGCAGCGGGACGCGCTGCACACCCGGCACCGGTCCGGTCATCGCCGGGCTTCCCGCGCCGCCATCTCCTTCAGCAGGTCCCGCATCTCGGTGAGGAGCGCCGTGTCGACGGGCACGGGTTCCTCGGTGACACCCTGTGCAGCGGCGTGGGCGCGCAGGCGTGCACTGGCGCGGTTCATGGGCACCACGAAGAGGAAGTAGACCACGGCTGCGGTGATGAGGAACGTGACCAGGGCGGTGATGACCGCGCCCACGTCCACGAACGTGGCGTCGTTGCCCGGCCGGACCGGGAACCCGTAGCCGGTGGCATCGACACCGCCCGCCGAGGCGATGATCGGGTTGATGATGTTCGCGGTGAACGCACCGACGAGCGCCGTGAAGGCACTGCCGATGACGACGGCGATCGACAGTTCGATGACGTTGCCGCGCAGGATGAAGTCACGGAAGCCTTTGATCATGAGGTCCTCTCGGGGTCGGGTGGCGGTCGGCGCGGGCCGAAGGGGGCAGGGTCGCGTGCGGTCAGGAGGTCGCCGGCGCTTTCCCCTGACGGGAGACGATCAGGTCGACGACGTCGAGCAGTTCGTCGATCTCACCGCGGCTGGTGCGTCCGGCACCGTCCGTGGCGAAGAAGGCGGCGTCGTAGTACAGGCCGTCGCCGAGCAGCTTGACAGCGCGTGCGGCGGTGCGGTCGCCGAGCTGCGCCTGGAGCGTGTCGAGCCAGCCCTCCTGGATCTCGGCGAGCGAGGATTTCGCCGTCGGGTGGCCCTGCTGGGCGAGCCGCGCCATGGAGACGAGCGCGCGGTCGAGGGCGCTGTCCTCGAAGACCGAGGTGCGCACGTAGTAGCGCGCGGCGCCGTCCTCCGCTGAGGCCATCGCCTCGCGGTCCCGGTCGGCGAGTCCGCGGAGGCGGTCTGCGAGGCCGTCCACGAGGGCCTCCTTCGAGGGGAAGTGGTAGAGCAGTCCGCCCTTGGAGACATCGGCTGCGGCGGCGACGGCCTCCATGGTGGCCGCCCGCTCGCCGTCTCGGATCAACGCGTTTTCGAAGCTGTCGAGGATGCGCTCGCGGGAACTGGACACCCGCTCATGATACCGGTCACGTTTCTTGTACTGTACCGGCTGGACGGTATAGCCTCGATGCATGACCACTACACCCTCCGCTTCCGCACGTGTGTCCGAGGTGAACCCGCGTGCCGTTCAGCCCTCCTCCCCTTCCCTTGCCGGTCGCCGCGAGTGGTTCGCCCTCGCCGTGCTGATGCTGCCGGTGTTGCTGGTCTCGGTGGACAACACCGTACTGAGCTTCGCCCTGCCGGAGATCTCCCGCCATTTCGCCACGAGCGGCACCATGCTGCTCTGGATCGTGGACAGCTACCCCCTGGTCCTCGCGGGACTCCTCGTCGCGATGGGTAGCTTCGGTGACCGCTTCGGCCGTCGCCGCCTGCTCATCATCGGCGCGGCAGGATTCGCCCTGTTCTCCGTCGCAGCCGCCTTCGCCCCGACCGCCGGCTTCCTCCTCGCCTCCCGTGTGGGGCTCGGTGTCTTCGGCGCCATGCTCATGCCCTCCACGCTCTCGCTCATCCGCAACATCTTCATCGACCGCAACCAGCGCCGGATAGCCATCGCCGTCTGGGCGGCCGGCTTCTCGGCCGGTGCGGCGCTCGGGCCCCTGCTCGGCGGTCTGCTGCTCGAGCACTTCTGGTGGGGCTCCGTCTTCCTGCTCGCGGTCCCCGTGCTCGTGCTCATGCTCGTGCTGACCCCCGTCGTCGTCCCCGAGTCGAAGGACGGCAACCCGGGACGCGTGGACTACGTGAGCATCATCCTGTCCATCGGGACGATGCTGCCGGTGGTCTACGCCATCAAGAACCTCGCCAAGGGCGGGCCGCTGCTGGTCTCCGTGACCGCCGCATTCATCGGTGTCGCCGCCGGCACGGTGTTCGTGATGCGCCAGCTGCAGCGGCGCGACCCCATGCTCGACGTGCGCCTGTTCACGGTGCGCGCCTTCAGCGGCGCTGTCCTGGTGAACCTGCTCGCGATCTTCTCGCTCGTGGGGTTCCTGTTCTTCGTGTCCCAGCACCTGCAGCTCGTCCTCGGTCACACACCGCTCGACGCCGGACTCGTGCTGCTGCCGGGCCTCCTGATGACGATCATCGCGGGCCTCGCCGTCGTGCCGCTCGCCCGACGCCTGCCGCCGCACGTCGTCGTGTCGGTCTCGCTGCTCTTCTCCGCAGTCGCCTACTCGATGATCGCCCTGCTCGGGGGGGGCGGGTCCGCAGGATTCCTCATGATCGCCTTCGTCATCCTCGGCGTCGGCGTCGGGGCGTCGGAGACGGTGTCCAACGACCTCATCCTGTCCACCGTTCCCGCAGCGAAGGCCGGAGCCGCGTCCGCGGTCTCCGAGACCGCCTACGAGGTGGGGTCCGTGCTGGGCACCGCCGTGCTGGGGAGCATCCTCCTGGCGTCGTACCAGCGGAACCTGGTGCTCCCCGCCGGACTGAGCGGTA
Source organism: Arthrobacter sp. MDT2-16 (assembly GCF_054510925.1). Lineage (NCBI taxonomy): Bacteria > Bacillati > Actinomycetota > Actinomycetes > Micrococcales > Micrococcaceae > Arthrobacter > Arthrobacter sp. MDT2-16. Next base: position 923,397 of record NZ_JBTNDP010000001.1, read on the forward strand.
CGCAGGCGGACTCCTCCACCGAGACCCTCGGCGGTGCGGTGGAGGTGGCCACGCAGCTCGGCCCCACCAGCGCGTCCCTCCTCCGTGACTCCGCGTTCCACGCGTTCGACAGCGGCGTGACGGTCACGGCCGGCATCGCGGCCCTGCTCATGGTCGGCGCCTCGGCCCTCGCCGCGTGGAGCCTGCGGAGCACGACGGCGGCGCCGGTCGACCACTAGGCCGCACCAGCACCACAAAGGGTCCGCTCCTTCGAGGAACGGACCCTTTGCCTGTTCTGACGGGCACGGCCCGCGGGCCGTGCCCGGAAGCAGGGCCTAGTGGCCGGGGCGGTTCGGATCGTTCACGCTCGAGGAGCCGTTGACCCGGTGGTCCACGTGCTCCTTCTTGTTCTTCTTGAGGAGGCCCGCCAGACCCAGGAGCCCGAGGAGGCCCCACAGGCCCGCATCGCCGTTGCCCTCTTCGCTCTGCTGGGTCTGCTCCGTGGCGGGAGCCGTCTCTTCAGCGGCGGTGGACGGGGCTGCCACGCCCATCAGTACGGCGAGGGACAGGGCTGCGGTGGCTGCGCTCTTGCGAATCATGACGTTCCTTAGGTAGGGGAAGGCTCCTGGTGGAAGCCAGACCATCAGCCTACTTACTATTCGGCGGTCCATCTGCCCGGATGGGTGGTCGCCACATGCTTGCCGGGACCGAGCAGCACGGGGTACGCGCGCAGGCGCAGTCGCCCGACCCGGGCCGGCGGGGCGTTGTCCACCGGGCGGGAGGATGGAACAGTAGGGCCATGGTGATCGAGGTGCGTCCGGCCACGGTGTTCGCCGACGTCGCGGCCGTCGTGGGCCCGAAGCGAGCCGACGCGAACGTCTGCTGGTGCCTCAGCTACCGCATCCCGGCGAAGGAGAACGCGGCCCTTGCCGGTCCGGACCGTGGCGACCTCGTGCGACGCCTGTGCCGCCAGGATCCGCCGCCCGGCGTCCTCGCGTACGACGGCGACGACGTGGTGGGGTGGGCCGCGGTCCATCCCCGTGCCGATACGAGCTTCGCCCGCAACCGCAGGATCCCGCATGTCGACGACGCCGCCGTATGGTCGGTGTGGTGCATCCGCGTACGGCCCGGGCATCGCGGGAAGGGCATCTCGCACCATCTGCTCGCGGGCGCCGTGGACTTCGCGCGCTCCTACGACGCACCGGCGATCGAGGGGTACCCCGTGGACAACGGGAACCGGAAGGTCGACCTGACCATGGCCTACGTGGGCACGCGGAAGCTCTTCGACCGGGCCGGCTTCGCGAAAGCGGCCGACACCACCTCGGTGGTCAACGGGTTCCCCCGCATCCTCATGCGGCTCGAGCTGGCCTGATCCGGTGCGCGCAGGGTGCGGCCGTCGGGCTACTGCCCGCCGGACCGACGGCGAGCCGCCGTCAGGGCCGCGACCACGAGGACAGCGCCGTGGCGACGCTCTCGACGAGCCGGGAGAAGCTGCGCTCCTGACTGACCGGCAGCGCGAAGGCCCCGCCCGTCTCGAGCGCCACGAATCCGTGTAGGGCGGACCTGAGGAAGCGCGTCGCATCGACGGCGTCGCTTCCGCTCAGGTCGTAGCCGGCGAGCACGCTGAAGATGATCTCGACGAGGGCCCTGGATGCCTCCTCGTCCGCGGCGTCGCCCGGCACGGGGGCGCGGATGCTCAGCGGGTACTGGCCCGGATGCCCGAGCGCCCAGGTGCGGTAGGCGACGGCGACGGCCGCGATGGCATCGTCCCGGGAGCGTCCGACGGCGGCCTGGCCGAGGGCCCGCGCAAGGTCCTCCTTCGCGCGGACGACGAGGGCGCGCTCGAGCCCGGGCATGCCCTCGATGTGCTTGTACAGGGACGGTGCGCGGACGCCCAGGCTCTCGGCGAGCGCCGCCAGGCTCAGCGCGCCGGCTCCGGGATCGTCGATCAGGTGCGCGGCCCGCTCGACGACGGCGGCGGTATTCAGACCGGCCCTAGGCATGGCGTCCGAGCGTACGGAGGAACCCGACGATCGCAGTGGAGGTCTGCTCGGGCTGTTGTGATTGCGGGTAGTGGCCGGCGTCCCCGATCATGACCGACGACCCGCCCAGGGCGTCAGCGATCCAGGTGGCCTCCGCCTGCGGATCCGGGAAATCGGGATCCTTGTCCCCCATGACCACGAGCGTGGGCGCCTGGACCGCCGCCAGGCTCTCGCCGGCGCGGACGTGGTCGGTATGGGTGGTCAGGCTGAACGCCTGGGCATAGCCCGGCCGTCGAAGCGCGGCGACCACCGCCCTCCGGTACTCGGGGAAGTCCACCGGCTTCCGGCCGGCATGGAGCTTCGGCAGGTAGGCGTTCCACACGGACGCGGCCCAGGGGCGGGCCATTATCACCCGGAAGAGCAGGCGCTGGAGGGCTCCGACCGAGGAGGGGTCACGTACGAAGGGGCCGATGAGCACGAGGCCCTCCACGAGGGCGGGATGCTCGGCCGCGACGATCACGGCCGCTCCGGCGGCCATGGAATTGCCCACGACGACGGCGGGCACCGCGAGCTCGCGGAGCAGCATCGTGATGTCGGAGGCCGTCTCGACGTCTCCGTAGGACCCGAACGAGGCGCTGCTGTCGCCGTGGCCGCGGAGGTCGACCGTCGCCACCCGGTAGCCGGCATCGACGAGGGCAGGAGCGAGGAAGCGGTACGAGGAGCGCAGCTCCCCCATGCCGGGGACCAGCAGGACGAGCGGACCCGTGCCCTGGAGGTCGTAGGCGAGAGTGCCACCGGGGACGGTCAGCTGCAGGGTGCCGGGCTGGGAGAGGAATCGCTGGTGCGTCATGAAGCTACTGTAGTTAGCTTTTGAGCTATTGGCAATAGCTTCTCGATGCGTTGAGCGAACAGGTACGGCCCTGGCAGGGCATCTCCCGAGCACGGGAGACAATGGAGGAGTGGCCCTGCTAACCGAATCCCCCGCCCTCGACGCCGACGCCGTCCGCCGCGAGGCCGGACGCCGTCGCACCTTCGCCGTCATCTCCCACCCCGACGCCGGGAAGTCGACCCTCACCGAAGCCCTCGCGCTCCTCGCGCGCGCCATCCAGGACGCCGGCGTCACCCACGGCAAGTCGAGCCGCCACGCCACCGTCTCCGACTGGATGGGGATCGAGCAGGAGCGTGGTATCTCGATCAGCTCGGCCGCCCTGCAGCTGACCTACCGCGACACCATCCTCAACGTCGTCGACACCCCCGGCCACGCCGACTTCTCCGAGGACACCTACCGCGTCCTCGCGGCCGTGGACTCCGCCGTCATGCTGATCGATGCGGCCAAGGGCTTCGAACCGCAGACCGTGAAGCTGCTCGCCGTGTGCAAGGCCCGCAACATCCCCATCATCACGGTCATCAACAAGTGGGACCGCCCGGGCCTGGACGCGCTCGGCCTGATCGACGACGTCGGCGAGCGCACCGGCATGACTCCGGTGCCGCTGACCTGGCCGGCAGGGATCGCCGGGGACTTCCAGGGCCTGATCGACCTGCGCGCGGAGCGGGCCATCGCCCTCGAGGCCGTCGAGGCCGGAGCGCAGGCCGCCGCGGAGACCGAGGTGGACATCGACGCCCTCGACCCGCGCGACGCCGGCGCCTGGCTCGACGCCCGCGAGGAGTCCGGACTCGTCGAGTCCTCCAACGGGTCCTTCGACCGCGAGGAGTTCGAGGCGGCCCGCCAGACCCCCGTCCTGTTCGCTGCGGCCGCCAAGAACTTCGGCGTCTCGCAGCTCCTCGACATCCTCGTGGACGTGGCACCCTCCCCCACCCCGCGCCCGTCCAAGGAGGACGAGCCCCGGCCCATCGACGCGCCCATGTCCGGCTTCGTCTTCAAGGTGCAGGCCGGCCAGGACAGCGCCCACCGCGACCACATCGCCTACCTCCGCATCTGCTCGGGCACGTTCGAGCGCGGCATGATCATCACCAACCAGCGCACGGGCAAGCCCTTCGCCACCAAGTACGCGCACCGCGTCCTCGGCCGCAGCCGCGAGGTCGTGGACACCGCGTGGCCGGGCGACGTCGTCGGCCTCGTGAACGCGACGAGCCTGCGCGTGGGTGACAGCCTCTTCGCCGAGCAGCCCGTGCAGTTCCCCGACATCCCGCGCTTCTCCCCCGAGCTCTTCGTGGTCGCGCGCGCGAAGGATCCGGGCCGCTACAAGCAGTTCCGCCGCGGGATCGAGCAGCTGGAGCACGAGGGCGTGGTGCAGGTGCTGCGCTCGGACCTCCGCGGCGACCAGGCACCCGTGCTCGCCGCCGTAGGAGCCCTGCAGTTCGAGGTCGCGGCCGAGCGGCTCGGCACCGAGTTCAACGCACCGACGTCGCTCGACAACCTCTCCTACACACTCGCCATGCGCGTGGCTCCCGAGAGCCAGGGCGTCCCGGAGACCTTCCGCGGCGGCGAGATCCTGTTCCGGTCCGACGGCGAGATCGTCGCCGTGTTCGGTGACAAGTGGAAGGTGGGGCACTTCAGGAAGGACTACCCCGACGTCGTGCTCGAGCCGATCGGCGCCGCCGTCGATCAGTAGCTGCCCGACGCCCCTCCGCCGCTGAAGCCTCCGCCTCCGTTGAAGGAGGACCCCGAGGCGTTGCCCCCGGTGCCGCCGGAGTAGAGCCCGGGATTGGCAACGTAGAGGGGCAGCCATACGGCCGGGTTGGACACGGCGTCGTCACCCCGCTTGCTGTACCGGTACTTGCGGTACGCGTCGCGCTGCTCGTCGGTGAGGCGCAGGTCCGGGTCGGCCCGCTCGGCGGCCCTCAGCTCCTCATCCGCGATGATACGACGACGGCGGGAATCCGCGGCGAGCAGCCAAATGATCCCGCCCAGCAGCACGGCGATGCCGCCCGCCACCCAGCCGAAGAGCACCCAGTCGAAGGGCTCCTCCACCGGATCCTGGCCCTGCGCGTAGCCGTAGATCTGGCCGACTGCCTCCGTGAGCCCCCGGGCGTACTCCTCGTCGGCGAACGCCGGCTCGAGGACGTCCTCGATGACCTCCTCGGCGTCGTCGTCGGAGAACGTCTCGCGCACGCCGTCTGCGGTCTCGATGCGCAGTTCGCGCTCCGCGGTGTCCGCGACCACGAGCACGCCGTTCTCGGCCCCGTCGTCCCCGACGCCCCAGTCGGTCGCGACCGAGCGGGCGAAGTCCTCGATGGATCCCCTCGCGTCCTCGACGGTCAGGACGGCCACGCGCGCGGCGTCCGTACGAGCATTCTGCTGGTCGATGAGGACGTTCAGTTCCTGCTCCTGCGCGGCGGTCAGGACGTCGGCGGCATCGAGCACGTTGCCCTGCGCCGGCGGTTCCGGCACCGGGGCCGTCCCGCCGCCACCGCACCCCGTGATGACCAGCAGGAGCAGGGCGGTGGCCCCCGCGGTCCGCCCTGCGCTTCGAACGAGCTTCATGGTGCTCCCCTCGACCATGCGGAACCCGGGAGGCGTTCCGCTCACCGACAGTCTAGGCAGCGCTCCGGGTCGGTGGCCTGCGGATCTTCCGTGCCGTGGGCCAGGAACCGTTCCGGGGTCGCCTAGTTGTTCCTGCCGCGCGCAGCGACCCTCCAGCGGTCCTCGATGACGCCGTCGCGCACCACCTGCACCTCGTCCACGAGATTGACCGTGGGGCACACGTGGTTGGGAACGACGCGCAGCCGCGTCCCCAACGGAGGCATTTGCGTGGCGGCCCATTCGACCGTCGCGTGGTGTTCCGACAGGGCGATGATGCGGGCGTCGGGATGGTCGACCAGGCGGCCGTGACCTGTGGCCCAGGTCGCCCTGTCGCTGCCGAGCACCTTGCTGCCGGCATCGAGGACCAGGCGGTCCGCCCGTCCGTCGGTTCCCGACGAGCGGCTGACCACGGTGCTCTCGACGGTGAGCGCGATGTTCTCCGGAGCGCAGTGGCCGAGTTCCCATTGCTGGGCGTCACCGAAGACGTAGACGCCGGGACGCAGCTCCGTCAGGGTGCTCCCCGATGCAAGGGACGCCGACGGAGTCGACCCGCCGCTGAGCTCGAGGTCCGCGAAGCCCCCCTTCCGCAGGGCGGCCGCTGCCGCGCAGAGGGTCTGCTGCTCGTCCGCGGCCGCCGAGGACGCGGCTCCCGGCTGGTAGCTGTGACCCGGGAAGGTGAAGAGCCCCGTGACCGCGAGCCCTGCATCCGAGGCTGCGAGGGCAACCCCGAGGGCGCGGTCGGAAGGCACGCCGCTGCGATGATGGCCGCTGTCCAGCTCCACGCGCACCGCCACCCGGGAGGCGGAACCGCCCAGGACGCGCGCCAGTTGCAGTGCACCCTCCGCGGAATCCACGCCGAGGGTCACCTGGGTGCGCTCCGTCAGGGCGAGCAATCGCGCAGCGGCCCGTTGGTCCACCCACAGCGGGTAGGCGATGAAGATGTCGGGGACACCACTGGCCGCGAAGACCTCGGCCTCCCCGAGCGTCGCCACCGTCAGCCCTACAGCTCCTGCAGCAAGCTGGCGCCGGGCTATCTGCGGGATCTTGTGGGTCTTGGCATGCGGCCGCAGGCCCAGTCCCCGCTCCGCGGCGGACCGTGCCATGTCGGTGATGTTGCGCTCGAGGACATCGAGGTCGACGACGACGGCAGGTGTCGCCACATCCCTCACATCGGAAGCCACCATCGGATCAGGAGTCGACGTGCATCTCGGGGAGCTGCCTGGTCGACGTGACGACCGCAGCCGCTGCGCGGGCCGAACGGAGGCAGGGGCCGTCGGAGGACAGGACGTCGGCGGCGAGCTTCGCCGGCCCGTCGGGGAAGTCGTGGATGTCGGAGCTCCGCAGCACCCTGTCCTGGAGCCGGCCCGGCAGGGAGATCTCCCCGGATGCCCGATCGTGGGTCATGGTCGACCTCCCGCTCGCCTCGCGTCCGGGAGCGAACCTCCCGGCGCTGCAACGATACCGGGGGCGGAGGACCGAAGGGCCGGCGGGTTCGTGCCGGCCCGCGCTGGACGGAGCGCGTCCAGGACGGTACGACGACGGCGCGGCACGCCGTCACCGGCACCGCGCCGTCGTACCCGGGGACGGGAGCTAGGAGGCGCGTCCCGCCGGAGTCGTCCCACCGGAGCAGGCGGCACCCGGTTCGCGGGTCTGCTCGCCCTGGATGTACTTGTCCAGGAAGGTGCCGAGCCGCGCGTCGTCCGCGGAATCGACCTTCAGCTGCAGGCCCCAGGCGCTGGCGGCGATCGGCGTGTCGAGATCGGGGTACGGGCTGAGCAGCACGTAGGAGCGCGTGCCCACCAGCTCGGTCAGCTTGTCGATCTCCTCCTGCCCGATGTCCGGGTTGTACGTGATCCAGACGGCCCCGTGCTCCATGGAGTGCACCGAGTTCTCGTTGGGCACGGCTTCCGTGTAGACGCCGCAGTTGGTCCAGATCGGGTTGTGGTTCCCGCCCACAGGGGGCGACTGCTCGTACTCGACCGGCCCGTCGACGTGCTCGAACGCCACATCGGGGTACTCCTGGACGCCTTCGATCTCCTGCGAGGCCGCTGCGTCACGACGCTGGTTGTCCTGGATCTGGTTCACGATCACCAGGGTCACCGCAATGATGATGGCCAGGATCACGGCGCCGATGCCGCCGAAGATCAGGGCGTTGCGCTTGCGTTCACCGGCCCGCTGCTCGGCCTGGATGGCGGCGAGGCGCGCCTGACGGTCCTGGTTCTCCTGGGATCGCTTCTTGTTCAACGGGTTTCCTTCGGTGCTGGGATGGCTGCGGCGTTCACCGCGAATCGGTTAGCGCCGGAAACCAATCTACCGGCGGGGCCCTGCAGTGCCTCGGACCGACCCTGCCGGGCGGTTCGCGGATCCGGACTACAGGGCGTCGAGCATGGTCTGCATGAGCGTGATCTCGGCCTGCTGGCCCGACTGGATCTTTGTGGCCAGGGAGCGGACCTGCTCCGTCCGTGCGAGCTCAGCACCGGCCGCGGCCATGTCCACGCCCGCTTCGTGGTGATCGATCATCAGGTTCAGGTACAGCCGCTCGGCGTCCTCACCGCGCGCGTCGCGCAGCTCGTCGAGCTGGGCCTCGGTCGCCATGCCGGGCATCAGGCCGTCCGGGGTGAGCATGGACGCGCCGTCCGTCCCCGCACCCATGGCCATGCCGTGATCGCCGGCGCCGGCGGCCATCCACTCCATGCGCGTCTGGGAACTGCTCTGGTCCAACCCCCACTCCTCGAGCCACGCGTACATCTGCCCTGCCTGCTGCTGCTGGGTGAGCGCGATGTCGTAGGCGATCGAGCGGAGCGTCTCATCGGTGGCGTTGTCGCGCACGATCATCGACATCTCGACCGCCTGGTTGTGGTGCACCTGCATGTCGCGGGCGAACCCGGCATCCGCACTCGTGGTGCCCGGGTAGGAGGGGCCCGAGGAGACGCGTCCGGCAGTGAATGCCAGCGCGAAGAGCGCGAGGACTGCGATCCCGGCGAGAGCCAGGAGCACGCGCTTCTGCCAGCCGGACAGCGAGATGGTCATGGACGTCCTTTTGTGGGGGTCGGCAATCAGTAACCGTACGGCACCGTGCTGGATGTTTCCTCGACGTGGAGATCCTGCGGGAATGGCACCGTACACTGGTGCGTTATACCCCCCGAGGGTATTGTTGACCGGAGGAAAGGGGCCACTTCATGATCACTGCCGGACCAGGCACCGAGAACGCCGCGCCGCACGGCTACACCGCGGACAAGGACGCCTACCTCAAGCGCCTCCGGCGCATCGAGGGCCAGGTGCGCGGGATCGCCCGCATGGTCGAGGAGGACAAGTACTGCATCGACGTCCTCACGCAGGTCGCGGCCGTCAACAAGGCCCTCCACGCCGTCTCCATGGGGCTGCTCGAGGAGCACATCTCCCACTGCGTCGTCGGAGCGGCACAGGAGTCCCAGGCATCGGGCAGCGACGATGCCGTCCAGGAGAAGGTCCAGGAGGCGACGGCGGCGATCGGCCGGCTCCTGCGCTAGACCACCACGACAACCACCTAGGGAGAACAACCATGACCACCACCACCGTCAGCATCACCGGTATGACCTGCGGTCACTGCGTCAGCGCCGTGAAGAGCGAACTGTCCGGGCTGCCCGGCGTCGAGACCGTCGACGTGGACCTCGTCACCGGCGGCGCGTCCACCGCCACCATCTCGTCCTCGGCACCGCTGGACGCCGCCTCGATCGACGAAGCCGTCGCCGAGGCCGGCTACACCGTGGTGCCCGCCGGCTCCTGACATGACCACCCAGCAGATCCCGGGCGCCGGGCAGGAGCAGCGCGTCGTCGAACTCGCCATCCAGGGCATGACGTGCGCCTCGTGCGTGGGCCGCGTCGAGCGGAAGCTCGGCAAGCTCGACGGCGTCGAGGCGAGTGTCAACCTGCCGCTGGAGAGCGCCGTCGTCCGGGTCCCTGGGACCGTCAGCGACCAGGACCTGATCGACACCGTCGTGGCCACGGGGTACGGCGCACACGTGGTGCACCCCGATCGGCCCGGGCACGACCATGACCACGACGTCGCGCCGTCGCTCCTCGCAGCCCGACTGGTCCTCGCCGCCGTCCTGTCCGTCCCGGTGCTGCTGATCTCCATGGTGCCCGCCCTGCAGTTCGCGAACTGGGGCTGGGTGGTGTTCGCCCTTGCCCTGCCCGTGGTGACCTGGTCCGCCTGGCCGTTCCACCGCGCGGCGGCCGTCAATGCGCGCCACCTGTCCTCCACGATGGACACGCTCGTCTCGATCGGCGTCACCGCGGCGTTCCTGTTCTCGGCCTGGCAGTTGGTGGGCGATCCCACACTGACCGAGCACGGCGGCGGAGAGGGCATGGCGATGGATGCCCCCTCGCTCTATTTCGAGGTGGCTGCCGTCGTCGTGACGTTCCTGCTGCTCGGACGCTTCCTCGAGGCCTCCGCCAAGCAGCGGGCCGGGAATGCGCTGAAGTCGCTCCTGAGCCTCGGCGCCAAGGAGGCCCACGTGCTGCGCGACGTCGACGGCGAGCGCACGGAGGTCACCCTGCCCGTGGACGTGATGATCCCCGGCGACGAGTTCGTGGTGCGGCCCGGCGAGAAGATCGCGACCGACGGCGTCGTCCTGGACGGCCACAGCGCCGTCGACGCCGCCCTCCTCACCGGCGAGAGCATCCCCGTGGAGGTGGGCCCGGGCGACGCCGTCACGGGCGCGACCATCAACGCCTCCGGCCGGCTCGTGGTGCGGGCGACGCGCGTCGGCGCCGACACCGTGCTCTCCTCCATGGGCCGCCTGGTCAGCCAGGCGCAGAGCGGCAAGGCGCGCATCGCCCGGCTCGCCGACCGCATCAGTGCCGTCTTCGTCCCCGTGGTCCTCGCCCTGGCGGTCCTCACGTTCGTCCTGTGGCTCGTCCTCACCGGCGACCTCGACGCCGCGTTCACCGCGTCCGTGACCGTGCTGGTCATCGCCTGCCCCTGCGCCCTGGGTCTTGCGACGCCGACGGCACTGCTGACCGGCACCGGGCGCGGCGCCCAGCTGGGCATCCTCATCCGCGGACCCCAGGTCCTCGAGGACACCCGGACGGTGGACACCATCGTGCTGGACAAGACGGGCACGGTCACCACCGGCACCATGGCCGTCGACGACGTCGTCGTCCTGCCGGGCACTCCCGACGCATCCGGTGCCCCTGCGCCGTCCGGCTCCGGTGCCGTCTCCACGGCCCAGGTACTGCGCCTCGCGGGCGCCGTCGAAGCGGCGAGCGAGCACCCGATCGCGCAGGCCATCGCACGGCACGCCGCCGGACACGGCCGGCTGCCGGAAGCGGGCAACTTCTCGAGCGCCCCGGGAGGCGGCGTGCGCGGGGAGGTCGACGGCGTCACCGTCACCGCCGGACGGGCCGCCTGGCTCGCCCGGAACGGCATCCACCCGACCGACGCCGAAACGGCGGCGTTCGGTGCGGCCGAGGCCACGGGGAGAACCGCCGTGTGGGTGGCGGTCGGGGACGCCGTCGCCGGTTTCATCACCCTGTCCGACACCGTCAAGGACGGTTCGGCGGACGCCATCGACCGCCTGCGCCGCCTCGGCCTGCGCCCCGTGCTGCTCACGGGCGACAACCGTGCCGTCGCCCTGCAGGTGGCCGCCGCCGTCGGGATCGACCCCGCGGACGTGCGCGCAGGAGTCACACCCGAGGGCAAGGTGGACGCCGTCCGCGAACTCCAGGCCGCGGGAGCCACCGTGGCCATGGCAGGCGATGGCGTCAACGACGCAGCGGCCCTGGCCCAGGCGGACCTGGGCATCGCGATGGGCTCCGGCACGGACGTCGCCATCGAGGCGGCGGATCTCACGGTGATGGGCAACAGCCTGGCTCAGGTGGCCCAGGCGATCGAACTCTCGCGCCGCACGCTCAGCACCATCAAGGGCAACCTCTTCTGGGCGTTCTTCTACAACGCCGTGGGCATCCCCGTCGCGGCCTTCGGGCTGCTCAACCCGATGCTGGCCGGGGCGGCGATGGCGGCGAGCTCGGTGCTCGTCGTCGCCAACTCACTGAGGCTGCGCAGCTTCGGCCGGTAGACGGTCGCCCGTCCGACGCCCCGCATCCTCCTCCGGGTCCGGGTGGTGCGGAGCCACGGCGTAGTGCGCGATGATCACCCCGGTGGTCGTGGTGACGGACCGCTCGAGCATCAGGTCCGAGCGGTCCGAACGCCCGAACAGCTGGGCCCCGGATCCGAGCACGATGGGGTGGACCTGGAGGATGTATTCGTCCACGAGGCCGGCCGCATGCAGGGCGCGGACGAGCTCCCCGCTCCCCAGGACGGTGATGTCGCCGTCGGCGTCCTCCTTCAGCCGGCGGACCGTCCGGGGCGCGTCGCCACTGAGTAGGACCGAGTTCGGATACCCGAGATCCGTGGAGGACGAGCGGGACACCACGTACTTCTGCACGTGCGTGAGGTGGTCGGTGAACGGGTTCGATTCGGTGGTGGCCGTCCAGTAGGCGAGCAGGTCCTCGTAGGTCCGCCGGCCGAACAGCATCACTCCCCCTCCGGCCATCCCCTCGCCCATGAACTCCATGGACACGTGGTCCTGGTATCCGACCCCCCACCCGCCGTGCGTGAACGCGCCGCGCGTGTCCTCGTCCGGCCGGCCGGGGCCCTGCATGACACCGTCCAGGGTGATGCTCTCCATAACGCTGATCCGTCCCATGTGCTGCTTCCCTTCTCCACGTGGATTGGTGGTGCACCTCTTAAGACGGATGGACAGGTGCAGAATCATCGACCCTGTCGACACGACTCCTGCGTCGTCGCCGGCTCGGGTGGGAGCCACCGATGCCGCCGTCAGGCCCGCCACCACGGGCGGACGTCAGCCGATCCGCTCGGCCAGGGACACGATGATGCCCTCAGGGCCCCGCACGTACGCCATCCGCCAGATCCCCTCGTACTGGCCGATGCCGCCGACCAGCCCGTACCCCTCCCCGGTCAGCCGGTCGACCTCCCCCTGGAGGTCGTCCACCTCGAAGGCCACGTTGCGCAGGCCCAGCTCATTGGCCATCGCCCCGGGCGACCCGGGCCTGTGGTCGGGCCTCGCGAAACTCGAGAGCTCCACCGTGGTGCCGCCGTCGGGCGCACACAGCATGACGATCTCCGTGCGGGAGCCGGGCATCCCGATGACCGTGTCCAGGAACTCGCCCTCGACGACCAGGGGCCCTCCCTCGACCTCGAGGCCCAATCCGACGAAGAACGCCGTCACCGCGGTGAGATCGGCGACCGTGATGCCTACATGATCGAAACGCCGTACAGGTGACATGGGAATCCGATCTCGTGCCGTAGCGTCGACGGTCCGGCCCTCGGACCGACAGGTGCCCACGAGCCCGTCCAGGTGGTCCCGGAGGTGGTCCCCGAAAGGCATGAAGCAATAACAGGGGACGCCGGGCAGCAGGTCAAGATGCTGCGTGCCGGAGTCCGCTATGCGGCCCGACTGCTCACGGTCGCGGCAGCGGCTCCACCGGACTGGGCAGGTCGAGCGCGGCCGGCTCGCCGCCGTCGGGCGCGGAGCGGAGCTCGTCGAGCCGCACGCACACCACACCGACGACGATCAGGAGGCCGCCGAGCAACTGCACCGCACCGGGCAGCTCGGCGAGGATCAGCCAGGCAGCGAGTACCGCGAACATGACCTCGGTCAGCGCGACGAAGCTCGCCACCTTGGAGCCCAGGCGCTGCGCCGCGACGATGCCCGTCACATAGGCGGCCACCGTCGCCACGAGGACGAGGACGGCCACGGGGACGAGCCAGCTGAACGTGCGCCCCGCCAGCTGCACGTCCGAGAACACGAAGCGGAACGGCATGATGTTCGTGACACCGAGCAGCAGGATGGTGACCGCTCCGACCACCGTCCCGCCACCCGCCATAACCAGTGGCGGCAGGGACTCGTCCACCTTCGCGGACATGAGGAAGAAGACCACGAGGCAGACGGCCGCGCCGAGGCCGAAGAGCACGCCGACCGGGTCCAGCCGGGCGTCGCCCGTGAGGTCGAGGACGAGCAGGAGCCCGAGGATCGCGGTGACCGACCCGATCATGGTCAGCAGGTTCGGCGCCTTCCGGGAGCGCAGCCAGAGCAATCCCACGATCAGCACGGGCGCCAGGTACTCGAGGAGCAGAGAGACGCCGACGGACATGCGCTGCACGGCATTGAAGTAGAACAGCTGGCACAGGGCGATCGCCGTGGTGCCGTAGATGATGATGGTCAGCGCGTTGCCCCGCATCGTGGACCAGCGGCCGCGCAGGGCGATCAGGACCGGGACGAGGAGCACGACCGCGGCGCCTCCGATACGGAGACCGACGGCGGCGCCGGGGCTCCAGCCGATCTCGAGGAGCGACTTCGCGAAGGGGCCGGAGACGCCGAACGCCGCAGCGGAGATGAGGGCTATCCAGAGGCCGGCGGCGGGGCGCAGGGTCACGTCCGCTCCCTTCGGGTCGAGTTGATGTCACGGGCTAAAGGTGACTATGGTCATGACACTAGGCGTCGGCGTTGTCAGGAGTCAACATGTCTTTCACTTATGACACGGAGGTGGCGCTCGCCTCTGCGGCCGCGCTCATCAACACCGGCAGGGAGGACACCGATCCGCTGGACACCCTCGACGGACTGGACCGTTTCCTCGAGGAGCAGCGCTTTTCCGGGTCCCGGACGCACACCGAGGCGGAACTGCGATCGGTGCGCGCCCTGCGGACCGAGCTGGAGGTGATCTGGTTCGCGGAGGAGGACGACGCCGTCGCCCTCGTCAACGCGATCCTGCGCCGCGCCAACGCCCTCCCCCAACTGGTCCGCCACGACGAGTGGGACTGGCACCTCCACGCCACGGCTCCCGAGGCGCCGCTCGAGGAACGCATGGCCACGGAGGCCGCGATGGCCCTCGCCGACGTCATCCGCGGGCACGAGCTCGACCGCCTGCGGTCCTGCGCCGCCGAGGACTGCGACGGCGTGGTGCTGGACCTCAGCCGCAATCGCTCCAAGCGGTTCTGTGACACCGGGAACTGCGGGAACCGCACCCATGTGAAGGCCTATCGGGCACGGAAGGCGCGGACCGCCTGAGCCGTGCTCCGCCCGTCGCCGAAGCCCACCCGGGTCGTGCGGCTCCTCCCCCGGCGGGCACTAGTGCCCGCTGTCGTCCCCGGGACCCGGGAAGCCGTGCCCGTCCGGCCCGGCGCCCTCGACGCCGATGCTCTCCACGCCGTCCTCCGGGAAGCCGTCCTCCGAGTAGCCGCCGTCGGCGAACCCCGGCTGCCCCGGGCCGTCGAAGGAGATCGCGAGGGAGGACCCGTAGGCCGGCGAATAGCTCCGGGAGTACGTCGTCGCCCCGGGCGCCCATCCCCCGCCGCCCGGCACGGCGGATATACCGTCGTCCTGTCCCTGACGGTTGCTGCCGAGCAGGCTCCTCGTCAGCGATGCGCTGTCCGCCATCAGCTCGTCCACCGCGCTGAGCAGGTGCCCATCCGCGACCGGCACACCCTGCAGCGCCGCCGCGAGGACGGCACGGCGCACGAGCTCGCGCGCGAAGGACGCCGTCGTGCCCTCGGTCCGACCCGCCGCCGCGCCGATCGTCCCCGCACTGAACGGCAGGTCGGCGGCATACAGCCGCAGCAGGGCGGCGCGTTCGTGCTCGGCGGGCAACGGCACCTCCACCGCGAGGTCCACGCGCCCGGGCCGCTGGGCGAGCGCCCGTTCGAGCATGTCGACGCGATTGGTGGTCAGCACGAAGGTGACGTCGGCGTCGGCATCCAGGCCGTCCATGGCGTCCAGCACCTCGAACAGCAGGGGCTGGGGGCCGTGCCCGAAGCTGCGGTCCTCCGCGATCAGGTCGCAGTCCTCGAGCACCACGATGGACGGCTGCAGGGCGCGCGCAGTACGGGCCGCCTCCGCGACGTGCGCGAGGGTCCCACCGGCCAGCAGGATCGCCGTCGTGCCCTCGCTCTGGCTCAGCAGGTACCGGACCGTGTGGGTCTTGCCCGTGCCCGGCGGGCCGTACAGCAGGATGCCCCGCTTGAGGTGCTGGCCGGCCGCCACGAGCGCATCCCGGTGGGCGGCGATGCCGAGGGCGTGCTCCCTGACGCGGTTCAGGAGCCCCTCGGGGAGGACGACGTCGTCCGCGGTGATGGACGGCCGGTGGTGGAAGGTGACGCCGGCACTGCTCGGGCCGAAGTCCTCCATGCTGAAGGACAGGATCTGGCCCTTCAGGACGCTCTCGCTCTGCAGGCGCTGACGGAACTCGGCGAGCAGGCCCGCCGTGACCGCCGTGTCCGTGCAGAGGACCTCGAGCAGGGCGGTCTGGCGACCGAACCGGGGTTCGGCCTTGCGCTGCAGGACGGCGAGGGGCACGCCGTCGCGCTGGAAGAGCCGCAGCCCGAGGGCCACGGCCTGGCGCTGCCGGTCGGGTCCGACGGGCAGGTTCGCGAAGTCCGGCTGCGCGAGCGGGTAGTTCCCGTACACCTCGGACTGCTGGAGCATGTCGCTGAGCGACGAGTGGTGGCGCTGGTCCCCTCCACCGATCCCGACGAGCCGCGCATCCTGTCCCGCGAGGTCGGTGAGGACGATGTCGGCGTCGACGAAGCGGTGGGCGGCCACCTCCTCGACGACCACCGCGACACCGCCCGCATCGGCACCCAGGTGCGCACTGAGGGTGTCGAGGAGCTCCCTACCTCGGGCCGAGCGCGGCTGCGCCTCCTGCACGAGACGCACCATGGCGCCGAAGTCCCTCATGAATCCTGCTATGTCTTCCCCCATGGAGGGAGGCTAACAGGACCACCGGGCCGGTGCTAGGTGTCCTGCTTCGGCAGGCGCTCGCCGAAGCGCGGCTCGTCGTCGCGCTCATCGTCGCGCTCGGGGGCCGGCTGCGTGGTGCCGGTGCGCCGGTCGGGCTTCGCCGACGAGCGGTGTACGCCGGAACCCTCGCTGAGGTGCTCGGGGTTCGGGGTCTCGGCCATCATGAGCATCGCGCAGATCACGAGGGAGGCGATGAAGGCGATCCCGGCCGCCGTGAGGCCCAGGTCGACGCGCAACTCCTGGGCGCCGCCCCCTGTGGCGAAGATCGAGGTAGCAACCCCGGCCACCACGGCCAGGACGGCCGAGAAGACGAGGGGCGCCTTGATGCCATGACGGAATCGTCCCTGCGTGGGTTTCCCCGGCTGGCGCCTGGCCATGGGCACTCCTTCCGTACTGCGGTATTTCTACGAGGCGTAGAGGTTTAGTTTACGGGGTCCGGTTCGGCGGCGGCGCCGGATCCCGGCAATGCGCCGAGCGCTGAATCGTGCCGGTAACTCAGCCCGGCGATGCCGAGCACGACGGCGGTGAG
Organism: Arthrobacter sp. MDT2-16; assembly: GCF_054510925.1. NCBI lineage: Bacteria > Bacillati > Actinomycetota > Actinomycetes > Micrococcales > Micrococcaceae > Arthrobacter > Arthrobacter sp. MDT2-16. Next base: position 940,170 of record NZ_JBTNDP010000001.1, read on the forward strand.
CAGCGCCCCGCCACCTGTCACGCCGAGCAGGGCGTGCGCACCGAGCTGCTCGACGAACGGGAGGATCCCGCCCGTCACCATGCCCACCACCCCGACGACGACGAGGTCCCGCGCCGCGGCATGAGTGCGGAGCGCGAGCCCGCGGACCAGTTCGGCGGCGCCGGCCACCACCAGCGCCACAGCGCCCGCGAAGGCGAAGCTGCGATCGTCGACGAACACGAAACTCGCGATACCCGCTCCGAGGAGCAGACCGCCGCCGATGTCGGTGAGCAGCCTCCCCTGGGAACCCCAGTGGGTCATGCGGTGCGCCCAGAGGTAGGCGGCGCCAACCAGCAGGAGGTAGAGACCGCCCGCGACGGACATCACGAGGGTGGAGGGCTCTCGCCAGAAGATCGTCACCAGCCCGAACACGGCGCTCACCGCGGCACGGACCAGAAAGGGTCTCCACACCAGGAGGTCGGCGGTATCGCGGCCGGCGGCCGGGGCGGGCGATGCAGCAGCCATGGAGGGCCTTCCTGGGGTGCGGCCGGGCGGACTCCGGCGTGTCCAGTTTAGTCCCCGCCCCCGATCCTGATCGCCGGCGGGCAGGACCGCGCGCGGCTGGTCATCCCGTGCAGGACGATGTCGGCCCACGTGCCACTCGCCTCTGGGCGAAGGGAGATGTCCGAAGGGCCGGGAAGTGCGACGAGGACCGAAGCACAGAACTCTGCGAGGTGTTGGTCCCATCGCTGACCCGGGGCTTCCTACGGGATGACGCGGGCGCGCTCTTCGAACCAGGGGGACTCGTGAGGGACGACGCAGAAAAGCAGCCCGGCGGGATCCTTCAGTACCACCCACGCTCGCCCCTCACCGACAATTGCCGCACCCAGCGTGACCAGGCGTTGCACCTCGGCATCCACATCGTCGGTTTCGATATCTAGGTGCAACCGGGCTGCTGCGCCACCCACATTCTGAAGCCCGACCCAGGACATCGCAGCGGGGCCAACGAGCCCGGTGAATTCCGGATGCTCCGCGACCTGTCTCGGCTCCGCGAGCAGCGCCGCACCCCAGAAGTCCCGAGTCCTGGCGAACACCTCGTCCGGAGCGTCGATGACTACTTCGCGGAGCAGGATCCGATGCATCGCTTCACTGCATCATCTACACACGATCGATGACAAGGCTCTGGTAGACAACCCACCGTCGATCACAGATCGGGCAAGGCCGCTAGTCTGGCTGTTCGCGAGCCGGTCCCCCACCAGGACAGTCACCACGGAACCTGGGTCGATCACCTCCTTGATACCTCGGACGCCTCGGGATACACCCGAATGTCCGTCTCGTATCCTCCGCAACCGGGTACTGCACCCTTGTGGTGTTGGTCCAGGCGGTGAAGGGTGAAGGTAAGGCGGCTTTCCTTGCCCGCCCCTACCAGGAGGTCCCATGTTCTTCCACGTCCAGCAGCTCATCAACGAAATCATCCCCGACGAGCCCGATCCCGCCGCAGCCAACGCCCTGCAGGAGGGCCTCGGCGGGCAGTTCGGCGAGATGCGCACCATGATGCAGTACCTGTTCCAGAGCATGAACTTCCGTGGAGCGGCAGCCAAGCCCTACCGTGACCTCATCCAGGGGATCGGCACCGAGGAGATCAGCCATGTCGAGCTGATCGGCACCACGATCTCCCGACTCCTCGACGGTTCGCCCCGCTACCAGGGAAAACTCGACGATCCGCTGGACACCCCCGGCGCCGGTGGCGCAATCCCCCTGAACCTAGCCCTGTCGCAAAGCAACATCCACCACTACCTCGTCGGCGCACAGGGTGCCCTGCCCGTGGACTCGGCGGGTAACCCATGGAGCGGCAGTTACGTCTACAACTCGGGCAACCTCCCGCTGGATCTCCTCTACAACCTCATGCTCGAAGCGACCGGACGGCTGCAGAAGTGCCGCATGTACGAGATGACGGACAACAAGACCGCCCGCTCCACCATCTCCTACCTCATCGTCCGCGACCAGGCGCACGAGAACGGCTACGCCAAGGCCCTCGAGACCCTCGGCGTGAACTGGAAATCACTGCTACCGATCCCGAAGACCAACGCCGAGCAATTCCCCGAGGTGAAGAAGCTCCTCGACCTCGGGCTGCAGAGCAAGCAGTACACCTTCGACCTCAAGGGACAGTCGGAGGCCGGCAAGATCTACCAGGGATTGTCACCCTCGAACGATGGGACGACGCTCGACGCCACCGAGCAGGCCCCTGTGGGCGTGCCCTCAGAGATCGCGCCCGAACGCCTGGAGGAATTCGCCCCCGGACTGGACCCGGAACTGCTTCAGCTGATTCAGGCCACGGCCGACATGGAGATGGCGGACATTGACGCCACCTTTGGCCCTATGACCACCAAGTAACCAGTCAGCTACACACCAGAGGGGGTTGTCAGCTGTTGCTGACAATCCCCTCTGGTGTGCATCGTGATGCGAAGTCGTCCCGACGCCCGATGAGCGTCCTGGAGTCAGTGACAGAGGGTGCAGTGGCACGGGAAGCTGCGGGGGCCTGCATCCGCCCACCGCCGTCACCGACACAGGAACGGTCACCTCGGGTGAGTAGGAGGCGTGCCATCGGCGCCCCGGCGACAGCTGCTCGAAACCACCGAAGGTAGGTGGTTCGTGCCCTAGCTCACGTCCTGCACGATGGACGGCAGCGTCATCGATGCTGGTTCCTGGGCCTCTGCCGAGTCCAGTTCGCCCAGGCTCAGGAGAGCTGGTTCCTCGACACCGTGGACGAGGCCGATGACTTCCTCGGGTTCGAGGTCCGCGACTTCAGCAATTACCTCGGGGGGTGTGCCGTGCTCCAGGGCGACGACCACCGCTTCCTTCAGGGTCAGGTCCGCGTGATCGAGTTCGAACGCAGCTGCTTCCTTATCCGCCGCGGCGACGGCAATCCTATGAAGATCCTCTTCGGACATGGCGCTCGATCCCTCTTCTGTTAGTGACCCGGTATCCGCAGACCGCTCCCGTGAAGCCGCATCCGCGGGTTCCGGTGTCGCTGACTGCTCCCACATGTCTACCGCAACCACCACAACTCGCAACAACTCCGGCCGGCGGTGTCTGAGCCTGCGGTGCCCCTCGCCGATCACTTGACGAGGGATCTGTACGCTGAGCGGTCCCTCACTGGTTCGGCATCGGTGATCGCTCGCTCGAGCGGGATGCTACTTTCGAGCGATGGAACCGGACTGGATCGAACACCGACGGGCGGAGGACGGGGAGCGGGTCGGCTGGATCAAGCCCGTCGATGAGGGATTTGTCGCTATCGACTTGCTGGGACGCGGCAGGACCGGCGTCGTGGACTGGTTGAGCGCGGAAGAGACTCTCGATGAGCTCGGGCTCACCTACCTCACCCACCGGTACGAGGTGCGGTTGGATACCGGTGACTGGTTGCGCGTTCGCATTGCCGAAGTCTCACCCGCTGAAATCCGGGTCAAGAAAGATGACTGGGGCGATATGACGGCACCGCAGCTCTACTACACGGTTCCTTTCCCCGTGAACGAGGAGCGCCTCCGCCCGCTGTCCGCCTGAGGATTCGCCTGAGAACAATGGACCCGTGACATGGAAGAAGTGGCAGGCACCCCCGCTCAGGGTGCCTCCCACTTCTTTTCACACTGATTCAGCAGTGGGGCGCTTGCATGTGCAGCGCGCTACCTGCAGGTCACGTAGCTGCCCGACCTGCCGCGGTCGTTCTGCCTAACGGCGGCGGCCCGTGGTGTCGGTGCCGTCGGTGGTGGTGTCGTCGAGGAGTTCGATCTTTTCCTTGCGCA